>NZ_QQIK01000001.1:0-633509 GCF_003494325.1 Haemophilus influenzae
TTTAAGTCAGTAAGGGTTGTTGTAGACTACGACGTAGATAGGTTGGGTGTGTAAGTGATGTGAGTCATTGAGCTAACCAATACTAATTGCCCGAGAGGCTTAACTATACAACGCTCAAGTGTTTTTGGGAGCTAAGTGAAGTAAGAGATGAAAAGCGAAGCAAATAAAAGCAGAGCGAAAGAGAAGTAAAAGACTAAACAAAGAAAAGTAAATATAGAAGACTTAATAGAAAGAAAATCGGATTCAGCTTGTGACCAATAAGAACGAGTGAAAGGTAGAGGAAAGACTGAGTAACGAGAGATAAAAGAGAAGACGAGTTATCAAAGAATTATCCTGGCGGCGATAGTGCGGTGGACCCACCTGAGACCATACCGAACTCAGAAGTGAAACGCTGTAATGCCGATGGTAGTGTGGGGTTTCCCCATGTGAGAGTAGGGCACCGCCAGGTTATCAGATACAAATCTAAATCACATAAAAACAGAAGAACCCCGTGTCGAAAGATATGGGGTTTTTGTTTTTTAGAAGTTTATACTTTAACAAAATAAGTTTAGATAAAGTTTATGTTTGTTAGTGAGAAAAATACGCACTAGTGATACAATCCACAAAATTTTAAGAAAGGTACCCTATGGCTCGTAAGAAAAAAACACGTCGAATTACAGATATTATGCCAATTCGCAAAGCAGATAAAAAAATAGATATAACAAAAGCGCGCACTGGTAAAAAGCTTACTCGTTATGAATTGGATGCTAAAGCTCGTGAAGATAAGAAAAAACGTAAGCATAAAGGTTTAGCTTCAGGATCTCGTCATAGTGCGGTTGAAGAAAAAGCGAATAAACTTCAAAATGAAATTAAAGATCCAAAAATTGGTAGTAAGAAAAAGATACCGTTGGTTGTTGAATTTGTTAATAAGCCTGAAAAAGGTCAAGTAATTCCTGTAATAAAACAGGTGAAAAAACAAGATCCAATGAAAGAGCTTGAAAATCTGGAAAATAATGAAATTCTTAATGAATTATTGGATGCTTTAGATGCGGGTAAAACTATTAGTAAATCAGATCAACAATTTGTAGATGAATGCTTAGATCGAATTTCTGAGTTAATGGAAGAACTTGGCATTGAAGATGAAAGCGAAGATGATTTATACCGCACTTTCGAGCGTATGGATATTAATCAATTTAGGTAATCTATGATTTGGATATTTTTTGTCATCGCACTTTTCTTGGTAACTGGATTGACTCTATATGCAATCCGTTTATTAAAGCAGTTAAAAGTTCAAAAGGAATTGATTGCTAAAGCTAAGAATAATCGGGTTATACGATTAAAAGAGAGCATTGATATTATTGCTCGTGCAATGCAGTCTGGAGAATGTAATCTTTCTGAAGGCGTAATTCGTCTTACAATGCTATTAAGGCCTTTTGGTAAGAATTTATCATCTTATCCTGCGATGGCTAATTTATATGAAGTGGTGCGTGATATGCCTACACATGATGACCGTAAACTACTTGAGAAAAGAGAAAGAATGCGTCTGGATTTAGCTCGAGAAAGTGCAGAAGCACAGTTTGAAAAAAATATTAAACAAGAATTGTATGTTTTATTAGAAGATATTAAATCTATTGAGCTAATTTAAATATTATAATTTTAAAGAAAAATGCACTAAGTCTCTCCTAGCGCATTTTTTATGATTATTTTTAACGATTTTGTTCAAAAAATAATACCGTTGCTGCAACACGAGAATGAACATTTAATTTACGTAATAAATTACGGATATGTACTTTTACGGTTTCTTCTGAAATAAACAGTTGTGCTGCAATTTGTTTGTTTGATAAGCCAGTTGCAATTTGACGAAGTACGCCCATTTCACGATCCGTTAAGCTGTCTAACGGATTATCTTCGTGAGTACGTTCTAATAATAAATTTTTAATAGAATCACTCAGAATGACTTCGCCTTGTGCTATGCGCTTGATTTGCTCTAGCAATGTATCAGGTTCAGTATCTTTTAACAAATAACCATCTGCACCAGCATCAATCAGAGTATAAATATCATTTTTTGCATCAGACACTGTTAAAATTAAAATTCGCGCATCAACGCCTTCTGCACGTAATCCTTTGAGCGTATCTAACCCAGAAAGTCCTTTCATGTTGAGATCTAAAATGATCACATCAGGTGATGTTTGTAATGCCACAGAAATCCCTTCTGTGCCGCTGCTTACGTCAGCCACTACTTCAAAGTTATCGTCTAATTCTACAAGTTGTTTAATGCCACGACGCATTAACGGATGGTCGTCAATTAATAAAACTTTTAGCTTATCTTGCATAATTTCCCCTTTAGTGGTTAGAAGTCCACTTTAAAAAGCATGACATTTTATAAAGAATTCAATTCTATGCCAATCTAGAATAGAAAAAATTTGATTTATCTCAAAAACTTACTATTTGAGGTAGGTTTATTGATGGATAAAAATAGAAAAAGTGCGGTAGAAAAATAGATAATTTTTTACCGCTCTTTTTTTTAAGATAAGAAATATTAAATGGTCGATTCTAATGCCCAAAGTTCCTGTAAGGTTTCTCGACGACGAATTAAATAGGATTTATCTCTATCTACTAAAACTTCTGCAGTACGGGGTCTTGAGTTATAGTTTGATGACATACTTGCTCCATAGGCACCAGCAGAACATTGAGCAATATAATCCCCTTCGGCAATTGAAAGTTCCCGTTGTTTGCCTAAGAAATCAGACGTTTCGCAAACTGGTCCCACAACATCATAAATGGCTTTTTCTCTTTCTAAAGTGCGGTCAATTTCGACGATGTTCATGTAAGCCTCATACAATGCTGGTCGGATCATATCGTTCATTCCTGTGTCGGTAATGGCGAAATTACGGTTTTCATTACTTTTTAAGTATTGTACTTTTGCTACTAGAATTCCTGCATTTGCAGAAATTGCTCTGCCAGGTTCAAGAATAATTTCAAGTTCGGGATAATTTTTTAGTTTTTCTAATAACGCATTTGCGTAATCGCTTGGATGCGGTGGTGTTTCATCCGTATAAGTCACGCCTAAACCACCGCCCAGATCGAGATGTTTTAATGTAATTCCATCTTCTTTTAATTGTTCCATTAGGACAATTAAGCGATCTGTTGCATCTAAGAATGGTTGTAATTCGGTGAGCTGTGAGCCTATGTGGCAATCCATCCCTGTTATTTTTATGTTTGGTAGCGTTGAGGCTAATTTATACACTTCTCGAGCTTCATTTACGCTTACACCAAATTTATTTTCTTTTAATCCTGTTGAAATATAAGGGTGAGTATGTGCATCAACATCTGGATTTACACGTAAAGAAATAGGTGCGATTTTACCCATTTCTCCTGCGATTTGGTTAATGTGCTTGAGTTCAGAAACTGATTCCACATTAAAGCAACGGATTCCAACTTCTAATGCACGCATAATTTCTTCTCGAGATTTCGCAACGCCAGAAAAGACCACTTTTGACGCATCGCCACCTGCTGCCAGTACACGCTCAAGTTCGCCTTGCGAGACAATATCGAAACCTGAACCAAGTTTTGCCATAATATTTAACACGCCAATATTTGAGCAAGATTTCACGGCAAAACAAATTAAGTGAGGGTGCTTACCGAAAGCAGAGTCAAAAGCGTGCCAATGGCGTTCAAGTGTCGCGCGAGAATATACATAGAGAGGCGTGCCAAATTGTTCAGCAAGTTGTTGAACTGGCATATCTTCGGCATAAAGTTTGTTATGTTTATATTGGAAGAAATTCATGTTGTGTGCCTGTTTTAGTTATTTTGGGAATGATATTAGATAATAGATTATTGAGTTTGTTGAGCTTGATCTTTTTCAGGAAAATATAAAGAACCTTTTACGCCGCATCCTGTTGTCACAATGCAAATTGCACTAAGCACTAAAATTGATAGTAGTTTTTTCATTTTTCTCTCTCTCACTTATCGGTAAATCCGCCTTTCACAAGCTTGAGAAAGGCTTTATAATTTGCCGCATTTTATCAGATTTAAACAGGAAAATTTTATGAATATTGCAGAATTTCACCAAAATATTGAACAAGTTTGGCAAAAAATTGAAGAAGAATTGGAAAACCAAGGCGCAGATGTGGATTGCGAAACGCAAGGTTCAGTATTTACAATCACCTTTGATAATCGCACACAAATAGTGATTAACAAGCAAGAACCGCTGCTTGAGCTTTGGATTGCAAGTAAATTAGGCGGTTTCCATTTTGCTTTTAAAAATGGCGACTGGGTTTCTAATGACGGACAACGTTTTTGGGATTGTTTCGTTGAAGCCTGTGCTGCACATGGCGAGAACGTGCAGTTCTAAAATGCTGGATTCTCCTTTACTATCAAAACTATCAAAAATAATAGAAAAACCGACCGCACTTTCTGTTTTGAAATCGGTTTTCGGTTATCAATCTTTCCGTAAAGGGCAGGAAGAAGTTATTAATGCTGCTTTAAATGGACAAGATGCGTTGGTGGTAATGGCAACGGGGAATGGCAAATCGCTTTGTTACCAAATTCCCGCACTTTGTTTTGATGGTTTAACTTTAGTGATTTCTCCGCTGATTTCCTTGATGAAAGATCAAGTGGATCAGCTGCAAGCTAATGGAATTGAGGCGGATTTTCTTAATTCTAGTCAGACTTTAGCACAGCAGCAACAAGTACAAAATAAGCTTATTTCTGGGCAACTTAAACTACTTTATGTGTCGCCAGAAAAAGTGATGACGAACAGTTTTTTTCAACTTATTTCTTATAGCAAAGTCTGCTTTATTGCGATTGATGAAGCACATTGTATTTCTCAATGGGGGCATGACTTTCGCCCTGAATATACCCAGCTTGGCGGTTTAAAAGCCAGTTTCCCTGATGCGCCGATTATGGCACTTACGGCAACGGCAGATTATGCGACTCAACAAGATATTCTGCGGCATCTTAATCTGAAAAATCTGCACAAATACATTGGTAGTTTTGATCGACCAAATATTCGTTATACCTTGGAAGAAAAATACAAACCTATGGAGCAACTGACACGTTTTGTGTTGGCTCAAAAGGGTAAGAGTGGGATTATTTATTGCAACAGCAGAAATAAGGTTGAGCGAATTGCGGAAAGTTTACGCAATAAAGGTGTCTCTGCTGCTGCTTACCACGCAGGAATGGAAACGGCAATTCGTGAACGTGTGCAACAGGATTTTCAGCGTGATAATGTTCAAGTAGTAGTCGCAACCATTGCTTTTGGAATGGGGATTAATAAATCCAATGTGCGCTTTGTTGCCCATTTTGATTTACCACGTAGCATTGAATCTTACTATCAAGAAACAGGTCGAGCAGGACGTGATGATTTGCCTGCCGAGGCGGTTTTGTTTTATGAACCAGCTGATTACGCTTGGTTACAAAAAATTCTCTTCGAAAAACCAGAAACGCCACAGCGTCAGATTGAGCAACATAAATTAGAAGCTATTGGGGAATTTGCGGAAAGCCAGACTTGTCGCCGTTTAGTTCTTCTCAATTATTTTGGCGAGCATCGACAAACACCATGCAATAACTGTGATATTTGCCTTGATCCTCCTAAAAAATATGATGGTTTAGTCGATGCGCAAAAAGTAATGTCTACTATTTATCGAGTGGGACAATGTTTTGGTGCACATTATGTGATTGCGGTGTTGCGTGGCATGCACAATCAGAAAATTATTGAACGCCAACACCATAAACTTTCAGTGTATGGCATTGGAAAAGATAAAAGTAAAGAGCATTGGCAGTCCGTCATTCGTCAGCTTATTCATTTGGGTTTTGTGCAACAGGTTATTAGTGAATTAAATCCAACGTTGCAACTTACTGAAAGTGCGAAAGTGATTTTGAAAGGCGAAGAACCGTTAGAATTGGCAATGCCTCGTATTTCTGCAATCAGTAAAATTGCTCATAATCCACAACGTCAAGGTGTTGCAAATTACGATAAGGATTTATTTGCACGCTTGCGTTTCTTACGCAAACAAATTGCCGATAAAGAAAATATTCCGCCGTACATTGTCTTTAATGATGCGACGTTGCAAGAAATGGCACAATATATGCCAACAAGCAATATTGAAATGTTGCAAATTAATGGCGTGGGCTCTATCAAGTTAGAGCGGTTTGGTCAGCCGTTTATGGCATTGATTCAAGAACATAAGGTAATTTTGGCGAATGCGCAAAATAATGACTAAGTGTTAAAAGTGCGGTTAAAAATGACCGCACTTTTTGTTATACTTGCACCAATTTTTTCAGTTCTTAGAATTTAAGGTTAAACAATGCGTACAAGTCAATATTTATTTTCCACCCTAAAAGAAACGCCAAATGATGCTCAGGTTGTGAGCCACCAATTAATGTTGCGTGCAGGTATGATTCGCCCAATGGCATCAGGTTTATATAACTGGCTACCGACGGGTATTCGCGTATTGAAAAAAGTGGAAAAAGTTGTTCGCGAAGAGATGAACAAAGGTGGTGCCATTGAGGTATTAATGCCAGTTGTGCAACCTGCGGAATTATGGGAAGAGTCTGGTCGTTGGGATCAATATGGCCCTGAATTGCTTCGTTTTGAAGACCGAGGAAAGCGTAACTTTGTACTTGGGCCAACTCACGAGGAAGTGATTACAGATTTAGTCCGCCGAGAAGTTTCTTCATACAAACAACTTCCACTTAATTTATACCAAATTCAAACGAAATTCCGTGATGAAGTGCGCCCTCGTTTTGGTGTAATGCGTTCGCGTGAATTTATTATGAAAGATGCGTATTCTTTCCACACGACACAAGAAAGTTTGCAAGCAACCTATGATGTGATGTATCAAGTATACAGTAACATTTTTAACCGTTTAGGCTTAGATTTCCGTGCGGTGCAAGCGGATACAGGTTCAATCGGGGGTTCAGCTTCTCACGAATTCCAAGTGTTAGCTTCAAGCGGGGAAGATGATGTTGTGTTCTCAACGGAATCGGATTTTGCCGCGAATATTGAGCTTGCAGAAGCAATTGCTATAGGCGAACGCCAAGCTCCAACCGCTGAAATGTGTTTAGTTGATACACCAAATGCGAAAACTATTGCGGAGTTGGTGGAGCAATTCAATTTACCAATCGAGAAAACCGTAAAAACTTTGATTGTGAAAGGTGCAGACGAAAATCAACCGCTTGTTGCGTTGATTATTCGCGGCGACCATGAATTAAACGAGATCAAAGCACAAAAACACCCGTTAGTGGCAGATCCCCTTGAGTTTGCGGACGAAACTGAAATCAAAGCGAAAATTGGTGCAGGCGTGGGATCGTTAGGCGCGGTAAATCTTAATATTCCTGCAATTATTGACCGCACTGTGGCGTTAATGTCTGATTTTAGTTGTGGTGCGAATATCGACGGCAAACACTACTTCAACGTGAACTGGGAACGCGATGTAGCAATGCCTGAAGTATTTGATTTACGTAACGTAGTAGAAGGCGACCCAAGCCCAGACGGTAAAGGCACGCTTCAAATCAAACGTGGTATTGAAGTGGGACATATTTTCCAACTGGGTAAAAAATACTCTGAAGCGATGAAAGCGACCGTTCAAGGCGAAGATGGTAAACCTCTTGTGATGACGATGGGTTGCTACGGTATTGGTGTAACTCGTGTGGTGGCTTCAGCCATTGAGCAACACCATGATGAACGCGGTATCATCTGGCCATCAGACGAAATCGCCCCATTCACTGTGGCGATTGTGCCAATGAACATGCACAAATCTGAAGCTGTGCAAAAATACGCTGAAGAACTTTACCGCACTTTACAATCGCAAGGCGTAGATGTGATTTTTGATGATCGTAAAGAACGCCCAGGCGTGATGTTCGCCGATATGGAACTCATCGGCGTACCGCATATGGTGGTAATCGGCGAGAAAAACCTAGACAATGGCGAAATTGAATATAAGAACCGTCGTTCTGGTGAAAAAGAAATGATTAGTAAAGATAAATTGCTCAGTGTTTTAAACGAAAAGTTAGGTAATCTCTAATCAGTATTTTATTTTGTATATTGTGACAAAAGAGCGGTTAAAAATAGCCGCTCTTTTTGTTGATCTAACGTTTATATTGAACAATGTTTAATCCAAACTAAATGCTCGAATATAAGGTAGTTTTCCTTTTTCTAACATCTCTTGAATACCGCTTTGATGGTCATTGCTGCCTAACCCCCTTAATTCTAAGGTTATGCCAATGCTATTATCATAAACAATTTCATTACGTGTTTGGTTTTGGTGGTTTGTGACATTGCGTTTTACACCAACACTTGCAGCCCAACAGCAACTGTTATATTGAACGCCTAGATATTGTTCTACTGGTTTTTGTAAGGCGAGATCTTGATAATAGCGTCCTACTACAGCCCAATTATTGGCAATTTCCCAGCCTACAACTAATCCCACTTGTTGGATATCTTGTTGATAGGCGTTAGCCGATTTACCTAAGTTTTGGTCAATATATTCTTGGTTCACATATCGATAATTTAACTGAATTAAATTATTTTTTTCAGGATTATATTCTAGTGATGTATTCGCTAATGATGTTGAATTGGTATGAGTATCAAATTGATAGCTACCACGCCAATACCATTTATTACTTATTTTCCAATTAGATTCTAATGCCCAAGCAGATGATGAAGTTGGTGTTTTATTCGCAGGGTTTTCATCAATACGAGAATTACTTAAGTAATAAATTTGACCTGCAGATAAATTAAATCGTTCTTCGCCAGCAATATCATAAAAACGCGTTGTGCCACCCAAGGTAACTTGATTTGCCGATGAAATTCGATCTAAACCACTATAACGGCGATCACGGAATAGCGAATAGTAATCTTGCTGTACTAATGCTGAATCGTAACCAAATCCCAAATAATCATTATTAAGTGTTGAACCAATATTGCTTTGATTTCGGTAAGGACGATATAAATACTGCACGTGCGGTTCGAAGGTTTGTGTATACTCTTTTAAGAACGTTATATCGCGTGCTAATACACTTTGTAAATCAACTTTAAATTGTGGAATAACTCGATTTACCGTTTTTTGCACGTCCTCTGCATTTTTTCCTGAACCTTTTTTCTGCTCGTAGCGAGTAGCATAAAGTTTCGTTTCAATATTCAAACTGCCGTATTTATTTGACATTAAAGAATTTAGGCTAGGTTCTGCATGGAAACGCCATGCAGTTGGCATCAATTTACTGTCATTATCAAAACGAACTGCTTGTGAATGTAATTTGAAATTTAACCATCCATTCGCTAAATCATATTTGTGATAGTTGAAATCTAATTGTGGTACTGCACGGTAAGGGCCGATGTTTACAATATCATCAAAAATTTGGAACTGATGTGCAGAAAGAGAAAAATTATAATTGGGTTGATAATAAGCTATGCGAGCATATTGGTTCGCATAACCATCGGTACTGCGTCCATAAATAGAATCAAAGTCGTTGAAATAACGTTTATCGCTTACTCGGGTGTAATTAATATTTAGACGCCAATTTTGTAAAAAGCTAGAATTGTGACTCCAATAGAACAAATGACGTTTTCGATTATCACTAGCATATTCAGAGTAACGATCCTTACCTAAATATTCTCCTGCCACTTTACCTTCGCCAATAGAGGTTAAATAGCGAAATTCCCCATTTGCTTGCCAACCACGGCGAGACATATATTTCGGGGTGAAAGTAAGATCATAATTAGGAGCGATATTCCAATAAATTGGTTGTGCATACCAAAGACCATCTCGGTTAGATGTTCCCGCGCTTGGAATCAATAAACCAGAACGACGACGATCTCCAATGGGTAATTGTAAGTAAGGGGTATAAAAGACGGGAACACCGTGTATTTTAAAGCGAGCATGCCACATTTCAGCATATTCTTCTTTCACGTATTGACGAATTTCTGACGCATCTACTGCCCAAGCATTGTCGCCGTGCAAACATGACGTAAAGGTTGCATTCTTCATTACACGATAATTATTATGCAGTGTTATATTATCAGCTTTACCACGTCCTTGACGACCGACAAATTCATATTCTGAATTTGTTAAATTACCATCGTGACTATCTAAATTAAACTCTGCATCTTTACCCAACATATTGATCTGATTATCTTTATAATCAAATCCATTGCGGACATAAGCCATGCGTAAAGGTGTTGATTGGTTTCCAGATTGTTTGACCTGCACGGATTGTGCTAACAAATGGCGATTGCCTTGTTTCAAATCTACATTACCTTGATAGGTCGCATCATTTGGCTGATTAATTTCTGCGTTATCCGCTTCAATATAGACAGGCAGAGAATTCACATCACCCGTCACGACTTCACCGCTAAATTTTGGCACGCCCATTAAACATTGTTCATGCAAATCTGCCAAACTTTGTTGGCTATAAAGTGCGGTCAAAATAGCAAGTGAAATTAAAGTGTGTTTTTTATTCATCGTCTTGTTTTAATTTGTCAGAAAATTGGTCAGATTATACTGGAAAAAGCGCAAGGCTAGTAATATTTTTCAAGAAGTGATTAATAGAATATCCACTGGGTTATGATTAAATTTTTTGTCTATTGAACCATCAATACGCCAAGACAGCCCATATCTTCTAACATTAAATTCGATACCCCAAATAAGAATGGGTAGTTGCCAGAAGATGCTTGATCAAATTTCACTAAAATTTGAGTTTTGTTTTTTACCCAAACGGTATCTTTCCAAGCTAATTCTTCAGCTTGTAATTGATGTTCTCCTTGGCTTTCCACCACAAATTTGGCACCTTGAATAGTAAATCCAACAGGTAAACTTGCATTTAAAATCCAGCGTTCAATGGTGCCTTTACGAGCCATAACATCAACCTTGCGTGGGTCAAAACGTCTTTGATTAATTAAACCGTTTGTGACATCAATATTAAATTCTCGAGTTTGTGCAACGGCTTGTTGTAATATTGCTGGCGCATCCGTTTCGAAAGTTAGATTCGGTTGTTTATTAAATGCTGACATTTCTCCCTTGGCGCGCAATTCAAGGACAGTGTTATTAGCGAGTTCATCGCCTGAGAACAACATATTTTTTATTTTTTCGTACAAGCTACGTTTACTTCCGCTAATGAGAGATACGTTGTCAATTTCATTCATATTAACCAGTATTTCTGCGCGTTCTCCTGGCGAGAGAACCAAAGATTTGATTGATTTCGCTTTTGGTAAGAAACCTAAATCTTGTGCAATAAGCAGCATTTCTTGATCATTATCCAAGCGTAAATCATAAGCACGCGCTAATGAGGCATTGAGCAAACGTAAACGAATCCAACCCCGTGCAACATCTAAATATGGTGCTTCAATACCATTTACTAATAAGCGATTGCCTACAAAGTGCGGTTGATTTTGTTTGAATAATTGGAGACCATCATTGTTAAATTCCATATCTTGTAAAATCAATGGAATATCATCTACGCCGTATTTATTGGGAAGATTCGCTTTTAGGCTTTGCTCATCTTCAATTAACCACATTCCAGCTAAGCCACGATAGGTTTGATAGGCTGAGTTGGCTAATGTTGCGGAACGATACCAACAGCTTGCTGCGGGTTGTTCAATAGGCACGATGGGTGCCCAAGATTCGCCTTTTTTGAGAACTCGAGCTGCCCCGCCAAACAGTTCGCCTGATGCTTGTAAACCTTGAATAGATAAAGCAACGGATTGTGGCAAATTGTTATGATAATTAAGTTTGGCAAAGCTACCTGATTTGATTTTAATGGTTGGGCCAAGATAATTACCGTTGAATCCCCATACCGTCACATTGTGTGAGCCATCTAACGGATAATTCATTTCCTGCATTGTTAATACAATTGGGCGACCGCGACGAACTTCAATTAGTGGCGGCACAACTAGTTTTTCACGGCTTGCCGCTAACAATGGTGCTGGCACTGTGGAAAGTGCGGTAGAAATCGCAGCTGTTTTTAATAATTGACGGCGGGAAAGGCGTGGCATTTTAGTTTCCTTTTGCTATCTCTTCATCAAGTTCGGCAATGCGTTTTTCCATTAGATCATGACAATAAGCCGCAAGATCTCGAACGTTGTCTTTGGTATAGCCTGAAACATCGATTGGATCCATTATTTCGCAAATCACTTTGCCATTATCCCAACGATTTAAATTGATTTTGTTATGCGTGGTTGAACACACCACTGGAATAATTGGTACACCTGCTGAAATCGCCGTATGGAATGCACCCGTTTTAAAGGGTAATAAACCGCGACCGCGATTGCGAGTGCCTTCTGGGAACATCCAAATTGATAAATTATCTTCATTAATTCGTCGTGCAAGCTGTGACATCGTATTATGCGCTTTTGTGCGGTTTTCTCTATCCAAGAAAATATTACCCGTTACCCAATATAAAATGCCGAAGAAGGGTATCCAAATTAAGCTTTTTTTACCCACACTTACTGTGCGAGGTTGCACCATATAAGAGATTGTTACCATATCATAATTATTTTGATGATTACCGATATAAATGGCGCGGCTAATTTGCTTCTGATCTTGAGGAATACGATGTTCTACCTTTAAGCCAAAAAGTGGATATAAGCGTCCAAACCAACGTGCAACAATGCCTACGTTGCTTGGATTTTTAAAGCGGATAAAAGAATAAATCGTACCCAGTACACAAATTAGAATACAGCAGATTAATACGAGGAAAATTCGAAGTAGTTTTAACATGAGAATGCCCTATACAAAATTTCGTTAAAGTATAGCAAATTCAATCTCAATATGTGCTAATCTAAACAAAAATCGTGGAATTTTTATGAAACATAGCTATTTTATTTCTGATTTGCATTTAAGCGAAACTCAGCCAGAATTGACCGCACTTTTTGTCGATTTTATGCATAATCTTGCCCCACAGGCTGAACGGCTTTACATTTTGGGTGATCTTTTTGATTTTTGGATTGGTGATGACGAGCAGTCTACATTGATTCAACAAGTTAAAGATTTAATTAAGTCTGTAAGCGAGCAAGGTGTGCAATGTTATTTTCAGCACGGTAACCGTGATTTCTTAATTGGTGAACGTTTTTCAAAAGAAACGGGAGCTCAGCTTTTACCTGATTATCAATTGATTACACTTTATGATAAAAAAATCTTACTTTGTCATGGCGATACGCTTTGTATTGATGATGAGGCTTACCAACAATTTCGCCGTAGAGTGCATCAAAAATGGCTGCAACGTTTGTTTTTGTGCTTGCCATTAAAAGTGCGGGTGATAATTGCGGATAAAATTCGAGCAAAGAGTAATCAAGATAAACAAGCGAAATCACAGGAAATTATGGATGTAAACCAAGCCTTCACGGCAGAAAAAGTACAAGAGTTTGATGTAAATTTATTAATTCACGGACACACACACCGTGAGGCGATTCATCAACAAGAAGAATTTACCCGAATTGTATTAGGGGATTGGCGAAAAAATTACGCATCAATTTTAAAAATGGATGAAAGCGGAGAATTTGGTTTTATTAAAGATTAGAAGTGCGGTAAAGCAAAAACTCGTTATTTTACTTAATGATACTAGAATAATACTTATCCATAAAATCGTACCTAAAAGCTGGTGGATAAGCCCAACTTTTAGATACAGATAAAAGTGCGGTTAATTTTAGGATTAGTTTTCTTTCGGTAAGCGAAGCAACGCGTAAATTAATCCTCCCCACAATAAAGTAAGGGCTATGATCATCATAATAATTGCGCCAGTAGTCATTTTATTCTCCTTTAGTTTCATCAATCGTTAATTTGGTTTCGCTTTTCCATTTTAAGCGAGAAAGGAAAAATGCCACGACAAGTAAGCTAATGGACATTCCCCAACCAAAGGTATTTACAAACCAGTTTGGATAACCTTCATAACCCTCAGAGAAGACTTTTGCCCCTTCGCTGAAAAGCATAAATGCTAAAACACCACTCGTTAATACAATGCATAAACGCCAGAAGAAACCTACTTTGAAAGATGAAGTTTCATTTAAGTGATTACCTAATAAACCGAGTTTTTCATTTGCTACAATCGCAATTAAAGACGCAAATGCTACGGCAACAATACCGAAATAGTTCACAAATTTATCGAACACATCTAACATCGGTAAGCCAGTTGTTGTGCCGAATAAGATGACAGAAACTAGCATCATTGGTACACCCACGATGAATGTCACTTTTCCACGGCTAATACGAATTTTATCTTGAATTGCGGAAATAATTACTTCGATAACTGAGATGAATGAAGTCAATGCGGCAAAGGTTAATGAACCAAAGAATAACATGCCTAGCACTTCGCCAAATGGTGCTTTATTGATGATGGTTGGGAACGCAAAAAATGCTAAACCAATTCCACCTTTTGCCACTTCGCTGACTTCTTGACCTTGCGCTGTTGCAATAAAGCCTAATGCTGCAAATACGCCGATACCTGCTAACACTTCAAAGCTACTGTTAGCAAAACCTACAACCAAGCCACTACCAGTCAAATCGGATTCTTTTTTAAGATAAGAGGCGTAAGTCACCATAATCCCAAAGCCGATTGAAAGCGAGAAGAAGATTTGTCCATAAGCGGCAATCCACACACTCGGGTTGGATAATTTTGTCCAATCTGGTGTAAATAATGCATCTAAACCTTTTGCCGCACCTGGTAAGAATAAGGAATAAATCACAAGCACCATAAACATTACGACGAGCACTGGCATTAATACGGAAGAGACCTTAGCAATTCCTTTTTGAACACCCATAGAAAGCACGCCTAAGGCAACAATCCACATCGCAATTAATGGTGCGGTTACCATACCAACAAATTCAAAGCTGATACCGTTTTTAATATCGCCCATTTTTAAAAATTCGCCGATGAAGAAATCAATGGGTTTATCGCCCCACGCACCAGTGAAAGAAAAATATGTGTAGCTTGCTGCCCAGCCTAATACTACAGCGTAATATAATCCGATGATGACATTCACCATCATTTGCCACCAGCCAAACACTTCAAAGTGCGGGCTAACACGACGATAAGAAAGTGGCGCACCACCACGATGACGGTGCCCAATGGCATAATCTAGGAATAAAAGAGGAATCCCTGCCGTTAATAATGCAATAAGGTAAGGGATGATAAATGCGCCACCACCGTTTTCATAAGTGGTATAAGGGAAACGCCAAATATTACCAAGACCAACGGCAGAACCAATTGCTGCCAGAATAAATGCACGACGACCAGAAAAAGTCTCACGCTTTTGTGCTTTTGGGGCTGAGTGAGCCATAAATTATCCTATGTAAAAAAATGAAAAGAGTTTCAATATAATGAAATCTAATCATCAGTCAATAAATAAGCCAAAAGAGCGGTAAAAATTCACTAAATTTTTTAGGGGAAGAACAGGAATATTCAAAATAAGCCAATTTTCACCGCACTTTTTTTCGTTTTTTTCTCTCCAAGCCCTACCAATGACTCGAAATTTCGCTACAATGCTGAACTTATCCCAAAATAAAAACAACAGGAAACAAACACAATGACAGGCGCACAACTCATTATGGCGTGCTTGAAAGCACACCATGTCACGACTCTTTTCGGTTATCCCGGTGACGCAATTATGCCAACCTACGATGCCCTTTATGACACAGGCTTAGATCACTTACTTTGTCGTAATGAGCAAGGGGCTGCAATGGCTTCTAATCGCAAACCAAATAATGCGATAATTTGTACTGATGTGGGGCAGCATAAAATGTGGTCAGCGCAACACATGTTACGCGTAGCACGTCACTGCGGATTTACCGTTACAACAATGGAAATGACACTCATTGAAACCCAAGTGCGGTTAAAAATCACTGTAAAATCTGACCGCACTTTAGATCTATTAGTGAATCAGTTGGTTAAGCTGCCGGATGTTTTAATGGTTAATTAATCATACAAACGAACCCTAAATTTTACTCGGAGAGATTATTTATGCCCAAACTACGTTCAGCGACCAGCACACAAGGTCGTAATATGGCAGGTGCACGTGCCTTATGGCGTGCAACAGGAATGAAAGAAAATGACTTTGGTAAACCGATTATTGCGGTGGTGAACTCTTTCACGCAATTCGTACCAGGGCATGTGCATTTAAAAGATATGGGACAGCTTGTTGCCGCAGAAATTGAAAAAGCGGGCGGCGTAGCAAAAGAATTCAATACCATTGCGGTGGATGATGGTATCGCAATGGGTCACGGTGGAATGCTTTATTCTTTGCCAAGCCGTGATTTAATCGCTGATAGCGTGGAATATATGGTCAATGCGCACTGTGCTGATGCGATGGTGTGTATTTCCAACTGTGACAAAATCACTCCAGGAATGTTAATGGCGGCAATGCGTTTAAATATTCCAACTATCTTCGTTTCAGGCGGCCCGATGGAAGCAGGTAAAACTAAACTTTCTGATCAATTAATCCGCTTAGATTTAGTAGATGCGATGATTGAGGCAGCCGATCCGAATGTGTCAGATGAACGTATTGATGCCATCGAACGCAGTGCGTGTCCAACTTGTGGTTCTTGCTCTGGTATGTTTACCGCAAACTCTATGAACTGTTTAACTGAAGCCTTAGGTTTATCTTTACCAGGCAATGGTTCTATGTTGGCGACCCATGCTGACCGCAAAGAATTGTTCTTAAAAGCTGGGCGTCAAATTGTTGAGCTTTGCAAACGTTATTACGAACAAGATGATGTAAGCGTATTGCCTCGTTCAATCGGTACTTTTGATGCCTTTGAAAATGCAATGAGCCTCGATATCGCAATGGGTGGTTCAAGCAATACAGTTTTACACTTATTGGCTGCGGCACAAGAAGCTGGCGTAGATTTTAAAATGGAAGATATTGACCGTTTATCACGCAAAGTACCTTGTTTAAGCAAAATTGCGCCAAACACCAATAAATATCATATGGAAGACGTACATCGTGCAGGCGGTATTATGGGATTGTTGGGTGAATTAGATCGCGCTGGATTAATTCATAAAAATACACACACCGTGCTTGGAATGAGCATGGGAGAACAACTAGACCAATACGATATTATTCGCAATCAAGATGAAGAATTACATAAATTCTTCCGTGCAGGCCCTGCTGGTATCCGTACAACTCAAGCATTCTCACAAGATTGCCGCTGGAATACCGTCGATAATGATCGTGTAAACGGTTGTATTCGCAATAAAGAAAATGCGATCTCGCAAGAAGGTGGCTTAGCCGTATTATTCGGTAATCTCGCTGAAGATGGATGTATCGTTAAAACCGCTGGTGTAGATGAATCTATTTGGAAATTCACTGGCACTGCAATCGTATTTGAAAGCCAAGAAGATGCGGTTGCAGGCATTTTAGGTGGCAAAGTTAAAGAAGGTCATATCGTTGTTATCCGTTACGAAGGCCCTAAAGGTGGACCAGGTATGCAAGAAATGTTATACCCAACCAGTTACTTAAAATCTATGGGCTTGGGCAAAAAATGCGCTTTATTAACGGATGGCCGTTTCTCTGGTGGTACATCAGGCTTGTCTATTGGACACGCATCACCAGAAGCGGCTTCTGGCGGTGCAATTGGCTTAGTACGCGATGGCGATATTATCAACATTGATATTCCAAATCGTGCAATTAACTTAGAAATCAGTAATGAAGAACTCGTAGCACGCAGAGCCGAACAAGATCAAAAAGGTTGGCAGCCAGCTCACCGTGAGCGTGAAGTCTCTTTCGCATTGAAAGTATTCGGCCACTTTGCGACCTCAGCGGACAAAGGTGCGGTACGCGATAAAACATTATTAAAATAATTTAACGGTTCCCCCTCCCTCATAAGAGGGGGATAAAACAAAGGAAAAACTAACCGCACTTCATCATCAAAACAAACACTATGAAAAACCTACTTACCAATCCTCAACCCTCTCAATCAGATTATATCAATGCCATTGTTAAACTTGGTTCGCGCGTATATGAAGCTGCGCAAGTGACCCCTTTACAAAAAATGGGAAAACTTTCTGAACGACTGCACAATAATATCTGGATCAAGCGCGAAGATCGCCAACCAGTAAATAGCTTTAAACTACGCGGTGCTTACGCAATGATTTCTAGCCTTTCAGCAGAACAAAAAGCAGCAGGCGTAATAGCGGCATCTGCAGGTAACCATGCACAAGGCGTGGCATTATCGGCGAAACAATTAGGCTTAAAAGCATTAATTGTTATGCCACAAAACACCCCAAGCATTAAAGTGGATGCAGTGCGTGGTTTTGGTGGTGAGGTGTTGTTGCACGGTGCTAATTTCGATGAAGCCAAAGCAAAAGCCATCGAGCTTTCAAAAGAAAAAAACATGACATTTATTCCACCATTCGATCATCCATTAGTGATCGCTGGACAAGGCACGTTAGCGATGGAAATGCTACAACAAGTGGCAGATTTGGATTATGTGTTTGTACAAGTCGGCGGTGGTGGCTTAGCTGCAGGTGTAGCAATTTTGCTTAAGCAATTTATGCCAGAAATTAAAATCATCGGTGTAGAATCAAAGGATTCTGCATGCTTAAAAGCCGCTCTCGATAAAGGCGAACCAACAGATTTAACCCATGTTGGATTATTTGCCGATGGCGTTGCCGTAAAACGCATTGGTGACGAAACATTCCGTCTATGTCAGCAATATCTTGATGATATGGTATTGGTCGATAGTGACGAAGTATGCGCAGCAATGAAAGATTTGTTTGAGAACGTTCGTGCTGTTGCAGAACCATCAGGTGCGTTAGGTTTAGCCGGTTTGAAAAAATATGCGAAACAAAACCATATTGAAGGCAAAAATATGGCGGCAATTTTGTCTGGTGCAAACTTGAATTTCCACACATTACGTTATGTATCTGAACGTTGTGAAATTGGTGAAAATCGAGAAGCTTTATTAGCTGTGACCATGCCTGAACAACCCGGTAGTTTCTTAAAATTTGCTTATGTATTAGGTAACCGAGCTGTAACCGAATTCAGTTATCGTTATGCAGATGATAAACGCGCTTGTGTGTTTGTTGGGGTAAGAACGACAAATGAGCAAGAAAAAGCAGATATTATTGCAGACCTCACGAAAAATGGTTTTGATGTTGAGGATATGTCTGATGATGATATTGCGAAAACGCATGTTCGCTATTTAATGGGTGGTCGTGCAGCCAATGATAATGAACGCTTATATACGTTCGAATTCCCAGAGCAAAAAGGTGCGTTATTGAAATTTTTAGAAACCTTGCAAAATCGTTGGAATATTTCATTATTCCATTATCGTGCCCACGGTGCGGACTATGGAAATATCCTTGCTGGTTTCCAAATTGAAGAACGCGAACAAACAGAATTTGAACAGGCACTTGCCCAACTCAATTATGTTTTTGAAGATGTAACAGAAAGCAAATCTTATCGTTATTTCTTACGTTAATCTTATAAAAAAGGCGTGATATTTTTCACGCCTTTGTATTATTCAAACTCTAATTCCACCGCACTTTCGCCAAGTAAATTCACCAATTCCGTCAGAATTTCATCTGTTGGAATGATCGACCATTGCACGCCCAAACGTAACAACGCACGACCTTTCGGACTTTGGTAATACACGTTAATAGGCAAGGTTCCACCACTCACTGGCTCAAGTAATGCTTTAAGTTGTTTAATGAAACTTGGTGTAATTTGATGCTCAGAAAGACTAATAGCTAAGGATTTGACATAACGAGAACGTGCTTCGTCTAAGGTCATTAACTCTCGCACCGCCATTTTTAAGCCGCCAGAAAAATCATCAAAGCTCACTTGCCCAGAAGCAACAACAACGGTATCTTTTTGTAATTTCTCACCAAATTGCTCTAGGCTTTCGCCAAATAATGTTAAATCTAAGCGACCAGAACGATCGTCTAATGTAGCAATGCCTAAGCGATTGCCTTTTTTTGTGATTGCAATTCGTGATGAGACCAATAATCCCGCCACAGTGCTAATTTGTCCACGGCGATTTGGTACAAGATCTTTCAAGCGCGTCGATGTGTAATGTGAAAGTTCTTTCAAATAACGGCTAACAGGATGGCTGCTTAAATAAAGCCCCAAGGTTTCTCGTTCGCCATCAAGAATTTGTTTTTCGGTGTAAGGCGGTGTATTAGCATAGGCATTTTCTACGTCTTCATGGGTTTCAGTCAGCACGCCGAACATATCCGTTTGTCCCATTGCTTCATCTTTCGCATGTTGATCGGAAGCTTTAAGTGCATCTTCTAAATTCTTAGAAAGTGCGGCGCGATGTGGGCCTAATTTATCAAAGGCACCCGACATAATTAGGCTTTCAAAGGTGCGGCGGTTAATTTTTTTCAAATCTACACGAGCGCATAAATCGAATAAATCTTTGAAAATACCCCCTTCATTTCTTGCCGTCACAAGTGCTTCAATCGGGCCTTCCCCCACACCTTTAATCGCGCCAATACCATATACAATTTCGCCTTGTTCATTGACGCTAAAATGGTGCTTGCCGACATTAATATCTGGTGGCGTTACTTTTAAGCCCATACGCAAACATTCGTCGTACAAACCTACGATTTTATCCGTATTATCCATTTCAGATGTCATCACTGCAGCCATAAATTCCGCAGGGAAATGGGTTTTGAGCCAAAGGGTTTGGTAAGACACCAAGGCATAAGCAGCGGAGTGAGATTTATTAAAACCATAGCCAGCAAATTTTTCCACCAAGTCGAAAATCTTCATGGAAAGCTCACCATCCACACCGTTTTTTACCGCCCCCTCTTTAAACACAGAACGCTGCTTTGCCATTTCCTCTGGTTTCTTTTTCCCCATCGCTCGACGCAATAAGTCTGCTCCACCCAATGTATAACCAGCCAACACTTGCGCAATTTGCATCACTTGTTCTTGATACAAAATAATGCCGTAAGTCGGCTCAAGAATAGGTTTCAAACTTGCATGTTGATATTCTGCGTCAGGGTAAGATACTTCTTCTCGCCCATGTTTACGGTCGATAAAGTTATCTACCATGCCCGATTGCAACGGGCCAGGACGGAACAATGCTACCAATGCGATAATATCTTCAAAACAGTCAGGTTGTAGGCGTTTGATCAAATCTTTCATACCACGCGATTCCAACTGGAACACGGCGGTGGTTTCGGAACGTTTAAGTAATTCAAAAGATTCAGGATCATCAAGTGGAATGGCAGCAATATCTACTCGAGGCTTGCCTTCACGCACCATACGAACATTAATCATATCCAATGCCCATTTAATGATAGTGAGAGTACGCAAGCCTAAGAAGTCAAATTTCACAAGCCCAGCATATTCCACATCATTTTTATCAAAGTGAGTAACTGGATATAAGCCTTCATTATCACAATAGAGTGGTGAAAAATCAGTAATTAAGGTTGGCGAAATGACCACGCCACCTGCATGTTTACCTGCATTACGGGTTACGCCCTCTAGTTTACGTGCCATATCAATCAACGCTTGTACTTCTTCATCGCTATCGTAAGCAGTCTGTAATTGCGGCTCGGCTTCAAATGCTTTGGCGAGCGTCATACCTGGATCTGGCGGAATTAATTTCGAAATACGATCAACGAAACCATACGGATGCCCCAATACGCGCCCCACATCACGAATAACCGCTTTCGCAGCCATCGTACCAAAGGTAATAATTTGCGATACCGCGCCACGACCATAAGTTTCTGCAACGTGTTCAATCACGCGATCGCGACCATCCATACAGAAATCCACGTCGAAATCGGGCATAGACACACGTTCTGGATTTAAGAAACGTTCAAAAAGTAAATCGAATTCTAGCGGATCTAAATCAGTAATTTTTAATGCGTAAGCCACTAATGAACCCGCACCAGAACCACGACCTGGTCCAACAGGAATATCGTTATCTTTCGACCACTGAATAAATTCCATTACGATCAAAAAATAACCTGGGAATCCCATTTGGTTAATCACATCCAGCTCAACCTGCAAGCGTTCATCATATTTTGGTCTTTTTTCTAACCGCACTTTTTCATCAGGGAATAAAAAAGCTAAACGTTCTTCCAAGCCCTCTTTGGATTTTTGTACTAAGAAATCTTCTGTACTTAAATCTCCCGTCGGGAATTGAGGTAAGAAATATTGACCGAGACGCAAAGTGACACTACAACGTTGCGCAATTAATAAAGTATTTTCAAGAGCGGAAGGAATGTCAGCAAACAGCTTACACATTTCGTCTTCGCTGCGGAAATATTGCTGTGAGGTATAATATTTCGGACGTTTAGGATCGTCTAAAGTATAGCCATCGTGAATCGCTACGCGAATTTCATGAGCCTCAAAATCATCAGATTTCAAAAACATCACATCGTTCGTCGCCACCAAAGGCAATCCATGACTTTTAGCTAATTTTAATGCTGCTTGGATATAACGTTCTTCATCTGGTTTGCCAGTACGCGTAAGTGCAAGATAAAAATGATCAGCAAAAAATTCTTGGTAAAAAGCGACCGCACTTTCAATTTCGGCTACGTTTTCTTTCAACAATTTTTTACCTATATCGCCTTGCGTGCCGCCAGATAAAATAATCACACCTTCGCGATGTTCAATTAACCAATCTTGATCAATATAAGGTAAATCGTTATAACCTCGCTGATAAGCTTTTGATAACAATAAAGTAATATTTTTATAGCCTTCATTATTTTTAGCCAGCAAAGTAAGATCAAAGTATTCATCGCCACACAATGTGCTTTTTACTTTTACATCTGCACCGATAATTGGCTTCATACCCGAAGAAAGCATTTCGCCATAAAAACGCACCACACCACAAAAATTAGTAAAATCCGTTAATCCCATCGCGACCATTTCATTAGCTGCACAGGCTTTCACTAAAGGTTTCACTTTGACAATACTGTCAATCATCGAAAAATCTGTGTGCGTGCGAAGATGGACGAAACGAGGTTGGGATGACATTGAAAATCCTTAAAGTGCGGTTAAATTTTGCCGTAAATATTGGGGCGATATTATAGCGAATTTTTCAAACAAATTCCTACGATACAAATAGCGTTCCCAAATTAGCTCAGATAACCGATTGCGTGAATAAAAAATGTTAAGTAGATCAAAAAATTAATAATTAGCCGTTTTCATTTTGTGAGATTTCCGCTAGTCTAACGGCGATTTTTTTATTTATTTCAACGAATAAGGATAACGCTATGACAACACTTTTTGAGGTTGCACAACATTGGTTAAACCAAGATCCTGACGCAGAAACTCGTGCAGAATTAACCGCACTTTTAGATGCAGCAAAAGGCGGAGATAAAGCGGCAGAGGCAGAATTGCACGCACGTTTTAATGGTCGTTTGCAATTTGGTACGGCAGGTTTACGTGGCCGTTTACAAGCTGGCTCAATGGGGATGAACCGAGTTTTAGTTTCTCAAGCTGCTGGTGGTTTAGCGGAATATTTAAAAGGTTACGATAAAGAACCATCTATCGTAATTGGTTACGACGGCCGTAAAAACTCTGATGTTTTTGCCCGTGACACCGCTGAAATTATGGCGGGTGCAGGCGTGAAAGCCTATTTATTACCACGCAAATTACCGACTCCAGTTTTAGCTTATGCGATCCAATATTTTGATACCACTGCAGGTGTAATGGTGACAGCAAGCCATAATCCACCGGAAGATAACGGCTATAAAGTATATTTGGGCAAAGCAAATGGCGGCGGTCAAATCGTTTCACCAGCAGATAAAGACATCGCAGCATTAATTGATAAAGTTGCGGCTGGCAATATCCAAGATTTACCACGTAGCGATAATTATGTGGTGTTAAATGATGAAGTGGTAGATGCGTACATTACAAAAACTGCATCATTAGCTAAAGAGCCAGCTTGCGACATTAACTATGTTTATACCGCTATGCATGGTATTGGCTATGAAGTTTTAAGTAAAACACTGGCAAAAGCAGGCTTACCACAACCCCACGTAGTAGCAGATCAAGTTTGGCCAGATGACACATTCCCAACGGTGAATTTCCCAAATCCAGAAGAAAAAGGCGCATTGGATTTAGCAATTAAAGTGGCAAAAGAAAAGAACGCTGAATTTATCATTGCGAATGACCCAGATGCAGACCGTTTAGCCGTTGCTGTGCCTGATGCGCAAGGTAACTGGAAATCACTACACGGTAACGTGGTTGGCTGTTTCTTAGGTTGGTACTTAGCAAAACAATATCAAGGTAAACAAGGCACATTGGCTTGCTCACTTGTTTCTTCTCCTGCGCTCGCTGAAATTGCGAAAAAATACGGTTTCCAATCAGAAGAAACCTTAACTGGTTTCAAATACATCGGTAAAGTATCTGGCTTATTGTTCGGTTTTGAAGAGGCATTAGGCTATTTAGTGGACCCAGACAAAGTACGCGATAAAGACGGTATTTCTGCAGCAATCGTGTTCTTAGATCTTGTGCGTAACTTGAAAAAACAAGGCAAAACTTTAGCAGATTATGCTGATGAATTTACCAAAGAATTTGGTGCTTATGTGAGTGGACAAATCTCTATTCGAGTCAGCGATCTTTCAGAAATCGGAAAATTAATGACCGCACTTCGTAACAATCCACCAGCAGAAATCGCTGGCGTGAAAGTGGCACAATTTATCGACCACATTAAAACAGATCGTCAAAGCGATATCCTTGTATTTAACTTGGAAAATGGCGGACGCTTAATTGCTCGTCCTTCAGGTACTGAACCAAAAATTAAATTCTACTTAGATGCGCGCGGTAAAGATCCAAAAGATGCAGATCGCGTACTAGCAGAATTTGATGAAGGTGTTCGTCACGTTCTTCGCCAAGATGCTTATGGCAAACAAGACTGCTAATTGCAAAATAGTAAGAAAAGACACCGCTTGTAAAAGCGGTGTTTTTGCATTTAAGCACTTTTGCTTTTTAAAATTTTCCCTAAATTCGTTTCCAACCAATCCACCAACTCAAACATCTTATTAGATGCCTCTCTCCCAAATTCTGTTAATGTGTCATCTACTTGTGGCGGAACAGTGTTGTAGGATTTGCGAATTACGTAATGGTTGGTATACAGAAAACTACACTGAATCAGTTCCAGCTGCATTAGCAAACAATGCTTTCTATGGTTCAGCAGAAAACGGAAAAATTTCATCCGCACTTCGTGCAGAACTTGCTGAAGCTGCAGCGGATTATGCCGTAGCACTTGTACAAGTAGGATTAGGTGAAGGCTTTGCAGGCTTAATTGCACAATGGGATATGGATACGTCAAACGGTGCATTGACTTGTTGTTTGAAAAGGGTGTGGTATTTGGTCATAAAAAATCTGCACCTTAGTTAGTTGGTTATTTAATCCAGCTTTTGGGGTGCAGATCATTTCTAGCTTGCCTTTTGTTTTACCATTTAATTAATGTTTAGTTTGTTCTTCCTCAGATTTTTCTTCTGCATTTTCTGCTTGTTGGCGATTCATATATTCAACAAACAATGCATCAAAGTTTACTGGAGATAAGTTTAATGCAGGGAACGTACCGCGATTTACTAAGTTAGACACTAATTCACGTGCATAAGGGAAAAGCATATTCGGGCATTGAGAAGTTAAACAATGCGCCATTTGAACATCTTCTAAACCGCTAATAGTAAATACGCCCGCTTGTTTTACTTCGCAAATAAATGCGACATCGCCACTATCTTCAAGTGTAGTTTCAACAGAAATGTTTAATACCACTTCATATAAGTCATCGCCAACTTGGGTTGTTTCGGTGCTTAAATCAAAACCAAGTTTTGGTTTCCATTCTTGTTGGAAAATATGTGGAAGATTTGGAGCTTCAAAAGACACATCTTTCACATAAATACGTTGAATTTGGAGAACGGGTTGTTGTTCTTCTGTTGCTGCAACGTCTTGTTTTTGTTCTGACATTTTCTATTCCTTATTATTTATGTTTTTTAACTAAAGGTAAATTTGCTGCTACCCACGCGGAAAGGCCTTCTTTCAATACAAATACAGAATTAAAACCTTGTTTGGTTAAAAATACTGCAGAAGCAGAGGCTGAAGTACCATTTGTATCGACTAATATAAGAGCTTTCTCTTTATGCGACTCTAATTTTCCGATGTTTTGATTTTTAATTTCGCTTGGAAGCACATTAATACTATTAATGATATGTCCACGTTGAAATTCTTCAAGACTACGTAAATCTACCACAATGGCTTCATCGGAATTTATTAGCCGAATAACTTCATTGTGCGTAATTACTTTAAATTTACTCGTTGCGCCTTTGTAGAAGGTATAAATCACTATCACGAAAATCGCAAACCAAGAAACCGCTAAAAGAGTATGTTTTTGAGCAAACTCTGTTGCCATTGAGATAAATTCTTGCATTGTTTTCTCTACTGATTAAGTACGTCAAAATAGGGCTCAAGTATAACCGCACTTGGGTTATCTTTCAAAAAAATATTCAAAATATAGAATACATTAAATTATCTTTATTTCAGCTGATGGAAAATAACAGAAATTTTCAACATTATTTATTGATCCAAGTTATGGAATCTCTACCTATTTGTTGCTATATTACACGCCGTTTCAACAAATAAAACACAGTGTTTTTTATTAACTTAGGGGGGCAGTATGTCTGCAATGTTTTTACTACAATTTGCCATCGTATTATTGTGTATCTTTGTGGGTGCGCGTGTAGGTGGTATCGGTTTAGGTGTATTTGGTGGTTTAGGTCTTGCCATTCTTTCTTTTGGCTTTGGCTTGAAACCAGCAGGTTTACCTATTGATGTTATGTTTATGATTATGGCTGTAGTGGCAGCCGCGGCAGCAATGCAAGCAGCTGGCGGTTTAGACTACATGATCAAAATCGCAACCAAAATCTTACGTCGTAATCCTAAACACATTACGTTTATTGCGCCAGCAGTAACTTGGTTATTCACTCTCTTAGCGGGTACTGGTCACGTGGCATATTCTGTATTGCCAGTTATCGCTGAAGTGAGCCGTCAAAACGGTATCCGTCCTGAACGCCCAATGTCAATGGCGGTAATTGCATCACAATTTGCTATCGTAGCAAGCCCAATCGCTGCAGCGGTGGTGGCTGTGGTTGCTTACCTTGAGCCACAAGGCATTCATCTTGGCGATGTTTTAATGGTAACCATTCCTTCAACTATTCTAGGACTTTTCCTTGCTTGCTTATTTGTTAATAAAATGGGTAAAGAATTAAAAGATGATCCAGAATATCAACGTCGTTTGAATGATCCAAAATATGCAGATATTTTTGCTTCTACCACTTCAGTCAAAGAAGTAGAAGTGAGCAAAACAGCTAAAATTTCCGTTTCTTTATTCTTATTTGGTGCTTTACTTGTCGTGTTAATGGGTGCAGCTCCTTCTATTCGACCTGTTTTTGATGGAAAACCAATGGGAATGGCACATACCATTGAAATTATTATGCTTTCTATTGGTGCATTGATTATCTTAACTTGTAAACCAGATGGCACAGCGATTACCAAAGGTTCTGTATTCCATGCAGGTATGCGCGCAGTAATCGCAATCTTCGGTATTGCTTGGTTAGGTGACACTTTAATGCAGGCACACATTACTGAAGTAAAAGAAATGGTGAAAGGCTTAGTTGAAACTGCACCATGGGCATTTGCTTTCGCTCTATTTGTACTTTCAGTATTAGTAAACAGCCAAGGTGCAACAGTAGCGACATTGTTCCCTCTTGGTATCGCATTAGGTATCCCTGCACCTGTATTAATCGGTGTATTTGTTGCTGTAAATGGTTACTTCTTCATCCCTAACTATGGTCCAATCATTGCATCTCTTGACTTCGATACCACAGGTACAACCAAAATCGGTAAATACATTTTAAACCACAGCTTTATGCTTCCAGGTTTATTGAGCATGTTTTTCTGCTTATTAATCGGTTTAGGTCTTTCTCACGTTATTCTTTAAAATGTGATTCGATAACAAAGAACGGTGCTGAAATAGCACCGTTTTTGTTGTTCTAATATCAACTTAAAATAACTCAAAAAATAACCGCACTTTGATATATAAGTGCGGTTATTTTTATGAAAGTTTTCCGCCCTGTTTCGTTGTTATGTTATCATTACATTAATGTAACATTTTTAACAATTTAAACTTTTAGGAGAGCTTTATGAAAAACGTCGTGATCGTTGGTGGAGGTGCTGGCGGTATTGAATTAGCAACATTTTTGGGTAATAAATTAGGTCGTCAAAAACAAGCTAAAGTGACGCTGGTTGATCGTAATGCCACCCATTTATGGAAACCCTTATTGCATGAAATTGCAACAGGTGTAATGGATGATGGCGTTGATTCTTTAAGTTATCGTGCGCACGGTAAAAATCATTTTTTCAGTTTTGAGCAAGGTTCAATTATACGTATTAATCGCGAGCAAAAATATGTTGAACTTGCACCTGTTTATGGACAAGAGGGCGATATGCTTGTCATTGCTCGTCGAATTCCTTACGATTATTTAGTGATTGCCATTGGCAGTAAATCTAATGATTTCAACACAAAAGGGGTGGCTGATAATTGTATTTTTTTAGATAGTTCAAAACAGGCTTTACGTTTTCAACATAAACTGTTGGAATTATTTTTAAAATTTTCAGAAAACCGCGCATTAGATGACATTGGCGAAGAAGAATTTAAACAAAAGTTAGTGGATGAAAATAAAGTAAATATTGCTATTGTGGGAGGTGGTGCTACTGGTGTGGAATTAACCGCAGAACTTTATCATGCCGCTGAAGATTTGTCTTCTTACGGTTATGGTAAAATTGATAGTTCTTGCTTACAAGTTACTTTAGTCGAAGCAGGAACACGTTTATTGCCAGCATTACCTGAAAATTTATCTGCTGCAGTGTTAGATGAATTAAAGGAAATGGGCACCAATGTGCAATTAAACACAATGATTACTGAGGCGCAGCCAAATACACTTATTACCAAAGATGGCGGGGAGATTAAAGCTGATCTTATTGTTTGGGCAGCAGGAGTTCGCGCCTCAACAGTAACGCAGCAATTTGATGGATTAGAAATTAATCGTATCAATCAATTAGTGGTTAAAGATACACTTCAAACTACCGTTGATGATAGTATTTTTGCGATTGGCGATTGTGCAGCATTTATACAATCAAATGGTAAATTGGTTCCGCCAAGAGCGCAAGCTGCACATCAAATGGCAAAGGCTTGTGCAAAAAATATTTTTGCATTGTTTGAAAATAAACCACTGAAATCTTTTAAATATAACGATAAAGGTACTTTAGTTTCTCTGTCAAATTTTACCGCACTTGGTAGTCTAACCAATAAGTTTGGTAAAAATCCACTTACCGTTCAAGGTAAATTTGCGCAGTTTGCTTATGTGTCTTTGTATCGAATGCACCAACATGCTTTGCACGGTTGTATTAAAATTGGTTTGATTATTCTCGTTGATAAATTGAATCGTTATTTAAAACCAAGATTAAAATTGCATTGATTAAGTATAATTTTTCGTTAAATGCGATCTAAATCATTTATATAAAAGAAAGGGCATCAATGATGCCCTCAGTATTGTTTTATGAAGAAAGATCTTCGGATTTTTCAATTGTTCCTTTCACCGTTAAGCAAATTTCTGTTGAAATCAAATGGGAAAGCGTTGAAGCTAATTCTTCTATTTTATCAAGAACAGTATAACCAGATTCATCAAAGTAACGTTGTTCTTTCAAGTTTGCAATAAAGCTTGAAAAAACCGCTTTATCAAAGAATTCTGGTGCATTTATGCCGTGTAATACTGATAAACGTTGAGCAACAAGCTGGCTTTCTTTTTCAAGTTCAGCTCGAGAAATAGCAGGTTGTTTTTGTAAAATAGTGACAGTAATGTAATAACGTTGCAAGATTTCCTGCATTCCCGCAGACCAAAGCTGTAAAATTCGTACTTTTGATTTATTAATAGATAAGAAGTTATCATTTGAATTAATAACGCTTTGGCGTGCAAATTCATTAATGATTTGATGGATTTGTACATTCAATTCATCTTCATTGAAATGTAAGAACAATTCGCCTTGTAAGAAAGGGTAAATTTTTCTAATCGCGTCTAATAATAAATCTTTTTGGATCGCTTCGTAATGCAAAATAATACTCGCAACTAAAGATGGTAATACGAATAGATGCTGAATATTATTACGATAATAAGTCATTAGTACAGCAGATGAACGTTCTAAGCGTACAATTTCGCCAAAATTATCTTTTTCAATTAACACACCTATACGATCTAAAGCTAATACGTGTTCTAACATTGCTTGCGGTGTCACATTTGGTAGGACTACGTCCGTAGAATAAGGGACATTTTGTAACAATTGTTGATAACTACTAAGTTGTTCTAACAGTTGCTCACGTGAAAGTGCTCGCTGACGAGATGAAAGTAGTGCTGTACCCACAAGGTTCATTGAATTAACTGCCGCTGCTTTGTTAATATTAATCATTACTTGTTTAGAAATATTATTTACCGCAGGTGTAAACCATTGTGGTTTTTCTTCGTGATTTTGCTCTTTCCAATCAGGGAAATGTTGGCTCAAATAGTTTGAAAGCGTAATTGGCTCACCAAAATTTACAAAACCTTGACCAAGATTACGTAATTTTTTAATTACACGAAGTACTAAACCCGCATTTTCTTTTTCTTTCGCTGCACCACGTAATTCCTTAGCATAAGTGTCTACTTCTAATACGTGTTCATAACCAACGTAAACAGGAACAATCGAAATGGGGCGAGTTTGACTATGTTGCAATGCTTGAAGTGTCATTGACATCATACCTGTTTTTGGTGCCAGCAAACGACCTGTACGAGAACGACCGCCCTCAATAAAATATTCGACGGAATAGCCTCGATGGAATAGTTCTGATAAATATTCGCGAAAAATGGCAGAATATAGTCGATTTCCCTTAAAAGTGCGGCGAATAAAGAATGCCCCCCAACTACGAAACATTCTACCTATAGGCCAGAAATTTAAGTTAATCCCTGCCGCGATATGTGGCGGAACAAGACCTTGATGATAAAGCACATAAGAAAGCAATAAGTAATCGATATGACTACGGTGGCAAGGCACATAAACAATTTCATGACCTTCTAACGCTAATTTACGGACACGATTCGAATTTTGTACATTAATACCTGAATAAAGTTTATTCCAAAGCCAACGTAAAAAACGATCTACTGCACGTAAACTTGAATGGCTGACATCAGCTGCAATTTCATCCAAAATTTTATATGCTTCTTTTTGTGCTTTTTCAATACTGATATTTTTTGATTTTGCTTCATCTTCAATTGCTCGTCGGATTGCTTCTGATTGCAATAATTTATTAAACATTGCTTGACGATTTGGTAAACGAGGGCCTGTCGCTGAAATACGTTGTTTTGCGAAGTGCATTTTTGCAACTCGAGCCAGCTTTTGTGCAATTTTTTCATCTGAGCCATGTTCAACTACCATATAACGTAATGAAACCGCTTGAGAAAAACGCACAAAAGTATCACGTCCAAACCAAATTGCTGCAAATGTTTTTTGTATACCATTTAATAAACGCAAATTAGGCAAATCTGATTTATCTTCTTGTCCGGGAGAACGTCCCCAAAGAACAGAAACAGGAATAAGTTGCACATCTAAACTTTCAGAAGTGCGGTGTAATTCAAGATATTTATTGAAAATGGTAGTGGTTTCGTCTTTTGCACCTTTTGATTTAAAAATTCGGCGACCTTCGTCTAAATATACATAACGTGGTAACTTAACGCCATTAATTTCATTTTTCTCTGCGGGATCGGGCAAGCCTAATGCCAAGCAATTTCTGCGGAAAATAACGAAATCAGTTTGAGATGTATAAGGCAAAACATAAACAATAGGTTGATGAATATTAAGTGAAAGCTCTTCTATTGGATTGGCGGGAATAGGATTATTTTTCACCAATGCAGACAGCGGCAAGCTCAATAATTGGCGATACATATTTATAAAATTTGCCATAATAAATTTTCTCTTTGTTATAAGTTTGTAGATCTTATAGACGTTTAAAAAGCAGTTTGTGAATAGAACTATTTTTAGCCCTTTGGTGTTTTTATCGTCCAAAAACTCAAATATTTTAACACATCCGATCTCAACTAATTTAGAAAATTTGGCGACAAAATGTGACTTAATACACAGATTTAAAAAATAACAGTTGCAACTTTACACAATCTGTATACAATACCAGTTATCTGTGTTTAAAAACAGGAGTGTATATGAGACCATTAACCGCACGCCAACAAGAAGTGTTGGATTTATTAAAACGCCATTTGGAAACAACAGGTATGCCACCAACACGAGCAGAAATATCTCGAGAATTAGGTTTCAAATCTGCAAATGCCGCAGAAGAACATTTGAAAGCACTTTCACGTAAAGGTGCAATCGAAATCATTCCCGGCGCATCTCGTGGTATTCGTATTTTAGACAATAGTTCGAATGATGAATTTGACGGTTTACCGCTTGTAGGGCGCGTAGCTGCTGGAGAACCGATTCTTGCAGAGCAGCATATTGAAGCGACATATCGAGTAGATGCAGATATGTTTAAACCACAGGCTGACTTCTTACTTAAAGTTTATGGTCTATCAATGAAAAATGTTGGTATCTTAGATGGTGATTTACTAGCTGTGCATAGTACTAAGGATGTACGTAACGGACAAATTGTGGTTGCACGTATTGAAGATGAAGTAACAGTAAAACGTCTTGAGAAAAAAGGTTCTATCATTTATCTACACGCAGAAAATGAAGAATTTGATCCTATAGTAGTCAATCTTGAAGAACAAAAAAATTTTGAAATTGAAGGTATTGCAGTAGGCATTATTCGTAATAACGCTTGGATGTAATCTGATACCAAGAATGAATAAAGTGCGGTAAAAATTTACGGTATTTTTACCGCACTTTGCTTATACTAGAGTTCTTTATTTGCCATGATTTTTGCTGCTCTTTATAATGCAAAAATCTTGAATTTATACAAAGGATGGAAAAATGCAGTTTTCCAAAATGCACGGATTAGGTAACGATTTTGTTGTGGTTGATGGAGTCACTCAAAATGTGTTTTTTACTCCAGAAACGATCCGACGTTTAGCCAATCGCCATTGTGGAATTGGGTTTGATCAACTTTTAATTGTTGAAGCTCCTTACGATCCCGAACTCGACTTTCATTATAGAATTTTTAATGCTGATGGAAGCGAAGTTTCGCAATGCGGAAATGGTGCTCGTTGTTTTGCTCGGTTTGTGACATTAAAAGGGCTAACTAACAAAAAAGACATCTCGGTTAGCACACAAAAGGGTAATATGGTTTTGATGGTGAAAGATGACAATCAAATTCGTGTGAATATGGGCGAACCAATTTGGGAACCAGCAAAAATTCCATTTACCGCAAATAAATTTGAGAAAAATTATATTCTGCGTACAGATATTCAAACCGTACTATGTGGTGCAGTTTCAATGGGGAATCCTCATTGTGTTGTACAAGTAGATGATATTCAAACAGCAAATGTTGAACAGCTTGGTCCTTTGTTAGAAAGCCACGAACGTTTTCCTGAGCGTGTCAATGCTGGTTTTATGCAAATCATCAACAAAGAACATATTAAGCTTAGAGTTTATGAACGTGGTGCTGGCGAAACTCAAGCCTGTGGAAGTGGTGCTTGTGCAGCTGTTGCAGTTGGAATTATGCAAGGCTTATTGAACAACAATGTCCAAGTAGATTTACCAGGCGGTTCGCTCATGATCGAATGGAATGGTGTTGGTCATCCACTTTATATGACAGGCGAGGCGACCCATATTTATGATGGGTTTATAACTCTTTAATATTTTTTCCCCATTTATCTTAAAAAAGATTGGGCGTTTTTCTTAAATTAGCGTAAACATTTTGTATCTAAATATATTTTTATTGAACTGTTTGATAACTTTAAGTAATCAGAACAAGCATTTTTCATACAATCTCTAGATTTTTTACTCAAAGAAATAGATTATTAGCATAATAAAAAACCGCCTCTCGGCGGTTCTTGTTTTAAATCTTCTATCTACTACGCTAACACTGCCAATGCAGCTTCATAGTTTGGCTCTTCTTTAATTTCTTCAACTAACTGGCTGTGTAAAACATTGTTTTGTTCATCTAACACAATAACCGCACGAGAAGTTAAACCTGCCAACGGGCCAGTTTGAATATCTACGCCTAATTGTGAGTGTAATGCGTGGTTACGAAAAGTTGAAACTGTTTTGGCATTTTCAATTCCTTCTGCTCCACAAAAACGAGCTTGAGCAAAGGGCAAGTCTGCTGAAATACAAAGCACTACGGTGTTACTTAATTTTGCCGCTTGTTGGTTAAATTTACGTACTGAAGTCGCACACACACCTGTGTCGATGCTTGGAAAAATATTTAGGACCTTGCGTTTACCTGCAAAATCGTTTAATGCAACATCGGCTAAGTCATTACCGACTAAAATAAAGTTTTCTACTATTTCGCCCACTTGAGGGAAATGTCCGCCAACTTCAATAGGGTTTCCTGCTAATGTAACTGTCATAAAATCCTCTTTATTTAGATTAAGTGAAAAGTGTTTAAACTATACCACGCTTTCTAATTCTTTCCACCAATTAAAGCTATCCAGAATTTGATTTTCGGGAAAATTTCAGCCACCACACAATAACCAATAGCAAAGACTAATGAAAACAGTATGTGCGTTACCTCGATCCAGTTAAATTCGTGAAATCAATAGGGCTCTGCACGGTGGAAAAGGATGCTCCGCTCCCCATTTAACGAAAGCAGAGATAAAACCTGCAAAAAATTGCAACGCCATAACGACGTTTAGATGGTTCTGAAAATAAGCTCATTGTTATGTCCTTAAATTAATTGAAAGTATAAAAATTTCCGAGTTTATGAAAGTGTGTAATTTTACGTCTGTTATATCACATTATCAAACAAAAATACTTCAATTGGGTTATCTTTGGCTGGCTGTTCATAAGGTTTTAAAATTTATTAGCAATAGATAAAGTAATTGATTGATTTTTTAGCGGTTGTAGAGAGGGTATAAGCTTTGTATTACTTGAAAATAGGGAGTATGTTTGAACATAAATCTTCTTGTTTTATTTTGAATGCAAACGTTTGCTTTGTTCGTTATAATACGTCTGTTTTTTATTTTCTTTTATACGGAACTGCAATATGACTGTCAAAACCTTTCGTGGCTCGCCTGCTCTTTCTGAATTTCGTTTAACTCAACTTCAACAAAAATGCCAGCAATATCAATTGCCTATTACGTCAGTTTATGCAGAGTATTTGCATTTTGTTGAACAAAAAACATCGCTTGTAGAAGATGAAATCGTTAAATTACAAGCATTATTGCATTATGGGTCAATGTTTTCTGAACTCAAGCCTGCAGGATATTGTTTAATTGTGACTCCACGAGTGGGGACAATTTCCTCTTGGTCTTCAAAAGCGACAGACATCGTTCACAATTGTGGTTTGTCGAAGGTAAATCGTATTGAACGTGGTATAGCCTATTACTTCAATATTGAGCGTGATTTAACCGAAGCAGAATTGGCTACGCTGAAAGATTTATTACACGACCGTATGTTAGAAACCGTGTTAAATCACGAAACAGAAGCAGCCTTGCTTTTTACTCAACAAGAACCCAAAGCATTAACTACCATTGATATTTTAAATGGTGGCCGTCAAGCATTAGAACAGGCGAATATTGCCTTGGGTTTAGCGTTGGCAGATGATGAGATGGATTATTTAGTGGAAAGTTTTACTGCCTTAAAGCGTAATCCACAGGATGTGGAGCTTTATATGTTTGCACAAGCGAATTCAGAGCATTGTCGCCATAAAATTTTTAATGCCGATTGGATTATTGATGGCAAAAAACAGGATAAATCGCTGTTTAAAATGATCAAAAATACCTTTGAGCAAACGCCTGATTTTGTGCTTTCTGCTTATAAAGATAATGCTGCAGTAATGGAAGGTTCGAAAGTCGGGCGTTGGTTTCCTGATCCTGATGGACAATATCGTGTTCATCAAGAAGATGTGCACATTTTAATGAAAGTAGAAACACATAACCATCCCACAGCAATTTCGCCATTTCCTGGTGCCGCAACAGGCTCTGGCGGGGAGATTCGTGATGAAGGGGCAACGGGGCGTGGGGCAAAACCCAAAGCAGGTTTAACAGGTTTCTCGGTGTCTAACCTCGCTATTCCAAATTTTGAACAACCTTGGGAAAATCCATTGTCTAAACCAAATCGCATTGCTTCTGCCTTAGATATTATGATAGATGCGCCTTTAGGTAGTGCGGCATTTAATAATGAATTTGGTCGCCCAGCATTATTAGGTTATTTCCGTACTTATGAAGAAAAAGTAAATAGTTTTGCAGGAAAAGAAGTACGCGGTTATCACAAGCCGATTATGTTAGCTGGAGGAATCGGTAATATTCGTGGCGAACAGGTTCAAAAAGGCGAAATTCCAATCGGTGCTAAATTGATCGTTTTGGGTGGGGCAGCAATGAACATCGGTTTAGGTGGTGGTGCTGCTTCTTCGATGGACAGTGGTAAATCAAAAGAAGATTTAGATTTTGCTTCTGTTCAACGTGAAAATCCGGAAATGGAACGCCGCTGCCAAGAAGTTATTGACCGCTGTTGGCAATTAGGCGAAGAAAATCCAATCTTGTTTATTCACGATGTGGGTGCGGGTGGTTTATCTAATGCAATGCCTGAATTGGTACACGATGGCAAGCGTGGAGGAAAATTCGATCTGCGTTCTATTCTTTGTGATGAAAAAGGTATGTCGCCATTGGAAATTTGGTGTAATGAATCGCAAGAACGTTATGTATTAGCCGTTGCGCCAGAAAACCTCGAATTATTTACCGCACTTTGTGAGCGTGAACGTGCCCCTTTTGCAGTGATTGGCGAAGCAACACAAGCAGAACATTTAATCTTGCACGATAGTCATTTCGATAATAATCCAATTGATTTACCAATGAATGTGTTATTAGGCAAAACGCCGAAAATGACGCGTGAAGTTTTGTCAAAAACAGCAGAAAATCAATCACTTAAAACAGAAGGTATTCAATTAAAAGAAGCATTCCACCGTGTATTACGTTTACCCGTTGTCGCAGAAAAAACTTTCTTAATTACTATTGGTGATCGCTCGGTAACAGGTATGGTGGCACGAGATCAAATGGTGGGTCCTTGGCAAATCCCCGTGTCTGATGTGGCTGTTACTACTGCTTCACTGGATAGCTACCACGGCGAAGCAATGGCAATGGGCGAACGCTCTCCAGTTGCCTTGCTAGATTTCTCGGCTTCGGCACGTTTAGCTGTGGCGGAGGCCATTACTAACATTGCTGGCACCCTAATTGGCGAGATGAAACGTATTAAACTTTCCGCCAACTGGATGAGTGCAGCAGGTCACACAGGCGAAGATGCTGGACTTTATGAAGCAGTAAAAGCTGTGGGCGAAGAACTTTGTCCTGCGTTAGGCTTAACTATTCCTGTGGGTAAAGACTCAATGTCGATGAAAACCACTTGGATCGATAATGGCGAGAAAAAATCAGTGACCGCCCCGCTTTCATTAGTAATTTCCGCTTTTGCTCGTGTAGAAGATGTACGTAAAACGCTTACGCCACAACTTCGTACCGACAAAGGTTTCTCGAGTTTATTGCTAATTGATTTAGGCGAAGGGCATAATCGATTAGGTGCGACCGCACTTGCTCAAGTGTACAAACAGTTAGGAGACAAGCCTGCCGATGTGGTAAAGGTTCAACGCTTAAAAGATTTTTACAATGCAATGCAAATTTTAGTGGCAGAAGATAAATTATTGGCTTATCACGACCGTTCGGACGGCGGTTTAATCACAACTCTTGCAGAAATGGCGTTTGCAGGGCATTGTGGGGTAGAAGTTGATATTTCAGCCCTAGGCGACAACGATTTAGCGGTATTATTTAACGAAGAATTGGGAGCGGTTATCCAAGTTGCCGATAGCCAATTAGAAAGCGTACGTGAGGTGTTGAAAGCTCACAATTTGCTTGGTATTACTCACCAACTTGGTACGGTAACTGTTGATGATCGCTTTGAAATCAGCCGCGGCAGCCATAAATTATTCAGCGAAAAACGCTCTGAATTACGTAGTATTTGGGCAGAATTAACTTACCAAATGCAACGCTTACGCGATAATCCAGAGTGTGCTGAGCAAGAGTTTGAAGCTAAGAAAAACCCTGACGACAAAGGCTTATCCGCATTTTTGACTTACGATGTGAATGAAGATATTACTGCGCCATTTATCAATAAAGGTGTAAAACCAACCATTGCAATTTTACGTGAACAAGGTGTAAATAGTCATTATGAAATGGCAGCGGCGTTTGATCGTGCAGGCTTTAATGCAATTGACGTGCATATGTCTGATTTAATGATTGGTCGTCGTAATTTAGCAGAATTCAATGCAATGGTTGCTTGTGGCGGTTTCTCTTACGGCGATGTGCTTGGTGCAGGGGGCGGTTGGGCAAAATCCATCTTATTTAACCCGAAATTACATGAGCAATTCAGCCAGTTTTTTATCAATCCAAACACACTGACCTTAGGCGTATGTAACGGTTGTCAAATGATCTCTAACTTGGCGGAAATTATCCCAGGTACAGAAAACTGGCCGCATTTTGTACGCAACAAATCTGAACGCTTTGAAGCGCGTGTGAGTTTAGTGAAAATTAATGAAGTGGATTCAGTTTGGTTTGCAGGAATGGCAGGCTCACATATGCCCATTGCGGTTTCTCACGGGGAAGGACAAGTTAAGTTTAAATCAGTTGAACAGTTTGCAGGCTTAAAAGCACAAGGCATCATTGCCGCACAATATATTGACAACAACGGTAGCCCCACCGAACTATATCCTGCCAATCCGAATGGTTCTTCGGAGGGCATTACTGCAATTACAAATCTTGATGGGCGAGTTGCTATTATGATGCCACACCCTGAACGTGTGTTCCGTGCTGTGAGTAACTCTTGGCACCCAGAAAACTGGACAGAAGACGGTGCGTGGATGAGATTATTCAGAAATGCAAGAATGGTATTTTAGAGAAATAAATGGACTTGAAGGTTAAAAAAGTGCGGTGGAAATCTGGCAGATTTTCACTGTGTGCGTTACTTTTAAAACGGAATTTACGTATTTGTAAAATGAATAGGTAGGGGTATAATTATCTACCATAACTAAACAAATCACATCGTTTACGATTTGTCTTTTTATAAATAAATATTTTATGAAGGCGGAATTATGTTAATCACATTAACACATATTAATAATAACTTGATAATAAGAAATGAAATTTTAGATAGTCTTGGCAAGCAAGCAAGCAAGCAAGCAAGCAAGCAAGCAAGCAAGCAAGCAAGCAAGCAAGCAAGCAAGCAAGCAAGCAAGCAAGCAAAGAGTGACTTAAATAGTACATCACAAAGCAAACAAATTATTCTTCAAGAAATAAATAAGGTAAAAGAAAAGAGAACAATATTAGAAAAAATAATAAGATTGTTTACTAAACATAAAAGAATTACTGCTAAACAAAATAAGCAGAAATTTATCGTTCCATTTAAATAACTATGGAGAGATTATGTTTATTACACCTATCTTCATTATTAATCTAGAAAAATCTACAGATCGAAAAGCTTATATGCAAGCACAGTTTGAACAGTTATTTTCGAATAATTTAATACAAGAAATTCACTTTTTTGATGCTATTTATGGAAAATCAAATCCGAATCACCCATTGTTTCAACGTTACAATGAAAATAAGCGGTTGAATACAAAGGGGTATCCTTTAACCTTGGGTCAATTAGGCTGTTATGCGAGCCATTATTCTATGTGGGAGAAATGTGTAGAATTAGATTACCCTATTATTGTATTAGAAGATGATGCTAAATTTAAAAATAATTTCTTAGAAGTACTTGATTTTATTAATAGCGATAAAAATACGTTTGAATTTTTCTGGTTACAACCTGATCGTTTGAAAAATAAAAGAAAATTGATCTCTAATTTCGGTAATCTTTCGATATATCAATTTAGTAAAGGATTTGCTGGTGCTACAGGTTATTATTTAACTCCCCAAGCAGCAAGGAAATTTTTAACACAAAGCAAGGAGTGGTATTTAACCGTGGATGTGACAATGGATCGTTTTTTTGAGAATAAAGTGCCACCTTATGCAATAGTACCATTTTGCTTAGAAGATGATGGCGAGATAGAATCAACTATTTATGAGAAACAAAGGAAACAGAGATCATTAAAAATAGTGATTATGAGAGAGTTGTTTAATCTAAAAACTAATATTAAAAGACGTATTTATAACTTATTCCATTGATAAATTGATATAGTAGACAAAGCAGTTGTTAATGTTTATTTTTAAATATTAGCAACTGTTTTATTTTGGAATTCCACGCAATAATCCTACAGGCTCAAAAGGTTCTATAGAAGTTGGTGCAGGCACTTCGCTGAATAATAAAATAAATGGCTTGGGCGGAATAACTTTTTCATTTCGCCATAAATTTCCCATTCCGACTAATTGAATATCTTCGGGTAAATTACGAAGTCCTGCTTGTAAAACTGCAATCGTATTTTGGCGAGGATGACCTATTGCAATGGCGGAGCCGTGTTTTCTAGCATAGTGAATTGCTGCTTTAAATTGACGTTGAACGTCTGCGAATTCGTTACTATCATCTAAAAATATATGGCGATCTAATGAACGCACCCCTTGTTCTTTTGCTATTTTTCCAGCTACAGATTTTCCTATTGTTCGACTATCTAAAAAGAATAAATGTTTTTCTTGAAGTGCGGTCATTAAATAAGTCATTAATTGGGGATCTGCCGTTGCTGCACTCCCCATATGATTGTTCATACCGATGGCATCACGCACAATATTTTTAGCCGTATTAACGCGATCATTTACTTGTGCCGCAGACATTCCTAAATGCAGCCCACCGTCTTCTATTTTCACTGCACTTACTGGTTGCATCGGCATATGGATTAAAATATCTCTACCTTGAGATTTTGCTTCTTGATTACGTGCTCGAGCATAGGGCGCTGCAGGAATAATTGCTACGGAAATTTCACGTGGCATCGCAAAAATTGCCGCATCTTCTTTGAGATGATAGCCTACATCATCAATAACAATAGCAAGTTTACTTTGAGCAAAAGAAAAAGAGGTATAAAGTGCGGTAGAAAAAACAATGAAATTTTTTACCGCACTTTTTATCAGAATATTCATCAACGAACCCACCCTGCAGGATTTACTGGCGTTCCTTTACGGCTAATACCAAAATAAAGCGCAGAACGTGATATTTCCCCTGTATTTCCTACTTGAGCAATAACCTGCCCTGCTGAAACAAGCTGACCAACTTTCACTGATACAGCTTGATTGAAGCCATATAAACTTAAATCAGTTTCGCCGTGTTTAACAATAACCATATAACCATAACCATTTAAATATCCCGCTAAAATGACGCGTCCAGCAGCAATTGCTTTAACAGGCGTGCCTGCTGATGCGCCAATTACCATACCTTTCCAACGTACTTCGCCTGCTTGAATAGAACCAAAAGTATGCAAAATTGAACCAGAAACTGGTAAGGAATATTGTTTTTTTGCCGCCCCTAAACCGCTTGTACTATTAAGTAATTGGCGTTCTTGCACAGTTGGTTGATAAGGCTTTGATGTTCGTTTTTCTTCAGCTTTTTGGCGTTGAGCAAGTGCCTCTCTTTCACGTTTTTCTTGTTCGCGTGCTGCTTGTTCAGCTCGTTGAATTTCTTGACGAAGTGCTTGTTCGTTTGCTTTTAGTGCATTCAATTTATCTTGATCTAGGGCTAAATTTTTATTGAGTTCATTCAGCGTAGATTGATGCTCTTGCTGTGCTTTTTGCAATGCTTGTTGTTGTTTTTTTTGTGTGGAAAGTTGATTTCGGTGATTCTTTTGTTGAGAGAGAATCGCCTTTTTTTGTACTGCAATTTGTGCTTGCGTTGCTTTTAAATTATCAATCATTTCAATCCGAACTTGATTTAAATGCTGATAATAAACTTTCATTCGCTCTGCTTTTGTCGGATCTTTGGCAAACATTCGTTCAATCAGCGATGGATTAATGCCTGAACGATAAATTATATCTATTTGTTTGGCTAATCGTGCTTTTTGCTCACGTTCCTGTTTTTCTAATTGTTTGAATTGCTTATCTGCATCGGCAATTTGCTTACGAATTTCCTTTAAACTTATTTCGGTTTCAAGCAGTTCACTCGCAACACTGTTAATTTTACTCTCGTGTTTTTTTAAATTCGCTTGCAACTTAGTTTGCTGAAGCTTTTGTTTCTCAATTTTAGATTCTTGTTGCTTAATTTGTTTTTGAATTTGATTGAGATCGGAAGATTGGCTGACAGGCGAAAATATTAATAAACCGCAGCTTAAAAGTGCGGTTAATAATAATGATGTTTTTTGATTAACGCCAAAACGCAACATAATTCGTCCTAAATTCGTAAAACTCGCAAATCTTATCATATTTGTTAAAAGGCGAAAAAGTTTGATGGTTATTTTTTGCTGAAGATCAGGAAATCATCCCTTTTAACTTTTAAAGCTAAGGATTTTTTGCTATAAAATGTGCGTTCTTTTTATTTGAAAAAATTAGGAGATTCTTATGGAATTAGTATTTATCCGTCACGGTTTTAGTGAATGGAATGCGAAAAACTTATTCACAGGCTGGCGTGATGTGAATTTAACTGAACGTGGTGTGGAAGAAGCAAAAGCTGCGGGTAAAAAACTGTTAGACAAAGGTTATGAATTTGATATCGCATTTACCTCCGTTTTAACTCGAGCAATCAAAACTTGTAATATCGTGTTAGAAGAATCCCATCAATTATGGATTCCTCAAGTGAAAAACTGGCGTTTAAATGAACGTCATTATGGTGCTTTACAAGGTTTAGATAAAAAAGCGACTGCGGAGCAATACGGTGACGAACAAGTTCATATTTGGCGTCGTTCTTACGACATTTCTCCACCAGATTTAGATCCACAAGATCCAAATTCTGCACACAATGACCGTCGCTACGCAAATATTCCATCTGATGTTGTGCCAAACGCAGAAAATTTAAAATTAACATTAGAACGTGCATTACCATTCTGGGAAGATCAAATTGCACCAGCAATGCTTTCTGGCAAACGTGTTTTAGTGGTTGCTCACGGTAATTCACTTCGTGCGTTGGCAAAACATATTATCGGTATTTCTGATGCTGAAATTATGGATTTTGAAATTCCAACAGGTCAGCCTTTAGTTTTAAAACTTGATGATAAATTAAATTATGTAGAACATTACTATCTTTAATTAAGTTCAACGTATTGTTGTTCTAACTGTATAAAACAAAACCCCGCAAATTAGCGGGGTTTTTAAACAAGTCCAAATTATTTTGTGCTTGGAATTTTGAAACGGCTGTTGAAACGCTCGACACGACCACCAGTATCAACAACACGTTGTTTACCAGTATAGAATGGGTGGCAGTTACCGCACACATCAAGGTTGATGTCTTTGCCTAAAGTTGAACGTGTTTTGATCACATTACCGCAAGAACAAGTCGCAGTAATTTCTTTATATTCTGGATGAATACCTTGTTTCATAGAAAAACCTCAAAATGAAGCCACGCCGCTATAGGAACTTTCTCCCTACACCGCGTGAGTGAATAATACGCCATAATTGGCACCAAATAGGTTGCGAATTATACTGAAAAAATGCAGATAAACAAGCTCTATTTTCGTGTAAAATCATCAGCATTTTTAACCGCACTTTTCTTTTTATGTTAGCAAAATCTTCCATCAATGCGCCATTTGCCAAATCTGTTTTAGCTTGGTACGACAAGTTTGGACGCAAGCATTTACCTTGGCAGCAAAATAAAACGCTTTATGGTGTATGGCTTTCTGAAGTGATGTTGCAACAAACGCAAGTTGCGACGGTAATTCCTTATTTTGAGCGGTTTATCAAAACATTTCCAAATATCACCGCACTTGCCAATGCTTCACAAGATGAAGTGTTACATTTATGGACGGGCTTAGGCTATTATGCACGAGCGCGTAATTTACATAAAGCCGCTCAAAAAGTACGGGATGAATTTAATGGAAATTTCCCGACAAATTTTGAGCAAGTTTGGGCGTTATCTGGAGTGGGACGTTCAACTGCTGGTGCCATTTTATCTTCTGTTTTAAATCAGCCTTATCCAATTTTAGATGGTAATGTTAAACGTGTGTTGGCGCGTTATTTTGCTATTGAGGGATGGAGTGGCGAGAAAAAAGTAGAAAATCGCTTGTGGGCATTAACGGAGCAAGTTACACCTACGATGCGTGTGGCAGATTTTAATCAAGCAATGATGGACATTGGTGCAATGGTTTGCATGCGAACTAAGCCCAAATGCGATCTTTGTCCGTTAAATATAGATTGTTTGGCTTATAAAAATACAAACTGGGAAAAATTTCCAGCTAAAAAACCTAAAAAAGCGATGCCAGAAAAAACTACCTATTTTTTAATTTTGTCGAAAAATGGCAAAGTATGTTTGGAGCAGCGAGAAAACTCGGGATTATGGGGCGGATTATTTTGTTTTCCACAATTTGAAGATAAATCCTCGTTGCTTCATTTTTTAGCCCAAGAAAAAGTCACGCATTATCAAGAATGGCCGAGTTTTCGACATACATTTAGCCATTTTCATTTAGATATTCATCCAATTTACGCCGAAATGGAGAGTACTTTATGCGTAGAGCAGGCTAATTTAGACTGGCGAAAAGTGATGGAAAGCACAAAAGAATACCAATCAAACCTATCAAGTGCGGTCAAATATTGGTATGATCCACAAAATCCTGAACCGATCGGGCTGGCTCAGCCTGTGAAAAATCTTTTAATACAATTTGTAAGGAATCATTATGGCAAGAACAGTATTTTGTGAATATCTCAAAAAAGAAGCGGAAGGCTTAGATTTTCAACTTTATCCTGGAGAGTTGGGCAAGCGTATTTTTGATTCAGTAAGTAAACAGGCTTGGGGCGAATGGATTAAGAAACAAACGATGCTTGTGAATGAAAAAAAACTTAATATGATGAATGCAGAGCACCGTAAATTATTAGAACAAGAAATGGTTAATTTTTTGTTTGAAGGTAAAGATGTTCATATTGAAGGTTATGTTCCACCATCAAATTAGTTATCTATCCTACAATGAAAAAATATTTATTATTGGCATTGTTGCCTTTTTTGTATGCTTGTAGTAATTCATCGAATCAAGGTATTAACTATGATGAAGCCTTTGCTAAAGACACGCAAGGGTTAGATATTCTCACAGGGCAATTCTCGCATAATATTGACCGTATTTGGGGCGTCAATGAATTGTTAGTGGCTAGTCGAAAAGATTACGTGAAATATACAGATTCTTTTTATACGCGTAGCCACGTGAGTTTTGATGAAGGTAATATCGTTATTGAAACTCAGCAAGATCTAAATCGTTTACATAATGCTATTGTTCATACCTTGTTAATGGGAGCGGATGCAAAAGGTATTGATTTATTTGCATCTGGCGATGTGCCGATTAGCTCTCGCCCATTCCTTTTGGGGCAGGTTGTGGATCATCAAGGGCAACACATTGCTAATCAAGTTATCGCAAGTAATTTCGCCACTTATTTGATTCAAAATAAATTGCAAACACGTCGATTACAAAACGGGCATACCGTGCAATTTGTCTCTGTTCCTATGATTGCAAACCACGTAGAAGTGCGTGCACGAAAATATTTACCATTGATTCGTAAAGCTGCGCAACGTTATGGCATCGATGAAAGTTTGATTTTGGGCATTATGCAAACAGAATCAAGTTTTAACCCATATGCGATTAGCTATGCAAATGCTATTGGATTAATGCAAGTCGTGCCTCATACAGCAGGTCGAGATGTATTTGCAATGAAAGGCAAAGGTGGGCAGCCATCAACGCGTTATTTATATGATCCTGCGAATAATATTGATGCTGGTGTGTCTTATTTATGGATTTTACAAAATCAATATTTAGATGGAATTACGAATCCAACCTCAAAACGTTTCGCCATGATTTCTGCTTATAATAGTGGTGCAGGCGCAGTGTTACGTGTTTTTGATAATGATAAGGATACGGCGATTTACAAAATCAATCAAATGTATCCAGAACAAGTTTATCGCATTCTAACGACGATTCACCCATCATCACAAGCACGCAATTATTTGTTGAAAGTTGATAAGGCACAGAAAAAATTCCGTGTTAGACGATAATTGAATTTTTTCAGATAATCAAAAATGCTCGCTGGCTAACACCATTGAGCATTTTTTATTAAAAAAGTGCGGTAAATTTTAAAATAGTTTTTATTATTTCGTTGTTTTAATAAACATATTGATGATTAACTATTCAAATGAAATGTTTTTTCCATTTTTTTTGCATTTAGTTATTGACCGAAAACCGAAAAAATAGTTTAATACGCCCCGTTGTCAGGCAGTAGCCAATAACGATAACGCCTCGATAGCTCAGTCGGTAGAGCAGGGGATTGAAAATCCCCGTGTCGGTGGTTCGATTCCGCCTCGAGGCACCATTTCCTCCTTAGTTCAGTCGGTAGAACGGTGGACTGTTAATCCATATGTCGCAGGTTCGAGTCCCGCAGGAGGAGCCAAATTTAAAAAGGTCGCTAAAGAGATTTAGCGGCTTTTTGCTTTCTTATATATAAAATATATAATCTTCTCTAGTCTTGTAACTATAACTAGGCATCAAAATTCAAAATGGCGTATCAATGAGCGAGAGCCTTCTTATTTTTGATGTTAGCAAGCGACCTAAGTCGCTTGCGTTTAACTTAAAGAAGAAAAATGAGTCGGCTTTTATTTTGGAATAGATTTATTTTTCACGATCGTCGATCGTTTGCAGCAAATAATTTCCCTCTGCATCAGCAAGACTGCGGAAACCTACATTCGTGATTTTGTAGGGATACTTTGTTCGATAAGTAAAGTTTTCGTGATGATGTCCGTGGAATACTAGCTTAACCCCCATCTTCATTGCCAAATCATTAATTACTTGGAAACCCATCGGATGTGGTTTAGGGGCTTCGTGACAAATCAACACATCCGCTTGTTGGTTTTCTAAGATTTCAATATCTGATGGAAAAATTGACGTGCGATGACGCAAAGGCACACCGCCTCGCCAAATCTTCTCCTGTGGGCTATATTGGCAATAATGAATAGGATCAAAAAACATGGGGCGATTTGGTGGCATCCAAATTTGTCCGCGAAATACACCGCCTAATCCCGCAATGCGAGTTCCTTGAATATCAACTACGCGATTGTGTAAATTGCGTGATTGCCACTTAGAACCCCAAATTGAATCAAAAGCACTAATGGTTTTGCTATCATGATTTCCATGAATAAACCAAATATCACAATGTTGTGCAAGTTTATCCAATTCATCTGCTGTCGTGAGCTGTAAATCGCCTAAAATTATCAGTGCGACATTTTCCTGTTCTTTTATAAAAGGGTAAATGTGATCATAGCTTCCGTGCGGATCACCAGCAAATAAAATCATTGAGATGTCCCTTTTATAGGAAAGGTTGTGTTTTGTAATTCACTGATTTCCTCTTCATTTAACACTTTCTCAATGACTGCTTTAACTTGGTTATAGCGATCAAGATAACTTGGCGATTCAATCTCTATATAAGGGACTTTATATTTATCTAACAGTTTTTTGAGTAGTTGTTGAAATTGTTGGCGTTGTTTTTGTGAGCCTAAGCTACGCAAGCCATCATCCACCCATTCAGTATTATTTTTAAGTAAAATAGTGACATCGAAGGGATATTCTTTAATCATTGAGTCTAAAAATGGGTGGGCTTTTCCTTCATACTGAATGCAAAATGCTTGGGTGGTGATGAAATCCGTATCAATAAATGCAATTTTATGAGAATGGCGCACGGCATAATCAATGTATCGTTGATGACCAAGCGCCATTTGCGGATAGTCAGAATATTGCATCGCTTGCTCGTCGCCACCGAGCTTTTCAAATACAAATTCACGCCCGTATTCCCACGCAGAAGTGGTATTAAATACGGCGGCTAACTTATTAACTAGCACGCTTTTACCACTGCTTTCTCCCCCTAAAATCGCCACCGTTTTGGCAAAGAAAGGACGAGCTTCTTTCGGAATAAATTTCCAATATTGGAATGGTGTGGTGCGAATTTTTGTGGCGGATACATTAAAGAAAGTGCGGTCAGGATCGACTAACGAAACTTCTAAACCTAAGTATTTCTCGTAAGGCGCTTTATCTTGAGGTTCGCTACTAAATACGATTGAAGGCTCAAAATGTTTTTCATGGAATAGGGTTTTAACCGCTTCACTCCAAGATTGCCAGCCATTTGGATAACTCGGAATACCGTCTTCAACCAAATGATGAATAAAAATCTGATTTTTTTGATATTTGAAAATTTGCTGCATCCAACGCAAGCGATCCTGAACGGTTGGCATGCGTTTCATTTTACTATCGTAAAATAATTTCAAATCTCGCACCGTATCACTACACACGATAACGTGCAGTTCATCGACTTTACTGAACGCCTCATAAATCATATTTATATGGCCTGTGTGTACAGGATAAAATTTCCCGAAAATGACACCGACTTTTTTCTCTTTTGTTTTTGACATAATCTGCTCTTGATAGCGTAAGAATTGAGTGTGTTTATTGTAGGCTAAATGAAAATATTTTTCACGTTCTGATTTAGTGCCTAGGTATTTTGCGTTATACTTAGCTCGCATTCTCAGGGCAGGGTGAAATTCCCTACCGGTGGTAAAGCCCACGAGCGTTTAAAAGTGCGGTCAATTTTTGGCAAATTTTTCTTGCTAAATTGTCCTGATTTTCACTTTTAAAGTCAGCAGATTTGGTGAAATTCCAAAGCCGACAGTAAAGTCTGGATGAAAGAGAATAAAACGAGTTGGGTTCCCAAATCGTTCATTTTATTTGCATTTCTCAGCCCTGATTCTGGTATTTAATTGAAATCTCAAATTAGGAAATTACTATGAATCAGTCAATTTTATCCCCATTCGGCAACACCGCTGAAGAACGCGTACTTAATGCAATTAATGCCTTTAAAAATGGAACTGGCGTATTAGTTTTAGATGATGAAGATCGTGAAAATGAAGGCGATTTAATTTTCCCAGCAGAAACAATCACGCCAGAACAAATGGCAAAATTAATTCGTTATGGCAGTGGCATTGTTTGTTTATGCATTACTGATGAACGTTGCCAACAACTCGATTTACCGTCAATGGTAGAACACAATAATAGCGTAAACAAAACGGCTTTTACTGTGACGATTGAAGCCGCAAAAGGTGTTTCTACGGGCGTATCTGCCGCAGACCGAGTCACAACCATTCAAACGGCTATTGCTGATAATGCAGTTCCAACAGATTTACATCGTCCAGGCCATGTTTTCCCACTTCGTGCAGTAAATGGTGGCGTACTTACTCGTCGCGGACACACAGAAGCTTCCGTTGATTTAGCACGTCTGGCAGGATTTAAAGAAGCAGGCGTTATTTGTGAAATCACGAATGACGACGGCACAATGGCACGCACCCCTGAGATTGTAGAATTTGCGAAAAAATTTGGTTATTCCGTGCTAACCATTGAAGATTTAGTTGAATATCGTTTAGCACATAATATTTAAAATGCAAAAGTGCGGTGAAAATTTCTATGATTTTTTTACCGTACTTTTTATATTATACTGTTCCAACTTTTTATTTATTTGGGTTACTTATTATGCATAATGCAGCTCAGCACAATTATGTTATCAGTTTAACTACTGAACAAAAACGCCGAAAACACATTACCGAAGAATTCGGTAAGCAGAATATTCCTTTCGAATTTTTTGATGCTATTACGCCCGACATTATTGAAGAAACCGCTAAAAAATTTAATATCACCTTTGATCGTTCATCAAAAGCAACTTTGTGTGATGCTGAGATAGCCTGTGCATTAAGCCATATTGTTTTATGGAATTTCGTTTTAGAAAATAATTTAGATTATATTAATATTTTTGAAGACGATATTTATTTGGGAGAAAATGCAAAAGAATTGTTGAATATTGATTATATACCTGAAGATACTGATATATTGAAGTTAGAAGCTCATGGAAAAATAATTTATGGAAAGTGTGAGCAAATAAAATGTAATAGAAATATTTCCCGATTGAAATTCAAACATACTGGAATGGCTGGCTATTCAATCACAGCTAAGGGTGCTAGATATTTATTGAATAACATAAGAAATAAACAACTTTATCTTGCTATTGATACTCTAATTTTTGATGAATTATTAGGCAAAAAAGATTATAAAGTTATGCAACTTTCCCCTGCAATATGCGCTCAAAGTTTTATTCTGCATGATGAAAATTATTTTGAGAGTAGTTTGCATAATGGTAGGGAAAAAGTGCATAAAAACCAAATTCCCGCTAAACCTTTAGCTAAAATAAAAAATGAACTAATTAGAATAAAAAAACGGATATTCGGAAAACAAGTTCCATTTAAATAATAAAAGTGCGGTTAAAAATCTTATTAAATTTTAACCGCACTTTTTTGTTTATTTTACTTCTGGTAAATTTACCGCACCTTTATAGCCTAATTGTCGCCACGCTTCATAAACCGTTACTGCAACAGAATTAGACAAGTTCATACTGCGGCTATTGGCAGTCATTGGAATGCGGATTTTTTGTTCCATCGGCATTTCATTTAAAATTGACATCGGAATGCCACGAGTTTCTGGGCCAAACATTAAATAATCCCCAAATTTAAATTTCACTTGGCTATGTGCTGGACAGCCTTTTGTTGTAAGTGCAAAAAGGCGTTTGGGTTTTTCGCTTTCTAAAAAGGCTTCAAAGGTTTTGTGGCGTTTGATTTCCGCAAATTCGTGATAATCCAAACCTGAGCGGCGTAAGCGTTTATCATCCCAAGTGAAACCTAGCGGTTCAATTAAGTGCAAGCGAAATCCTGTGTTGGCACAAAGTCGAATAATGTTACCAGTATTTTGTGGGATTTCTGGTTCATATAAAACGATATCTAACATAATTTTCTCTCTAATTCTGATATAAACGATAGCTCACTATTCCCGTCGTTTTTTCTTTCAATAACGTCCAGTTTTCAGGAGTAATAAGCGGTTTATCTTTCTCTGTTTCTACGTAAATTAACGCATTGGGTTTTAGCCAGTTATTTTCACAAAGCAAACTAATTGCTTGTTCTGCCAAATTAAAATGAAAAGGTGGATCTAAAAATACCACATCAAAGTGCGGTTGATTTTGTGGTTGTTTTAGAAAATCCAAACTACTTTGATTAATTACTTCAGCCTGTTCTGATGAGCATTTGAGTGTTTGTAAATTCTTTTTTAATTGATTGGCGACAGTTTTATCTAGTTCTAAAAAAGTCACTTTTTTCGCTTGGCGAGAAAGTGCTTCAAAACCTAATGAACCACTCCCCGCAAAGCCATCTAAACATTCAGATTGGTGGATATAAGGCATTAACCAATTAAAAAGCGTTTCTTTCACTCTATCGCCAGTTGGGCGTAAGCCTTCTGAATTTAATACGGTAAGTTTTCGCCCTCGCCATAGACCTGCAATAATGCGAACCTCGCCCTTTGCATTTGGCGTTTGTATTTTTTTCATAAAGATTCGATTTTTATTGAAAATTGTGCTTAGTTTAGACGATTTTTTGCTAGAATGAACGACATTTTTATCGGATTACAGTTAAGAGAGCATTTTATTATGGCTGAAGAAAATAAAAAAGGCGGATTTTGGGCATCGTTATTTGGGCGTAATAAAAAGCAAGATGAACCTAAAATTGAGCCAATAATTGAAGAAGAAAAGATAAAAGATATCGAGCCGTCTATTGAAAAATTTGAAACTCATGATTTAGTCGAAGAAGAAAAAATACAGGAAATTTCAACCGCACTTGAGCCGATTGAAGAAATCATCGATGCGAAAAATTTAGAAGATGATCTTCAGCCCGTTGTTGAAATTGAAACTCGCGAAAAGCCAAGTGAAGGGGGCTTTTTTAGTCGTTTAGTTAAGGGATTACTGAAAACTAAACAAAATATTGGCACGGGTTTTCGTGGTTTTTTCTTAGGAAAGAAAATTGATGATGAGTTGTTTGAAGAATTAGAAGAACAACTTTTAATTGCGGATATTGGTGTGCCGACAACAAGTAAAATCATCAAAAATTTGACTGAACATGCAAGCCGTAAAGAATTACAAAATGCCGAGCTTTTATATCAACAATTAAAAGTAGAAATGGCGGATATTCTTGAGCCAGTAGCACAACCTTTAGAGATTGATAGCACGAAAAAACCTTATGTGATTTTAATGGTGGGCGTAAATGGCGTGGGTAAAACAACGACAATTGGTAAGCTCGCACGTAAATTTCAGGCTGAAGGAAAATCAGTGATGCTTGCGGCGGGCGATACTTTCCGTGCGGCGGCTGTTGAGCAGCTTCAAGTTTGGGGAGAGCGCAATCATATTCCAGTTGTTGCGCAAAGCACGGGGTCTGATTCTGCGTCTGTGATTTTTGATGCGATGCAATCAGCGGCTGCACGCAATATTGATATTCTTATTGCGGATACGGCGGGTCGTCTGCAAAATAAAAATAACTTAATGGACGAACTGAAAAAAATTGTTCGTGTTATGAAAAAATATGATGAAACTGCGCCACATGAAATTATGCTTACGCTGGATGCTGGCACGGGACAAAATGCCATTAGCCAAGCGAAGTTATTTAATGAGGCTGTGGGTTTAACAGGAATCTCTCTAACAAAATTAGATGGCACGGCAAAAGGTGGCGTGATTTTTGCCATAGCCGATCAGTTTAAGTTGCCTATTCGCTATATCGGTGTAGGCGAGAAAATTGAAGATTTACGTGAGTTTAATGCGAAAGAATTTATTGAGGCATTATTCGTTCATGAAGAAGAATAAAAAGAATAAGGAAGAATTGTGATTAAGCTCTCAAATGTTTCTAAAGCCTATCATGGTGCAACGCAGCCAGCGTTACAAGGCTTGAATTTTCATCTTCCAGTGGGAAGTATGACTTACTTAGTTGGGCATTCAGGAGCAGGGAAAAGTACATTACTCAAGCTTATTATGGGAATGGAAAAAGCCAACGCAGGTCAAATTTGGTTTAACGGGCATGATATTACTCGCTTGTCAAAATATGAAATTCCATTTCTGCGTCGCCAAATTGGTATGGTTCATCAAGATTATCGTTTATTAACAGATCGTACAGTGGTGGAAAATGTGGCATTGCCGTTGATTATTGCAGGTATGCATCCAAAAGATGCGAATACTCGAGCAATGGCATCTTTAGATCGTGTAGGATTGCGTAATAAAGCCCACTATTTGCCACCGCAAATTTCTGGCGGAGAACAGCAACGCGTTGATATTGCGCGTGCGATTGTGCATAAACCTCAACTCTTATTGGCAGATGAACCAACGGGTAATTTAGACGATGAACTTTCCGTAGGGATTTTTAATTTGTTTGAAGAATTTAATCGTCTAGGAATGACTGTGTTAATTGCTACTCACGACATTAATTTAATTCAACAAAAACCAAAACCTTGTCTTGTGCTTGAACAAGGTTATTTACGTTATTAAGGAATAATCATGAGCCGATCAACGGATGCATCTGTTTTTGTTCAAACAGCCTATACTTTGCGTGCAGTATGGGCGGATTTGTGGCAACGTAAATTTGGCACGCTGCTCACGATTTTAGTGATTGCCGTTTCGCTTACGATCCCGACTGTGAGCTATTTAATGTGGAAAAATTTGCATTTAGCCACCACTCAATTTTATCCTGAAAGTGAATTGACTATTTATCTTCATAAAAATTTAAGTGAGGAAAATGCGAATTTAGTGGTAGAGAAAATCCGTCAGCAAAAAGGCGTGGAATCACTGAATTATGTTTCTCGTCAAGAAAGTTTAAAGGAATTTAAAAGCTGGTCTGGCTTTGGTGAAGAATTGGAAATTTTAGATGATAATCCATTGCCTGCGGTCGTTATAGTAAAACCGACGAGCGAATTTAATGTTTCAGAAAAACGTGACGAATTACGTACCAATTTAAATAAAATTAAAGGCGTGCAAGAAGTTCGCTTAGATAACGATTGGATGGAAAAATTGACCGCACTTTCTTGGTTAATCGCCCATGTGGCAATTTTCTGCACTGTATTAATGACGATAGCGGTATTTTTAGTTATTGGTAACAGTATTCGCTCTGATGTGTATAGTAGCCGATCAAGTATTGATGTGATGAAATTGCTTGGTGCAACAGATCAATTTATCCTTCGTCCTTATCTTTATACAGGGATGATTTATGCCCTGTTAGGTGGGTTAGTTGCAGCAATTTTTAGTAGCTTTATTATCAGCTATTTTACTTCTGCAGTGAAATATGTAACAGATATTTTTGCCGTTCAATTCAGTTTGAATGGATTAGGCGTTGGCGAATTTGTATTCTTATTAGTGTGCTGTTTAATTATGGGCTATGTTGGGGCGTGGATTGCCGCAAAAAGACACATTGCCTTGATTGATAACCGAGTTTAGGTGTTGATTGAAAAGTGCGGTTGTTTTCCATTGTGTTTTGATTTTGAAACAATGTGGAAAACAACCGCATTTTTGTATTAATGGGACAGCATTTTTTTCCATTCTATCAAGGTCTTTTCAAAGGAATCCGATGAAAACAAAGCACTACCCGATACAACCCAATCGATCTCATATTTTTTCAAATGTGAAGCCAATTCAAATGTCATTGAGCCATCAATAGAGATGAGTTTTTCCTGCCCTGAATCATGAAGTTGGTTAAGTAATTGGATTAATCGTTCGGTTATTTGATCAAGATTAGCTTTTTCCCCAGTTCTTGGATCCAATGTTAAGATTTGGATTAAATCAATATCCGGTAAATAGGGATAAAGTAATTCTAAAGGTGTATTAGGACAAATAGCCAAGCCACATAATATCGTTTTTTGCGTTTTTAACCATTGTAATGTGTTGTCCAGATCAACGGTATTTTCAACTTGTAGGGTCATAATATCCGCACCGGCGGCAACACATTTTTTAACAACGTTAAATTGATCTTTTACCATTAAATGCACATCTTTTATAAATGTGTTAGGAAACTGCTGTATCGCCATACTTCCCACAGTGAAAAAAGGGGAAAATTGCCCGTCAGCAATATCAAAATGCAGGAGGCGGAGTTGGTTTTGGCTTAATACGTTGAGTGTTTTTGAAAATTTAAGCCAATTGGACGCCAATATTCCTACACTGATTGGCTGTGATTTTAACGCTGAAATCAACCGCACTTTTTCTGCGTTCATGCTTCAATTTCCTCAGGAAAAACCCATTCAAAGATTTTTTTGCTTCGATGTGTCGTCATTAAGGGCTCTAGTTCTTTCACACAACGTTGGTAATGTTCCGTTTTTTTGTGTTCTGCCAATGCTTGTTCATTTTCATAAACTTCATAAGCATAGAAGCGGGTTCGAATTTCTGGGTCACGTAAGACATCAAAGCGTAAGTTACCTTTTTCTTGGCGTGTTCCGAGATGGTTGCGTTCAAATACATCAAGAAATTCTTGTTCTTTACCTTCTTTTATATTAATTTCAACGAGCATAGCAAACATAATTTCTCCTTAGTTTCAGTGGAATAACATTCCTCCGTTGTAGCAAGAGAGGAATGTTTAGTGATTAACAGTGATGGTTTTTTTCGTGTAGATATAATTGGTATGCCTGTTCAGCATTTTCGCCACCATGAACAATCGCATTAACGGCTTTTAACATCGCGATTGGGGCATCTGATTGGAAAATATTGCGTCCCATATCTACACCGGCTGCGCCTTGATTAATCGCTTTATAGCACATTTCTAAGGCTTCATTTTCCGGGAGTTTTTTGCCACCGGCAATCACAATCGGCACCGGACAACCGGCGGTAACACGCTCAAACCCTTTATCAATATAGTAAGTTTTAATAATATGCGCGCCCATTTCTGCTGCAATACGGGTTGCGAGTGAGAAATAACGTTGATCACGCGCCATATCTTTACCTACACCGGTTACTGCCATAATAGGCATTCCGTAGCGGGTGCCTTGATCCACCAACTGAATAATGTTTTTAATAGATTGGTGTTCATATTGAGAGCCAATATAAACTTGTGCAGCCATAGCGGAAACGTTTAATCGAAGCGCATCTTCAACGGATACGGCAATAGCCTCATTGGAGAGTTCCGTTAAAATTGAATTTGCACCGGAAGCCCGCAACGCAACAGGTTTACGAACGCTAGGGGGCACAACACTGCGTAAAATACCTCGTGTACACATTAATACATCGGTATATTCAAATAAAGGCGCAATGTTTAAATCAATGCGTTCAAGCCCGGTTGTAGGGCCTTGGAAGTAGCCATGGTCAAAGGCTAACATAATTGTTTTGCCTGTTTTGGGATTAAAAATATTGGCTAAACGGGATTGCATTCCCCAATCCAGCGCACCTGAGCCTTTTAAATAAAACGCTTGATGAGTTTGTGGTTTGTCCAAACCAAAATCTTTACCGTCTCGAATATCATCTAAATCTGCCATTGTTATGCTCCTTAATTAGAAATTGTACTGATCAATATTGTCTTTAGTGAAGACAACACGTTGTGGTAATAGCACAATGCCGTTACCTTTCGCTTCGTATTCGTAACCCTGAACTTTGTTTGGAGATACTTCAATTGTGCCAATACCTTCAACTTCTACTTTATCACCGACATTAAGCGGCTTGCCTTTCAGCAAATCATTTGCTACGGCAATGGAAATTTTGCCTTGTTGTACGACATCCCAAAGACCAAACTGTTTAACCGTGCCTCGTTTTACATAAGGTCGCATCACGTTAGGGGTGCTAAAACCAACGATAGCGACATGATTTACTTTGAGGTTTTCAGCAGCTTGTGCGGCGGCCGGTAATGCGTTGGCATCCGGTGCAATAATGGCATCTAAGTCCAGATAAGCTTTTAAAATACCCTCTGCGGTTTGAAGTGATTTGATTGCATCGTTGTAACCGAATTGAGTGGTGACAATTTCCCATTCCGGATGATTTTTAGCGATTTTTGCTTTCGCTTCTTTTACCCATTGATTTTGATCAGTGACCGTTGGACTGGAATAAAAGAAGGCAACTTTGGCGTTAGGTTTGGTTATTTGGCTTGATGCCATCTCAACAAGCATAGAACCTAATTGTTCTGGTGTTCCTTGGTTAATGTAGTGGCTACGGCATTCCGGTTTAGAGTCTGAATCCCAAGTTAATACTTTTACACCTCGTTTCATCGCTCGTTGTAATGTAGAGCATAAGCCATCAGGTGAAACCGCTGAAACTACAATGGCTTTATAGCCTTGATTGACGAAGTTATTAATTAATTGTACTTGATTGGAAACACTCGGTTCCGTAGGACCGTCATAGGTAACATCCACCCCAAGGGTTTTTCCCATTTCAGTTGCACCTTGCCCACCGCTAGTGAAGAAGCCGACGCCGACTAATTTGGGGATAAAGGCGATGCGATCTGCTGCTTGTGCGGCAGTCGTCACAGATAAACCGAGCAATATGGAAAGCGCGGTCATTTTCATACGAGTTTTCATAACAAGTTCTCCTCTTAAGGTTGAGTGTTTAACGACTAATCTACGACTGCTTGATGTTTGGCTTTTCGGCGTATCCATTGCATCATTGCACCGTAGTGCAAGCTAACGGATTTGCCGATTAATACGATAATCAGTAAGGCACCGGATAAGGCGCTTGAAATCTCATTTGGAATACCGATCATTTGTAAACCTTGTTGTAAATAACCAATTAATAGGGCAGCGATAGCGGTACCGATAATTGAGCCTGAGCCACCATAAATATTGGCGCCACCCAATACAACGGCGGTCAGTACCGGCATTAATAATGAGCTGCCTAAATCTGAACGGGCGGAACCGAAATAGGACACTAATAGCACTGCGACAAAAGCGGCAACAAGTCCGATAAATGCGTAAATGAGAAAAAGTGTTTTTTGAATCGGAACTGCACTGTAACGAGAAGTTCGTTCACTCTGACCAATTAGAAAAATGCTTCTTCCAATTTTGGTTTTGTGCATAAGTAGCCAGAAAATAAACGTCATTAATATGAAGTAAAGAATAGGAGTGGGAATTCCTAATAAGGTTTGATTGGCAAATTCTAACAGTGATTCAGGGAATCCACCGATACCTTCATAACCGGTTGCTCCGGCGAAACCGGACAGGAGCAATGCGCCACCGCCAAAAAGATACATGGTGCCTAGCGTGATCACCAAGGGATTAACTTTTGTATAAAGAATAAGTCCTGCATTAATGAACCCACACAGTAGCCCCACAACAAAGGTTGCAGGGATAGCAAGGCTAATCGGAATATCCAATTTAAATAACACGCCTAATGTTATGGAGCATAAGCCAACCGTTGAACCGAAAGAAATGTCCATTCCCCCACTGATAATAATCATTGTTAACGGAAGTGCCAGCATACCAATATAGATGAAATCACTTGTACTATATAAGAGTACGTTGAGATCAAGCATTAAGGGATTGAATAGACCGAATCCAAGAATTTCAAGTATTAATAGTAGTAGCAATGTCAATTCCCAAGCATGTTTTTTTATCGTCAACATCATCTTTCTCCTTTAATGACCGCACTTTGATAAATAAATGGGGCTAGTCGTCTTTTAAAAATCGTGCATAGCGTTGTAATTTGAGATTGTGAGAAATCATGACTCGGATCCGACCGTCAAAGACCAAGACGACTAAAAGCACGATACCCGCAACGAAGTTATTCCAGTAAGCCGGTACTTTAAGAAGAACCAATATAGAATCAATTTGAATGAGGAAATAGGCGCCAAGCACCGCACCGATTAAGTTACCGGCACCACCTAACAAACTAATTCCGCCCAATACGCAAGCGGCTATCGCTTTCATCTCTAGCCCATTTCCGGTTGAGTTTGGCACGAATCCGATTTGAGACGTGAACACAATACCGGCAATGGCAGCCATTAAGCCATTTATTGCAAAGGCAATAATTCTGACCCGATTAATCGGTACACCAAGTTGCATTGCACCTTGTAAATTGTCTCCCACAGCATAAAAATACCGTCCGGTTGAGCATTTTGTTAAGAAATAGTAAGTGGCTAGAATGATGAGAATTAATATCCAGCCAATAACGGAGATATTTAGAAAAATCGGGGCCGATAAGGTTTTTAGGTCTTGCGGTAAACCTTCAATCCATTTCCCACCAGTGATCAATAACATCATTCCTTTATATAAACCTAATGTTCCCAAGGTTGCCACAATAGCAGGGATTCGTAAGAGCGTAACTAATACGCCATTCAGTAATCCGGCGGTTAAACCGCAAAGTAAAGTGAGGGTAAAGGCACTTGCAAGTCCTAATCCGGCATTGAGCAGACTTCCGACAATAACTGCACTTAATCCCATTGTGGAACCGACTGATACATCAATATTTCGCGTTAAAATGACAAAGGTTGCGCCAATTGCCAGTAAAATCACGATTTGAGCTGAATTAAAAATCATCATGAGTGTTTGCAAATGAAATCCGGCACCAACAAATCCTAATAGGGTAAACAGCAAACCGATAGCAATTAAAATGGTCAATTCGCGATTATCTTGAATGAGTTTCCACATATTTTTCTCCTTAATACCCATTGCTACCAAATGCCATTTGCATAATGTTGTTAGTGTTAATTTGTTCTCCGCATAATGATTCGCTGATTTGTCCGTCATGCATAACCAATACGCGATCAGACATTTGTTCTATTTCCTCTAAATCTGAGGAAATAAATAAAACGGCAACATTTTGTTTTGCAATATTTTTGATTAATTGATAAATATCCGCTCTAGCGCCAACATCTACCCCACGTGTTGGTTCATCAACAATCAATAATGAAGGATTCGCCTCTAAACATTTTGCGATAAGTACTTTTTGTTGGTTTCCGCCGGAAAGTGTTTTGACTGCTTGTTGTTCATCGGAAAATTTAATTCCGATTGCGCGATGATAACGTTCCAAGATTGCACTTTCTTTTGAGGTATTTAGCCAAAACCCTGTGTCGTTGTAGGTTAGCGCACACACATTCCAAGTGAGTGATGAATCAAGGTATAACCCCGAGGCTTGGCGATCTTCGGGAAGATATACAATCCCTTTATGGAGCCGTTCTTTGATGGAGAGAGGATTGATTTTTTGATTTTCAAACAGAATCTGACCGCGCTTTGATTGACGTAAACCATATAAGGTTTCTGCTAATTCTGTTCTTCCTGCACCTACTACACCGGCAAGACCTAGAATTTCACCGGGATAAATATCAAAGGAAATGTTTTTAAACCCTTCTCCGGTCAAATGATGAACTTGTAGAAGTGGGCGATCTGTTGTTTTTACTCGTTGGTGCCCTGGGAGCTCAAGCCATAATTTTTGAGTTTCGCTAAGTGGTGAGTTTTTGGCTTTTGGTGTAATTGCTTTGATAACGTCATCTTTATTGATTTCATCAATTTTTCCATTAAGTGCAATATAGCCGTCACGCATAACACTGATTCTATGCGATATTTGCCAGACTTCCGGTAACTTGTGGGAAATAAAGATGATCCCCACGCCTTTTGTTAGTAAGGAATTAATTTTTTTAAATAAATTATCGGTTTCAATTGGCGTGAGGGACGCGGTTGGCTCATCCAAAATAAGAATAGAGGCATCGCGCATAAGCCCTCGCATAATTTCTACTAATTGTTGATCGGCAACCTCAAGAGAACCTGCCTGCATATCAAGTTTGAGGTGTGAGTTTAGTTCTTGTAAAAGTGCGGTCAGTTTTTCAGTTGTTTTTGCATCCCGGGATAAACCAAATAAAATGTTTTCCTTCACCGTTAAATTAGGAAATAAAAGAGGTTCTTGGGGAACTAAATAAATACCGAGTTGATGCGCTTTATGAGGGGAAAGTCGGTTTTGTTGCGAACCATGAATAATGAGCTTACCGCAGTCCTGTGGGTGAATGCCGGCGATAATTTTCATTAATGTCGATTTTCCTGCGCCATTCCCTCCTAATAACGCATGAACTTCACCTTCAAAAAGGGAAAAATTAATCTCTTTCAAGACTTCAACACCGGAAAATGATTTGCCAATGTTATGCGCTGAAAGAAGACATTTTTGAGTTTTATCACACATAATCTCACCACGCTGAATTAACAAATGTAATTTAAATTAATCATTTGTGCATAACTCTATCTGAAAAGATGAGAAAAAACAGTGATCAATCTCACATAATTGAATATTTTTTGATCTTTTATGATTTATATTCAAGAAATGTGAGCTTGTTCACGTTTTTGTAAAAATTAATAAAAGAACAATTGATAAAATTTTTAAACAAATGAATAATATCAGACAAAGAAGGAATGAAATATGAATGAACGAATAGACGATAACGGTGAATTTTCCCAAAACATGACGGAAGAAGAGCTGCTTGCCAGAATGGCGTGGTTTTATTATCACGATAATTTAACGCAGAGTGAGATTGGAGAAGAATTAAAGCTACCTCGCTTAAAAGTTTCCCGATTATTAGAAAAAGCCCGGCAATTAGGAATCATTAAGGTACAGATTAACTCTCGTTTTACCGGTTGTTTTGAGCTAGAAGAAGCCTTACAACAACATTTTCAATTAAAGTATATTCGTATTTTACCGACATTAGAACAGCATGAAATTAATGAGCGTTTAGGTGTTGGAGCCGCTCAGATGTTGATGTCATTAATGAAACCAAATCAAGTTTTAGCGATTGGTTTCGGCGATACGATTATGAAGACATTAAAGTATGCAAGTGAGTTTATTACCCACAATAACATTAAATTGATCACCTTATCAGGTGGGGTGGGGCCTTATATGAAAGGGATCGGGCAATTGGACGGTTCCTGTTCTGTAAGCATTATTCCTGCCCCTTTACGTGCATCTTCCATTGAGGCGGCAAGGTTATTTAAACGTGAAGCCTGTGTTCGTGACATGATGCTTGCCGCATGCAGTGCCAATACGGCAATTGTTGGTATAGGAGCAACGCGCCAAAAGGGGCAAGCGACATTGCTCCGTTCGGGTTATATCACGGAGGAAAAACAGCAAATTATCCGTAACCAGGGCGCAGTAGGGGATATTTTGGGCTATTTTATGCGTAGAGACGGAAGTTTACAGCCTGATATGCCATTACATGAAGAACTGATTAGTGTACCGCTTGAAAATTTAAAGAAAATTTCTAATGTCGTTGGTGTTGCGGGCGGAGAAGATAAGGTAGAGGCGATTTTAAGCGCATTGCAGGGAAATTATATTAATTCATTAGTCACAGAAGAAAACACGGCTCGAATGATGTTAGCGCAGTTGGTTTAGCGATAAAGGGCTTATTTTCTTCTTAATTGAAAGGAGAAAATGATGAATGCACAGCAAGCAATTTATTTAATGGCATTAGATGCCGGAACGGGGAGTGTAAGAGCGGTTATTTTTGATATAGAAGGTAATCAGATTGCCGCCGCTCAACGAGAATGGACGCATTTGTCGGATCCTAATATTCCCGGCTCTATGGAATTTGATTTAAAAAATAACTGGCAATTAACTTGTGAATGTATTCGTCAGGCTTTGCAACAATCACAAATTCAAGCTGGACAGATTGCGGCGATTTCTACTTGTTCAATGCGTGAAGGTATCATGCTTTATGATGAACAAAAACAACCGATTTGGGCATGTGGCAATGTAGATGCGCGTGCGGTAGAAGAAGTCAAAGAGTTAAAGACACTTTATAACAATACATTTGAATCATATTTATATTCTATTTCTGGTCAAACTTTGGCATTAAGTGCTGCGCCTCGTTTATTATGGCTCGCTCACCATCGACCTGATATTTATCGTAAAACGAAAGCTATTTCAATGATTAGTGATTGGTTGGCATTTATGCTGAGTAGGGAGTTGGCAGTTGAACCTTCCAATGCTGGTACGACGGGGATGTTGGATTTAAAAACTCGTCAGTGGTCGGCAGAGTTACTGGATATGGCAGGACTTGTATCAGATATATTAACACCGGTAAAAGAAACCGGGACATTGCTAGGTAGCGTAACGGCAGATATAGCCCGTCAAACAGGATTAATGCAGGGGACACCTGTTATTGTCGGTGGAGGGGATGTTCAACTAGGCTGTATCGGTTTAGATGTGACTGAGCCAGAGCAGGCTGCAGTTATCGGGGGGACGTTTTGGCAACAGGTGGTGAATTTACCACATCCTGTAACGGATCCTGAAATGAATGTTCGTATTAATCCCCATGTTATTTCACCTTTAGTTCAAGCCGAATCAATTAGTTTTTTTACCGGATTAACAATGCGTTGGTTCCGAGATGCTTTTTGCGATGAAGAAAAGCGGCTGGCTGAACGATTGGGGACGGATGCGTATGCACTTTTAGAACAAATGGCTGAAAAAGTACCAGTTGGATCTCATGATGTAATTCCTATCTTTTCTGATGCGATGCATTTCAAATCTTGGTATCACGCCGCGCCTTCTTTTATTAATCTTTCTATTGATCCAGATAAATGTAATAAAGCGGTTTTATTCCGTGCATTAGAGGAAAATGCCGCGATAGTGTCTTCATGTAACTTGGAACAAGTGCAAAAATTTTCTAGTGTAAGATTAACCTCTATTGTGTTTGCCGGTGGAGGAGCAAAAGGAAAATTATGGAGCCAAATTTTATCCGATGTAACAGGTTTGACGGTTAATATTCCGGTTGTGAAAGAGGCAACTGCATTAGGTTGTGCAATTGCAGCAGGTGTGGGGGTAGGTATCTATGCTTCCTTATCTGAAGCTGGTAAAAAATTGGTGAAATTTGAACGCCAACATCAACCGAATGCCGACAATCACAGGTTATATCAAGCCCATAAATCTCGTTGGCAGGATATCTATAAGAAACAATTGCAATTAGTCGATAACGGATTAACAACGTCATTATGGAAAGCTCCGGGTTTATAAAAATATATGAGAAAATAACCGCACTTTTTGTATGTTATTTGAATAAATATCTTGCAATCCGTTTCGGTTTTATGTAGTATTTGCGGGCTTTCAATATGAAAGCCGTTTAATGTAATCATTTATTGAACGGGCATGACGATATGTCAGGCTAACAATGTTTCCGATTTGGAGACTATATAACAGGTAACTTGCACCTCCTTTTCTATTTTGAAGTTAGAATTGTGATTGGTGTTAGTTTTTTTATTAGCTAAATTTTATTGGAGCTCTGGTCTAATGCAGAACCAAAGAATCCGTATCCGCTTAAAAGCTTTCGATCACCGTTTGATCGATCAATCTACTGCGGAGATCGTAGAAACAGCTAAACGTACTGGCGCACAAGTTCGTGGTCCAATTCCTTTACCAACTCGTAAAGAGCGTTTCACCGTGTTGATTTCTCCACACGTAAACAAAGACGCACGTGACCAATACGAAATTCGTACTCACAAACGTTTAGTAGATATCGTAGAGCCAACAGAAAAAACTGTTGATGCATTAATGCGTTTAGATTTGGCTGCCGGCGTGGACGTGCAGATCAGCCTAGGTTAATTAAGAGGTTATTACAATGATTGGTTTAGTCGGTCGTAAAGTTGGTATGACCCGTATCTTCAATGAAGACGGTGTTTCTGTACCAGTTACCGTTATCGAAATTGAAGCCAACCGCGTAACTCAAGTTAAAACTCTTGAAAACGATGGCTATACTGCAGTTCAAGTTACTACTGGTTCTAAAAAAGCGAATCGTGTAACTAAACCTGAAGCAGGTCATTTCGTGAAAGCAGGTGTTGAAGCTGGTCGCGGTTTATGGGAATTTCGTACTGAAGGTGAAGAATTCACTTTAGGTCAAGAAATCAATGTAGACATCTTTGCAGATGTTAAAAAAGTAGATGTTACTGGTACTTCTAAAGGTAAAGGTTTCCAAGGTGGTGTTAAACGTTGGAACTTCCGTACTCAAGATGCTACACACGGTAACTCTTTATCACATCGTGTACTTGGTTCTATTGGTCAAAACCAAACACCAGGTCGTGTGTTTAAAGGTAAAAAAATGGCAGGACATTTAGGTGCTGAACGTGTAACTGTTCAATCACTTGAAGTTGTTCGTGTAGATGCTGAGCGTAAATTGCTATTAGTAAAAGGTTCTGTACCTGGTGCTATCAATGGCGATGTTATCGTTAAGCCGGCAGTTAAAGCATAAGTCTAGGAGATAGAGATGGAATTACAAGTTGTAGGTGCAAACGCACTCACTGTTTCTGAAACTACCTTCGGACGTGAGTTTAACGAAGCGTTGATCCACCAAGTTGTTGTTGCTTATGCAGCAGGTGCGCGTCAAGGTACTCGTGCACAAAAAACTCGTGCTGAAGTGTCTGGTTCAGGTAAAAAACCTTGGCGTCAAAAAGGTACAGGTCGTGCTCGTGCTGGTGATATTAAATCACCAATCTGGCGTTCTGGTGGTACAACCTTCGCGGCTAAACCACAAGATCACAGCCAAAAAGTGAACAAGAAAATGTACCGTGGTGCTATCAAAAGCATTCTTTCTGAATTAGTTCGTCAAGACCGTTTGGTTGTGGTGGAAAAATTTGAATTAGATGCACCAAAAACTAAAGTTTTAGTACAAAAATTAAAAGATTTAGCCGTTGAAGATGCGTTAATTATCACAGCAAGTTTAGATGAAAATCTATTCTTAGCCGCACGTAACTTATATAAAGTTGATGTACGTGATGTTCAAGGTATCGATCCAGTTAGCTTAATCGCTTTCGATAAAGTGATTGTTACTGTTGATGCTGTGAAACAAATTGAGGAGATCCTAGCATGAGTCAAGAACGTTTGCTAAGCGTGCTACGTGCACCACATATCTCTGAAAAAGCAACTAACAATGCTGAAAAATCTAACACTGTTGTACTTAAAGTTGCTTTAGATGCGAACAAAGCTGAAATTGCTGCTGCGGTTGCTCAATTATTTGAAGTAAAAGTAGATTCAGTTCGTACTGTGGTTGTTAAAGGTAAAACTAAACGCCGTGGTAACAAAATGGGTCGTCGCAGCGACTGGAAAAAAGCTTATGTAACTTTAGCCGAAGGCCAAAACTTGGACTTCGTGGACAGTGCAGAGTAATCGGAGGAAATTAGAGAATGGCTATCGTTAAATGTAAGCCGACCTCCGCTGGTCGTCGTCACGTTGTTAAAATCGTGAACCCTGAATTACACAAGGGTAAACCTTACGCACCTCTTCTAGATACTAAATCTAAAACTGGTGGTCGTAACAACTATGGTCGTATTACTACTCGTCACATTGGTGGCGGTCACAAACAACACTACCGTTTAATCGATTTCAAACGTAACAAGTTAGACATCCCAGCGGTTGTTGAGCGTTTAGAATATGATCCAAACCGTTCTGCTAACATTGCTTTAGTGCTTTATAAAGATGGTGAACGCCGTTATATTTTAGCACCTAAAGGTTTGTCAGTAGGCGATCAAATCCAAGCTGGCATAAACTCACCAATTAAAGTGGGTAACTCATTACCAATGCGTAATATCCCAGTTGGTTCAACAGTACATAACGTTGAATTAAAACCAGGTAAAGGCGGTCAAATCGCTCGTTCTGCTGGTGCTTATGTACAAATCATCGCACGTGAAGGCAACTATGTAACTTTACGTTTACGTTCTGGCGAAATGCGTAAAGTATTAGCGGAATGTGTTGCTACAATCGGTGAAGTTGGTAACTCAGAACATATGCTTCGCGTATTGGGTAAAGCTGGTGCTAACCGCTGGAGAGGTATTCGCCCTACAGTTCGTGGTACTGCAATGAACCCAGTAGATCACCCACACGGTGGTGGTGAAGGTCGTAACTTTGGTAAACACCCAGTAACTCCTTGGGGCGTTCAAACTAAAGGTAAGAAAACTCGTCACAACAAACGTACTGATAAATATATCGTACGTCGTCGTGGCAAATAATAGATTAAATTAAAGAGGATTAGCCATGCCACGTTCTCTCAAGAAGGGTCCTTTCCTTGACCTACACTTGTTGAAGAAGGTAGAGAAGGCGGTGGAAAGCGGGGATAAAAAACCAATCAAAACTTGGTCCCGTCGTTCAATGATCATTCCATCAATGATCGGATTGACCATCGCAGTCCATAATGGTCGTCAGCACGTTCCTGTTTATGTATCTGATGAAATGATCGGTCATAAGCTTGGTGAATTTGCACCGACTCGTACATACCGCGGTCACGCGGCAGATAAGAAAGCTAAGAAATAAGAGGTAAAGAGATGGAAACTATCGCAAAACATCGTTACGCTCGCACTTCTGCCCAAAAAGCTCGCTTAGTTGCCGATTTAATTCGTGGTAAAAAAGTTGCGCAAGCATTAGAAATTTTAACTTTCACTAACAAAAAAGCAGCAGTTTTAGTGAAGAAAGTTTTAGAATCAGCTATTGCAAACGCAGAGCACAATGACGGTGCAGATATCGATGATCTTAAAGTTGCTAAAATCTTCGTTGATGAAGGTCCTAGCATGAAACGTGTTATGCCACGTGCTAAAGGTCGTGCAGATCGTATTTTAAAACGTACTAGCCACATTACTGTGGTTGTGTCAGATCGTTAATAAGTAGAGGAATAGCAATGGGTCAAAAAGTACATCCACATGGTATTCGCCTAGGTATTGTTAAACCTTGGAGCTCTACTTGGTTCGCGAATACACAAGACTTCGCTGACAATCTTGAAGGCGATTTCAAAGTACGCAAATTCTTAAATAAAGAATTAGCAAATGCTTCAGTTTCACGTATTACTATTGAGCGTCCAGCTAAAAGTATTCGTGTAACTATTCACACAGCTCGTCCTGGTATCGTAATCGGTAAAAAAGGCGAAGATGTTGAAAAATTACGTAACGCAGTGTCTAAAATCGCTGGCGTTCCTGCTCAAATCAACATTGCTGAAGTGAAAAAACCTGAATTAGATGCGAAATTAGTTGCAGATAGCATCGCTTCTCAATTAGAACGTCGTGTAATGTTCCGTCGTGCAATGAAACGTGCGGTACAAAGTGCTATGCGTTTAGGTGCTAAAGGTATCAAAGTTGAGGTTAGCGGTCGTTTAGGTGGTGCAGAAATCGCACGTTCAGAATGGTATCGTGAAGGTCGCGTACCTCTACATACTCTTCGTGCGGACATCGATTATAACACTGCAGAAGCTCATACAACTTACGGCGTAATCGGCGTTAAAGTGTGGATCTTCAAAGGTGAAATTCTTGGTGGAATGGCTGCCGTTGCGCAATCAGAACAACAACCTGCCGACAAGCCTAAAAAGGCTCCTCGCGGTAAAGGTCGTAAGTAAGGAGAAACGCTAAATGTTGCAACCAAAACGTACAAAATTCCGTAAAGTTCACAAAGGCCGCAACCGTGGTATCGCGAGCGGTACTGAAGTTAGTTTCGGTACTTACGGTTTAAAAGCAGTTGGTCGTTGTCGTTTAACCGCTCGTCAAATCGAAGCGGCACGTCGTGCAATGTCACGTGCAGTAAAACGTCAAGGTAAAATCTGGATTCGTGTATTCCCAGATAAACCAATTACTGAAAAACCATTAGAAGTCCGTATGGGTAAAGGTAAAGGTAACGTTGAGTACTGGGTAGCCTTAATCCAACCGGGTAAAGTGCTTTATGAAATGGATGGTGTGTCTGAAGAAGTAGCAAGAAACGCATTTGCATTAGCAGCTGCTAAATTGCCAGTTAAGACCACTTTCGTAACTAAGACGGTGATGTAATGAAAGCTCAAGATTTACGTACAAAAAGTGTTGAAGAGCTGAATGCTGAATTAGTAAACCTTTTAGGTGAACAATTCAAGTTGCGTATGCAGACAGCCACCGGTCAGCTTCAACAAACCCATCAGGCTAAACAAGTGCGTCGTGATATTGCACGTGTAAAAACTGTATTAACCGAAAAGGCGGGTGAGTAATGACTGATAAAATTCGTAGCGTACAAGGTAAAGTTGTTAGCGACAAAATGGAAAAATCTTTCGTTGTTGCTATTGAACGTAAGGTAAAACACCCTTTATATGGTAAATTTATCCGTCGTACAACTAAATTACACGTACACGATGAGAACAATGAAGCCAAAGTTGGTGATACCGTAGAGATTCGCGAATGTCGCCCTCTATCAAAAACCAAATCTTGGACTTTAGTTCGTGTTGTTGAGAAAGCAGTTATTGCTTAATTAATAACAAAGAGTAATAAAATAAAAGCCAATAGTGTAAATCTATTGGCTTTTTTGTTTTTAAAGTGCGGTTAAAATTCAATGAATTTTAACCGCACTTTTTCTTTTAGGTGTTATTGACATAACACCTAAACAAATACTGAAAAAAATATTTTTAATAATGGTACTTAAGAGAAATTTCTGAAGATCTTGGTTTTGAATATTCTGATGAGTGGAATACTCGTTATTTGGGTCATAGATTAATTAATTTCATCAAAGGCGTTGATACCCGTAAAGAAACGATAAAATTAGCAGAGGATAAATTCCCAGAAGAACTTATCAATGATACAGATACTACTGGGAATATTTCTAATGAAGATTGGGAGTGGTGGTGCCATTTATCTGATACAATGAAGTATATATTAATACATGATCTTCCTTATCAAGAGGAGGAGATTGGCATCACAGAGTTTTATGATGAAAATGATTTGGATACAGAAGCAGATATATATGATCGAGAGACTTTTGGAATCTTATTAGGAGAATATGTAACAGGATTATATTTGTTAGATGATACTTTTATAGAGCCAGTGCTTGATAATATAAATATTCCTAACAATGTTTATAGTACAAATATATTTGCTATTCATTATGTTGCAAAGCATATTTTGGGTATTAAAGATCTAGATAAACGTTTAAAATCTGGTGATATTGAATTAGTTCGTGAATTAGGAGAAGTAACAATTGGTGGTAAGGAGAAGTATTTTTACTCTTTTGCAACTAAATATTGTAGTCATCATAATCCAATTGCTTTCCCAATTTATGATAGCTATGTGGAGCAAGTTCTCCTCTATTTTAATAAAGTAGATAAATTTTCAGCCTTTAAAAGGAAAGATTTAAAAAATTACAGAAAATTTAAAGAGGTTTTGATAGATTTTCAAAGATTTTATAAATTAGAAAGATTTAACTTAAAAGAGTTCGATCTGTATCTTTGGCTTTTAGGCAAGGAAATTTTCCCAAAATCTGAAAACTGATGAATTTATCTAAGGTAAGAGAAGAGAGCGTTTCATTTTTTCTGCAGTTTATTTTTCATTCGATAAATTTTTGAGAGGATGAGGATATTTTTATAATTCCAAAAGTGCGGTAAATTTTAACTGGATTATTTAGTAAATAGATCAATAAGAGGAAGCTAAATTATCATTGCCTTTCTCTTTTTCTTTTGATAAAATCCGCCGCCTATCTGCCATTCTATCTGAATAGTGTGGATGGGTTCGTCCCGAAAGGGTGTTTTTTTAATCTTAACGGAGCACTAATATGATCCAAGAACAGACTATGCTGGATGTTGCTGATAATTCAGGCGCTCGCAGCGTAATGTGTATCAAGGTTCTAGGTGGATCGCACCGTCGTTATGCTGCGATTGGTGACATCATCAAAATTACTGTAAAAGAAGCAATTCCACGCGGTAAAGTAAAAAAAGGTGATGTATTAAAAGCAGTTGTTGTGCGCACCAAGAAGGGTGTTCGTCGCCCAGATGGCTCAGTTATTCGTTTCGATGGTAACGCTTGTGTAATTTTAAATAATAACACTGAGCAACCAATCGGTACTCGTATTTTTGGACCAGTGACTCGTGAACTTCGTTCTGAGAAATTCATGAAGATCATTTCTTTAGCTCCAGAAGTACTGTAAGGGGAATGTAATGGCTGCTAAAATCCGTCAAAATGATGAAGTAATTGTTCTTACTGGTAAAGATAAGGGCAAACGTGGCAAGGTAACTAAAGTGTTACCAAACGGTAAAGTGTTTGTTGAAGGTATCAACATCATTACTAAACATGAAAAACCAGTTCCTGCATTAGGAAAGGCTGGTGGTTTGGTGAAAAAAGAAGCTGCAATTGACGCTTCAAATGTTGCGATTTTCAATCCTAAAACAAATAAAGCTGACCGTGTAGGTTTTAGATTCGAAGACGGCAAAAAAGTACGTTTCTTCAAATCTAACAATGAAATTATCTAACAAACTGGAGTAATGCGATGGCGAAACTGCATGATTACTACAGAGATCAAGTAGTAAGCGAATTAAAAAATAAATTCGGCTACAAATCTGTCATGCAAGTCCCACGAATCGAAAAGATTACCCTGAATATGGGTGTGGGTGAAGCATTGACCGACAAAAAATTGCTAGACAACGCAGTAGCGGACTTAGCAGCAATCAGCGGTCAAAAACCTTTAGTAACTAAAGCTCGTAAATCTGTTGCTGGCTTTAAAATCCGTCAGGGATATCCAATCGGTTGTAAAGTAACACTACGCGGTGAGCGTATGTGGGAGTTCTTTGAACGTTTGATTACAATTGCTGTTCCACGTATTCGTGACTTCCGCGGCTTAAGTGCGAAATCATTCGATGGTCGTGGTAACTATAGCATGGGTGTGCGTGAACAAATCATCTTCCCTGAAATCGATTACGATAAAGTAGATCGTGTACGTGGTTTAGATATCACTATCACAACTACTGCTAAGAATGATGAAGAAGGTCAAGCACTACTTGCTGCCTTTAATTTCCCATTCCGTAAATAAGGCAGGTTATAATGGCTAAACAATCAATGAAAGCACGCGATGTAAAACGCGTTAAATTGGCTGAAAAATTCTACGCAAAACGTGTTGAATTAAAGAAAATCATTTCTGATGTCAATGCCTCTGATGAAGATCGTTGGGATGCAGTGTTAAAGTTACAAACTTTACCACGTGATTCTAGCCCATCTCGTCAACGTAACCGTTGCCGCCAAACTGGACGTCCTCATGGCGTTTTACGTAAGTTTGGTTTAAGCCGAATTAAGGTTCGTGAAGCTGCAATGCGCGGTGAAATCCCAGGCCTTAAAAAAGCGAGCTGGTAATATACCACTTTATTTTGGAATCGGAGAAAAAGTACAATGAGTATGCAAGATCCAATCGCAGATATGCTGACCCGTATTCGTAACGGTCAAGCTGCGAACAAAGTTGCAATCAATATGCCTTCTTCCAAGCTAAAAGTGGCAATTGCCAACGTATTAGCTGCTGAAGGTTATATCGAAAGCGTAAAAGTTTTAGAAGGTGCTAAACCTGAATTGGAAATTACTTTAAAATATTTCCAAGGCAAACCAGTTGTAGAAAGCATCCAACGTGTAAGTCGTCCTGGTCTTCGTATTTACAAACGTAAAGATGAATTACCAAAAGTTATGGGCGGTTTAGGTGTTGCAGTTATTTCTACATCTAAAGGTGTTATGACTGACCGTGCTGCTCGTCAAGCAGGTTTAGGCGGTGAGATCATCTGTTATGTAGCTTAATAGAGGGGTAGGAAAATGTCTCGTGTTGCAAAGGCACCTGTTAATATTCCTGCCGGCGTTGAAGTTAAACTCGACGGTCAGCTATTAACAGTAAAAGGTAAAAATGGCGAGTTATCTCGCAAAATTCATGAATCAGTTGAAGTAAAACAAGATAACGGACAATTTACGTTCACTCCACGTGAAGGTTTTGTTGAAGCAAATGCTCAATCGGGTACTGCACGTGCATTAGTTAATGCAATGGTTATCGGTGTTACTGAAGGTTTCATTAAAAAATTAGTATTGGTGGGTGTAGGTTACAGAGCTCAACTTAAAGGTAACGCAATTGCATTAAGTTTAGGCTATTCTCACCCAGTAGAGCACACTTTGCCGGTAGGTATTACTGCAGAATGTCCATCTCAAACCGAAATCGTGTTGAAAGGTGCAGACAAACAGTTGATCGGTCAAGTTGCAGCAGATATTCGTGCTTATCGCCGTCCTGAGCCTTATAAAGGTAAAGGGGTACGTTACGCTGATGAAGTGGTACGTATCAAAGAGGCTAAGAAGAAATAATTAAGGTAACACTATGGATAAGAAATCAGCTCGTATCCGTCGTGCAGCTCGTGCACGTCATATGATGAGAGAGCAAGGTGTAACTCGTTTAGTTATTCACCGCACTCCACGTCATATTTATGCACAAGTTATTGCACCAAACGGTTCAGAAGTGCTTGCCGCTGCTTCAACTGTTGAGAAAGCAATTCGTGAGCAAGTAAAATACACCGGTAATAAAGATGCTGCTGCAGCAGTAGGTAAAGCTGTTGCAGAACGCGCATTAGCAAAAGGCGTTCAAGCTGTTGCTTTTGATCGTTCCGGTTTTAAATATCATGGACGTGTCCAAACTTTAGCGGACGCTGCACGTGAAGCTGGTCTACAGTTCTAATGAGGTAAATTGAGATGTCAAACATCGAAAAACAAGTTGGTGAACTGCAAGAGAAGCTAATCGCAGTAAACCGTGTATCAAAAACTGTAAAAGGTGGTCGTATTATGAGTTTCACTGCATTAACAGTGGTGGGCGATGGTAATGGCCGAGTAGGTTTTGGTTATGGTAAAGCTCGCGAAGTTCCAGCAGCGATCCAAAAAGCGATGGAAAAAGCACGTCGCAATATGATTAATGTCGCTTTAAATGAAGGTACATTACAACATCCAGTTAAAGGTGTTCATACTGGTTCACGTGTATTTATGCAGCCAGCAAGTGAAGGTACAGGTATCATCGCTGGTGGTGCAATGCGTGCGGTGTTGGAAGTTGCAGGTGTACGTAACGTTCTTTCTAAAGCGTATGGTTCTACCAACCCGATTAACGTTGTTCGTGCAACTATTGATGCATTAGCAAATATGAAATCACCAGAAATGGTTGCTGCAAAACGCGGTAAAACTGTTGATGAAATCTTGGGGTAATGAATAATGGCTAAAACTATTAAAGTAACACAAGTTCGTAGCTCAATTGCTCGTTTACCGAAGCATAAAGCTACCTTGCGTGGTCTTGGTCTTCGCCATATGCACCACACTGTTGAGTTAATTGATACGCCTGCAGTACGTGGTATGATTAACCAAGTTTCATACATGGTTAAAGTGGAGGAGTAAGAGATGCGTTTAAATACTCTATCTCCGGCTGAAGGTGCAAAGCATAATGCTAAACGCCTCGGTCGTGGTATTGGTTCAGGTTTAGGCAAGACTGGTGGCCGCGGTCATAAAGGTCAAAAATCTCGTACTGGTGGCGGTGTTCGTCGCGGTTTCGAAGGTGGTCAAATGCCGTTATACCGTCGTTTACCAAAATTTGGTTTTACTTCAATGAAATCTGCAGTGACTGCAGAAGTTCGTTTAAATGAATTAACCAAAGTTGAAGGTAATGTAGTAACTTTAGAAACATTAAAAGCAGCAAATATCTTAACTAAAGATATCCAATTCGCTAAAGTAATTTTAGCTGGAGAAGTGAAATCTGCAGTAACGGTACGCGGTTTACGTGTAACTAAAGGTGCAAAAGCAGCAATTGAAGCTGCTGGCGGTTCAATTGAGGAATAATTAGCAAATGGCTAAACAACCAGGTTATCAAGCAAGAAGTACTAATAGCGGTAAAGGTGAATTAAAAAGCCGATTACTTTTCGTTTTAGGTGCACTTATCGTTTATCGAATTGGTTCATTCATTCCGGTTCCTGGTATTGATGCGGCTGTTCTAGCTCAATTAGTTGAACAACAAAAAGGCACTATCATTGACATGTTTAACATGTTCTCTGGTGGTGCTCTAAGCCGTGCATCCATTTTAGCATTAGGAATCATGCCATATATATCGGCATCTATTGTAATTCAATTGCTTGCAACGGTTTCTCCTGCTTTAGCAGAATTAAAGAAAGAAGGTGCTGCTGGTCAGCGTAAAATTTCTAAATATACTCGTTATGCGACAGTTGTTTTTGCAACGATTCAGGCAGTAGCTATTTCAACAGGCTTACCAAATATGCTGTCTGGCTTAGTGCCAAATGTTGGATTTAGTTTTTACTTCACTTCAGTTGTTAGTTTAGTCACTGGGACAATGTTCCTTATGTGGTTGGGTGAGCAAATAACTGAAAGAGGTATTGGTAACGGTATTTCAATTCTTGTTTTTGGCGGTATTGTAGCTGGTTTACCATCGGCTATTCTTCAAACTATTGAGCAGGCTCGTCAAGGACAGATGCATCCATTAGTTCTTCTTCTGATCGCAGCTATTGTATTTGCAGTAACTTATTTTGTTGTTTTTGTTGAAAGAGGACAACGTAGAATTCGCGTTGAATATGCGAAGCGTCAGCAAGGTCGTCAAATTTTAGGTGGTCATTCAACACATTTACCATTGAAAGTGAATATGGCAAATGTAATGCCAGCAATTTTTGCTTCAAGTATTATTTTATTCCCAGCTACATTAACACAATGGTTTGGGCAAAATGATAAATTTGAATGGTTAAATAATTTATCAATGTTATTGAATCCTGGCCAACCACTTTATTTGCTTGTTTATGCTGTTGCAATTATTTTCTTCAGTTTTTTCTATACAGCAATGCAATATAATCCTCGTGATACAGCAGATAATCTAAAAAAATCTGGTGCATTTATTCCAGGAATTAGACCCGGTGAACAAACATCACGTTATATTGATAAAGTGATGACTCGTCTTACATTAATTGGCGGTCTCTATGTAACGTTTGTATGTTTAGTTCCTTATATTATGACATCGGCTTGGGATGTTAAATTTTACTTCGGTGGAACATCTCTTTTAATTGTAGTCGTTGTAATTATGGATTTCATCGTTCAGGTTCAAAGTCATTTAATGTCTTCTCAATATGAATCTGCGTTGAAAAAAGCAAACCTTAAGGGTTTTGGACAATAATTGTTCATTTAAAGTAAAAGGATAAGCAATGAAAGTTCGTGCTTCCGTAAAGAAAATGTGTCGTAACTGTAAGATTGTTAAACGTGAGGGTGTTGTACGCGTATTGTGTAGCGACCCTAAACACAAACAACGTCAAGGTTAATTAACATTTTTCTTGCCAAGAACCAGTTGAGTAGTTATACTGCTCAACTCATTTATGTCCTTGATATTCTGTTTGAGTATCCTGAAAACGGGCTTTTCAAGATCAGAATATCAAATTAATTAAAATATAGGAGTGCATAGTGGCCCGTATTGCAGGCATTAACATTCCTGATCATAAACACGCTGTAATCGCTTTAACTGCCATTTACGGTATTGGTAAAACTCGTTCACAAGCTATTTGTGCAGCAGCGGGTATTGCTGAAGATGTTAAGATCAGAGAATTGTCTGAAGAGCAGATTGACAAACTGCGTGACGAAGTTGGTAAATTTACCGTTGAAGGTGACTTACGTCGTGAAGTAACACTAAACATCAAACGTCTTTTAGACTTAGGATGCTATCGTGGTTTACGTCATCGTCGTAGTTTACCAGTACGTGGTCAACGTACTAAAACTAATGCGCGTACCCGTAAGGGTCCACGTAAGCCGATCAAAAAATAGTCGGGGTAAATAAGAATGGCTAAAACACCAGTTCGTGCACGTAAACGTGTAAAAAAACAAGTTGTAGATGGCGTAGCACATATTCACGCATCTTTCAATAATACAATCGTTACTATTACTGACCGTCAAGGTAATGCTCTAGCTTGGGCAACTGCAGGTGGTTCAGGTTTCCGTGGTTCTCGTAAATCAACTCCGTTCGCAGCGCAAGTTGCGGCAGAGCGTTGTGCTGAAATCGTTAAAGAATTTGGCTTAAAGAACTTGGAAGTTATGGTTAAAGGTCCGGGTCCAGGTCGTGAATCTACAATTCGCGCGTTAAACGCAGCGGGTTTCCGTATCACGAATATTACTGATGTGACTCCGATTCCTCATAACGGTTGTCGTCCACCGAAAAAACGTCGTGTTTAAGACGTATAGGATAGTTGGAGAAAGAAAATGGCAAGATATTTGGGTCCTAAACTCAAGCTCAGCCGTCGTGAAGGCACTGATTTATTCCTTAAATCAGGCGTGCGTGCGATTGATTCAAAATGTAAAATTGATACAGCACCGGGTCAGCACGGTGCTCGTAAACCGCGTTTGTCTGACTATGGTAGTCAGTTACGTGAAAAACAAAAAGTTCGTCGTATCTATGGTATTTTAGAACGTCAATTCCGTAACTACTATAAAGAAGCAAACCGTTTGAAAGGTAACACTGGTGAAAATTTATTAGTGTTATTAGAAGGTAGATTGGATAACGTTGTTTATCGCATGGGATTTGCTGCAACTCGTGCAGAGGCTCGTCAATTAGTGAGTCATAAAGCAATTGTTGTGAATGGTCGTGTTGTTAATATTCCATCTTTCCAAGTTTCTGTAAATGATGTAGTTGCTATTCGTGAAAAATCGAAAAAACAAGCTCGTATTAAAGCATCATTAGAATTAGCAGAGCAAAGAGAAAAACCAACATGGTTAGAAGTTGATTCTGCAAAAATGGAAGGTGTATTCAAACGTGTTCCTGAACGTTCTGATTTATCAGCAGACATTAACGAACATCTGATCGTTGAGCTTTACTCTAAATAATAGTTAAGCTTAAAACCAAAGAGAGGATAAAATGCAGGGTTCTGTTACAGAATTTTTAAAACCACGTTTAGTAGATATTGAACAAATTAGTTCAACACATGCTAAAGTGATCTTAGAACCGTTAGAGCGTGGTTTTGGTCATACTCTAGGTAATGCATTGCGTCGTATCCTTCTGTCTTCAATGCCAGGTTGTGCTGTAACTGAAGTAGAAATTGATGGCGTATTGCATGAATATAGTAGTAAGGAAGGTGTTCAAGAAGATATTCTTGAAGTACTTTTGAACCTTAAAGGTCTAGCGGTTAAAGTACAGAATAAAGATGACGTTATTCTGACATTAAATAAATCTGGAATTGGCCCTGTTGTTGCAGCGGACATTACCCATGATGGTGATGTTGAAATTGTAAATCCAGATCATGTGATTTGTCATTTAACTGATGAAAACGCTTCAATTAGTATGCGTATACGTGTTCAGCGTGGTAGAGGATATGTTCCTGCTTCATCTCGTACACATACGCAAGAAGAACGTCCAATTGGTCGTTTGCTTGTTGATGCTTGTTATAGTCCGGTTGAACGAATTGCGTATAATGTAGAGGCAGCTCGTGTTGAGCAGCGTACAGATTTGGATAAGCTCGTTATTGAGTTAGAAACTAATGGTGCACTTGAGCCAGAAGAAGCAATTCGTCGTGCAGCAACAATCTTGGCGGAGCAACTTGATGCATTCGTTGATTTACGTGATGTTCGTCAGCCTGAGATTAAGGAAGAAAAACCGGAATTTGATCCGATTTTATTACGTCCTGTAGATGATTTAGAGCTGACAGTTCGTTCTGCTAACTGTTTGAAAGCAGAAACAATTCATTATATCGGTGATTTAGTGCAACGTACTGAAGTAGAATTATTAAAAACCCCTAATCTTGGTAAGAAATCTCTTACTGAAATTAAGGATGTTCTTGCTTCTCGTGGCTTGTCACTTGGTATGCGCCTTGAAAATTGGCCGCCAGCAAGTATTACTGAAGACTAGTTTGGTCATAGGTTAAGATTTTTCTGAGAAGGATAAGATCATGCGCCATCGTAAGAGTGGTCGTCAACTAAACCGTAATAGTAGTCATCGTCAAGCGATGTTCCGTAACTTAGCAAGTGCTTTAGTTAGTCATGAGATCATTAAGACTACTTTGCCTAAAGCTAAAGAATTACGCCGTGTAGTTGAACCGTTAATTACATTAGCAAAAGTAGATAGCGTTGCTAACCGTCGTTTAGCATTCGCTCGTACTCGCAACGTTGAAACTGTTGCAAAATTATTTAATGAATTAGGTCCACGTTTTGCTCAACGTGCAGGTGGTTACACTCGCATTTTGAAATGTGGTTTCCGTGCAGGCGATAATGCACCAATGGCATACATTGAGTTAGTTGATCGTCCAGAAGTTGCTGAGGCAACAACTGAGGAATAAAAATTAATTCTAAAAAGAAGCTCACTTTATATAGTGGGCTTTTTTATTTTATACATTAAAAAAATCTTTATCTGATTTAATCATTACTTAGATATATTATTTACAATCAGCGAGCAGTGGTAAATTTTAAGAGCATATTCGTAGATGTCGTGTATTTTTATCTAAAATTCCTTGTTTTTTTAAGCTCTCTACTAATACGAATTGCGGTTTCAGTTTCACATCCACAAAATTCCGCTACTTCTCGGTAGGTCCAAGGATAATCGGGATAACTTTCAGTTAAATTTTCAATGGCATCAATAATACGTTCGTAACTACGCTTATAAGCTGTATTACTTATTCGGTGTTCTGCATCATATAATTCATTAGAAAGTTGTTTCATAAGATAACAAGAAAAATCAGGGTTATTTGCAATAAAATTTGCGTGATTACCAGGAAATATTCTAACTATATCGGCTTCCATTAATACTTTTGCACTGCAATGATAAGATGTTTCACTAAAAATAGTACGAAAACCAAAATATTCATTAGCGTGATAAAGTCGAGTCAATGTTTCTTTGCCATTTTCCAGACTATGATACAGACCAACTAGCCCTTGTTTTAAAAAATAAAATTCTTTAGGCTTCTCGCCTTGTGCATAAATTAAGCTGTTTTTTTCTAGAGTTTTACTCTCAGAAATAATACATTTATTTAAGTTTTGTGGTAGATAATAGGGCAATGTAAACATAAAGGCGTCTTTTAATATATAAATAACTTTAGATTACTATACAAATTTCTATATTTTTCTGCTATAAGCAAATTATGAAAATGTGAAGTGTTTAACAAAATTTTGAACTAGATAAATATTATTTTATTTTGCCAAATGATTTTGCAAATGACTTTAAATATGGATCCATATGAGAAAGTGCTGAATAATATGCCTCACAAAGTTGATTATGTGCTTTACCAAATCCTTGAATTGTACGATGTTTTGGACATCCTCCGTGACATGCAAAGCGAAACTTACAGATTTTACACTGTTCGTAAAGAAAAGATTTCGCTGCGCCAAAATTCTTTTGTTTAGTATTATTATTAAGGAGCTGTATTAGAGGGGTTTCAATAAGATTTCCGAGTTTATATTCAGGATAAACATAATGATCGCAACTATAAATATCGCCATTTTGTTCAATAACCAATTGATCACCGCAGGTTTCACGAAAAATACATAAATCAGGTTGTAATCCAAGATAGGCCATAAACCATTGTTCAATAAATTGAATACCAATTTTGCCGACATCATTGGCATACCATTCATCAAAAATATTAATTAAAAATTGACCGTAGTCTTTTGCTGTAGCTTGTTGTTTGTAATCGCCCATTAGTGGAATAAATTGCATATAAGATGAACCTATTCTTTTCAAGAAATGGTAGATTTCTTTAGCATATTGAACATTAAGATTATGTACTACAGTTAGCGTATTAAAAGAAACTTGGTAATTATAGAGTAAATCGAGAGCATTCATTACTTGTTGAAATGAGCCTTTGCCATTTTTAGTTAAACGATAGGTATCGTGTAAGTGCTTAGGCCCATCTATAGAAAGTCCTACAAGGAAGTGATGATCGTGAAGAAAACGGCACCAATCGGCATTAAGTAATACCCCATTCGTTTGTAGAGAATTTTCAATTTGTTTACCATTAGCATATTTATGCTGAAAATTGACCGCTCTTTTGTAGAAATCAAGACCTGCTAGGGTTGGCTCGCCGCCTTGCCATAGGAAAGTAACTTGTTGTTGAGGCGTTGTTTCAATATAGGATTTGATATAGGCTTCTAATACTTCATTAGTCATAGCCCGTTGATTTAAGTGAGGTTTTTCCAAGTAAAAGCAATATTGACAATCTAAATTACAAATTGAACCAGTAGGTTTTGCCATTAATTGAAATGAATTCATATCTATGTATCCTCCTTATTCTTTTTATCATAGCAGAATAATTTTAACTGTATATGATAGCGATCATAAGTTGCGCATATGCTCTTACGTCAAAATGAAGTATGATTAAATGAATTTTTAAATAGGATCTAAGATGGCGTTTAGTACAATTTTTATCTTACTGATTTGCGGTATTTGTACCAATATGGTTTCTGCTATTTTTGGTATTGGCGGTGGGGTATTGATGGTGCCAATTTTACGTACGTTATTTCCCGAATTGCCGATTCAAGTTATTTCAGCTACGTCACTCACCATTGTGATGTGTACCGCATTGATTAATTTATTATTTTTCCATAAGCAAAAAATTAAAATTGATTATATCAATATGATTTTATGGTCTATTGCTATGGTGATTGGGGTGCAAATTGGTTTTGAATTAAGTTTTTATTTTTCTACAGCGATAATTAGTTTAATTTTTACGGTTAGTTTAAGTGCACTAGCGATTAAAACATTTTTGAACAGATCGAGAATACAAATAGAAGTGTTTAATATGTCTCCTATAGAACGAGCTAAAGGTAGTATTAGTTTTTGTGGAGGAGGCTTAATTGCGGGTATTACAGGTATTGGAGGCGGTTCTATTCTTGCGCCCCTTGTCGGGCAATTAAAGGGGGTAAAAACGCAACAAATTGCCGTTTATACGAACTATATGATGATTATTGGCGGTATTGGTAATCTATACGGCTATCTCACTAGAGCTTTTCCCTATGATATCAGCCTAAGTGGTCAATTAGGGTATGTAAATTTTCTTGTAGTTGGTGTCGTTACCTTGGGTTCATTTGGAATGAGTTTCTTCTCAATGAAATTGCGTGGATTAATGAATCCAGTTTTAACAAGAAAATTATTGGCGATTATTTTATTTTGTATTGCAGCCTATATGTGCATTTTGGAATTTGTATTCCATTAAATCGAATAAACTAGACCTAGTTATTCTAGGTCTATTCCTTAATTAGTGTTTTCGCAATCTCTCTTGCTTGTGCATCAATTTCGAGTACATCATCAATATTTTGAATGGTATAAGGCGAAATTTTCTCAATTGTTTTCAAATTAATTTTTGCAATATCCATAAAACTAATTTGACGATCTAAAAATGCTTGTACGGCAATTTCATTAGTTGCATTCATTGCTGTTGTCGCATATTGACCCGCAGAAAAGGCATCAATAGCCAGTTTTAAATTCGGATAGCGATTAAAATCAGGTTCAATAAAAGTCAGTTCTTTGATTTTAAAGAAATCGAGTGGTTCTACTCCAGCAAAAGTGCGGTGAGGATATGCCATAGTTTCTGCAATTGGTGTACGCATATCTGGATTTCCCATTTGAGCTATGACTGAGCCATCAACATAACGCACCATAGAATGAATAATCGATTGTGGATGAATAATGACTTCCATTTCTTCCGCACTTGCATTGAAAAGCCAGCGAGCCTCAATGTATTCCAAGCCCTTATTCATCATTGTAGCTGAATCGACAGAGATTTTTTTACCCATAGACCAATTAGGGTGCGCAACCGCTTGTTCTGGTGTTATGTTGGTGAATTGTTCAAGTGGCGTGTAACGGAATGGCCCGCCAGAACCAGTGAGTATAATTTTACTTACACCTAATTCAGAAAGTGGGCAAAAACCAATTTTTTCTTGTGCTTCTGGCGGTAACGATTGAAAAATAGCATTATGTTCACTATCTACTGGTAAAAGCTTCGCGCCATAGTTTTTTACAGCATCAATAAAAAGCTGTCCGCAGGTTACCAGTGATTCTTTATTTGCCAGTAATACCCGTTTACCTGCTTTAACCGCTGAAAGAGTCGGTAACAATCCTGCTGCACCAACAATCGACGCCATTATCTGATCGGCATCTGGGTGTGCTGCGAGTTCGCAAATAGCTCGTCGTCCTGCTAATACTTCCGTTGGAATATGATGCGCAATTAATTTTTCACGTAAAATTTTAGCAGCATTTACATCATCAAGAGCCGCAAAGTGCGGTCGGAATTTTATGCATTGTTCAAACATTGTTTCTACATTTTTTCCGCCTACGAGTGCAAATGCATGATATTTTTCAGGATTATTTTCAATAACAGAAAGGGTACTCTTACCGATTGATCCCGTTGAACCAAGAATGACAATGTTTTGTTTTTGCATAGAATCTTTACCGCACTTTGTTGATTATATTTTCATTGGTACGTCTAAATTCGCATACCTAATAAAATAAAGGCAGACAAAACTGCCTGCCTTTCGTATTTTTTGATGATTAGAAATCCATTAATTCTTTTTCTTTATCCGCTAATACTTCATCTACTTTTTTAATGTAAATATCTGTGATTTTTTGGATTTCTTCTTCTGCTTTATGTTGTTCGTTTTCGCTGATTTCTTTGTCTTTTAATAATGCTTTGATTTTATCATTCGCATCACGACGCACATTACGAATCGCAACTTTACCTTGTTCACCTTCGCCTTTTACGATCTTGATTAAATCGCGACGACGTTCTTCTGTTAATGGCGGAAGCGGAACACGGATTGTGGTACCCGCTGAAGATGGGTTTAAACCTAAATCTGAGGTTAAAATTGCTTTTTCTACCGCAGAGATTAAAGAACGATCAAAAACAGTTACGGCTAAAGTACGCGCATCTTCTGCCACTACGTTTGCTAATTGGCGAAGTGGGGTCGCCGCACCGTAATATTCAACTTGAATTGCATCAAGTAAACTCGGTTGCGCACGACCAGTACGAATTTTTGAAATATGACCTTTTAATGCTTCAAGGCTTTTTTCCATACGATCTTGAGCATCTTTTTTAATTTGGTTAAGCATTGCATTGTCCTTTTTAATTGATGAAAGTTAGAACGCCGTGATTTTACTGGATTTTTTTAAATTTTTGAATACATTTATCAGCTTGAAAACAGATAAAAAATGACCGCACTTCAGTTACCCAAAGTGCGGTTAATATTTTTAGTATTGTTAATTAAGCTTTAGGACCAGCTGCAATTAAAGCTTTGCCTTCTTCGTTAGTTGCATATTTAACAAAGTTTTTCACAAAACGACCTGCTAAGTCTTCAGCTTTTGATTGCCATTGTGCTTTATCTGCGTAAGTATCGCGAGGATCTAAGATTGCAGAATCTACACCTGGTAATGCTTTAGGAATGGCTAAGTTGAAGATTGGCAATTCGCCCATTTCAGCTTTTTCAATTGAGCCATCTAAGATTGCATCAATGATTCCGCGAGTATCTTTGATTGAGATACGTTTGCCTGTGCCATTCCAACCAGTATTCACTAAGTAAGCTTCAGCACCCGCTGCTTGCATACGTTTTACTAACACTTCTGCATATTGAGTTGGATGAAGCGTTAAAAATGCTGCACCGAAACATGCTGAGAAAGTTGGTGTTGGTTCAGTAATACCACGTTCAGTCCCTGCTAATTTTGCAGTGAAACCAGATAAGAAGTAGTATTTAGTTTGTTCTGGTGTCAATTTAGATACTGGAGGTAATACACCAAACGCATCTGCGGTTAAGAAAATCACTTTAGTTGCGTGACCTGCACGAGAAACTGGTTTTACAATATTATCGATGTGATAAATTGGGTAAGACACGCGAGTATTTTCTGTTTTTGAACCATCATCGAAATCAACAGAACCATCTGAACGAACAACCACGTTTTCTAATAATGCGTCGCGACGGATAGCGCGGTAAATATCTGGTTCATTTTCTTCTGAAAGATGAATGGTTTTCGCATAACAACCACCTTCAAAGTTAAAGATACCAACATCATCCCAACCGTGTTCATCATCTCCGATTAATTCACGTTTTGGATCCGTTGAAAGGGTTGTTTTACCTGTACCAGATAAGCCGAAGAAGATTGCTACATCGCCATCTTTACCAACATTAGCTGAGCAGTGCATTGCGCCAACACCTTTAAGTGGTAGGAAGTAGTTCATCATTGAGAACATACCTTTTTTCATTTCACCGCCGTACCAAGTACCGCCGATTAATTGAATGCGTTCAGTCAAGTTGAAAGCAACGAAGTTTTCTGAATTTAAACCTTGTTCTTTCCAGTTTGGATTGGTTACTTTAGAACCGTTCATTACAACGAAATCTGGTTCAAAATTTTTGAGTTGTTCTTCAGTTGGGCGAATAAACATATTTTTTACAAAATGTGCTTGCCACGCTACTTCAGTGACAATACGTACTGCAATACGATCGTGTTCACTCGCACCACAGAAACCATCAACTACAAATAAGCGTTTACGAGAAAGTTGGTTAGTTACCAAGTCTTTTAAGCTTTGCCATGTAGCTTGGTTCATTGGCTTATTGTCGTTTTTTGCTGTTTCAGATGTCCACCAAACAGTATCTTTTGTTTTTTCATCTAACACGATATATTTATCTTTTGGAGAACGACCTGTGAAGATACCTGTATCTACTGCCACTGCACCAGTCGTAGTTAAAGTACCTTTTTCAAAGCCTTCTAAGCCTGGTTTAGTTTCTTCTTCGAACAATTGCTCGTAGCTTGGATTGTAAACAACTTCTTTTACGTCATAAATGCCAAGAGCTTCAAGTTCTTTTACCACTTTATTTAAGTCTGTCATAAGTCACCTCTAATATATAAGATTAAAATTTAACTGTGGCTTATTATAATGGATGTCAATATAAAAAAATGTTAAGTAGATCTCATTTTTAAACATTTTTTTAAGGATTTTACCTCTTTTTAGTGATATTGTGATATAGAGCAAAAATCCCGACATTGTGTCTGGATTGTTTTTAAACTCTTGTTGATTTTAATTTTTCAATCGCTTCTTTATTAAAGAAGTAGTGTGTGCCACAACACTCACATTGCATATCAATACTGCCTTTATGTTCGGCTAATATTTCGTCAATTTCTTCATCAGAGATGAGCAGTAATGCAGAACTAGAACGCTCAGCAGAGCAGCCACAGAAAAATTGTACATCTTGTGCTGGATAAAGATTAACGGTTTCTTCGTGATATAAACGATAGAGTAACTCTTCTGCAGGGAGACCAAATAATTCTTCATCTTTTACTGTTGCTGCGAGCGTAGTTAAATGCTCAAAATCTTCTGGTGTACCAGAACCATCAGGCATAATTTGTAATAACATACCTGCTGCCACTGGCTTGCCTTCATATTCTCCAGTACGAATAATTAATTGAGTTTGAAGCTGTTCTGAGCGTACAAAATAATCTTCTAAGCATTCTGTGATCGTGGGTTTATCTAAGCTAATTACACCTTGATAGCGTTCGCCTTCTTTTGGTGCAATAGTAATGACCAATACGCCTTTACCAATCATATTATGCAGACTCATATTTTCAGTGATGTTGCCATCCACTCGAGCAAGGGCGCAGATTTGTTGTTGATCATTACCATTTACTAATGCTAAGCGTAATGGGCCATCGCCTTGAATTTGTACGGTAATATTGCCGTCAAATTTTAGTGTGGCAGTAAGCAAATTAGTCGCTACCATCATTTCTCCCAATAAATCCTGTACTGCTTTAGGATACTGATGGGTATTTAATGTATCAGTAAATGTTTTATTTAAGCGAACCCATTCTCCACGAACTGCACGATGTTGGAAAAGATAACGGTAAAGTTTGTCATTGTCTTGAGTATAGTCTTGTTGATTGGTCATTGATTATTCCTAATTGAGATAAAAAGTGCGGTGGTTTTTTCCGCACTTTTTGTCTTGATCGTTTTATTTAAGTGTTTTTGCTTATAAATAGGTGGCACTTAGAGGCTTGTAAAATCCAATGTGATCTCTAAGTTATAATATTAATTAAGCAAATCTTGTTTTGGCTTCTGCAATAGCTTCGGCAACACGCAATGGCGATACGCCACCTTTTGCACAACGTTTGTCTAAGCAAGATTGGAGAGAAAGAATCTCGTAAACGTCATCTCCCACTACTTCACTAAATTGGCGGAATTCAGGGATAGTCAGATCTTCTAATCCTTTGCCTTTCTCGATTGCATAAACCACTGTTTCGCCTACGATATGATGGGAATCTCGGAAAGGCACACCTTTCGAGACTAAATAATCTGCTAATTCCGTTGCGTTTGAATAGCCTTTTAACGCAGCTTCACGAGTACGTTCAACATTTACTTTCAATTCATCTAAGACGAACGTTGCCATATCTACACAGTTTTGCCAAGTATCTAAGGCATCAAAAATACCCTCTTTGTCTTCTTGCATATCTTTATTATACGCAAGTGGCAAGCCTTTTAATGTGATTAACATAGATGTTAATGAACCAATTACTCTACCCGTTTTGCCCCGAATTAACTCACAAGCATCAGGATTTTTCTTTTGTGGCATTAATGATGAGCCAGAAGTCACGCGATCAGATAGCTCTACGAAATTTGCTTCTCCGCTGTTAAAGATAATCATATCTTCAGCAAAGCGGGAAAGATGTGCCATACTAAGAGAGGCGATAGAAAGTAATTCTACGATATGATCGCGATCAGAGACGCTATCTAAGCTATTTCTAGTTGCGAAAGCAAAACTAAGATCGTGCGCAAGTGAATCACGATCTACAGCATAGGCCGTACCAGCCAGCGCACCACTACCAAGTGGACAAGTATTCATACGATTATATGCATCTGTTAAACGTGAATAGTCGCGGTCGAACATTTCCACATATGCCATACACCAATGGGCAAAAGTGATTGGTTGAGCTCGTTGTAAATGGGTATAGCCAGGCATTACTGCTTGTTGTGTGTTTTCTGCGGTTTGAACTAAGTGGTGTTGCAAATTACGCACGGATTCTTGTAATTCAACCACACGTTGTTTGCACCACAGTTTTATATCGACTGCCACTTGATCGTTACGGCTACGACCAGTATGTAATTTTTTACCAAGGTTGCCTACTTTATCAATTAGCTTACTTTCAACCCAACTATGAATATCTTCAGCATCATCTTGTAAAATTGCTTGCAGATTTGACCGCACTTCAACAAGTAATTCATTTAGTGCTTGCTCAAGTTGATGCTGTTCTTCAACAGTTAATACATTCACTTTTACTAAGGCTTTGGACCAACCAATCGAGCCTTGAATATCCTGTTCTGCCAAACGATAGTCAAAACGTAATGAGTCATTAAAATCTTTAAAACGTTTATCTGCGGCTTGTGTAAAACGCCCACCCCAAAGTGTCATAATTTTTCCTTTTTGTTTTAATTAATTATTCTATTATTGTGCATATTTATTCATAAATCAATATTCTATATTAATAATAAAACAAAAATGGACAAAATCTTTCATTTTGTCCATTTTATTTGTATTAGTGCTATTTATAGCGTTTTTGCCAAATTTTTGATAAAGGATTTAAATTCTTTACCTAATTTTTCGTGACGAATACCATATTCTACGAAAGCTTCCATATAACCAATTTTATCGCCACAATCAAAAGTTTCCCCTGTCATATGAAATGCTTCAACGGTTTCTTTTTCAATTAGCATATCAATAGCATCGGTTAATTGGATTTCATCGCCAACACCAATTGGTGTTTTTTCTAACAAATCCCAAATTGCTGCTGAAAAAACATAACGCCCAACCACAGCAAGATTTGATGGTGCGTCTTCAATAGAAGGTTTTTCAACAATACTATTAATTTTTGCACTTTCGCCGCCATTAAGCTCAATGCCACCACAATCTGCAACACCATAGCTACTCACATTTTCTTGCGGAACTGGGGTTACCATAATTTGACTTGCGCCAGTTTCATTAAAGCGTTGAATCATTGCAGCAAGATTTTCTTTTTTCTGATCTGCACTAAATTCAGCTAATAATACATCTGGTAACATAACGGCAAAAGATTCATTTCCTACTAAAGGACGACCGCATAACACGGCGTGACCTAAACCTTTCGCATTACCTTGACGAACGTGCATAATGGTTACATTTTTTGGACAGATAGAACGAACTTCTTCTAGAAGCTGACGCTTCACACGTTTTTCCAGCATCGTTTCTAATTCAAAAGATGTATCAAAATGGTTTTCGATAGCATTTTTTGATGAATGTGTTACCAGCACAATTTCTTTTATGCCAGCAGCTACACATTCATTTACCACGTATTGAATTAACGGTTTATCCACCAAAGTGAGCATTTCCTTCGGAATCGCCTTCGTGGCGGGCAACATACGTGTGCCAAGACCGGCGACAGGAATAATTGCTTTCATATTATCATATCCATTGTTTAACTAAGAGGAACCTAAATAGGGTTCATCTTTCGTTTGTTTAATTCGTTGGTAAATTTCTTCTCGGTGAACGGATACTTCTTTAGGTGCTTCAACACCGAGTTTAACTTGGTTTCCACGTACACTCAAAACCGTGATAGAAATATCATCTTCAATAAGTACACTTTCGCCAACTTTACGAGTTAAGATTAACATCTTTTATCTCCTTAGTTTGCATTTATTAGATATCCTATCAATCAAGGAACGGTTGGCATTCCACCAATCAGCTTGTACTACAGATTTTTGTTTAACCAGTCTTGTGCCACTTTAATTGCTTGTGCCACATTTTCTGGTTGGGAACCTCCTGCCATTGCCATATCTGGACGACCACCGCCTTTTCCTCCAACTTGTTGAGCCATTAAATTAACAAGTTCTCCAGCTTTTATTTTGGCGGTTAAATCATTTGTCACTCCAACGACGAGATTAACTTTTTCATCTAATATTGATGCAAATGCAATTACGCCTGATCCGAGTTGATTTTTTAAATCATCGACCATTACGCGTAATGATTTTGTTTCTATACCATCTAATTGTTGTGCAATAACAGAAACACCGTTGATTTTGACCGCACTTTTTACAAAATCAGAACCAGCCTGCATTGCGGCTTTTTCTTTTAGAGCTTGTAATTCTTTTTCCACTTTCTTCGTTTTGTCTTGAAGTTGTTGGATTTTTTCCACTAAGGTATTTACGTCTGATTTTAATAAGTCTGCGCTTTGGGTCAGAATGCGTTGTTGATTATGTAACCAGTCAATGGCATTTTGACCTGTTACAGCTTCAATACGACGAATGCCAGCAGCCACTGCGTTTTCAGTAATAATTTTAAATAAACCAATATCGCCTGTGCGTTTTGCGTGAATACCGCCACACAGCTCAATTGAGAAATCACCCATCGTTAATACACGAACCTTATCGCCATATTTTTCGCCAAAGAGAGCCATTGCTCCTTTCGCTTTTGCGGAATTAATATCCATAATATCCGTTTGAACTGGAAAGTTAGCGCGGATTTTTTGGTTTACTAATGTTTCAATTTCACTCAATTGCTCTTTGGTAATGGCTTCTGGTTGCGCAAAGTCAAAACGTAAGGCTTTATCTGAAACAAGCGAACCTTTTTGCACAACGTGTAAACCTAGAATTTGACGTAAGGCAGCGTGCAATAAGTGTGTCGCTGAGTGATTGAGTGATGTGTTGTGGCGACGTTTAGCGTCCACAATCGCATTCACTGATTGTCCAACTTTTAAACTTCCTTGCGTTAATTCTCCAATGTGTCCAAATACTTGCCCATATTTTTGGGTATCTTTCACATTAAAGGTTACACCTTGTGTGCTTAAATATCCGCTATCGCCAATCTGACCACCTGATTCTGCATAAAATGGCGTATTTTCTAAAATAACGACCGCACTTTGACCTGCTTCGATACTTTCCACTGATTTACCATCATAGAAAAGTGCGGTGATTTTTGCCTGAGATTCGACTTCAGTATAGCCTTCAAACTTAGTTTCGCCATCTACACGAATAACGCTGTTGTAGTCCACACCAAACTGACTCGCTGCTTGAGCACGAGTACGTTGTGCTTCCATTTCACGGTCAAACGCTTGTTCATCAATGGTGATATTGCGCTCACGACATACATCAGCCGTTAAATCCAATGGGAAACCATAAGTATCATAAAGTTTGAATGCAACTTCACCTGAAAGAATGCCATCTTTCACTTGAGAAAGGGCTTCATCTAATAAGCTCAACCCACGTTCTAGAGTGCGAGCAAATTGTTCTTCTTCTAGACGTAATAGTTTTTCAACATTTGTTTGTTTTGCTTTTACATCTTTTCCAGCTTCAGCCATTACATCAATTAGAGTTGGCACGAGTTTATAGAAAAAAGATTCTTTAGCACCTAATAAGTGACCGTGACGAACTGCACGGCGAATAATACGGCGTAAGACATAACCACGCCCTTCATTTGATGGGATAACGCCATCGGCGATTAAATATGCACAAGAACGAATATGGTCAGCAATAACACGTAGTGATTTGTTAGTTAAATCTGTTGCGCCTACAATTTCCGCCGTTTTTGCGATTAATGTTTTGAAAATATCAATCTCGTAGTTTGAGTTCACATGTTGCAACACAGCAGAAATACGCTCTAAACCCATACCTGTATCAACAGACGGACGAGGTAATTTTTCCATTGTGCCATCTGCTAAACGGTTGAACTGCATAAACACAACGTTCCAGATTTCAATATAACGGTCGCCATCTTCTTCTGGTGAGCCTGGAGGTCCGCCCCAAATATGATCGCCGTGATCGTAGAAAATTTCAGTACAAGGACCGCAAGGACCTGTGTCGCCCATTGCCCAGAAGTTGTCTGATGCGTAAGGTGCACCTTTATTGTCACCAATGCGAATAATGCGTTCAGCAGGAACACCAACATCTTTATTCCAAATATTATAGGCTTCGTCGTCAGTTTCATACACGGTTACCCAGAGTTTTTCTTTAGGTAAACCAAGCCATTGTGGAGAAGTTAAATATTCCCAAGCAAAATTAATCGCATCCTGTTTAAAGTAATCACCAAAACTGAAGTTACCGAGCATTTCAAAGAAAGTATGATGACGTGCGGTATAACCAACATTTTCTAAGTCGTTGTGTTTACCACCTGCACGTACGCAACGTTGCGCGGTGGTGGCTCGAGAATAAGGGCGTTTATCCATTCCAAGGAACACGTCCTTAAATTGGTTCATCCCAGCGTTCGTGAAAAGCAAAGTCGGATCATTTTCCGGCACAAGTGAGCTACTCTCAACTACTTGGTGACCTTTGCTATGGAAAAAATCAAGGAATGATTGTCTTATTTCTGCTGTTGTTTTCATTAAAAAGAATCCTTGTTACCCATAATAAAATAAAAACTAAATCGCCCTATTTTTGCATATTTTTGAAATTTATAAAAAGGCTTTTTGCCAAAACCCCAAAATAAAACCGCACTTCACGACGCTATTTGAGAAGTGCGGTTAAAATTTAAGTTATTTCAGATTATTCAAAAAACAATTTCTTGTTAATTATTCATCTCTAAGCGGAACAACCAACATATCAATTTTAATCGTATTCATCACTTGACGTGTTGAAGACATTAATTTACTCCAAAAGTCTTGGTGATGTCCCGTCACTAATAAATCCACATCATATTGTTCGATGGCATCACTTAAAACTTGTCCTAAATCGCCGCTGCCACTCAATTTTTCTGAAATTGGATAATCCGCACTTTCAGCTAAATCTAATAGGGCTTTTTGTGTTTCCGTGGAAATCCTGTCTTGCATTGAAGACATATTCACATCAATCAATCCAGTATAAAGATCTGAAAAGTTCACATCAACGTGGATGATAGAAAGTTTTGCCTCGTGGCGTTTAGCAATCCCAACTGCTTTTTTAAGTAAAATTGGACTTTCTTCAGAAAGATCTACTGCCACTAAAATGTGTTTGTACATAATCGACTCCTTAACTGATTGGTTCGGTTTTTAACTGGCTCCAATGCTAACATTTTGAGCAATAAAAAACTGTGTACTAGATCACAATTTAAACATTTTTATTAAAAATTCATTAAATTTTCAATGTCTGCAATTTCTTTAGGGACAGCTGAGGTTAGTATTTTATTACCATATTCAGTCATCAGTAAATTATCCTCAATGCGCACGCCAATGCCTTTGTATTGCTCTGGCACATCTGCATCTTCTGAAATATAAATACCAGGCTCAACGGTAATGACCATACCGATTTCGAGTATCCGTTGTTTATCTGGGCCATAGCTACCCACATCATGTACATCTAAACCTAGCCAGTGCCCTAATCCGTGCATATAAAATTGGCGATAAGTTTGTTGTTCAATAAGTGTATCCACATCTCCTTTTAAGATGCCTAAATCCACTAATCCTTGGGTTTTAATACGAATAACTTCATCATTGGCTTGCTTAATGGAATTGCCAGGTACAAGTAATTCAATCGCACGTTTTTGTGCTTTTAAAACTAACTCGTAAATTTCACGTTGAGGCTGGCTAAATTTTCCATTTACAGGAAAAGTGCGGGTGATATCGCCTGCATACATGGCAAATTCACAGCCAGCGTCAATCAGCACTAAATCCCCATCATTTAGTGGGCGATCATTTTCTGTGTAGTGCAAAATACAGGCGTTACTTCCTCCTGCAACAATGGAATTGTAAGAAGGAAATCTGGCGCAATGGCGATTAAATTCATGCAAAATATCGCTTTCAATTTCATATTCAAAGCGATTTGGGCGTGTTGTTTGCATTGCTTTAATATGCCCAAGTGCCGTAATTTGTCCCGCTTGTTGTATTAATCGGATTTCATTCGGCGATTTTATAAGGCGCATTTCGCTGAGCATTGGTCGCCAATCTAAAATCTCGCTAAAATTCACCGCACTTTCTGACACCAATGCATCACCCCAAGTATGAATTTCTGGCACATGGTAAAGTGCGGTCAAATTTTTCAGTATTTTTGGCAGTACGGTAGCGAACTCTTCAATAGAATAGGCTTCATTTACATTAAGTTGCTGTGGCGCACGCTCAACACCTAATCGGCGACCATTCCAAGTTTCAAGTAACGGATCGCGTGGACGAAGAAAAATAATGGCTTTTTCTACTTGTTCTGTTTTCAGTAATAACAGAGCAGCATTCGGTTCATTAAAGCCTGTTAAATACCAAAAATAGCTATCTTGACGGAAAGGATAGGTACAATCATTATTACGGCGTTTTTCGATTTCAGAAAAAAGCAATAATGCCGAATTAGGTTGCATTTGAGCGAATACTCGTGTGCGACGTTCCTCAAATTCTTCTTTAGGCAATTTAGCCATATAAGCCAATTCCATTCTAGATCTCCTTAATGTAATACAGGTTTGCTCTCAATTTCCCCTTCGTTGAAATGAGAATAGAATAACATTGCAATGGTGCGAACATATTCAATGATTTCTTCTAGTGCTTCCGCAAGCTCTTCTTCATTATCATCTTCATCATAACCAAGTTGGCAAATATCTTGTAAATCATCTACCGCTTCGCCAATTTCACCTTTTTCTTTTGCTAATTCAGGTTGTGCTAAGCCAAGACCAAGTAAGAATTGGTTTGCCCAGTCAGATAGGCTATCCGCTTGTGTAAAGACATTTTCATCTTCGGTTAAACCAAGTTCAAAGGTAAAGCCTTCAACATCTGATAAGGTTTGACTAATTTGTTCATAAAGTTCTGTAACGGGTTGGATTAATCCTGTTGGATAAGCGTGATTATCATTGCTGAATTGATATAAGAGCGGCAGCCAACTTTGATCTTTTAATCCACCACAAAGTAAACCGCTTAAAAAGCCGTGTAGTTCTGTTGCATTAAAGCCGATTCCAGCAGATTTAAGTTGTTGGTTAAGGTCAGAATGAGAAATGAGCATAATAGATTTCCTGAGTAAATTTGAAATTAGTGTAAACCTTTGTAAATAAAAAAGCCATCGCTTGACCAATTAAATTAGATTAAGAGGCTGGTGGTGTGTCACAGCTTTTAACGCTAGAAATGAACCTAATTTATAGATCTTGTAATGACATTTTTATTATAAATAATGGCTTATTTAAATTTAAACTCCGTCCATTGATAATATCGCTCGCCTGCTTTTTGAATCCCGCCGTAATTTTGCCATTCAGGATGATTAGGCGTATCTGGTAAACATTGGGTTTCTAGTGCTATGCCAGAAAAATCGGCATATAATTCGCCATTTCTCGTTGGTGTACCTGCAAGATAATTACCCGTATAAACCTGCAATGCAGCTTGCGAGGTTCTTACTTCCAAACTTAAATCGCCAGTTGGAGAGGTTAGTAACACACAAGGCTTTTGCCAAGCCTTATTGACAATAAAGGAATGATCGTAACCCTTTGTTGCTTGCTGCTCTCCTTGTAAAAAATCTTGCTTGATGGGTTTAGCAATACGGAAGTCAAAACTTGTATTCACCACGTGCTTTAATGGAGAATTAGGAATCCCCTCATTATCTACAGGTAGATAAAAATCAGCATTTAAACGCAATGTATGTTCACGCACGTCACTGCCTTGCTCAGCATTTTCTAAATTGAAATAGGCGTGATTCGTTAGGTTCAATGCGGTATCCTTATCACAGATCCCTGAATATTCAATTTTTACGCTATTATCATCTGTTAGCATATAGGTTACAGACACATCCACATTACCAGGAAAACCTTGATCACCATGCTCTGAATGTAATGAAAAACACACAAAATTTTCACCGCACTCTTGAATTTTCCAACGACGTTTATCAAAGCCCTCTCCACCATGAAGCTGGTGCTTTCCTTGATTACTACTTACTTTAATAAGTTCGCCATTCAATTCAAATTGTGCATTTGCAATACGATTTGCATAACGCCCTACGCTTGCGCCTAAATAGCTTTGATGAGTGGGATAATTCTCTACCTTACAACCCAATAAAACCTCGCGTAATGTGTCATTTACTGGCACTTTACAAGAAAGCCAAGTTGCGCCCCAATCCATAAATTGAACACGCATCCCATTTTCATTTTGCAGGGTTATAAGCTGATAAGGTGCACCATTAGGCGCATTAAAAGTGGTTTGTTGTAACATCATTTTCTCTTAAATCACTCGAACACCTTGTGATGCGGTACACACATAAAAAGTTTCTTTTAAACCAGTCGTTTTCTCGTAATTATCCGCAATAATTTTACGAACTGAATCGACTTTATCATGCGGTGCAAGTGCGACAATACAGCCACCAAAACCGCCGCCCGTCATACGTGCACCGCCACTTTTGCCAATAACAAGTTGAACCAATTCAACTAAATAATCAATTTGTGGTACGGTGATTTCAAAATCATCACGCATTGAATCGTGAGATGCTTCCATTAGTTTACCTAAACAAGTCAAATCATTGTTCTTCAATGCTTCTACTGCATCAAGTACTCGTTGATTTTCTGTTACGACATGACGAGCGCGTTTTGCTGCTAACGGAGAAAGTGCGGTCAATTCTGCTTCTCTTTTTTGGAATTGCTCAACTGAAACATCTCGTAATGCTTTCACGCCAAAAAATTTTGCTGCCTCTTCACATTGCTGACGGCGAGTATTGTATTCGCCTGTTACTAAATCGTGCGGTACGTTTGAATTCACAATAATCACGGCGACATCTTGTGGCACTGGTGTTGGCGTGGTTTCAAGACTACGACAATCGATCATCAGTAAGTGATTTTCCTGCCCAAGTGCGGAAATTAACTGATCCATATTGCCACAATTTGCTCCAACAAATTGGTTTTCAGCCTTTTGCCCATTCAATGCAATATCCGTGTGAGAAAGTGGTAAATCGCCAAGTTGTTGGCAGAATTTACCCACCGCAACTTCTAACGCTGCAGATGAACTTAATCCTGAAGAAAGCGGCACATTTCCAGAAATCACTAAATTTGCACCTTGTTGAAAATCCGGGTAACGTTCTTGGATAAATTTTACCACCCCACGCACGTAATTAGCCCATTTGTGTTCACTCTTAGGAATTTCAACATTGAGAGAAAATTCATCAGTTTCATCAAGATCTGCAGCATAAACATTCCAAATATGATCATCTCGTTTTGTACCAGAAACGGCCGTACCAAAATTAATTGCGCAAGGCATAACAAAGCCGTCGTTGTAGTCAGTATGTTCGCCGATGATATTTACTCTGCCAGGTGCATAGACGGTAAGAGCTGGCAAATTTTTATGCTGTCTATTGAAAATTTGTTGAGCATTTTGGATTGGGGTCATATTTCTATCCTTTATATTAAATCTATACTCGATCTGCACCACTCTTTGCTAAAGCGAAAGAGGGGAACTGACTATATTATTTAGTTCTTTCTTTATAATGAACTTCACTCAAAGCACGTAATCGCTCTGCAGCCTGTTCCGCCGTTAAATCGCGTTGGTTTTCGCCTAACATTTCATATCCCACCATAAATTTACGCACGGTTGCTGAACGCAAAAGAGGAGGGTAAAAATGAGCATGTAACTGCCAATGTTCGTTATCTTCGCCGTTAAATGGTGCGGCATGAAATCCCATAGAATATGGGAAAGAGGTTTCAAAGAGATTGTCGTATTTGGTCGTCAATTTTTTCAAAATAACCGCAAGATCTTTTGATTGTTCGTCACTTAATTCAGTTAAACGTTTTACATGAGTTTTTGGTAAAAGCAATGTTTCAAATGGCCAAATAGCCCAATAAGGTACTAAAGCGACCCAATGTTCAGTTTCAACGACAATACGTTCTTGCAACGTCAATTCTCGTTTTACATAATCAACCAACATTACTGAGCCATGTTTTAGCAAATAATCACGTTGTGTACGATCTTCACGAGCAACTTCATTTGGCAAGAAACTATTCGCCCAAATTTGACCATGTGGATGTGGGTTCGAACACCCCATTGCTGCCCCTTTGTTTTCAAAAATTTGCACCCATTGGTATTTCGCACCAAGCTCGCGAAGTTGTTCCTGCCATACTTTAATCACTTCTTCAATCTCAAGTGCGGTCAATAATGGCAATGTTTTACTATGATCGGGAGAGAAACAAATGACTCGACTTTCCCCACGAGCTTGAGAACTTTGGAAAAGAGGATCGGAGGATTTTTCAGGGGCTAGCGTATCTTCTAAAAGTGCGGAAAAATCATTTTTAAACACATAAGGTTTACGATAATCTGGATTTAATTCCCCTGTAATACGCTTATTACTCGGGCAAAGATAACAAGTTGGATCATAACTTGGTTTTTGTTCTTCATTGACTTTTTCCTGTTGCCCTTGCCACGGGCGTTTGGCACGATGTGGCGAAACTAAAACCCATTGATCGATTAACGGATTGTAGCGACGATGTGGATGTTCTGTAGGTTCAAAAAGTGCGGTCATTTTGACTCCTGTTTTTTATCAATGTAAACGATTACATTAATTTATACTAAATTATTGTAAATAAACCGTGATCTTTGTCACAAAATAAGAAAATAAGCAAAATTTTTTATGATTTAGTTCATACTTATGAAAGTAACCGCTTTCAATTTATCGTAAATTATTTATGATCAAAATATAAGATTTATAGATTATAACAAGGAAAAAGTTATGAGTACTATTCGAGATGTCGCTAAATTAGCCAATGTATCTGTCGCTACCGTATCCCGAGTATTAAATCACTCTCTTTCTGTTAGTGAAAATACACGCCTTGCGGTGGAACAAGCTATTGCACAGTTAGCTTATCAACCTAATGCAAATGCTCAAGCCCTTGCCGTGCAAAACACCGATACAATTGGCGTGGTGGTAACCGATGTGACGGATGCCTTTTTTGCGATTTTAGTGAAAGCGGTGGATAAAGTAGCAGAAGCACATCAAAAAACGATTCTTATCGGTATTGGTTATCATCATGCGGAAAAAGAGCGGGAAGCAATTAATACCTTATTACGTAAGCGTTGTAGTTCTCTTGTTGTACATTCTAAAGCCTTATCTGATGATGAATTAAGCCATTATTTAAATACTGTGCAAGGAATGGTAATCATTAACCGTGTTATTAAAGGTTATGAACATCGTTGTGTCAGTTTAGATAACCAAAAAGGCACTTATTTAGCCACGGAAATGCTTATTCGTTATGGGCATCAACATATTGCATATATCGGTTCAAATCACGCCATTTTTGATGAAGTTGAAAGAAGAAATGGTTATCTTGCCGCATTAAAAGATCACAATTATCCCATCATTGAACAGGCGATAACACTCAATAGCCCAGACTTTGAAGGCGGCGAAAAAGCAATGATTGATTTACTTAGTTATAACAAAAATCTTACGGCTGTCGTTGCTTATAACGATTCAATGGCGGCGGGAGCCATTTCAGTTCTCAATGAAAACAATATCAGCGTACCAAGCCAATTTTCAATTATTGGTTTTGATGATATGCCGATTGCCCGTTATTTGATCCCAAAATTAACCACAATTCGCTATCCTATTGATTTAATGGCAACTTATGCGGCTAAATTAGCATTAAGTCTAACTGACGAGAAAATAATTACACCTCCAGTAGTTCAATTTAACCCTACTTTGGTACGCCGTTTTTCGGTGGAATCGCGCTAATTTGTGACATGGATCACAAATTCATAATTTTTTATGTAATCATTTTCATTTTTGCAAATTTGCTCATAGATTAATTACGATAATTTATTTATGATGTACACAACCTTATCTATCCACATCAACTTTCCAAATAGGAGTGTTATTATGAAAAAAACAGCCGTGTTAAGTACCGTCGCTTTCGCTATTGCATTAGGTTCAGCATCTGCAAGTTTTGCTGCAGATAATCGTATTGGGGTAACGATTTATAAATATGATGATAACTTTATGTCTTTAATGCGCAAAGAAATTGATAAAGAAGCTAAAGTAGTCGGTGGCATTAAACTCTTAATGAATGACTCTCAAAATGCACAATCTATTCAAAATGACCAAGTTGATATCTTACTCTCTAAAGGCGTGAAAGCACTTGCGATTAACTTGGTGGACCCAGCGGCAGCTCCAACTATTATTGGCAAGGCAAAATCAGATAATATTCCTGTCGTATTCTTTAACAAAGACCCTGGTGCAAAAGCTATCGGTTCTTATGAACAGGCTTACTATGTAGGTACTGATCCAAAAGAATCAGGCTTAATTCAAGGGGATTTAATTGCAAAGCAATGGAAAGCGAATCCAGCTCTTGACTTAAATAAAGATGGCAAAATCCAATTTGTATTATTAAAAGGCGAACCTGGTCATCCAGATGCGGAAGTGCGTACAAAATATGTTGTAGAAGAACTTAATGCGAAAGGTATCCAAACTGAACAATTATTTATTGATACTGGTATGTGGGATGCTGCAATGGCGAAAGATAAAGTAGATGCTTGGTTATCTAGCTCTAAAGCGAACGACATTGAAGTCATTATTTCTAACAACGATGGTATGGCATTAGGTGCGTTAGAAGCAACAAAAGCGCACGGTAAAAAATTACCTATCTTTGGTGTGGATGCGTTACCAGAAGCATTACAATTGATTAGTAAAGGCGAACTTGCGGGTACAGTATTAAACGATAGTGTAAACCAAGGTAAAGCAGTTGTTCAATTATCTAACAATTTAGCACAAGGTAAATCTGCAACTGAAGGCACAAAATGGGAATTAAAAGATCGTGTTGTACGCATTCCTTATGTTGGTGTGGATAAAGACAACTTAGGTGACTTCTTAAAATAATTTTCCATCAATTTTTGTTGTAATCTAAGGGGAAGTGGATCTTCCCCTTTTTAAAGAGGTTGGATATGACAGCTCAAACTCAATGTCAAGACAGCCAAGTGCTGCTCACAATGACCAATGTCTGCAAGTCCTTTCCAGGCGTAAAAGCTTTAGATAACGCAAACTTAACGGTTCGATCACATTCTGTTCATGCTTTAATGGGTGAGAACGGCGCGGGCAAATCTACATTACTAAAATGTTTATTCGGTATTTATGCCAAAGATGAAGGCGAAATTCTTTTCTTAGGCGAACCCGTCAATTTCAAAACATCTAAAGAAGCCCTTGAAAATGGTATTTCAATGGTGCACCAAGAACTCAACCTCGTGCGCCAAACTAGCGTAATGGATAATTTATGGCTTGGACGCTATCCACTTAAAGGTCCTTTTGTTGATCACGCCAAAATGTACCGTGATACTAAAGCGATTTTTGATGAATTGGATATTGATGTAGATCCGAAAGAAAAAGTCGCCAAACTTTCAGTTTCTCAAATGCAGATGATCGAAATTGCGAAGGCGTTCTCGTATAACGCTAAAATCGTAATCATGGATGAACCAACATCCTCGCTTTCTGAAAAAGAAGTTGAGCATCTGTTTAAAATTATCGACAAATTAAAACAACGCGGTTGCGGCATCATTTATATTTCTCACAAAATGGATGAAATCTTCAAAATCTGTGATGAAATTACTATTTTACGCGACGGTAAATGGATCAACACGGTAAACGTGAAAGAATCTACAATGGAACAAATTGTTGGAATGATGGTAGGGCGTGAATTAACACAGCGTTTCCCTGAAAAAACCAACGTGCCAAAAGAAGTTATTTTGCAGGTGGAAAATCTTACCGCTAAAAATCAACCATCCATTCAAGACGTATCTTTTGAATTACGCAAAGGTGAAATTCTCGGTATTGCAGGACTTGTGGGGGCTAAACGTACCGATATCGTTGAAGCTATTTTTGGCGTACGTGAATTAATCGAAGGAACGATTAAGTTACACGGAAAAACTGTGAAAAATCATACCGCACTTGAAGCGATTAATAATGGCTTTGCATTGGTTACTGAAGAGCGTCGTTCAACGGGGATTTATTCTAATTTAAGTATTGAGTTTAATTCATTGATTTCAAATATGAAATCTTATCTCACTCCGTGGAAATTACTTAGCACGAAGAAGATGAAAAGTGATACCCAGTGGGTAATTGATTCAATGAATGTTAAAACACCATCACACAGAACTACAATTGGTTCTCTTTCTGGTGGTAACCAACAAAAAGTCATTATTGGTCGTTGGCTTTTAACTCAACCTGAAATTTTGATGCTAGATGAGCCGACTCGTGGTATCGATATTGGGGCAAAATTTGAAATTTACCAACTTATTCAAGAACTCGCTAAAAAAGATAAAGGCATTATTATGATTTCATCAGAAATGCCAGAATTACTGGGTGTGACTGATCGCATTTTAGTAATGAGTAACGGTAAATTAGCAGGTATCGTTGAAAGCGCAAAAACATCGCAAGAAGAAATTTTGCAACTCGCGGCAAAATATTTATAAACATAAGGAATGAATTATGAGTGCCTTAGAAAAAAACAAATCCTTTGATCTCTTAAAACAAAATGCGATTTATTTTGTGTTATTGATTTTGCTCGGCATCATCATTGCACAAGATCCGACATTCTTAAATTTAGTCAATTTCAGTAACATCTTAACCCAATCTTCTGTACGTTTAATTATTGCTTTAGGGGTTGCGGGTTTATTGATTACACAAGGGACTGACTTATCTGCAGGTCGTCAAGTTGGTTTGGCTGCAGTTATCTCTGCAACAATGTTGCAATCAATGGAAAATATTAACCGCGTGTTCCCTGAAATGGGACAAATACCAATTCCAATGGTTATTCTCGCAGTTTGTGCTATCGGTGCAGTAATTGGTTTAGTGAATGGTTTAGTTATCGCTTACTTAAATGTAACTCCATTCATCGCAACCATGGGTACAATGATCATCATATATGGTTTCAACTCACTATACTATGATGCTGTAGGTGGTTCTCCAATCGCAGGTTTTAGTGAAAATTTCTCAACATTTGCTCAAGGATTCTTCCGAGTCGGCAGCTTTAAACTCTCTTACATCACGATTTATGCAGCTATTGCAGCATTATTAGTATGGATTATGTGGAACAAAACTCGTTTCGGTAAAAACGTATTTGCTATTGGGGGTAACCCAGAAGCAGCTAAAGTATCTGGTGTAAACGTTGCACGTAACTTAGTTGCAATCTATATGATTGCAGGTATGTTCTATGCCTTTGGTGGTATGCTTGAAGCGGGTCGTATCGGTTCTGCAACTAACAACTTAGGTTTTATGTATGAATTAGATGCTATCGCCGCTTGCGTAGTGGGTGGTGTATCTTTTGCTGGTGGGGTAGGTACAGTAATTGGTGTTATCACTGGGGTTATTATCTTTACTGTTATCAACTACGGTTTAACTTACATCGGTGTAAACCCTTACTGGCAATACATCATTAAAGGTAGCATTATCATTCTAGCGGTAGCCATTGACTCGTTAAAATATGCGAAGAAAAAATAAAGCTGACGCAATCTTAATAAAATGAATGAAAAGTGGGCAAATTTGTCCACTTTTGTTTTATCTATTCAATTCTGAATTAAGGATATTTATGCAATAATCGGCAAACCCTGTATAATTGCGCCACCATTTTCATAGAGAGAAAAAAATGCTAATTAACTTTACACAAGTATTGCAAGACAGTTGGAATTTCTTCCGTAATCAGAAAAAAATTATGCTGCAATTTGTCGCAATTTTATTTATTGTGCAAAGCGCGAGTGCACTTTTAAGTTTTTCAGTTAATGATGAAAATAAAAATGATGTATTAAATCTCGCCAATACAGATATCACAAGTTTTATCTTTTCAGTTGCAATCACTCAAATTTTAACGAGCTTTATTGCAGCTTGGGGATTAACCTCAATCCATAAAATTAGCCTACAAAATTACCGCACTTTAGGTGAAACCTTCTCACTTACCTTGCGCCGTTTTGCAGGCGTAATTCTGTTAGATCTATTAATGGTTGCACCAATGTTACTTGGTCTTGGTGAAGCCTTTGCTGCATTACTCACAAAAAAATCGCCCTCTATTATGTCACTTATCGCGATGCTTGTTGGCGTTTGGTTCTTTGTCCGTTTAAATTTAACGGTAGTACATTATCTTTCTACTCAAGAGGCACTTTCGCAAACTATCCGAAAAATTTGGATGCAAGGAAATACTCGAAAAGGCGTATTGTTTATTTACACCCTACTGGTTTATTTTCTCGTGCCAATTCTTATTTTCCAATTAAGCGCATTTTCCAATAATGCTATATTTGATATGGTAATAGGCATTTTCACCGCATTACTTAATATTTTCATGCTAGTAGTGACTTATCGTTTCTACAGCTTATTTATGAAGGATTAATCAATATGAAACAACTCCTTGACTTTATCCCTTTAATTTTATTTTTTATCACTTACAAACTCGGTGGTGTACGTGAAGCAGCCATCGTATTAGTGGTTGCAACAATTTTGCAGATCGTGATTTTAAAATGGAAATACGGAATAGTTGAAAAACAACAGAAAATTATGGCAAGTGCGGTCGTTTTTTTTGGACTTTTAACCGCTTACTTTAATGAAATCCGCTATTTGCAATGGAAAGTGACAATTATCAATGGCTTATTTGCTATTGTTTTGCTCGTCGCACAATTTCAATTTAAAACCCCATTAATCAAAAAGTTACTTGGTAAAGAGCTACAACTGCCCGAAAAGGCTTGGAATACACTTAACCTTGGCTGGGCATTATTCTTTATTATTTGTATGTTGGTAAATATTTATATCAGCCATAATATGTCGGAAGAGGCTTGGGTTGATTTCAAATCTTTCGGAATTATTGGTATGACAGTGATTGCAACCATTATTTCGGGAGTTTATATTTATCGTTATTTGCCTAAAGATGGCTCAAATTCAAAAGACGGAGAGAAATAATGTCTGCCAATTTTACTGATAAAAATGGTCGCCAATCAAAAGGAGTTCTTTTACTACGAACTTTGGCGATGCCTTCTGACACCAATGCTAACGGAGATATTTTTGGTGGCTGGATTATGTCTCAAATGGATATGGGCGGCGCGATTTTAGCGAAAGAAATCGCACACGGACGCGTGGTTACTGTTGCCGTTGAAAGTATGAATTTTATCAAACCAATCTCTGTGGGCGATGTTGTTTGTTGCTACGGTGAATGTCTCAAAGTTGGGCGTTCTTCCATTAAAATTAAAGTAGAAGTATGGGTAAAAAAAGTGGCGAGTGAGCCAATTGGCGAACGTTATTGTGTCACCGATGCGGTATTTACTTTTGTTGCAGTTGATAATAATGGTCGCTCTCGCACGATTCCCCGTGAAAATAACCAAGAGTTAGAAAAAGCATTAGCCTTAATTTCAGAACAACCCTTGTAAATAAAAGGAAATCATTATGTACTATGTTATTTTTGCCCAAGATATTCCCAATACGTTAGAAAAGCGTCTTGCCGTACGCGAGCAACACTTGGCTCGTTTAAAACAACTTCAAGCGGAAAATCGCTTACTGACAGCAGGCCCAAATCCTGCAATTGATGATGAAAATCCGAGTGAAGCTGGTTTTACAGGTTCAACCGTTATTGCTCAATTTGAAAATCTACAAGCGGCAAAAGACTGGGCTGCACAAGATCCTTATGTAGAAGCTGGCGTATATGCGGATGTTATTGTAAAGCCGTTTAAAAAAGTCTTTTAATTTAAATAACGTAATATGAAAAAAGTCGCTTTAATTTCTTTTTGCATTTTGACCGCACTTTCTGCTTTTGTCGATTCGCCTAATACGGCAACAGCATCAATCAATCTTGAGCAAGAGAAACAAAACTGGGCGTCAATACAGCATCAAGATTATTTAAAACGTCTAAAACAACGTGAAGTCTTTTTGCAAGTTGAAGGTTTGCTAAAAAGTGCGGTAAAAAACCAGCAATTTTCTGAAGCGACTCAAAATATCACAAAAACCTTAATAGACTCATTGCAAGGCTACCCTTTGCAATATGATCTGCTTGCTCGATTTTGGGAGACAAAAATCGCCTTTTTGCAGAATGATGATATTCAAGGAAAACAACAAGCAATAAATGAACTCAATGCGTTAGTGCAACAAAATTACCCTTTTGTGACGCCAGCATTTCAAGCCTTATTACAAAAACTATCCACGTTAAACGAACAACAAACATCAGCAACTTCAGATAATGCTAAAGAAAATAACAGGGTTCAAAAAGAACAAAATCAAGTAGAAAATCCTAAACAACTTGCTGAAATTGTAAGAAAAAGTGATCCTAACACTTTAGATAAAACCGTATTAATTGATGCTTTCCCACGTTATCTTAAAACGCTACCTGAACAAATGAATAACCTAAGTTTTGAATCCTATCAAAAATGGGCAAATACTTGGCAACTCTCAGAAGATGAAATCAAACAGTGGAAAATAGCCTTTTTAAATCGCTTTTTTGATAATGAAAACACTGATTTTCAAAAATGGCGTGATGAACAAATCCGACAATTACAGACTGATAATTTAACCGAACGCCGTTTACGAATGGCTATTTGGCAAAAAACTGAATTAACCTCTTGGCTAAATTTGCTTTCTGCCGAATCAAAAAGTAAGCAAGAATGGCGTTATTGGGAAGCTAAACAAGATATATTAAAAAATACCAAAAAACTGACCGCACTTTCAAAAGAGCGTGGCTTTTATCCAATGTTAGCGGCTACACAATTAAAACAAGCATATCAACTGAATGTCCCTATTGTGCCAAGTTTTACTCAAGCTGAACAACTTCCTTTTAAGCAAGTTTTTGCAATGATTACAGAATTAAGAGAACTTGGACGAAATGGTTTAGCAAAACAACGTTGGCGAATTTTACTTGATAATGTTGATTTCACAACTCAGCTAAAACTTTCTGAATATGCCAAAAATCAGCAATGGTTTGAATTAGCTGTTGATGCTTCTATTGTGGCAAAAGCGTGGGATTACCTGTCTCTTCGTCTTCCAAATGCTTATTCTGAATACTTCAATGCTGCATTACAGAATTTGAATATCAGCAAAACTTTTGCTATGGCAATCGCTCGTCAAGAAAGTGCTTGGAATCCAATGGCACAATCTTCAGCAAATGCGCGGGGCTTAATGCAGCTTTTGCCAAGTACGGCAAAATTGACTGCAGAGAATAATCAACTACCTTATCAAGGCGAACAAGATTTATTCAAACCATTGAATAATATTTTGCTAGGTACCGCACATCTGAATGAACTCAATGGAAAATATTCTAATAATCGAATATTGATTGCAGCCGCTTATAATGCAGGGGCAAATCGAGTAGAAAAATGGTTAAGTCGCGCGAGTGGAAAATTAGCATTAGATGAATTTGTTGCATCTATTCCTTTTTATGAAACTCGTGGTTATGTGCAAAATGTAGTCGCTTATGATTTTTACTATCAAATTTTGCAAAATAAAGAAAACCCACAAATCTTTAGCCAAGAAGAATTGAATCGGCTATACTAAATGCACTAGTTTAATAGTGTAAAATGGGAGCATAATTATGTATATCAGCCGTAATTTAGAACAATGGAATGCATTTCTTCAAATGCTAAAAATCGCCTTTGAAGAAAATAAAGCGCAGGAATTTCTAACTTTATTATTAACTGCAGACGAACGAGATGCTGTAGGATTACGCTTGCAGATTGTCTCTCAGCTGATTGATAAAAATATGCCTCAGCGTGAAATTCAACAAAATCTGAATACAAGTGCCGCCACAATCACTCGAGGTTCCAATATGATTAAAACGATGGATCCTGATTTTATGCAATGGATGAAACAACATCTTGATCTCATTGAAAAAAACTAAGCGAATTTTTACCGCACTCTCTCACTTATTTAGTCCTAAATGGTGGAAAAAAAACTGGCAGCGAGTTGTCTTTTGTTTTTTTTTCGCCGTTTTTGCTTTGTTGCTGATTTTTCGCTTTGTACCTATTCCATTTTCCGCTTATATGGTACAACAAAAAATCGCTAATCTTTTACAAGGCGATTTTCGATATCAAATTCAATATGACTGGGTTAGCCTAGAAAATATCTCTCCAAACATTCAATTAGCTGTGATTTCATCAGAAGATCAGCGTTTTCCTGAACATTTAGGCTTTGATTTTGAGGCTATCCAACGAGCAGTTCGGTATAACGAAAAATCTAACAAAGGAATCCGAGGGGCATCAACTATTTCCCAGCAAACTGCTAAAAACTTAATGCTTTGGCACGGACAAAATTGGCTACGAAAAGGTTTAGAAGTTCCAGCGACTATGTTGCTTGAGCTGACTTGGTCGAAAAAACGTATTTTAGAAGTGTATTTAAATATTGCGGAATTTGGAAACGGCATTTTTGGTGTGGAAGCGGCAAGTCGCTATTACTTTAAAAAATCAGCTAAAAATTTATCTCAAAATGAAGCCGCACTTTTAGCTGCTGTGTTGCCCAATCCAATCATTTATAAAGTAAATAAGCCAAGCTTATTAGTTCGTAAAAAACAAACTTGGATTTTGAGACAAATGGGAAATTTAGGCACTGAATACTTGAGCGATTTATAAAAAATGCAATCGAATTTCTAAAGTAAAACAAACTAAAAAATATTTACTTAATATATAAAATAAAAAACGAGTCTAAGACTCGTTTTTTTATTTATAACATTTTTATTACAGGTTTATTACCGCAAATAATACCCAAACGGTATAAATTGTGGCTAAACCGTAAAAGATAAATCCACCAGCTGGCACATGTACTTTAAGATCGTGCATACCGTGATGAATACGGTGTAAACCACACCACATTGGGAAAATAGTAAGCACTAAAATAACTAATTTACCAATCCAAGAATAAGCAAAAGTAATTAAATTATGCACATCGACTAAACCAAATGGTAATAACAAACCGATGATTAGAATAACGACAGGAAGGAAAATTGCACTCACTGTGCCACCTGCACCGAACATTAACCATACTGGCGGTTCGCCGGAGCGTTTTGGATTTTGATCAACCATTTTTTCTCTCCCTTAAATATAAACTAAAACTAACGCAATCACGCTAACTAATGCGGTTACCGCCCAAAGTGCATTTCTTACAACTGTGTGTGGTAAGCGTTCATTTTTCACAATGATATTCATCACTTTTGGTGTCATTAAGAAATATGTCACCGTATGATAAAGCGTTGCGATAAGCGTAATAATATTTAAGAACACCACAATAGGGTTTCTTAAAAACTCAATAAAGCTCAATATGCCTAAGCCTGGCATTGGATTGCTTGCAAGACAAAGAACACCATAAAGCAATACAATACAAAACCATACAGCAAAGACTGAAGTCGCTTCACGTAGCATATAGGCTTTGTAGAAGTCCAATTTTTGCCACCAAGTCGCTGTCATTGGACGAACATATTTTTTACGTTTACTCACTGTTACTGACATTCCTTCCCCCTTAGCCTTTTGGTTTTAGCATAGAGATAACATAATCTTTGGCACTTTCCACTTTTCCTTGGTTAATTGCAGAAGCAGGATCCACATGTTTTGGACAAACTTCTGAGCAATAGCCAACGAAAGTACAACTCCAAACCCCGTTTTTACCATTTAATAATGACATACGTTTTGCTTTACCATGGTCACGGTTATCAAGGTTGTAACGGTGTGCCATTGTAATCGCTGCTGGGCCTAAGAATTCTGGATTTAAACCAAATTGAGGACAAGCGGCATAGCATAAACCACAGTTGATACACATTGAGAATTGACGATATTTCTCAAGCTGTGCTGGCGTTTGTTTAGTACGGCTAACTTGCAATTCTTTCGATGGATGTGGTTTACCATCTAATGCTGGTGCTTCGTTACCAATAATATAAGGCTTAATAGCCTCTAAACTTTCGATAAAGTGGCTTAAATCAACCACTAAGTCGCGTTCAATAGGGAAGTTTGCTAATGGCTCGATACGCATATGGCCGCTGTAATCACGTAAGAAAGTTTTACAAGCCAATTTTGGTTTGTTATTTACCATCATCCCGCAAGAACCGCAGATCGCCATACGGCAAGACCAACGATAAGAAAGAGATGGTTCAAGTTTATCCTTAATATAGCCTAACGCATCAAGCAATGAAGTTTGATTATCATAAGGTACTTGATAGGTGCTTAAATGTGGCTCTTGATCGATTTCAGGATTGTAGCGTAATACTTCAACATTCATTACTGGTGAATTAGCCATTTGCTTGCTCCTTAGCTTTCGCAGCTGCTTCTTGAGCTTCTGCTTCCGCACCGTAAAGACGTTTTGCAGGTTGAGATTTAGTAATTTTCACCGGACTGTATTCAATGCGCGGCGCACCATTCTCACTGTAGAAAGCAAGTGTGTGTTTTAAATAATTTACATCGTCACGTTCTGTGTAATCTAAGCGTTGGTGAGCACCACGAGATTCTTTACGTTCAATCGCTGAATTTGCAATAGATTGCGCAACATCTAGAATGTAACCCAACTCAACGGTGTAAAGCACATCTGTATTGAACACGCTTGAATTATCTGATACGCGAATACGTTTGTAACGTTCTTTTAACTCTGCAATTTTATCTACTGCTTTTTGCATACTTGCTTGGTCACGGTAAATACCACAACCTTCTTCCATCACGGTACCCATTTCATCACGGATTTCAGACCAAGATTCATTACCTTCTTGTTTGTGAAGAGCTTCTAGGCGAGCAACAACGTCTTTTGCTTGAGCATCAACCGCACTTTGATTTACAGATTGAGCCTCAACTGCACGTTGTGCTGCATATTCCCCAGCAACGCGACCTAACACAACAAGTTCAGCTAAAGAGTTAGATCCTAAACGGTTTGCGCCGTGTAAACCTGAAGATGCGCATTCTCCTACAGCAAATAAACCTTTGATACGTGTTTCGCTGTTAAAATCAACCTCAATACCGCCCATGGTGTAGTGAACAACTGGACGAACTGGAATTGGTTCATTTACTGGATTTACACCTTCATAAGCACTTGCTAATTCACAAATGAATGGCAGACGCTCATGTAAATATTTTTCACCAAGATGACGTAAATCTAAATGCACCACATCTACGCCTTTCGCGGTTTTTAAGGTATTACCTTTTTTCCATTCTTGCCAGAATGCTTGAGAAACTTTATCACGAGGGCCAAGTTCCATATATTTATTTTGCGGTTTGCCAATTGGCGTTTCAGGACCTAGACCGTAATCTTGAAGATAACGGTAGCCATCTTTATTCACTAAGATACCGCCTTCGCCACGACAACCTTCAGTCATTAAAATACCCGTATTAGGTAAGCCTGTTGGATGATATTGAACAAACTCCATATCACGAAGTGGTACACCGTGACGATATGCCATAGATAAGCCGTCACCTGTTACAATGCCGCCATTGGTATTAAATTTAAATGCACGACAACCGCCACCAGTTGCGATAACAACCGCATTGGCATTAATTTGAACAAGTGATCCTTCCATCATGTTCATTGCAACCATACCACGAGCATGGCCATCATCAACAAGAATATCTAATACGAAGTGTTCATCAAAACGTTGGATTTGTGGATATTGAATAGAAGTTTGAAAAAGTGTGTGTAATAAGTGGAAACCTGTTTTATCTGCAGCGAACCAAGTGCGCTCAATTTTCATTCCACCGAAACGGCGTACGTTTACATCGCCATCAGCTTTACGGCTCCAAGGACATCCCCAACGTTCTAATTGAGTCATTTCTACAGGGGAATGTTGCACGAAATATTCCACTACATCCTGCTCACAAAGCCAGTCCCCACCAGCAACGGTATCTTGGAAGTGTTTATCGTAAGAATCTTCTTCTTTGATAACTGCCGCTGCGCCACCTTCTGCTGCTACAGTATGGCTACGCATCGGGTATACTTTAGAAACTAATGCAATTTTTAAGTTAGGATTTGCTTCTGCTGCGGCAATCGCTGCACGTAAACCACCGCCACCAGCACCAACAATCGCAATATCGACATTAACTGTTTGCACGATATCCTCCAATCAATAGAAAGTAAAAATAAATCCCCTAAAAGGGTAATATTGTGTGGGCATTGTGCCATTTTTTGTTACAAATTAATAACGTTTTTTATGTCTAAAGATGGAAAAGATCGTATTTTGTGATCTACCTCAAAAAAGCTAAGATTGAGTTGAGAGTAGCTCTCGTTTACAATGTGCAAAATTTTTAAAACAGGATTAAAAATGACCGCACTTAATCATTGGCAACCTTCTGCTGATATAAAAAATCTTCTTAAACGGGCAAAAATTATTGCTGAAATTCGTCAATTTTTTACAGAACGCGGTTTGCTTGAAGTAGAGACCCCTGTTCTAAGTGAATTTGGCGTCACTGATTTACATCTTTCCACCTTTAGCACGGAATTTCTTGCGCCTTTTGATAATCAATCCAAAACACTTTGGCTTTCTACAAGCCCTGAATATCATATGAAACGCTTGCTTGCTGCAGGCAGTGGGCCGATATTCCAAATCAGTAAAGTGTTTCGCAACGAAGAGGCTGGAAATCGCCATAATCCAGAATTCACTATGTTGGAATGGTATCGACCGCACTTTCATATGCATCGTTTAATTAATGAGGTAGATGATTTGCTCCAACAAATTTTAGATTGTCCACCTGCAGAAAGTTTAAGCTACCAATTTGTTTTCCAAGAATATGTAGGCTTAGATCCCTTGTCAGCAGAACGTTCAGAATTAATTGAAGCAGCACGTAAACATAATTTTATGGCTGAAGATAATGAAGATCGCGATACGTTATTACAGTTTTTATTTAGTGAAGTCGTTGAGCCTCAAATTGGAAAAGAACGACCTATTGCCGTGTATCATTTCCCTTCAACACAAGCAGCTCTAGCACAAGTAAGCCCAGAAGATCAGCGGGTAGCAGAACGCTTTGAGTTCTATTATAAAGGTTTAGAATTAGCCAATGGTTTTCACGAACTTGCCGATGCGCAAGAACAACGTCATCGCTTTGAATTAGATAATCAACAAAGACAAAAATGTGAATTGCCTACTCGAGAAATTGATGAACGCTTTCTTGCTGCCTTAGAAGCGGGTATGCCAGATGCTTCAGGTGTCGCATTAGGAATAGATCGTTTAATGATGATCGCTTTAGATTGTGAAAAAATTAATGACGTTATTTCTTTTGCTGTGGACAATGCTTAAAGGTAAAAGTGCGGTAAAAATTGTCATCATTTTTATTTAATGGGTGATCCATAATGGCAATTTTATATTCATTGATAGCCCGCCTAATATTTCTTTTTGATAATTAACAATATTCGCTTCTTTTAATGGGGGAATAAATTCTGAGATCGAAATTAGGTACAGTGATCACAAGGCTCATCATTATGAAAAAAAGAAAACCAAAACATAAGAAATGTTTGGATAGTGAGTTGATTTAAATTGAAAAAATAACCTAATTTCATAAAAATTAGGTAACTAAAGCGTATCCTTTTCCGCGTAAAGTTTTAAACCAAGAGGGCTTGTTTTTTCGTTTTGGTAATTTGCGTCTTAAATTAGAGATGTGCATATCAAGAGAACGATCAAATGGAGTGAGTGGTTTTTCCATTACTTCTAAACTTAATTCTTCTCGACTTACCACATTTCCCTTAGATTTAAGCAATAAACAAAGAATCTTAAATTCATAATCCGTTAAATTTAGATTTTCTTCATTATAGGTTGCAATTCCGTGAGAAAAGTGGAGAGTAATTCCGTCAAAAGAAAGGATTTCTACATTTGATATATTATTTGAAGGAGATGCACTACGACGCAAAATCGCCTTAATTCTTGCAATAAGTTCACGATCGTTAAAAGGTTTGGGTAAATAATCATCCGCTCCCAATTCTAAGCCTAATACGCGATCAATGTCTTCGCCTCTTGCTGTTAGCATCATCACTGGCACGTTAGAGACTTTACGAATTTCTTTTAATGTTTCGATACCATTTAACTTTGGCATCATTACATCAAGTAAAACCAGTTTATAGCTTTCATTGAGTTTTTGTAATGCATCTAATCCATTATTTGCAGTTTCAACGTCAAAACCCTCAAGTTCTAAAAGTGTAGAAAGTAGTTCAGTTAATTCAATATCATCATCAACGAGTAAGAGTTTTGACATTGGAGATTCCTTTTACCAATTATTCTTATTGTAGTGCGGTGAAAATAAAAAGATTATTTCCAGAATTTCCACCAGCTTGATTTTGGTTTCTCACCTGTTTCAATAATGGTGTTATTTTCGCCTTGTTGTGAAACCTGTGGTAAAGGTTTATCAAGATGGGTTTCTGTCACAATCCCACGTTGATCAAATTTTACTGTGAAAGTATGTTGAACTGGCGTTTCATAGGCACGTTGTTGTAAGAACACATAGTACCAAGTCTGACTATTATAAGGATCGACTAATACTGGCGTACCCAACAAATATTGTACTTGTTGGGCGGTCATGCCTTCTTTAACTTGCGCAACGGTAGTCGCCTCTAAATAATTGCCTTGCGGTACATCAATTCGATATACAACTTTTTCAACGGTGGAACAAGAAGCGAGGCTTAATGCTAAAAAGGTTGCGCCTAAAAGTGTTTTAACTTGCATTTTCTTTACCTTAATTTGTGCAAAAGTTCTGTCAAATAATATCCAAAATTGGGTGTATTTCCAAATTAATTCTCTGATTTTAAAGCCTTTTGTAATTGATCTTTTAAATTTGGTGGTAAGCCTTTGATGGTTAGGGTATCTGTCATAGGATCCCATTGAATACGTGTATTTAATAATTCCGCATCAAAACTTAGGGTAACGCCCTTTCCTGACCCAGAGAATTTTGTTAGCGATTTCAATGTTGAACGTATTGGTGGAATACTCTCTTCCAAACCATAATTCTGTTTTTCCGTAAAGACGACAAAAGGCTGTTCGTTTAGAGTGGGTAATGAATCAGAAAGTTCCCTTAATTCAATATTGTTACCATTTGAAAGCTGACCTTTACAATATTCAAACACTTGTTTTTTTACCGCTTGAGTTTGCTCTTTGTTGAGTTCGCCTTGATCGCAGTAATCACTCACAGCTTGCAATAAACATTGATTTTGAACTTGTGGATTTAATCCTTCTTCGGCACCTAAAAAATCCATAAAAAAATCACTAATTTTGCGACCAACACGGCCTTTTATAAAGGTTAAATAACGATTAGAGTTCGCGTTTACTTGCAAATCCGTCAAATTTATCCGTGCCGCAATATCAAACTGAGTAATATCCAAATATTCTGTACGGCGAATATCTAAATGCTCATCGACTAACATACTATGACGGCTATCAAGCAATGCAATAAACAAATAATCTGTCGCTAAGAAATTATATTGACATAAAATCAAGGTGCCACTTTCCGCAAAGTTATATTTACCTAGCTCATCTGCAAGCAATTTTGTTGAATATTGACTAAAACCTAAAAATTCAATTTCTTGCTCTAATAAACGATTTAAATGTTGTGCAAATATAGACTTTTCCTGAAACACGCCAAAAGCCTTCGCTTTATTTTGATAGCCTTGATGCAATTGCAACATCATTTGTTCTACTTCTGGTGTAATGGACAGCAACTCGTCGCGAAATACGCTTTCCATTTTTATACTGTCGCCATCCACATTTTTGACTAACTGATGCAAAACAATTTGATTAACGGTAATACTCATTTTTGTCACCTTTGAAAAATTTGCCGCAAATTATAACCGCACTTTTTAAGCAAGAAAAAAGAAATTATTTAGGTTCTACCAAATAATCGGGTATCATAAGCCAAATTTTTTTTATTTTTAACATTATGGCTCAACATTCTAAATATTCTGATGCTCAATTAAGTGCGATTGTAAACGATATGATCGCAGTATTAGAAAAACATAAAGCCCCTGTAGATCTTTCGTTAATCGCATTGGGTAACATGGCGAGTAATTTATTAACCACCAGCGTGCCACAAACTCAACGTGAGGCATTAGCTCAAGCGTTTTCGAATTCCTTAATTAATGCGGTAAAAACACGTTAATATGAAATGGATTAAAAAAGGCACCTTCAGTGGCAAACAATACCGCGATGACGTTTCACGAAAAATTTCGTGGGGTCATTGGTTTGCCTTTTTTAATATCATTGTTGCTATTCTTATTGGCGCACGTTATGCCTTTATCATTGACTGGCCAGATACTCTCGCAGGAAAACTTTATTTCTTTGTGAGTTTGCTCGGGCATTTCAGTTTCAACGTTTTTGCGTTGTACTTACTCGTTGTCTTTCCTCTGAGTTTCATTGTTAAAAATCACCGCACTTTTCGCGGATTAACCGTGATTTTTTCCACGATTTGTACAACCTTATTGTTATTTGATACCGCCGTTTTCAATCGTTTTAATCTGCATTTATCCTCTGTTGTATGGAATTTGCTGGTCAATCCAGAAAATGGTGAAATGTCACGCGATTGGCAAATTTTCTTTGCACCAATGCCAATAATTTTACTGGCACAAATGTTATTTTCTCGCTGGAGTTGGGAAAAATTACGTAGTCTTGAACGCCAAAAATGGCTAAAAGGCACTGGTATATTCTTAACCACAACGTTCATTGCGACACATTTAATTTATGCTTGGGCAGATGCTTATTTGTATCGTCCGATCACTATGCAACGCTCTAATTTCCCTTTATCTTATCCAATGACAGCTCGTTCTTTTTTAGAAAAACACGGTTTCTTGGATGGGGAAGAATATACGCAAAAATTGGCGCAAGAAGGTCGTTTAGATGCCTTAAAAATTGATTATCCGAAAAAAGAACTCACTTACGCACCAATTACGCACAAACCTAATATTCTGCTCGTAACGGTTTCGGGTTTACGCCATGATGCGATTTCTAATGAAAAGATGCCAAAACTTGCTAAATTTGCAACAAGCTCAACGGAATTTACTAATCATTACAGCACAGGCAATAGTAATAACGCAGGCTTAATTGGGTTATTTTACGGGCTAAATGCAAATTACACCGATAGCATTTTAAGCAATCATACCCAATCTGTTTTAATCGAAAAATTACGTGCTGAAAATTATCAATTGGGTTTATTTTCTGCTACGAATTTCAAAGATAGCATCTTCCGCCAAGCATTATTTCGTGAAATAAAACTTTCATCGAATAAAACCAACAAACCAAATAATGAAAGTGCGGTAAAAAATCTTAATGATTTTATTAAAGCACAAAAAACTGACTCACCTTGGTTTGCTTATTTGGATTTAGCCTTGGAGGCTAAAAACCCATCAGATTATGACCGCACTTTGCAAGACATTGATTCTCTTTTAGCAAAAGCGTTAGAAAGTACACCGCTTGAAAATACATTAGTCATCATCACGTCAGAGCATGGTTTAACCTTTAATGAAATGAATCAAAAAGAGCGAGAAAACTACTTTGGGCGTGATGAAATTCAAGTGCCATTGCTTGTATATTGGAAAGATTTACCCGTAGGTAAACAAAATGGATTAAGTAATCATGCGGATATTTTCTCTGCGTTAATGCAGACAGTATTCCGTGTAGAAAACCCGTTGATGGATTATAGTCAGGGACGCAATCTCTTTGATCTTAAGGGGGATGACTGGGTACTTGCCTCTAATTTCCTCTGGAATGTGGTGATTCAACCTGATGGAACACAATATCACATTGATCGCAAAGGGAATTACAAAAAATTCGATAAAGATTATATCGAGCAATCTTCAGACAGACCGCCACTTGGAATCTTCTTAGAAGCCTTCCAATTACAAAATTTCTTCTTTGAAAAATAATCTATAAGTGCACAAAAGAATGGATTTTTTGCCCTTAAGTCTTTATACTCACGCCTCAGTTTAAGACTGAAAAATGTTATTAATGAAAATCCGTGAGTTTTTCATAACATTATCATAATGCTTCTCGCCGTACTTACAGTACCTTTCAATTAATATACATTCTCGTCTTTTTATCCTTTCTTTTTTACGGAGTTTGTATGAAAAGCCATGTTCGTAGTTTTAAAACCTATATTCGCGATGAAATTATCAAAAAAGGCGGGTGGGTAAATGCCCATGCTCATGCTGACCGCGCTTTTACGATGACGCCAGAGAAAATTGGGATTTATCATAGTAGTAATTTGCAACAAAAATGGGATTTAGTGGATGAAGTAAAACGCACTTCCAGTGTTGATGATTATTACGCACGTTTTTGCCAATCTATTGAATTAATGATATCCCAAGGTGTAACCGCATTTGGTACTTTTGTCGATATAGACCCAATTTGTGAAGATCGTGCAATTATTGCCGCACACAAAGCCCGCGAAGTGTATAAACATGACATTATTTTAAAATTTGCCAATCAAACTTTAAAAGGGGTAATCGAACCCACTGCGCGCAAATGGTTTGATATTGGTGCAGAAATGGTAGATATGATTGGCGGCTTACCATATCGTGATGAATTGGATTATGGACGTGGCTTAGAAGCGATGGATATCTTGTTAGATAAGGCCAAATCTCTTGGAATTATGTGTCATGTACATGTAGACCAATTCAACAATCCAAGTGAAAAAGAAACCGAGCAACTTTGCGACAAAACCATTGAACACGGAATGGAGGGGCGAGTTGTAGGTATCCATGGTATTTCCATTGGCTCACATTCAAAAGAATATCGCTACAAACTTTACGAAAAAATGCGTAAAGCCAAAATGATGATGATAGCCTGTCCGATGGCATGGATTGACAGTAATCGCAAAGAAGATCTTATGCCATTCCACAATGCGCTCACGCCAGCAGATGAAATGATTCCCGAAGGTATCACTGTTGCCCTAGGCACAGATAATATTTGTGATTACATGGTTCCTCTATGTGAAGGCGATTTATGGCAAGAATTAAGCCTATTAGCTGCGGGTTGCCGTTTCCCTCACTTAGATGAAATGGTCAATATCGCAAGTATTAACGGTCGTAAAGTGTTAGGACTAGAGCTAATTTAGTTGCGTATGGTGGGTTTAAGCCAGCTAGTTACCATAACTATTTAAAACCCAGAAAAACGCGTAAAAGTGAAAGAATTGATTGCGATATTTGGTGCTCGTAAATAATAAAAATAAACCGCACTTTTGTTAGTGTTCGGTTAGATGACTGTTTTCTTTAAATCATCTAGCGTATTAAAATTCTCGAAATTTCCTTCTTTTTTCGTGAATTTTACTGAAATCCCGCCATTTTCTTTCATAAATTGTAAAAGGCGTCGTTCACCCGATGCTAAATAGTGTCGCAATTTTTCCTTTAGCTGAACGGACATTAAACAAAAAACGGGATGTTCACGTTCTTCATCGCAAGCATACGCAATTAAAGTGCGGTCATTTTTAACCGCACTTTTGAGTTTATCTAAAAGATTCATAGGAAAAAAAGGCGTATCACAAGGTGTAAAAAGGATAAAGTCACTTTTTGTCTTTTCTAGAGCTGTTAGCATGCCACTTAATGGCCCTTGAAAATCGGGCAGTTCATCGGAGAAAACAGGAAAGCCAAATTTTGCATATTCTGTTTGATTTCGGTTAGCGTTAATTGAAATCTGATGAATTTGTGGTTGTAAGCGATTAATAACATGTTCAATTAAAGATTGTTTACCTAAAATCTGTAATCCTTTATCTTGCCCGCCCATTCTACGAGCCTTGCCACCTGCCAAAATTACCGCGCTTATTGTAATTGTCATATTTTAATCTATCATTATTTCAAGTATCATTTGCCTATTTTTTACGATTAAAAAGGAAATAGCAATGAAATGTAAGCGTTTAAATGAAGTTTTGGAACTTTTACAGTTTTATTGGTCTAAAGACTCGGATTTGAGCTTAATGGAAATTTTGCAAAAAATTGCCAATGAATCAGGTTTCCAAAAACCATTAAATGAATTAACTGATGAAGTGATTATTTATCAGTTAAAAATGGATGGTACAGATAAATATGAGCCAATTCCAGGTCTCAAAAAAGATTACGAAGAAGATTTTAAAACCGCATTGCTCCGTGCTCGCGGTATCATTAAATAAGAGGAAAGAAATGAAAAAAGTATTACTTGCGTTAGGTTTAGGTGTCAGCACGCTTATGTCTGTAAATAGTTTTGCCGCAGATTTACAAGAAGGCAAACAATATGTTCAAGTGAGTCAACAGGCTTCACAGCAAAAAGAAGTGATTGAGTTTTTCTCATTCTATTGCCCGCATTGTTACGCCTTTGAAATGGAATACAAAATTCCACAACAAGTCGTAGATGCTTTACCAAAAGATGTGAAATTTAAACAATATCATGTAAATTTCTTAGGTCATCAATCTGAAAACTTAACACGTGCTTGGGCGTTAGCAATGGCATTAGGTGCAGAAAGTAAAGTAAAATCACCATTATTTGAAGCGGCTCAAAAGGATGCTTTGAAATCAATGGATGATATTCGAGCTATCTTCTTATCGAATGGCATAACCGCCGAGCAATTTGATGGTGGCATTAATAGTTTTGCAGTAAATGGTTTAGTTAATAAACAAGTGAATGCCGCAGAACAATTTAAAGTGCGTGGCGTACCTGATTTTTATGTAAATGGAAAATTCCGTGTAAACCCTGAAGGGTTAAATTACGATGATTTCGTGAAAGATTATGTGCAAACCGTAAAAGGTTTATTGCAAAAATAACGAAAAATTGGTTTAATGCGAGCCCTATTTTGTAAATATTAATGAAAGAAGAGAGAATATTATGGCTGCAAGTTTTAGCGTAACGCGTCGTTTCTTTGACGACAAAAACTACCCACGTGGTTTTTCCCGTCACGGTGATTACACAATTAAAGAATCACAGGTGCTTGAGCAATATGGTCAAGCGTTCAAAGCATTAGACTTAGGGGAACGTGAGCCAGCGACTAAAGAAGAAAAAGATTTCGTCGCATTTTGCCGTGGTGAGCGTGCAGCAGAGACTTTCTTTGAAAAAACTTGGAATAAATATCGTACTCGTATTAACACTAAAAAACGTGTTTACACCTTATCTAGTGATGTGAGTGAAGCTGCCTCTGGCGGTGAAGATTATTCCGGCGAATAAGATACGTTAAATAAGGCAGGCGGAAGTCTGCCTTTTGTTTTTGAATAGCTTGTGAAATCACGCGTAATTCACGGCTGATAACTTTATTCTCCTATCTTTGTATGAACGATTTGTCTTCATACACCCTATGAATACTAATTTCTATGCAATTACCGATTTCTCAATACAACGAACTGCTACAAAAAAAACTTGAAAAATTAACCGCACTTTTACACCCTTTTAATGCACCCGATATTCAAGTTTTTGACTCTCCAACAAGTCATTATCGCATGCGTGCGGAGTTTCGTATTTGGCACGAACAAGATGATTTTTACCATATTATGTTTGATCAAGCGACGCTGCAGCGTTATCGCGTGGATGAATTTCCAATCGCCAGCATGCTAATTAATCGTATGATGCAAACCTTATTACCTTTGTTAAAACAACAAGAAGTGCTACACAAAAAATTATTCCAAATTGATTACCTTAGCACCTTGAGTAATAAGATTATTGTGAGCTTGCTTTATCATAAAACACTCACTGAAGAATGGGAAAGTGCGGCTAAAAATCTAAAAGATTTACTCGAAAAGCAAGATTTTGATGTGCAAATAATCGGGCGTGCAAGTAAACAAAAAATCTGTTTTGAGCAAGATTATGTGGACGAAGTTTTACCTGTGAATGGCAGAAATTATGTCTATCGCCAAGTCGAGAATAGTTTTACCCAGCCAAACGCAACGGTAAACTGCAAAATGCTTGAATGGGCAATTGATTGTACCCAAAATAGCGAAGGTGATTTATTAGAACTTTACTGCGGAAACGGTAATTTTTCTATCGCACTTGCACAAAATTTCCGTAAGGTATTGGCAACAGAAATCGCCAAACCTTCCGTAGCCGCCGCACAATTTAATATTGCTGAAAATAAAGTGGATAATTTACAAATTATTCGTATGTCGGCAGAGGAATTTACGCAGGCAATGAATGGGGTTAGAGCCTTTAACCGCTTGAAAGGAATTGATTTAAAATCTTATGAATGTAATACCATTTTTGTCGATCCACCTCGCGCGGGGCTTGATCCTGATACAGTGAAACTTGTACAAAATTACGATCGCATTTTGTATATTTCCTGTAATCCACATACGCAGTGTGATAATCTTGTTGAACTTTCAAAAACGCACCGCATTGAAAAAGCGGCGTTATTTGACCAATTCCCTTACACTGACCACATGGAAAGCGGCGTATGGCTCATTCGCAAGTAGGAATTCAGCTGATTTCTGAATCGACAGAAAAAACATTAGCAGAATTGACCGCACTTTGTGCTGAATACAACATTATTCATAATGAAAAGAGCCCACTTGCGCTTGTTCAAACCGATGAACGTTTAGAACTTCGTAAATTAGATGAACCTAAACTTAGAGCTGTTTATGTTGATTTTATTGGTGGCACAATGGCTCACCGTCGTAAATTCGGTGGTGGACGTGGAGAAGCCGTAGCGAAAGCAGTAGGGATTAAAGGTTCGGCATTGCCAACGGTTATTGATGCAACAGCTGGTCTAGGACGTGATGCCTTTGTGTTAGCCGCAATTGGCTGCCAAGTTCGTTTAGTAGAACGCCATCCTGTTGTTTTTTTACTTCTGCAAGATGGTTTAAATCGTGCTTATCAAGATGAGGAAATCGGCGAGATATTGCAACAAAATTTGCGCTTGCTGAATGTTCACCATATTAATGAACTTGATCCTAATAGCGATTATGCCGATGTGGTTTATCTCGATCCAATGTATCCGCATAAACAAAAATCTGCACTAGTAAAAAAGGAAATGCGTGTATTCCAGCATTTAGTCGGGGCTGATTTAGATGCCGATGAATTGCTTTTACCTGCACTACAATTAGCTAAAAAACGTGTGGTCGTGAAGCGTCCTGACTATGCGGAATTTCTTTGTGGAAAACAACCGCACTTTAGCCGTGAAACGAAAAATCATCGCTTTGATATTTATATGGGAGCATCACAATGCTAAGAGAAAGTGCCGTTGTTATTAGCTATGAAAATGGCATTGCCAAAGTGAAATGCCAATCCCAAAGTGCCTGTGGCCAATGTGCAGCTAAAAACAGTTGTGGAACATCAAGCCTTTCCGAATTAAACGGTAAACGTGGCGAGCATATTTTTAATGTGGAAACATTAATGCCATTACGCGAAGGTCAAATTGTTGAAATTGGATTAGAAGAAAAGTCGATGTTGTTGTCGGCATTATTGATGTATGTTGTACCGCTTTTGACCTTATTGATTGTGACTATGTTGTCCGATTACATAAGCGATAATGAAATTCTGCGTGCAATTTTAATCTTCGGATTAACCGCACTTTCTTTCATATTTGTAAAATCTTATAGCAGAAAATTAGGGCAACAAACAGAGTTTCAGCCTGTTTTATTGCGCATATTATCTTAAGTTTTTTATTCGCTTTTTATTATTTCTGCGATTTAGATCGCAAACTATAAAGCTAGTTATTTAAATTACCCATTGAAAAAAAGCTCTTTAGAGGCTTGGTCAAAACTTAGTGATGATGTGGCAAAAGTTGCTATTCTAGCAATGCCTGTTATACTTTATGGCGAGCAACCGCTTTTCCTAAAAGGATGAAATATTAGTTTTTTGCTCATTATTGCTTATGCTTGCCTTGTGATGAGCGTAAATTTCGTCTCTTAGTGGAGGGAAAATAATATGTGGCTTACTATAGGGCTTGGCATTGTTGCTCTTCTTGCTATTGGCGAACTTATTTTTGCCAATTATGTAGCAAAACATTCTTAATTTATTAACCCCGATCTTTCGGGGTTTTCCGTATCTAAAGTGCGGTGATTTTTAAGGTTATTTTTATGAACAATCAGATTCCTTTACTTGGAATTACCGGTTATAGCGGTAGTGGTAAAACAACATTATTAGAAAAACTTCTCCCAGAACTGATCGCTCGTCACATTCGCGTTTCAGTGATTAAACATAGCCATCACAATATGCAAGTTGATAAAGAAGGAAAAGATAGCTGGCGTATGAAAGAGGCGGGTTCTTCTCAAGTCATTTTAGCGAATGATGAACGCTGGGCGATTATGACGGAAACGCCAAAACCTGTTTCATTGGATTATTTAGCGCAACAATTTGACCGCACTTTAACAGATTTAGTGTTGGTGGAAGGCTTTAAACAAGAGCCAATTCCAAAGATTTTGCTCCATCGTCAAGAAATGACAAAACCTTTACCCGAAATTGACGAATATGTGCTCGCAGTTGCAACGAATTATTCCCTTGAAATTGACCGCACTTTGTTGGATATTAACCGCATTCCGCAAATTGCCGATTTTATTGAAAATTGGTTGCACCATTTTCACGGAGCACGATGACTACTGAATCCAATGCCTATCGCGGTTTAGCTTGGGTAGCAGCAATGGCACTTTTTATGCAAAGCCTCGATGCGACCATTCTAAATACAGCTTTACCCGCGATATCTTCCGATTTACATAAACCCGCCTTTGAAATGCAAATGGCGATCATCGCTTATTCTTTAGCTGTTGCATTATTTATTCCTCTTACCGCTTGGGCTGCGGCAAAATTTGGGACATTAACCGTTTTTCGTGGTGCAGTTTTCACGTTTATTTTAGGTTCAGTTGCTTGTGCCGCGGCCTCTAATTTAGAGAGCCTTATTTTAGCCCGAGTGATTCAGGGGATAGGCGGTGCCTTTATGATGCCCGTTGCGCGTTTAGCTATTATTCAAGCTGTCCCCAAACAACAATTAGTGAATGCTTGGAATTTAATGGCAACTGCAGGTTTGATTGGGCCAATTCTAGGGCCTATTTTAGGTGGATGGTTAGTCATTCACGCCAGTTGGCACTGGATTTTTTTAATTAATATTCCAATTGGTGCGCTAGGAATTTTGGCATCGGGCAGCGTGATGAATAATATCAAGGGCGAGGCAGAGAAATTAGATTGGACAGGTTTTTTACTCTTTGCATTGGGGTTAGTTGGTATTACGCTTGGTTTGGATTTACTCGGAGAAAGTCAGCATAATTCAAGTGTAACTTATAGCATATTAGTTGTTGGTATTCTGTTACTCGTAACTTATTGTGGCTATGCTAAAAACAATGAAAATGCCATTTTACCTTTATCCCTTTTCCGCACTCGTACATTCAGATTAAGCATTATTGCCAATATTTTTATTCGATTATCTGCATCTGGCGTTCCCTTTTTATTGCCTTTGATGTTCCAATTATCTTTCGGTTACAGTGCTGAAATGTCTGGCTGGCTATTAGCACCGATTGCGTTAATTTCTGTGATGTTGAAAATATTAATTGGACGAATTTTAAATCGTTGGGGTTATAAAACCACGTTAATTTCATCCGCACTTTTGATGGCAGGTTCTGTGATTTCAATGGCTTGGTTAGATAAACAAAGTTCTCTAACTTGGATTATTTGTAATCTTATGTGGTATGGGGCTTGTATGTCGATAATTTTCACTTCAATTAATACGCTGGCTGTAGGCGATCTTTCAAAACAACAGTCTGGCACAGGCTCTACCGTATTAAGTATTGTACAGCAAGTTGGGATTGGATTTGGTATTGCAGTGTCATCAATAATCTTAAATCTTTATCGAAATTTCTTTAGCGCAAGTGATGGCTTACAACAGGCATTCAGCTATACTTTTTTAACCTCATCACTTTTTGTAATCGCCCTTGTTTGGTCGCTTATGAAATTACACAAAAATGATGGCGATCATTTACGAAAAATGCCTTAGATTAATTTGTTATAATCCATAGAATTTTTTTATTTAAAAAAAGGGAAATTTGCTTATATCTTATTGATATTTCTTGTTGGTGGAGATAGCTCCATCGTTTAACCATAAATGGTGGGGCATTCCCTGCCTAACATTGAGGTATGCTTATGAAACTAAAAGCAACATTAACTCTCGCCGCTGCAACTCTTGTTTTGGCAGCTTGTGATCAATCTAGCTCGGCAAATAAATCTACCGCTCAAACTGAAGCAAAATCCTCGTCAAATAATACTTTCGTTTATTGCACAGCGAAAGCTCCATTGGGATTTAGCCCTGCGTTAATAATTGAAGGTACTTCTTATAATGCAAGCTCACAACAAGTGTATAACCGCTTAGTTGAATTTAAAAAAGGCTCAACAGATATTGAACCGGCTTTAGCTGAAAGCTGGGAAATTAGCGATGATGGTTTAAGTTATACTTTTCATTTAAGAAAGGGTGTTAAATTCCATACAACAAAAGAATTTACCCCGACACGTGATTTTAATGCAGATGATGTTGTATTTTCATTCCAACGTCAGTTAGATCCAAATCATCCATATCACAATGTATCTAAGGGGACTTATCCATATTTTAAAGCAATGAAATTCCCTGAATTGTTGAAATCAGTGGAGAAAGTAGACGATAACACAATTCGTATTACCTTAAACAAGACAGATGCGACTTTCTTGGCTAGTCTTGGTATGGATTTTATTTCTATTTATTCTGCAGAATATGCTGATTCAATGCTGAAAGCGGGTAAACCAGAAACGCTTGATAGTCGCCCAGTGGGGACAGGCCCTTTTGTTTTTGTGGATTATAAAACAGATCAAGCCATACAATATGTTGCGAATGAAAATTATTGGAAAGGTAGAACACCTTTAGATCGTTTAGTCATTAGCATTGTGCCTGATGCAACAACACGTTATGCAAAATTACAGGCGGGTACTTGCGATTTAATTTTATTCCCAAATGTAGCGGATTTAGCCAAAATGAAAACCGATCCAAAAGTACAACTTTTGGAACAAAAAGGTTTGAACGTAGCGTATATCGCATTCAATACCGAAAAAGCACCGTTTGATAATGTCAAAGTGCGCCAAGCGTTGAATTACGCAGTGGATAAAAAAGCGATTATTGAAGCGGTTTATCAAGGCGCAGGAACATCAGCTAAAAACCCACTTCCTCCAACAATTTGGAGTTATAATGATGAAATCCAAGATTATCCGTACGATCCAGAAAAAGCAAAACAACTTTTAGCAGAAGCGGGTTATCCAAATGGTTTTGAAACTGATTTCTGGATTCAACCTGTTATTCGTGCTTCTAATCCAAATCCAAAACGTATGGCTGAATTAATTATGGCGGATTGGGCGAAAATTGGTGTAAAAACTAACCCAGTGACTTATGAATGGGCTGATTATAGAAAACGAGCAAAAGAGGGAGAATTAACTGCGGGTATCTTTGGTTGGTCTGGCGACAATGGCGATCCTGATAATTTCTTATCCCCATTATTAGGTAGCTCAAATATAGGTAATTCTAATATGGCACGTTTCAATAATTCAGAATTTGATGCTTTACTCAATGAGGCTATTGGATTAACCAATAAGGAAGAACGTGCGAAACTTTATAAACAAGCTCAAGTTATTGTCCATAATCAAGCACCTTGGATTCCAGTTGCCCACTCTGTTGGTTTTGCGCCACTTAGTCCTCGCGTAAAAGGTTATGTACAAAGCCCATTTGGCTATGACGCTTTTTATGGTGTGAGTGTTGATGGTAAATAATTCATATTGATTTACTTATTTTAAGCCCTTATTTATAAGGGCTTTTTATTTATCAAGGATTATTCTGTAAAAAATATGTTAAATAACTTTAACTTGAGTATAATGCTCAGCATTATTTCTATCGGATATGATTCCGTAGAATAATAAAAATTAATTGTTAATATAAGGAACAAAAATGGATTTCAATCGAATTATCACTCATATGAATGATCATCATCAAGATGATATGGCTGCCCTTTGTAAAAAATTTGGTGGCGAAAAGGAAATCACAGATGTGACATTAATTAATGTAGATTTTGCTGGTTTAGATTTTAAATATAATGGTGGCAAAACATTACGTGTGGAATTTCCACAACAAGCTGACGCAGGTTCAATTAAACAAGCAATCATCAATCTTTGTGTAGAAAATAAACCAGTTGCAAATTACGATCGTATCAAGGCTAAAATTGATGAATTTCGTCAAGAGTTTAAAAGCTGTGTGCTTTCTACTTTAGATAAAGATGGCTTACCGATGGCGTCTTATGCACCAATTATTTTCTTTGATGGAAAATATTATATTTATATCAGTGCCATTGCAGAGCATTATGAGAATTTAAAACGCAATCCAAATCAAGTAGAAGTGATGTTTTTAGAAGATGAAAACAAAGCGAAGTCAATTATTGTGCGTACTCGCTTACGTTATAAAGCAAGTGCACGTTTTATTCCTCGTGAAGATCCAATTGTTGAAAAAGTCTTAGATAAATTAGCCGAAACTATGAATGATGTAGGCGGAATCAAAACAATTCGTGAATTTACTGATTTTGATTTAGTTGAACTTACATTTGGAACAGGTCGTTTTGTAAGAGGTTTTGGCCAAGCTTATTTGATTGATGCTAATGGGGAAATTTCTCATATTGGTGTCAAAGGTAATCCACATGAAAAAGAGATAGCATAAAATAACTAGTATTTTCTCATGAAATAATATGGAATGATTTTCATACATAAAGTTAAGAAATACCTGTTTATTAATTTATATAATAAACAGGTATTTATATAAGATTATATGGCATATCCTACATTTAAGAAAATTACCTTTTATTGTATGTAGCTTTGTAAGTAAGGTATTTTATTTTGCTCCCGCGGAAAACTCGAATCCCCAGCCGTAATATTGGCTACAATCTGCATGTCCATTAAAGAAGTTAATGTCTTTACGAACTGACATCTGAGAATCATCAAAGTCAATGCTTGCAATCGCACAGAATGTGTGAGGATCAGTTTGTTTCCCCATTTCAACAACGATTTCAGGCTGGTTAGGCACTTTAACGGTTACCACTGCATCAGACTCGGCCCATTTAGCAGCCCCCTCATAAATGAAACAATAGATAACCACACGACGTAGATCTCTGATACCTTTTGGGTTGACTAAAATATTTTCACCTTCGGCTGAGCTGCCATTCCGATCATCTCCACAATGCCATACCCAAGGCGCTTGGCTATAACATCCTTGGCGTGTTAGACGTTCTCTTGACCCACCACGACCTTGGGAAAATTGCAAACCGTCAATAAGTGAAGCTGTTCCGTCTTGTAACTCCCAGTAACATCCAAGATCTAAGTCAATCTCTTTATTTGAACCAAATAAGCTACTGAAGAAACCAGAGGGTTTTTGTTGAGTCCAATTTAAGTTAATAGTAATTTGCTGATCTGTTGATTTCGATAAATCAATTTTATGCGAATCACCTTTTTTTTCTAAAGTAATTTTATTTAATGAAACCATTTTTCACTCCAATTAACCTACATTTACACCATACTGTTGGCAAAGTGAATATAATCCCCCTGCATATCCTTGACCAATTGCACGAAATTTCCATTCACCGTTATGACGATAAATTTCACCAAACACCATTACTGTTTCGGTGCTGTAATCTTCAGAAAGATCAAAACGAACAATTTCATCACTAGTATCATTATTAACAATACGTACGAATGCATTGCTGACTTGACCAAAATTTTGACGACGAGCTTCTGCATCGTGAATAGTTACAGTAATAAAAAGTGATTTGATATTACTTTCTACTTTGTCTAAGCGAACTATCACGCTTTCATCATCACCATCTCCATCACCGGTGAGGTTATCGCCAGTATGCTCTACACCACCACAAGGTGAAACTAATTGATTATAGAAAATAAAATGTCTATCAGAAGGCACTTTACCATTTTCTGTTGCCATAAATACACTTGCGTCTAAGTCAAAGTCTTGCCCATCAGTTGAACGAGCATCCCACCCTAAACCAACCAACACATTTTTTAAGCTCGGATCGGTTTTACTTAATGAAACGTTTTGACCTTTGGTTAATGAAATTGCCATATTATAATTCTCCAGTTGTTATTAGGTTAATAAATCTTATGCACCAGTCATTTGAACAACGATAAGTCGTCCGCCTTCGCCTTTTTTCAAAAGAATTTTGGCGCCTTCCTCGAGTTTCACTTTTCCACCAATAGGAATAGATTGTTTCGTATTGACATCTACCATATCAGTCAGATTTTCGTTCACAAGCCACCAATTTCCTTGATGTAACACGAAATAGCCAATGCGTTTAGCATCTTCAGCTTTCAATTTTTCATTAGGAAATATTCGGTTGTCAGCGTGCCATTTAAAAAGTGATTGCCCGCTGTAGACCATAATTCTGTGATTATCAGGGCGATAACTGCCATTTGGTGCAGCAGAATATAAATTTAACACGGGCAATTTACCTTGATGTGCAGTGCAACAAAACGGACATTTGGGCGATTTAGAATTATCAAAAGCATACCATTTCTGTTCACAATTAGCGCCTTGACAAGGCTGAAGCAAATCTACTGTTTTTACTAATGCCTGTTCCCATTCATCTGCTGTCGGGCGAGCAATAGGATTATGCAAGCCGTCAATAAAAGCTCGTTTAAATAATTCGCTTAAATAAGGGCCAGTAATGGTATAAGGCATTTTTTGTGTGTCTTTCCAAGGCTGTTCGCTAGGTTTAACATTCCCTACTTTTATACGATTAGAATGATCAGTTGGGTGTTCAATGAATAACGCCTTTTCTCCCATTCCTAATTCTTCATCACGCTGGCTATCATTCATATCAAAGACTTTATCTCCCCGAAGTGGATGGCGATAAAGTAAATACATATAAATCAAAACAGCTAATGCGTGTAGATCGGTGGTTCGACTTGGTAATTTACGTTTCGGATCACTTTTGTCTAAATGTTGAGTTGCCACTACTTCAGGTGCAATAAAATCAGGTGTTCCCACCACTGTTGGTGGATGTTTCCCCGGCACAACTAAGCCGTCAATATCAATTAAACTCGCTTGACCCGTTGTTGGATCGATTAAGCAGTTTTTGTAACCTAAGTCACTATGACTTAATCCGGCCATATGCATACGGCGAACGGCACGAGCCAGCATCAAGCAGACTTTCAAATGCAACATCCAATCGCCTAACTCTCGCGAGTCAAGAAACTTATTGCGATTAGATGCACTGGCGAACCATTTACCATCTTTATCTTTGCCTTTAATGCCCAACATATCGTTATTACAGCTACCATATTGGAAGAAAAAGCAATCACGATAAAAAGGGCTCACCACACCAAGTTTTCCTTGATATTCCACTACGGCGGTAGGCCAGCAGAATAATTTTTTAAGATATTCGCCCCCTTCTTGATTAAAGATTTTCTCGCGATATGTGCCAGTGATCATTTCTAACCGCTCTTTTGTGGCAAGATCGGCTGGTTCTCGGAAGAAAGCAACAACATAATCTTTATTAGGTGAGAACATCACATCTTTCATTCCACCTTGAGCCTTGATTTCATCAACAAATTGAATGGTTTCACCATTTGTTGCAGTGAGCGTAATAACCTTACTCATTACTCAGCTCCTTTTGAACTTGCACATCACTTGCTTTTTGGAGCGTGATTGTTTTTGTTTCATTGTTCTGAGTAATGTTGGTAGTTCTGACTTCTTTATTAGCAAATTCTTGATTATTTTCAGCCACTTGTGGAGCTATTTCATTCACTATTGTTGACTCTTTCTCCAAAATTTCATTATTCGTTGATGTATAAGTCATCGCTTGCCACTCAGACTGCGGAATAAATATCGCTAAAGTGCGATCATCATGTTCTCCTTTTGAGAAGAAATCTAGCCATTCCTCTAAGGCTTTTTCTGGTTGCTCTTTTTGTAATGGTTCACGTAATTCTTGCCAAAATATTTGCCAAGCCTCAAAGGTGTTAAGCTGTACATCACTATGAAATTTAGGATCGGAAACGCCATCTGTCATTAATATCAGGATTGGGGGATAATCACGAATATCTGTATAAATGCGTGAGGTAATTGTTTCCGCATTGGCTTCCGCTAAGGTTAAAAATTGGGTTTCACCTGAATATTGTCCTGAGTCCACTTCACCCAATAATTTAATTTTTTGTATAGCGGGATCAAAGATTGCAGCTGCACCATCTCCCACCCAATAACAAGCAGTGAACCATTTTCCATCAATTAAAGGTAATGTAAACGCAAGCAGTAATGTGCAAGAAAGAGATTTCTGTTCAATAACATAATCTTTTGCCGCTGTTTCTTGTGCAAGATAAGCGGCTTGAACCGCTTCTTTAAACATCACTTTGGTAATATAAGCGAGTTCTTGTTCGTTTTTTTGGGAAAGTTTTTGGTAGTCCTTACCTTCAATATTCAGTAACTCAAAAAATTTATCTTTTGCGGTCTCTACAGCTAGTTTTGAGCCTTGGCGAGAAAATTCTGCACTTCCAGCACCGTCGGCAACAGCAATGAAATGAAATTTTGATTTCTCGTGATAGCCGATAGTAAAATCATCATCGCAGCACGTTCCTTTCATTGCGTGAGTACGTCCGCGCATACGTGCTGCGATTAATTGTCCTAAGTCTGTGGAAATCTGGCTACTTGCACTATCTGGTTTCCAAAAACGGCTATTTTTATCGGAAGGAATGTTCTTCCATAAATATTTCGGATTAGGATTGATAAAAAGGGTTGAGTGTGCTGTATTACCGTCAGTAAGTTGAAAAGTCAGTAAAAATTCACCGCTCTTTATCGGTACACCATCTAATGCTTGCGCTTCTACATTCCAAGCTAATCCAAGGTCCTCTTCGACTTTTAGAGATTGAATTGTAGGAAAATCATTGGTTTTTTGGTAAAAATAAGGTTCATCTTGTTTTGCATTTGGCAATGTAATGATGAGCTCTTTTTTATATACTGGTGTTGTTTCTGTTGGTTGAATGGTCAACATATTATTTTCCAATGATGTTATATTTTTAGCTTCCTGAAAACGTTGCCATATTTCACAAATATGGGATATTAATGTCTGATTTTGACTGGCAAAGGCATCAAGATATTTTTCATCAGCCTGGTTTAACCAGGATTTTATTTTTTCTAATTGTTCGGTTGCATTCATCCCTAGCCCCTTGCACGCGTAATATCAAAATCAGCACCGTCGGCTTCATCATTAAAATACAAGGTTTCATTACAACCAGGGCAGACGACTTCTTTTTCGCCGTTAGCACAGAAAATTTGCCCACAGTTGCACATACACAAACCAAAAGCAGCTCCACAATGGGGACAACCGCCACCACCCCATAATTGTGAAGTAGAAATTTGGCTGTGATTTGGCCGATGATCAGACCAATCTACGTAATCTTTTTCAGCTGGGTAAACACCAACATATTGAAAAATCGCATTATCAAGCGGACTGTTTTCAAGTCGTTCATATTTCATTAAATAAGGCAATTTCACCTTGCTACATTTACCCACGATGATTGCATAATTTTCATCTAAAGCGACCACTTGCTCTTTTTCTTTAATCAAAGAAATCGCACCGCTTTCTAAAATTTCTTTATTCAGTGATATAGGCAATTCCACACCCAGCGAGCGACTTTGACTTAGAATGGAATCCGCAACAGATTCACATAAAGCACGGTAAACTTTTTCTATATCTTCATCATCTAGTCGATAGGTTAAATCACTAATTTCACTTAATGTATCAAGGTTGGCAAATTTACCAATGCCAATATTGATTAGCTTCGCTTTATTTTGAAAATGGTGTTTCCAGCGAGAAATAGCTTGTGCAGGATCATCTGTTGGCGAACCGTCTGACATAATGTAAATCAATGGTTTCCAATCGCCTTTTTTCTCTGGCGTACTACGCACAATATCTTTTTCTAAAGAATCCATTAAATGATTTAGTGCTGCACCAATAGATGTGCCAGAACCAATCGGCAAACGAGGTGGGTAAAAACTCATTAATTCCGTTAATGGTGCAAGCGTACCAGCCGCCCCAGCAAATGCGATCACAGAAAGATAAACAGATTCTAACGCGTAAGGATCACGGCGAAGTTGATTAACCAAGTGGCTAATGCCTTCTTGCATTTGACGAAGATTTTCGCCAGCCATACTTTCGGAGATATCAACAACAAGATAAACAGGTAAACGACGCATAATTTCTCCTAAAATACAACAGTAATTTCATCAGGTGGAGGCGGGAGAGCATTGCTTGTTGAGCCTACACTGACACTGGTTTGAGCAACCGAAGCAGAAACCCATTGGAAGAACTGTGCAAAGCTATTTGCATCCATTGTATCGAGTGATACAACGGTATCCGTTAATTTTTTTAAGATGTTTGGATCCGCTTTGGGACCTGCTGCACAAGCGACAATGTTGCCAAAATTTAAGGCTTTAATTTGTGGAATGGCGAGTTCATAAGCTAATGTATCGGAAGGTTTTCCGTCTGTGAGTAAAATTAAAATCGGTCGCCAATCGCCTTTTTGTTCAGATGTAGCAAGAATACGATTTTTTTTAACCGCTTGTGATATTTCTTCTAACATTTTGCCAAGAAAGGTTGCCCCACTATCAGGGCAACTAATGGTCGGCAATACCACATCTTCAAGTGCGGTTAATGGCAGCACATTTTTTATTTGCATATCAAATGTTGAAATGGAGAGATACACACTTTCTAACGCATAAGGATTCTGTCGTAAGGCGGAAAGCAGTGATTGCAAACCAACATTCACGGCTTCAATTGGTTCGCCTTTCATCGAGCCTGATGTATCAATACAAATATAAGTGAGTAGTCTTCTAGACATATCTACTAACCACCTAAATTATAAAACAATATTTAATTCTGCTGGTGGTGGAGGAAGTTCACCTAATCCGCTTACATCTTTTTTGTTGAGATCTACTTTTTGACTTGATACAGAAATAGAGGCAGATACCCATTTAAAGAAGGCTTTAATAGAGTTGGCATCTGCGGTATCTAATGACACTACACTTTCTGTAATTTGTTTTAATACATTGGTATCTGCTCCAGCGCCTGCCGCACAAGCCACAAAGGTGCCAGTTTTCACGGTTCTCAATGCATTAATTCCCTTTTGCAGATCGTCTGTTGGCACACCATCAGAAAGTAAAAAAACAACTGGTTTCCAGTCACCTTTTACTTCGGCTGAGCCTTTTTGTACTTCACGGTTGATACAATCTGTTAATAATGAGAGTGCTTCTCCCATTGATGTTAAGCCAGATGCTTCGATGGTTGGAAGTTGGAAGCTCATTAGCTCCGTGAGTGGCATAACTTGTTTGGCTTTGCTATCAAAAGTAATCACAGATAGATAAGCCGTTTCTAATGCGTAAGGATCTTGGCGTAATGCAGAAACAAGCATTTGCAAACCATTACGCACAGATTCAATGGCTTCACCCATCATTGAGCCTGACGTATCCACTAATAAATAAACGGGTAAACGACGCATAAATTTCTCCAGAATAAATTAATAAGCTAGATGGCTTTAGTTAAAGAAATACGATTTTGAAATTTATAAACAGAGTAAATAATCTTTATATATAAGATACTTAAAATAAACTCTACAATAATAGAAGAAGAAACTAACTCCAAACTTGGTTCTGGTAACTCTCTTACTATTTTGCTTAATAGGATACTAATTAAAAATAACCACCACCAAATAATAAGAAATATAGCGCTCTTATCCTTCCAATCATTAGCAAATTTACTTGCTAAAAATATTTCTTTTACTATATAGTAAGGTTTCCATAACGATAAAATAGGTACAAACCACCAATAAACACAGGCTTTGTTAGAAAAATTTAGATTTTTAATTCCTTTTTGTTCTATATTTTTATGTGCTTTGTATATCCAAAATAAGCTTAATAGAACACTGGTGATGTAACTTAAACTGCTAAGTCTATCTATGTTGTCAGCATAATCTAATAAGAGGGACAATAGTGGTCTATTTTCTAAATAGATACTAATGAAAAATAAGCCAGTAACACTAACAAAAGTTAAATATAATCCTAAAACAGACAACAAGAACAATGTCAAATATTCAAAGTAACTACTCATATTTACTCTTAATAATTTTGATTTTTTATATTCATTAATGTTTTCCTGCTTTTGCAGGAAAAATAAACGAAGCAACAACACCAATAAATAAAACACCTAATACAATATAAAGGCTAACATTGGCAGAAATACGAATGCCTGTATCAAATACCGCGTGATTCCAAGATTGAATTCCCATTTTGATACCAATAAAGAACAATAAGGCAATGACAGCTTTTTCAAGGTGAACAAGATATTTTGTGAGTGCAGCAAGAATAAAATAGAGACTACGTAATCCTAGAATCGCGAAAATCATTGCAGCATAAACGAGTAATGGTTCTTGAGTAACAGCAATAACAGCAGGTACTGAGTCAAAGGCGAATGCTACATCAGATGTTTCAATAGCCATTAAACATAAAAATGCAGGCGTTGCGTAACGAAAACCTTGACGAGTAACGGAAACTATTTGATCTGCATTTAATTCGTTATTTTTTACAAAGAATTTTTCTTGCACTAGTTTTGGGAAAACAGGCATTATTTTCCCTACCAAACGAACACTCCAGTGATGAGTATAGTTTTCGATTTCTTCTTCATTATCATCTCCGCCTTGTAACATTTTCCATCCGCTCCAAAGTACAAAAGCAGCAAAAAGAAATCCAACCCAAGGACTTGCAGAAAACAATCCAGTCCCAATTACAACAAAAATTGCTCGGAAAATTAATGCTCCTAAAATGCCCCAATAGAGAATACGGTGCTGAAGATGATCTTTAATTCCGAAAGAAGCAAAAATTGCGACAAAAACCATCAAGTTATCAATGGATAAACTCTTTTCAAGTACATAACCGGCAAGATAGAGATCTGCCCATTCCGGTTCAAAACGGAAATAAAGATAAACGTAGAACGCCAATGCCAATGAAACCCAAAAGATTGACCAAAGTGCGGCATTTTTTACGGTAATTTCTTTACTATGTCGGTGAGCAACTAAGTCAATATAAATTGAGAATAAAATTGCACAGAAGAAAACAACCAAAACCTCTAAAGGAAATCCAAAATGATGCATAGATGAAACCTAAAATGAAAACATATAAACCAATATAGTTTACATAAAAACCTAAATGGTTTACAAGATCTTTTTGGATTTAGTCATAATTATTTTCATTATGAAAATATTAACTGAAAAAGAAAAATTTAGTGCACGTTTAAAACTAGCTCTTTCAGCAATGGCTATGCAGAATTTGAAGACAAGTGAAATAGCAACTAAATTTAATTTGCAACACCCAAATGAGTCTGTTACTCAACAAGCCGTACATAAATGGCTTAATGGTTTGGCTATTCCATCAATGGATAAAATTGAAACATTATCTAAGTGGTTATTAGTTAAACCAGAATGGTTGCGTTACGGTGTGGGTGATAATGAAAAAATGACAATGCTAGATGAAGTTTTGTTGAAGATGATTATTGGACTATCGGAACAGCAAAAATCAGCATTAATTGCTTTTATTAGTTCTTTTCAAAATAAACTTTAATCAAAATTATACACAATGAGAGCGGTAAAAAATTATATAGATTTTTTACCGCACTTTATTTTCATTAAGGACAAGGCTTGCTTACTATAATTTCAATAACCTGTCTATCGATATGTTGCATACTTTTTGATGCAATAGCGCAGAGATTATCAATAGTTCGATCACGAGTTCGACAATACCTTCATTGCCGCAGCAATAGGCAATCCAACCATGCCAGTTCCAGGCACAGCAAAGCCCAATCCATTTTTCATCAGGTTAGGCGAAACTTTTGCTTCAATGCGTTCAGGTGTTTTGCCTAAATATTTCGCAGCTGTAGCGGATGCGAGCGCAAGAGAAATGGGTTCGGTACAGCCTAGGGCTGGCACAACATCATGTTTAACAATGTGGAGTAATGGTTTTTCAATTTCGTTAAGTCCTTCTAAATTCATTATTACCTATCCAATTAATGCGCTTCATCCCAATTTTGTCCGACACCCACTTCCACAATCAACGGAACAACTAATTCAGCAGCGGATTCCATATGTTGTTTAATTTGCTCACGGAAAAACGCGACTTTTTCTGACCGCACTTCAAACACTAATTCATCATGTACTTGCATAATCATTTCAATATCTAGATCGTGACGGATTACTTCATCAATTTTAATCATCGCTCGTTTAATAATATCCGCAGCCGTGCCTTGCATCGGTGCATTTATCGCTACGCGTTCTGCTCCTTTACGACGCATTGCATTGCTAGAATTAATATCTGGTAAATATAAACGGCGACCAAATAGCGTTTCCACATAGCCTTGTGCTTTCGCTTTTTCACGAATATCAGTCATAAATTGTTGTACGCTAGGATAGCGTTGGAAATATAAATTCATGTATTTTTGTGCATCAGCACGGGAAATGCCAAGTTGGCGTGAAAGTCCAAAGGCGGACATTCCATAAATTAAGCCGAAATTAATCGCTTTAGCATTGCGACGTTGCTCGCTGGTGACTTCATCTAATGACACGCCAAAGATTTCAGCTGCAGTGGAGCGATGAATATCCTTGCCTTGCGAGAACGCATTAATTAAGCCTTGATCGCCGGAAAGATGCGCCATAATACGTAGCTCAATTTGAGAATAGTCAGCGGCGACAATAGAATAACCTTCACGTGCGATAAATGCTTGTCGAATACGGCGACCTTCTTCATTCCGAATTGGGATATTTTGTAGGTTTGGATCACTTGATGATAAACGCCCTGTCGCCGTCACCGCTTGATGATAAGAGGTATGCACTCGGCCTGTTTGTGAATTGACCATTTGAGGCAGTTTATCCGTGTAAGTGGATTTAAGTTTGCTCAACCCACGATGTTCAACCAAAATTTTGGGTAATTCGTGGCTATAGGATAATTCTTCCAATACTTCTTCATTTGTTGATGGTGCACCTTTGGGCGTTTTTTGTAAAACAGGCAGCCCAAGTTTATCGAACAAAATTTCTTGTAATTGTTTGGTGGAGGCTAAATTGAATGGCTGGCCCGCTAATGCGTAAGCTTGTTTTTCAAGTGCGGTTAATCTTGAGGCAATTTCGTTAGATTGCATAAAGAGAGCATCACTATCAATCAAAACGCCTGTACGTTCCATACGAGAAAGCACATGAAGCAATGGTAATTCCATTGTTTTATACAATTCAACAAGCGTTGGTTCTTCTTGCAGTTTCAACCACAGTGCTTGTTGTAATTTCATGGTCACATCAGCATCTTCTGCCGCGTATTCTGTGGCTTGTTCTAATGGAATTTGATTAAACGTAAGCTGACTTTTCCCTTTTCCTGCAAGGCTTTCAAATGCGATAGTTTCATGCCCTAAATAACGTTTGGCTAAATCGTCCATATTATGACGACCCGTACTATTTAGCGTATAGGAAAGCAACATCGTATCAAATTCAACACCTTGTAATTCAATGCCATGACGGGCAAAAATACTTTCATCAAATTTAATGTTTTGTCCAATTTTGTGAATATTAGGATTTTCTAAGATTGGTTTGATAGCGGCAAGTGCGGTCGATTTTTCGAGTGTTTTTGGTGCATCCAAATAATCCAATTGCAATGGTAAATAAGCAGCTTCGCCATTTTCAAGAGCAAAAGAGATACCCACTAAATTCGCAGACATATAATCAAGGCTGTCTGTTTCAGTATCGACTGCAATGAGTTTTGCTGAATTGAGTTTTTCAATCCAGCGGGTTAAATCCGCTTGAGTGAGTAAGGTTTCATATTTTGTACGATCGATTTGAATTTTAGGCGTATTTTCCACCGCACTATTTCCCACCGAATTTTGAGCTGGTGATGTCGCTTGATACTGGTTCATTTTCACTGGCTGTTCAGTGGTTTGGGTAATAGAATCTGCCCCATTCATCACTTCATTAAGCCAGCGTTTAAATTCGTAGCGAGCAAAATATTCAATAAGTTGATCCTTTTGGCTTTCTCCAAGCAACAATTGATCTGTTGTCACGTTAAGTTCAACATCGGTTTTGATGGTTGCTAATGTATAAGAAAGATCGGCATTGGATTTTTCAGCCAATAATTTTTCACCTAGTTTTTTCGCCCCACGAATTGGCAGTTCCGCTACTTTTTCAAGATTGGCATAAATCTCGGCCATGCTTCCTATGCCTTGTAGTAAACCAAGTGCGGTTTTTTCGCCCACGCCAGCAACGCCAGGAATGTTATCTGCACTATCGCCCATGAGTGCTAGATAATCAATAATGAGTTCAGGTGGAATACCGTATTTTTCAATCACACCCTCGCGATCCAATAGGCTATTATTCATGGTGTTGATGAGCATAATATTGTCATCAACTAGCTGTGCCATATCTTTATCGCCAGTACTAATGAGCACTTTTTTACCCAAACTTGATGCTTGTAGTGCGAGAGTACCGATCACATCATCTGCCTCAATCCCTTCCACCACTAAAAGCGGAATGCCCAATGCACGAATCATATCGTGCAAAGGCTGAATTTGTTTGCGTAAATCATCAGGCATTGGTGGACGGTGAGATTTATATTGTTCAAACATTTCATCGCGAAATGTTTTCCCTTTTGCATCAAAAACAACGGCTATATGAGTGGGCTGTACTTGTGAGATGAGGCTTTTTAACATATTTAACACGCCGTACATCGCGTTTGTTGGCTCACCTGCGGCATTAGTTAAAGAAGGAAAGGCATGAAATGCACGATATAAATAAGAAGAACCATCCACTAGCACAAGCGGATTTGTTGCAATTTGGGCCATAAAAATCTCGTTTTAAACTGAAAAATGGGGGCATTATAGCGTAATTTATGGTGATGAGCGAATGGCGGGTTTAATGTAAAATTTATGACGAATATTTTTTGCTATGGCATAATATCAGACATTCAAATATTTAATTTAAGGAAATCAAATGTCGTTAAAATTGGTCGAAATTTTAGTTTTGGGTCAGGTTTTGCGTTTAAATGTACCCATTGAACAAGAAGAATTACTGCGCCAAGCTGCGCGTAATTTAGATATATTGGTTTCCGAAATGAAAGAAAAGACAGGCCTTATTCAGCTTGATCGTGTGCTTTCTATTGTGGCACTCAATTTGAGTTTTGAATTAAGCCAAGAAAAAAATAAAACGGCTAAAATTGAAGAGGTATTGAGAACGGGTATCCAACAATTAGATCATTCATTAGAAAATATTCGTGTTACAAAAGAACCGCATTAAATTAATGATCAAATTAGAGTCATTTTGTCGTTTTATAAGCAACTCGTTAAATTTGACAAATAAATGCTAGTCAATACTGAGAATTTGGGCTAGTATAAACCCATAAGAATTACCTGGAGTGTTCGTCAGTAGGCTATGTCCCTGAGCCGATACTTTAAATCTTATAAATTGGTTTCCTATCGTTGGTGTGTAGGCTTAACCTTTGACTCGTTCATTGGGCTAAGAAACCTGAAAACGGTATCAACTGATTTCCTTGAACCGTCGGGTTCAAGGACTACTGCCCGCAGCGGCACTCTGGGGTCTTCCTTTTCATTTCTATGAATACTCAAAAACGCCAGCAAATCCGCACTGAAATCCGAAAAATACGTGCAAATTTAACCGCACTTCAACAGCACCAAGCTGAACAATCGGTTACTCAACAGGCGTTAAATCTTATCGAGCAACGACAAGCCAAAAATATTGCATTATATTTTTCTTTTGATGGTGAAATTTCAACAAAAGCACTAATCCAATCCCTTTGGATGCAAAACAAAAATGTGTATTTGCCTGTTTTACATCCTTTTACTAAACACTATTTATTGTTTTTACGCTATTTACCTGATACGCCAATGAAACAAAATCAGTTTGGCATTTGGGAGCCAAAGCTGAATGTTCAAAATGTTTTGCCATTAAATGAACTGGATATTTTATTTACGCCGTTAGTGGCTTTTGATAAAAAAGGAAATCGCCTTGGTATGGGCGGTGGATTTTATGATCGCACGTTGCAGAATTGGCAAGATAAATCTTTTATTCCCGTGGGGTTAGCGCACCAATGTCAGCAAGTAGAAAATCTTCCCACTGAGCATTGGGATGTGCCACTGTTTGATATTTTGGTGGATTAAAACCTATCATCAAAATCTTATTGATAGATAAAATCAAAATATTTCATTTTTTCTCTTGAAATTTATTCAACCGAGCTTACTTAGTTTATGCGAATGGCGAAAGCCGAAATCAAATTGAGGAAAGCGTATGAACATTGAAAAATTTACGACAAAATTCCAAGAAGCGTTAAGCGAAGCACAATCACTTGCTATCGGAAAAGACAATCAATTTATTGAACCCGTGCATTTATTGACCGCACTTTTAAATCAACAGGGCGGCTCTATTGCGCCAATTTTGACAGCAAGTGGCGTAAATGTGGCTTTATTGCGTAATGAATTAAAGACAGAACTAAATAAATTGCCGCAAGTGATTGGCAATGGTGGAGATGTACAACTTTCACGCCAGCTTATTAATCTACTTAATTTATGCGATAAATTCGCACAGCAAAACCAAGATAAATTTATTTCGAGCGAATTGTTTTTGCTTGCAGCTTTAGAAGAACGAGGAACGATCAGCGATATTTTGAAAAAGTGCGGTGCGAAAAAAGAACAAATTTCGCAAGCTATTCAGCACATTAGAGGGGGACAAAACGTGAACGATCAAAATGCAGAAGAAAGCAGACAAGCTCTTGAAAAATATACGATTGATTTAACCGCTCGTGCAGAAAGTGGCAAACTTGATCCTGTAATTGGGCGTGATGAAGAAATTCGTCGAGCCATTCAAGTATTACAACGTCGTACCAAAAATAACCCTGTGTTAATTGGTGAACCAGGTGTAGGGAAAACGGCGATTGTCGAAGGCTTGGCACAGCGTATCGTAAACGGCGAAGTGCCAGAAGGTTTGAAAAATAAACGTGTGCTTTCATTAGATATGGGCGCATTGATTGCTGGTGCAAAATATCGCGGAGAATTTGAAGAACGTTTAAAAGCGGTGCTCAATGAACTTTCTAAAGAAGAAGGTCGCGTGATCCTCTTTATTGATGAAATTCATACTATGGTCGGCGCGGGTAAAACCGATGGTGCGATGGATGCGGGTAACTTATTAAAACCAAGTTTAGCGCGCGGTGAATTACATTGCGTGGGTGCAACAACGTTAGACGAATATCGTCAATATATCGAAAAAGATGCCGCACTTGAGCGCCGTTTCCAAAAAGTATTTGTGGACGAACCAAGTGTAGAAGATACCATTGCTATCTTACGTGGTTTGAAAGAACGCTATGAAATTCATCATCACGTGGATATTACTGACCCTGCGATTGTCGCTGCCGCAACGCTTTCACATCGTTATATTTCCGATCGTCAATTGCCGGATAAAGCCATTGATTTGATCGATGAAGCGGCGTCTAGCATTCGTATGGAAATAGATTCTAAACCTGAACCGCTTGATCGCCTTGAACGTCGAATTATCCAATTAAAATTGGAACAACAGGCATTACAAAAAGAAGAAGACGAAGCAAGTCGCAAACGTTTAGAAATGTTAGAGAAAGAATTGGCTGAAAAAGAACGTGAATACGCCGAACTTGAAGAAGTATGGAAATCTGAAAAAGCAACGCTTTCTGGCTCTCAACATATTAAACAAGAATTAGATACTGCAAAAACCGAACTAGAACAAGCTCGTCGCGCGGGTGATTTAGCGAAAATGTCAGAGTTGCAATATGGACGCATCCCTGCTCTTGAAAAGCAACTCGAGCAAGCTGAAACCAGCGAAGGAAAAGAAATGACGCTTTTACGCTATCGTGTCACGGATGAAGAAATCGCAGAAGTGCTTTCTAAAGCCACAGGTATTCCTGTATCCAAAATGATGGAAGGCGAGAAAGAAAAACTCTTGCGCATGGAAGATGAACTACATAAACGAGTGATTGGTCAAGAAGAAGCGGTTGATGCGGTAGCAAACGCGATTCGTCGTAGTCGTGCAGGTCTTTCCGATCCTAATCGCCCAATTGGTTCTTTCTTGTTCCTAGGGCCAACAGGTGTGGGTAAAACAGAGCTTTGCAAAACTTTGGCGAAATTCTTGTTTGATAGTGAAGATGCGATGGTGCGCATTGATATGTCAGAGTTTATGGAAAAACACAGTGTTTCTCGTTTAGTTGGTGCGCCTCCAGGCTATGTCGGCTATGAAGAAGGCGGTTATTTAACTGAAGCTGTTCGTCGTCGTCCATATTCAGTGATCTTATTAGATGAAGTTGAAAAAGCCCATGCGGATGTATTCAATATCTTATTACAAGTATTGGATGATGGTCGTTTAACTGACGGGCAAGGTCGTACTGTGGACTTCCGTAATACGGTGGTAATTATGACCTCTAACTTGGGTTCTGATTTAATCCAAGGTAACAAAGACGAAAGCTATAGCGAAATGAAAGCCTTAGTGATGTCAGTGGTAAGCCAACATTTCCGTCCCGAATTCATCAACCGTATTGACGAAACTGTGGTATTCCATCCGCTTGGTAAAGAGAATATTCGTGCGATTGCAAGTATCCAATTAGAACGCTTAGCAAAACGTATGGAAACTCGTGGCTATGAATTAGTGTTTACCGACGCTTTATTAGATTTCATTGGTGAAGTGGGGTATGACCCAATTTATGGTGCACGTCCATTGAAACGTGCTATTCAACAAGAGATCGAAAACAGCTTGGCACAACAAATTCTATCTGGTGCGTTATTACCTGGTAAGGTTGTTACCATTGATTACGCCAACGCAGAAGTTCAAGCTAGACAATAGGTATTAAAAAAAGTGCGGTAAATTTACCGCACTTTTCTTATGAACCTAAACGCTGACGTGCAATTTCAAATAAACATACCCCTGTTGCGACAGATACATTTAATGATGAAACTGAACCAGCCATTGGAATACTAATCAGTTGATCGCAATGTTCACGCGTTAAACGACGCATTCCTTCGCCTTCGGCTCCCATAACAAGTGCTAGTGGTCCTGTCAGTTTGCTTTGATAAATGGTTTCAGTGGCTTCGCCAGCAGTGCCAACCACCCAAATATTATGGTTTTGCTGTAAATCGCGCAGTGTGCGAGAAAGATTGGTTACACGAATTAACGGCACGGTTTCTGCCGCGCCACAAGCAACTTTACGCGCGATAGATGTTAATTGTGCGGATTTATCTTTCGGTACGATTACGGCCACTGCGCCCGCTGCATCCGCTGTTCGCAGGCAGGCACCCAAGTTGTGTGGATCCGTCACGCCATCCAAAACTAATAAAAGCGGATTTTGTTTATTCGCAAGAATTTCATCAAGATCATTTTCATTAAGTTCTTTTGCCGCTTGTACTCGAGCAATGACACCCTGATGAACCTCACCATCGGCTTTTTTATCAAGTGTTTGTCGATTAACAAATTGCACACCAATTCCCAGGGAATAAAGCTCATTTAAGAGTGGCTGTAGGCGTTTATCTTCACGTCTTTTAAGTACGAAGACTTCAATTAGACGCTCTGGCGAATGGGTTAAAATACTATTAACCGCGTGAATACCGTAGATTTGTTCTGACATAAATTTCTCTTTTTCTTATTTGAATTTTTAATTCATTTTTACAATAGGAAGTGAATTATTTTCGTTTTCTAGATACTTTCTTCAAAACATCTTTCTTTTTTACCGCACTTTTTCGTTTCTGGGATGTTTTAGACGGTAGTTCTTTAAAGACTTTCTTGGCTTTTTCTTTCGCCGTTTTTCCAGCACGACGAGGTTTACGTTCACTCCCCATCAGCGAGAAATCGACCATTTTATTTTCTAAATGTACTGCTTCAACTTTGATACGAACTTTATCGCCTAAGCGATATTGCATTCCGCTATTTTCACCGATTAAACGTTGTTTTGCTGCATCGAATTGGTAATAATCGTTTTCTAAGGTGGAAATATGGACTAAACCATCGATGAATAAATCATCTAAGCGTACAAATAAACCAAATCCCGTTACAGATGAAATAACACCGCTAAATTCACCGCCAATATGATCTTGCATATATTCACATTTCAGCCAATCAGCCACTTCACGAGTGGCGTCATCGGCGCGGCGTTCTGTCATTGAACAATGATTGCCAAGTAAATCCATTTCATCAAAAGAGTAATGATAACCGCCTGTATCGGTAGTTTTACGTTTTGCGCCTTGTTCTTTAGCGAGTAAATATTTGATACCTCGATGAAGTGTTAAGTCTGGATAACGGCGAATTGGCGAAGTAAAGTGAGCATATTCTTCCAAAGCCAAACCAAAGTGCCCAATATTATCAGCGTGATAGACAGCTTGGCTTAATGAACGTAGCAACATTGTTTGAATAAGTTCATGATCAGGTCGTTCTTTAACTTTTTCTAACAGAGCAGCATAGTCTTTTGTGGTTGGTTTTAAGCCACCTTCTAAAGTTAAACCAAACTCACTTAAGAAAGTGCGGAACGATGTTAATTTTTCTTCGCTCGGGGTGGCATGAATACGATATAACGCAGGTTCTTTATGTTTTTCCATAAAATTAGCTGCCGCGATATTCGCAAGGATCATACATTCCTCAATGATTTTGTGGGCATCATTTCGAACAACGGGTTCAATACGCTCAATTCTCCCCATAGCATTGAAAATAAACTTAGTTTCAATGGTTTCAAAATCGATTGCACCACGTTGATGACGTGCACTAAGCAACGCTTGATAGAGTTTATAAAGCTCTTCTAAATGAGGCACAAGCGTAGAATAACGAGTGCGTAATTCTTCATCGCCTTCAAGCATTTTTGCTACTTTGGTATAAGTGAGGCGGGCGTGAGAATTCATCACCGCTTCATAAAAGCGATAATCTGTGAGCTTACCTTTGGCAGAAATTTGCATCTCACACACCATACACAAACGATCCACTTGAGGGTTAAGAGAGCATAAGCCGTTCGATAAAATTTCAGGTAGCATTGGTACAACTCGGTTTGGAAAATAGACCGAGTTACCACGATTATGTGCTTCTACATCCAAAGCGGAACGTAAACGTACGTAATAACTAACATCCGCAATCGCCACCCAAAGTTTCCAGCCTTTGCCGTGTTTTTCACAATAAACGGCATCATCAAAATCCCGCGCATCTTCGCCATCAATGGTCACAAGCGGTAAATTACGTAAATCCACACGCCCTTTTTTTGCTTCTTCAGGCACTTCTTCAGTGAATTTTTTTACGTATTTTTCCACCGCACTTGGAAACTTATGGGGAATATCGTGGTTACGCAAGGCGATTTCTACTTCCATTCCTTTCGCCATATTATCGCCTAGAATTTCAGTGATCACGCCAATTGGCTGGTTAAAACTGGCAGAACGTTCTTGCAACTCGACAACGACAACTTGTCCCATGCGAGCACCATTACGATGTTCATTAGGCACGAGAATATCTCGGCCAATTCTGCTGTCATCAGGCACCACATAGCTAAAACCGTTTTCTAAGAAAAAGCGACCCACAATTTGTTTTTTACGGCTTTCTAATACGCGCACAATTCGCACTTCACGGCGACCACGACGATCTAATCCAGCAGGTTGCGCTAAGACAAAATCTCCATGCATGACTCTTTGCATTTGATGGTTCGGAATGAATAAATCATCCTTTTTGCCATCGACCTGTAAAAAACCAAAACCTTCGCGATGACCAATTACCGTGCCTTTAAATAAATCTAATTTTTCTGGTAAGGCATAGCGTTTACGTTTGGTGAACACTAATTGCCCATCATTTTCCATCGCGCGTAATCGGCGACGCATCGCTTCTATTTGCTCTTCATTTTGAATGGAAAGTGCGGTCAAAATTTCATCCCGATTCATCGGCGCATTATTGTCTCGAATAACGCTTAAAATAAATTCACGGCTCGGGATTGGATTGCCGTATTTTTCCAATTCTCGTTTGTAATGAGGATCTTGGTTGATTAAGTTTTTACGTTTTTTTGTCATTATTTTTTACAGTTTTAAAAAGTGCGGAGAGTTTGACACTGTAAGGGGGATAATGCAAGACGGGGATAAAATTATCACTGTATATTTTAAGGATATTTTAAAATTGAAGAACTTAACGATCTTTCCCCTGCACTATAACAGTGATGACTTTTTATAGATATTTTTAAAGTATGAAAAGCGCGGTAAAAATTTTATGCAGGAACGCGTTCTGTTACGAGCATTTGTAATTTTCGTAAAATAACATTTAATACTACGCCATAGGCTGGTACGAATAATATAATGCCGACAAATAGCTTAAATAGGTAATCTACAAAGCCGAGTTGTGCCCAGTGTTCAGCCATGAACGGATCTGCACTTTGATAGAAGGCTACACTGAAGAAAACGAATGTATCCGCCATTGAGCCAAATGTCATTGAGCTAGTTGGCGCCACCCACCAAGTTTTTAACTGGCGTAAGCGGTTAAATACGATCACATCAAGCAATTGTCCTACCACGTAAGCTGCAAAGCTCGCAATAGCAATACGGAATACAAACAGATCAAAATGCGTTAATGATTCGAAACCTTGGAATTTGCTTTCAGAGAATAAAACAGATATGACGTAACTTACAATAAGTGCAGGAAACATCACCACGAAGATGATTTTTCTCGCATCTTCCGCACCGAAAATACGCACGGTCAAATCAGTAGCCAAAAAGATAAATGGGAATGTGAGCGTTCCCCAAGTGCTGTGGAAAGAAAAATCATTTGCTGCACCAAGTGCGGTTAATTTTAGCGTGATTTCAAAAGGGATTTGTACAAAGTAATTGCTCGCTGCAATGATGAATATGTGGAAAAAGCTGAGCCAGATGATTGCACGACGTTTTTGTTGATCATTAAAGATCGGAGAGGTTAATTTCATGTTGTACCTTTTTAGTTTAAATAAATCGGGGTTAGGGAACCCGAGGCTGAATATAGGGAGCTAGATGATACGCATATTTCTAATAATTGCAAGAGTCGATTGCATTTGAGTTTTATATTTTATGAAAATTGACGAATGATTTTACAGCCTTTATTCTATTTGCGTTTTTCATCAAATTTGAAAGGAGAGAAAATGGAGTTACACAATATTCGTGATGAATATACTAAACGCGTGCTTTCACAACATGATTGCCATAAAAATCCAATTTCGCAATTTGAACAGTGGCAGAAAGAGGCTATTCATGCTCAAGTCAATGAGCCAACCGCAATGAATATTGCGACTGTTGATGAACAAGGTCGCCCAAATAGCCGTATGGTTTTGTTAAAAGAAGTCAATGAACAAGGTTTTGTCTTTTTTACGAATTATCTTAGTCGAAAAGGCGGTTGTATTGAGCGCAATCCTTATGTCGCGCTGACTTTCTTTTGGCCTGAATTGGAACGCCAAGTGCGGATTGAAGGTAAGGCGGTTAAAATTCCAGCAGAACAATCCGATAAATATTTTGCTACCCGACCTTACACCAGTCGTATAGGAGCTTGGGCAAGTGAGCAAAGTGCGGTGATTTCTAATTATAAATCTTTGCTAGTAAAAGCCGCATTGGTTGCTGCTAAACATCCGTTAAACGTGCCTCGACCAGATTATTGGGGCGGCTATTTAGTGGTGCCAGAAACCGTGGAATTTTGGCAGGGGCGGCCAAGCCGTTTACATGATCGCATTCGTTATCGTAAAGAAAGTGATAATTGGATTAGAGAAAGACTTTCTCCTTAGTAAATTGAGCATAAAAATAACCGCACTTTAGTTGTATCCCCAAAGTGCGGTTAATTTTTTCTAAATTTTAGCGTTTAGCTTTATTTATTAATGCGTGCTAGTACTTGTCGTTGTACGATTTGCACGTTTACGATCGTTTTCCGTTAAAAGTTTTTTACGGATACGAATCGACTCAGGTGTTACTTCCACTAGTTCATCATCATCGATAAATTCAATCGCTTGTTCAAGACTGAATTTTACAGGTGTAGTTAGCACAATCGCATCGTCTTTACCTGACGCACGCATATTAGTTAGTTTTTTACCTTGTAAGCAGTTTACGGTTAAGTCATTTGAGCGACTATGAATACCGATAATTTGCCCTTCATAAACTTCTACGTTTGCATCAATCATTAACTTACCACGTTCTTGTAAGCCAAATAATGCATAACCCAGTGCCTTACCTGTTGCATTAGAAATCAACACACCATTTTTACGTTGACCGATATCTCCACCTTTGATTTCATCATAGTGGCTAAAACTTGAGTAAAGTAAGCCTGTACCAGAAGTCATGGTCATAAAGTCGCCACGGAAGCCAATCAATCCACGACTAGGGATAATGTATTCCAAACGCACACGACCTTTACCGTCAGGCAACATATCACGAACTTCACCTTTACGGATACCCAATGCTTCCATTACAGAACCTTGGTGTTGTTCTTCCACATCAATAGTTACTTGTTCGTACGGCTCTTGTTTTTTACCGTCAATATCACGATAGATTACTTTAGGGCGAGAAACCGCAAGTTCATAACCTTCACGACGCATATTTTCAATTAATACAGAAAGATGTAATTCGCCACGACCAGATACACGGAATTCATCTGGGTTTGGGGTTTCTTCTACTCGTAACGCCACGTTGTGGACTAATTCTTTATTTAAACGTTCAAGAATTTGACGTGATGTGACATATTTTCCTTCTTGCCCTGCAAATGGAGAGGTATTTACACAGAAGAACATGGTTACGGTTGGTTCATCAACCGTTAATGATGGCAATGCTTCAACTGCGTTAATATCACAAATCGTATCAGAAATATTTAATTCACCTAAACCAGTGATAGCAACAATATCGCCAGCATAAGCAACGTCTTCTTCATAACGTTGTAAACCAAGATGTCCAAGTACTTGACCGATACGACCTTGACGAGTTTTTCCTTCACTATTGATGATAGTAACTGGTTGGTTTGGTTTAATCGAACCACGCTTAATACGACCAATGCCGATAACGCCTACATAGTTGTTGTAGTCTAATTGTGAAATTTGCATTTGGAATGGTGCATCAAGTTCTACTTTGGGCGATTCTACATATTTCACAATGGCTTCAAATAATGGCGTCATATCTTCCGCTAAATCTTCGTGTTCAAGACCTGCAACACCATTTAGTGCTGAAGCATAGATAATTGGGAAGTCTAATTGTTCATCGCTTGCACCAAGATTGACAAATAAGTCAAACACTTGATCTACAACCCAGTCTGGACGCGCACCAGGGCGATCAACTTTATTAATTACGACGATTGGTTTTAAGCCGTGAGCGAATGCTTTTTGTGTCACGAAACGGGTTTGTGGCATTGGGCCATCAAACGCATCAACAACTAATAGAACAGAATCCACCATAGAAAGTACACGTTCAACTTCGCCACCGAAGTCTGCGTGCCCTGGAGTATCCACGATGTTAATGCGGTAGTCATTCCAGTTAATCGCGGTATTTTTTGCAAGAATGGTAATGCCACGTTCTTTTTCAAGATCGTTTGAGTCCATAACGCGTTCATCCACATCACCACGAGCAGATTCAAAAGTACCAGATTGTTGAAGAAGTTTATCTACAAGGGTGGTTTTACCATGGTCAACGTGCGCAATAATGGCGATGTTACGGAGTTTTTTAATATCAATTTCGTTTTTCATTGTTTAATGCTTTAATTGGATAAGATGCAATTTTTATTGCATTGTTACATAAAAAATGGCGCAATGAATTGCACCCTACATTTCTACATTTGTCGAAAAGGCAAAAATTATACATGTATTTTTCTTTTTCTGCTATGGCTAGAATAAGAAAAATAAATTTCATGAAAAAATAGCATGGCTACGTTATAATGTACGCTTATCTTAATAAGACTAACCATAGAGGATTTCCTAATGCCAAACGCAAATGCAATCGCCAATGTATTTAAGCTAATTGAAGAAAATAATGTGAAATTTGTACTTCTTCGATTTACCGATATTAAAGGTAAAGAACATGGTGTTTCTATCCCCGTTAGCCTTGTTGATGAAGATATGTTTGAAGACGGCAAGATGTTTGATGGTTCCTCTGTAGAAGGATGGAAGACTATTAATAAAGCCGATATGTTGCTTATGCCAATGGCTGAAACTGCAGTTGTCGATCCATTCGCGCAAATCCCAACGCTTTCTATTCGTTGTAGTGTTTATGAACCAACGACAATGCAAAGCTATGATCGTGACCCGCGCTCTATTGCAATTCGTGCAGAAAATTATATGCGTTCAACAGGTATTGCGGATCAAGCTTTTTTCGGCCCAGAGCCTGAATTCTTCTTATTTGATGATGTGCGTTTTAATGTATCAATGAACAAAGCATCTTTTTCTATTGATGATATAGAAGCTGCTTGGAACACGAATAAAAAATATGAAGAAGGCAATAATGCTTATCGCCCATTAAAAAAAGGCGGATATTGTGCCGTTGCACCGATTGATAGTGCGCACGATATTCGTTCTGAAATGTGCTTGATTTTAGAAGAAATGGGATTAGTCATTGAAGCCCATCATCATGAAGTGGCGACTGCCGGGCAAAACGAAATTGCGACTAAATTTAATACGCTAACTTTAAAAGCGGATGAAACTCAAATTTATAAACATGTCGTACAAAACGTTGCATTAGAGCACGGTAAAACGGCGTGTTTTATGCCCAAACCAATTACTGGAGATAATGGTTCGGGTATGCACTGTAATATGTCGTTAAGTAAAGACGGGAAAAATATTTTCCAAGGCGATAAATATGCAGGCCTTTCTGAGACCGCACTTTACTACATTGGCGGTATCATTAAGCACGCTAAAGCCTTAAATGCGTTCACTAATCCAAGTACTAATTCATATAAACGTTTAGTGCCTGGTTATGAAGCACCAGTATTGTTGGCTTATTCTGCAAGCAATCGTTCTGCTTCAATTCGTATTCCTACTGTAACCAATCCAAAAGCGATTCGCGTAGAAGCACGTTTCCCAGATCCATTGGCAAACCCATATTTAGCATTTGCTGCATTATTAATGGCAGGTCTTGATGGCGTGGTAAATAAAATCCATCCAGGAGATGCGATGGATAAAAATCTTTACGATCTTCCACCAGAAGAATTAAAAGATATTCCAGCAGTGGCAAGCTCGCTAGAAGAAGCGTTAAATTCATTAGAAAAAGACTATGAATTCTTAACTCAAGGTGGCGTATTTGCTAAAGATTTTATTGATGCGTTTATCAGTATCAAACGTAAAGAAGTGGAACGTTTAAATATGGCACCACATCCAGTTGAATTTGAAATGTATTATGCGTAATGATATATAAACAAGAACAATGCGGTGAAATTTCGCCGTATTTTTTTAAAGGAGTAAATATGACTAAGATTTCTTCTCAAAAGAATGACTAGATTGATTTAATGGAGCTTTTCTGCGTATTCATAGCAATAGCTGGCGTATAGGCCTGTATGGCAAAAGAGCAGTGGACTTCAACTGATATTGGGTTGTGCCTCGTTCAACCGATTTCGGTAACTTACTGCCTACACGTGTGGAATATGCCACATTATTGGCGACAGTGAATTTTCTTCTGTAGCGTTATCAGGTTCATTGTATGGTCAATTTAGGCACTTCCTTCTTTCTAGAGATTTAAAACGCCAGTTCTTAAAACAATCTGTATGGGTGAAAATTATACTAAGGAGATGACAGAAGAATAAAGACATATTTATATTGAAAATGTAGTCTCTAAGTATTTAGTTGTTCACGAAATTGATCCGAAGAAAAAAGATTTAACTGAGTTGGATAAAATAGCTTTAAAAATTACCTTTTCAGCAGAAACTCCAAAATATGCACAATCTGTATTGACAGAGTATGTAAATTTTGTAAGTCAATATAGTCTTAACCAAACAAACCAAGAGTTTAAACAGGGATTTAACCTCCGTTTAGATGAGCTGAGATTTAGTAAAGAACAAATTGAAGAGAATCTAACAGAAGCAAAAAAGGTTCAAGTTGAAAACTTAACAAATGCGTTAGATATTGCTAAAAAAGCGGGTATTAAAGATTTTTCAAGAGGAAATAATATCTCTGATTCTAAATTAGCAGATGGTACATATTTATTTATACTCGCTGAAAAATATTTACAGGCGCAACTAGATATTGCTAAAAACACACCTGTTGTTTACCCAGCTAATTATTATATTACAGATAGACAGTTATTTAAATTAAATAAATTAGCTTCACAATTGGAATTAGTTGAGGATGTAAAAACGTATTATTATTTAAGCTCTCCTGATTATCCTGTGGTTAAAGATAATCCTAAGAGATCGTTGATTCTTGCTATCGGGTTTATTATCGGTATTCTGTTACCTACTTTCTTTATTTTATTAGGTTCGGTTATACAAACTAATAAAAAGCAGTCATGAAGAAAAAGGCTATTTTTATCAGTACGGGAGCGGTTATTATCTTTAAAATATTAACTCCCTGTTATAGCTGGTGTACTAGCAAAATTTATGATGCTTTCCGAAAATGTTTGCCTGCAATGGATAATCCATATTTTCAAGAGAGCTGATCTGAAAAGGATTATGAACTGATTAAGGCGTTCTTAGCTGGTGAGAATAAAAGGAAAACTAAATGCTTTTATGATCTGTAAGGAATAAAGAATGAGCTTAATTAAAGATAGTTCTATTTATTTAATCGGAGAGTTATCTGCAAAATTTGTACCTTTTCTATTATTACCCTATTTATCACGTAAATTAGGCGTAGAAGGATTTGGGGAGCTTTCTTACTATCAAACGTTTTTAGCTTTATTTGTAATTTTTATTGGGCTAAGCCAAGATGGTGCTGTTGCTCGCTATTTTTATGTGTATGGTAAACGCTCATTAAATTTAGTTGTGAACACAGGCTATACCTATACGCTTGGTATTGGGGGATTAGGTTTGCTTTTTTGCTGGTTAATGCAATCTGAAATAATGTTTTACTTAGTATTAAGTGCGATATTTCAGGTATTTCTTTCAGTTCAGCTCAGCATTAGACAATGCCAAAAGCAAGCTCTTCCATATACTTTTATTCAACTCACATCTACGATAACAAATGCCTTGTTTACAGTATTGATGTTGGAGTTCTACAAAACAGAATTAGTTGAAAAGCGAATTTTAGCAATTTTATTCAGTAATGTTTTAGTTGCACTCCTTGCTTATTTTATTTATATAAAAGGGGATAAAGCAAAAAAATTTAACTTTGCACAATATAAGACTGCTTTTTTCTATGTCATTGCTTTTGGTTTTCCGATGATATTTCATCACGGTAGCTTTTTTATTAAAGGGCAATTAGATCGAGTTTTTATTTTCCACCGATTTAGCGAAGCAGAATTAGGCTTATATGCAATGGGAGCGCAAATTGCATCTATCTTATCAGTTTTTATTTTAGCGATAAATAAAGCTCTTGTTCCCTATCTTTTTGAAAGATTAAAACAAGGTAGGATCAGGCTAAAAGATTTACACAGATGGGCGTTACTTTCGCTATTGATTGTGTTAATCCCATCGCTTATTACCTTAATTGTTCCAGAACAATGGTTATTATTTTTATTAGGCGAACATTTTATCGGAGTAAAATATTACATCACTGTATTCTTACTTGCTACTAGCCTAACTATCCCTTATCTTTTTTTAGTGAATTATTTGTTTTATCACGGCAAAACCAAAGAGATCTCGTTTTGCTCGGTATTATCAACAATGATTTACTTAGGAGCATTAGGAGGATTAATTTTTACAGATATGGTTTATATTCCTTACGCAAGTGTGTTAGGAGCGTTCGGAATTTTACCTATATTATACATAATAACAAAAAGAGTAGAAAAAAATGAATATGCCTCTCATTAGTATAATAATGCCTGTTTATAATGCAGAATGTTACCTTAATCAAGCTATTTTATCTTGCTTAAATCAATCTTATAAAAATATTGAATTGATTTTAATTGATGATGGTTCAACTGATAAAAGTATTGAAATAATAAATAACATCATTAATAAAGATAAGCGAGTTAAACTTTTCTTTACCTTAACTAATCAAGGACCTGCGGCGGCAAGAAATATAGGGTTAGGAAAAGCACAAGGTGACTATATTACATTCTTAGATAGTGATGATTTTATTGCAAATGATAAGTTAGAAAAACAACTAAATTTTATGTTACAAAATCATCTTTTAATGACACATGGAAATTATACTTTCTGTGATTTAAAAGGAAATCAGATAAAATCTGTCACAACAAGTGAAAAAATTGATTATTTAACCTTATTACAAGGTAACCAATTTAAAATAATGACCGTACTTGTTAAAAGAGAATCTATTAAATTACTTAGGTTTCCTAATATTAAACACGAAGATTATGCCTTCTTTTTGGATTGTTTAAAAGAAGTTAAACAATCTATACTATATAGCCATCAGGCAAGTTCATTTGTAAGAATCGGTAAAGTCAGTGTTTCATCAAATAAATTTAAAAGTGCAATCTGGACATTTAGTATCTATTTTAAAAGAGAGAAACTAGGTGTAGTAAAATCAATTTATTATTTTATCCACTATGCCTATAATGGATTTATTAAATACAAGAAATAAAAAATATGATTTCATTACTTATTATTAGCTTTGGGCGTTATCAAGAAGTATTAGAAACGTTTTCATGTGTCAATAAATATCATGGCAACAAAATTGAATTACTTTTCCTTGATAATAATCCAGAAAGAGAGTTGGAAGCGGATCTATCTTCTATTGTAGAAAATAATAGTGGCATTTTATTTAGCTATTTTCATACAGGTGAGAATCTAGGTGTTGCTGAAGGACGCAATTTCTTAATTGAAAAAGCTCAAGGCGATATTTTAATTACACTTGATGACGATGTTGAAATTGAAGATATTACTCTTTTAATTCAGAAAGTGACTGATTATATGGCAAATAATGCTAAAGTAGGAGCATTAGCCTTTAATATTAAAAACTATTTTACTCGTAAAGCATTATCACACGAGATCCCACATGGTAATAAAAAGTTAGATTTTTCACAGAATTTACTGACTTATTATTTTATTGGTGCTGGGCATGCAATAAGGAAAAAAGTCTATCAAAAAGCGGGGCTTTACCCTAAGGATCTGGGGCTATATGGTGGCGAAGAAAGAGATTTGTCATTTAGGATTTTAGAATCAGGTTATCAGATACTTTATGCTAGTGATATTGTGACTTACCATAAGGTTTCACCAGATGGAAGAATGAGTAAAGAAAAAGAAAACTTCTTTCGCTATCGTAATCAATTGATCGTTTTAAATCGTTATATGCCTAGAATCTATCGCTATAGTGCAAATTTGATTTGGTCTCTATTCTATTTGATTAAAAAAAGTGGAACCTTGAAAGAGGTAATAGAAGTTTTTCATGATTTATCTTTATTGTCTAAATGCACAATATCGAGAAGAACTTTATTATATATAAAGAATGTTAATGGTAGATTGTTTTATTAAATTTATATGGTTATATATTTTCTTCTATTATTTTTACTTATATTTAGTAGTGCCATTGATGCTTTTGGAACATCAAGGAAAAATAAGTATTTTTTCTTTTTTATAAGTTTTATGCCCTTTTTCTTTGTTGTTTCTCTTAGAGATGGAATTGGAGTAGATTATTACCAATACCAGGAGCTTTTTAATTTATCCAGGCCAATATATGATGTTAATATAGGTGCTTTAACTAAAGAACCCAATAATATTTAATTGAGATACCTACTATTTGAATCGTTGGTTAAGTATTTATCTAATAGCTTTAATGTTTTTTTATTTTTATATGATATTGTTTTATTCTATTTTCTATATCTTGGAATTAGAAGATATCCATTTAAGTCTTTTTAGTTATTAATATTTTTTGCTCTTTTTCATATTTATTATATTAGTGGACACAGACAGGCTATGGCAATGGTTATTTATCTTATCTTATCTTATCTTATCTTTTTCATTGTTCTAGTGCTTTATATCTGCTTCCTTGCTTATTACTTTCTTTTTTGATTTTAAGATAAGGGATATTTTGATTTTATCTCTCTTATCCGCTATTTTAGTATATTATGATTTTTTCGGGTGGGTATAGAGTATTTGTATGAAAATCACTCTAATGTTAGCTATATATTTGGTAGGGTTTATTATTATTTTGTCCAATATTCTGGAGGGAAAATTAATACCTTAAACTATATAAAGGTTTTCTCTATATATGTAATGGTTTTATACTTTTATAATAAGATTAATAGAAGTTTTGGGTTGATGATTTTATTATATTTTTTTAGGAGTGGTGGTCTTGCCTTCAGGATCTCTGAGTTGTTTCTTATATTTTCTATTCCGCTTTTTGCTTTGTTAATTAATGAATTATCTGGAGTAAATAGAGTTTTAATGTTTTTTATTTTAGTGTATTATATTTCTATAGTTTTCTTGAGAAGAATATATGTTCATGTGGTGTTTGGTGTAAATACATTTTTACCTTATAAACCAATATTCGATAGTTATCTATAAAAAGGTTTTAAATGAAATTTGTTTCTATAATTAGTAATTCTAGGATGTTATTTTTATTTTTGTTAATAACCGCCAAGTCTGATAGAGAGAGTTGTTTGTATATATTTGACGAAAATATTCGAGGTGTTAATATAACTCCTACATTTGTTTCTACAAGAGCTAAGGGGTTATTTGATCTTTTTATAAAAAAACTTAGAAGTAGGGTAGCTTTATCTTTCTTTTTACTAAAAAGAAAAATAAAGTTGGAAGAGACTATAGTTTATGGTGTAGATCATTTGTCTCATTCATTGTTATTTCTGAAGAAGTGTTCTTTCTTTTTAATAGAAGATGGTACAGAAAATTATCACCAAAAAAGTTATAAGAGAAGTTGGAAAAATAAACTATTTTCAATACCAAAATTTGGAATGTATAAAAATGTAAAAAGGATCTATCTTACAAAGAGAGAGAATGTTCCTGATTGTATAAAAAGTAAAGTAGAATACATAAATATCAAAGATCTTTGGTTTAAAAAGACAGAAGAGGAAAAATTAGAAATCTTATATCTATTGGGTATAGATATGAAAAAAATTCAGCTATTGATTGGCGAGCCTTTTATTTTATTTACTCAACCTTTGTCTGAAGATTATATTCTTACAGAAAATGAAAAAATTGAATTATATAAAAGCATTATTGATAAGTATGATGCATCAAAATTGGTGATAAAGCCTCATCCAAGAGAGAAGACAGATTATTCTAGAATTTTTCCAAATGTTAAGGTGTTTGATGAAACCTACCCTTCGGAAGTATTGGATATTTTGGAAGTGAAATTTAGTAGAGTAATTACTCTTTTTTCTACAGCAGCTTTTTCTTACCCCAAAGAGAAAGTCGATTTTTATGGAACCAAAATACACCCTAAGTTATTAGCAAAGTTTGGAAATATTGAGTATGAATAGATTATTTTTTTCTAAAATTGCGTTATGGTTATTGGATTTTTTAACATTTAATATTTCTTTTTTATTATCCTTATTTGTTATTTCTTATTATCATAATGGTTATGAAAAATATTTACCTATTTATGAAATTGATGACAGAACATATATTCATGCTGTTTTAGCTGGAATATGTGTTGGATGGTTTGCTATTAGGCTAAGACATTATACTTATAGAAAACCTTTTTGGTTTGAGTTAAAAGAGATTTTTAGAACACTTATTATCTTTGCGATTTTTGAACTTGCAATTGTTGCATTTTCTAAATTGTATTTCTCTCGCTACTTATGGGCGCTTACATGGGGGATTACCTTTCTACTTTTTCCATTGGCGAGAGTTTTAGTAAAGAAATTTCTTATAAAATCAGGTTGGTTTCTTAGAGATACAATTATGATTGGTTCTGGGGATAATGCTTTTGATGTTTATAATGCATTAAGAGATGAACCTTATTTGGGGTTTCAGGTCACGCATTTTATTTCAGTTTCTAATATTAGTAATAATGTAAAGGAATTAAATATTCCTATATTAAATAGTATGTCTTCTTGGACATCAGTAACTAAAAAAACAGATCAATTTATTATTGCATTGGAAGATGATGAAGAGGTAGATAGAAATAATTGGTTACGTTATTTTTCCACAAATGGCTATCGTTCAGTTTCTGTGATTCCTACATTGAGAGGCTTACCTTTATATAATACGGACATGTCTTTTATGTTTAGCCATGAAATGATGTTATTACAAATGAATAATAATCTGGCTACACTATCTTCTCGTATTTTGAAACGAACCATGGATATTGTTGGCTCCTTAGCTATTATTATTATATTTTCCCCAGTGTTGCTTTATCTGTATTTTGCAGTAAAAAAAGATGGTGGTAATGCTATTTATGGGCATCCTAGAATTGGTCGTAATGGAAAAACATTTAACTGTTTGAAATTTAGAACAATGGTTGTGAACTCTAAAGAAGTGCTAGATGAATTGCTAAGAACAGATCCTGAAGCAAGAGCTGAATGGGAAAAAGATTTTAAATTAAAGAATGATCCTAGAATTACTAAAATCGGTGCTTTTATTCGCAAAACAAGTTTAGATGAATTACCTCAATTATTTAATGTTTTAAAAGGTGAAATGAGTTTAGTTGGGCCTCGCCCAATTGTAATTGATGAGCTAGAGCGTTATGAAGAAAACGTAGATTATTACTTAATGGCAATACCCGGTATGACAGGGCTTTGGCAAGTCAGCGGACGTAATAATATCGATTATAATACTCGCGTTTATTTTGATTCTTGGTATGTAAAAAATTGGTCACTTTGGAATGATATTGCGATTTTATTTAAAACAGTGAATGTGGTTTTAAATCGTTATGGAGCTTATTAACGTTATTTCTTAAGTGAGATTTCTTCTATTTGCATTACCTTAAATTTATTAACCCAACATGATGAATATTTTAGTCACCGGCGGTTCTGGCTTCATCGGTTCCGCTCTTATTCGATATATCATTAATCATACTCAAGATTTCGTTATCAATATTGATAAGCTGACCTATGCAGCAAATCAATCAGCCTTGAGAGAGGTAGAAAATAATCCTCGTTATGTCTTTGAAAAAGTTGATATCTGTGATCTTAACGTAATAGAAAACATTTTCGAAAAATATCAGCCTGATGCGGTGATGCATTTGGCGGCAGAAAGTCATGTCGATCGTTCTATTTCAGGAGCGGCTGATTTTGTTCAAACGAATATTGTTGGTACTTATACGTTATTAGAGGTCGCTAAGAATTATTGGCATACTTTAGACGAGGCTAAAAAAACGACCTTTCGATTTCACCATATTTCTACAGATGAAGTGTATGGGGATTTATCCCTTTCTGAGCCTGCCTTTACCGAACAGTCTCCTTATCATCCTAGCAGCCCTTATTCAGCCTCAAAAGCCGCAAGTAATCATCTAGTACAGGCTTGGCATCGCACTTATGGTTTACCAGTGATTATCACAAACAGTTCAAATAACTATGGGGCTTATCAGCATGCTGAAAAGCTCATCCCTTTAATGATTTCAAATGCTGTGATGGGAAAGCCTTTGCCAATTTATGGTGATGGGCAGCAGATTCGTGATTGGTTATTTGTGGAAGATCATGTTCAAGCTTCATATTTAGTTTTGACAAAAGGTCGAGTCGGAGAAAACTATAATATTGGTGGAAATTGTGAAAAAACAAACCTTGAAGTGGTTAAAAGAATTTGCCAATTACTCGAAGAACTTGCGCCAAGTAAGCCTAATCACATTAAGTATTACGAAGATTTAATGACTTTTGTAAAAGACCGACCTGGGCATGATGTGCGATATTCATTGGATTGTTCTAAAATTCATGCAGAATTAGGTTGGCAACCGCAAATAACCTTTGAACAAGGACTTCGTCAGACGGTAAAATGGTATTTGTTTAATAGTTCATCTTCTTAAATAGGGTAAACGATAAGAATGTTTATCTATCTTGTAATTTTTTCTCTTTTTATTAGACAATAAAACACAACATAGCTGAAAAAATAAAAAATATTGCCTGAGTTATGAGCCAAGAATGACTGGCTTGTGAAATAAAATATATGGGAAACAATATGTATAATTCCTAAAATACAAATACATTTTGTTTCTAAATTATGGGTGTTTAAATTTTTAATAAAGAAAAATATTGGAGTTAGAATAATCAGGATTAATGCTATAAATCCAACTAAACCACGTTTCACCCAAGATTCTAAATATTGATTATGTAAACTTCCAAAATTTAAAGTGGTTTTAGCCATTTGTTTAGATTTTACTTGTTTATGTCTAAACTCATCGTATCCATCACTCCCATGGCCAAAGATAGGCGCTTCCTTTATAGCAATTAAGGCATTTTCCCACATGTCAAATCTGGCACCTAATGAGGTATTTTTATTGTTTTTTTCTAAATAGCTAACAATATCTGATTTTGCTGCGTTATATCGTTTTTCAATTCCGAATTTAGGACTGGTAATTAGTGCGGTTAATCCAATGGTAATAATGGCGATTAAAGTTATAATAAGTTTCTTATTAATGAATTCTTTGTATAGAAATAAAATTATACCAACTACAACGGGTAAGCCAATCCATCCACCTCTAGCCCCAGATAATGCACTAGTCATGATAGCAAGTATAATGGCTACAAACCCAAATAATGTAGATTTATATTGTTTTTTGATGAAGAAGTGAAGAGTGATAACAATGCTGAATGTGGCTAAAGAGATCGCAATGTTGCCCATTTGTATATGCATTGTTTCAGGAAACGGTTTTTCATATCCTAATGCAAATTTCTGAAATAACGCAACACATCCTGTAATTAATGCACTAGAAGGAATTGCGTATAAAATTGTTTTCCTTTTTATTGGAAAATTTTTGAATAAAAGTAGTAGAGGAATGAATAAAAGAAGTCGGCTTGGATTATCTATTTCTCTAATTCCATCTTTATTGATAATGATAGATAATAAGAATGTGAAAAAATAAAATAAAAAAGAAAAAATCAGTTTTTTATCTTCAGAGCTAAAAGATAGTTTTTTCTTTAATGGTATGAAATAAATCAATCCAATTGCGCTTAATATTATTGGCGCATAGTTATAACCCTTTGGAATGATTAAAACGGTTAAGAAAAATAGAGAAACTAAGAGGTTAATTGTAAACGTTAGATGTTTTTCTTGAATCATACGAATAAAAGCATGTGTAAACTTAAATTTAGTAGATTCTACCTTAAATATTTGTAAAATGCTTGTTATTCATGATGGAATGATGTGAAATTAGGCATAAAACTGGTATAGTTTTTTAAATCCTTTTTTGTTTTATATATGGGGGAATAAATATGCAAATTACACTTTCAAATAGCTTAGCGAATGACGCTTGGGGAAAAAATGCGATTTTGAGCTTTGACTCTAATAAAGCTACGATTCATTTAAAAAATAATGAAAAAACTGACCGCACTTTAGTTCAACAAGTTGCTCGTAAATTGCGTGGGCAGGGGATTAAAGATGTGGAATTAGTCGGTGAAGGATGGGATTTAGAATTTTGCTGGGCGTTTTATCAAGGTTTTTATACTGCAAAACAAGATTATGCGATTGAGTTTCCACATTTAGATGATGAACCGCAAGATGAATTGTTAGCACGTATTGAATGTGGCGATTTTGTGCGTGGAATTATTAATGAACCAGCACAAAGTTTAACGCCAGTTAAATTAGCGGAGCGTGCGGCTGAATTTATCTTAAACCAAGCGGACATTTATAATGAAAAAAGTGCGGTAAGTTTTAAGATTATTTCTGGAGAGGATCTGGAACAACAGGGTTATCACGGAATTTGGACAGTGGGTAAAGGCTCTGCTAATCCACCTGCTATGTTGCAACTTGATTTCAATCCAACACAAGATCCGAATGCGCCAGTGTTAGCTTGTTTAGTTGGCAAGGGGATTACTTTTGACAGTGGCGGCTACAGTATCAAACCAAGTGATGGAATGAGTACAATGCGAACCGATATGGGCGGGGCTGCATTATTAACGGGGGCTTTAGGTTTCGCTATCGCTCGTGGATTAAATCAACGCGTTAAGCTGTATTTATGTTGCGCAGAAAATTTGGTAAGTAATAATGCCTTTAAGCTAGGCGATATTATTACTTATAAAAATGGCGTGAGCGCAGAGGTGCTGAATACTGATGCGGAAGGTCGTTTGGTATTAGCTGATGGATTAATTGAAGCGGACAACCAAAATCCAGATTTTATTATTGATTGTGCAACTTTAACTGGTGCAGCAAAAGTGGCAGTAGGCAACGACTATCATTCTGTATTGTCTATGGATGATGAGCTTATGAAAAATCTTTTCCAATCAGCACAAGAAGAAAATGAACCTTTCTGGCGTTTACCATTTGAAGATTTTCATCGTTCACAAATTAATTCATCTTTTGCCGATATTGCTAATATTGGTTCGGTTCCAGTTGGAGCTGGGGCAAGCACAGCAACGGCATTTTTATCGTATTTTGTAAAAAATTATAAACAAAATTGGTTGCATATTGATTGTTCAGCGACTTATCGTAAATCTGGTAGTGATTTATGGGCTGTTGGGGCAACAGGGATTGGTGTGCAAACTTTAGCAAATTTAATGTTATCAAAATCATTGAAGTAAGGAGATATGATGACAGAAAGAACTTTTTCGATCATTAAACCTGATGCGGTAAAGCGTAATCTAATTGGGGCGATCTTAACTTGTTTTGAGCAAAATGGTTTTGAAATCATCGCCTCTAAAATGGTACGCTTAACTCGTGAGCAGGCTGAAGGCTTTTATGCAGAACACCAAGGCAAAGAATTTTTTGCGCCTTTAGTTGAATATATGATGTCTTCGCCAATAGTGGTTTCTGTTCTTGAAAAAGAAAATGCAGTGAAAGATTACCGCACTTTGATTGGTACAACGAATCCAGAAACTGCAGCAGAAGGTACAATTCGTAAAGAGTTTGCATTAAATCAGCGTGAAAACTCAGTTCACGGATCAGATAGTATAGAAAGTGCAAATCGTGAAATTGCTTATTTCTTTACTGATTCTGAAATTTTTGAGCGTTAATTGATAGCAAAAAGCACCTAAAAGTTTTAGGTGCTTTTAAATTTTTAATGCTTACAAAATTAGACTTTCTTAAGGTTTATAGATGAACTCAATTCCTTCATCGTCTTCTTCGCTCCAATCATCATCCCAATCTTCGTCATCATCAAATTGATGCTCTGCTGCTAGTTGTTCTTGATGATAATCTTCCCATTTGAATTTCACTTCTTCAGGTGCAACTTGTTGTGTTTCAGCTTCTCGAGGATTTGCGATGATAAAGTCCATAATATCACGACAAAGTGGAGAAACATTTTTCCCTGTTGCCGCTGAAATGAAGTAATAATCTTCTTCCCAACCTAATTGTTCAGCAATTTCTCTGGCTCGCTCTTCAGCTTCTTCATCGCCCATCGTATCAATTTTATTGAATACTAACCAGCGTGGCTTTTCTGATAATTTTTCACTGTATTGGAAAAGTTCAGATTCAATAATAGCAACATTATCTGCTGGATTAGAGCCATCAATTGGCGCTATATCGACTAAATGAATAAGCACTCTACAACGTTCTAGATGTTTTAAAAAACGAATTCCTAACCCAGCACCATCTGCTGCGCCCTCAATTAATCCTGGAATATCGGCGACGACGAAACTGTGTGAGTCATCTACTTTCACAACACCGAGACTTGGTACTAAGGTAGTAAATGGATAATCTGCAACTTTTGGTTTGGCTGCTGAAACGGCACGAATAAAAGTGGATTTACCAGCATTAGGTAAACCGAGCATTCCCACATCAGCAAGTAGCATTAATTCCAATAATAAATCGCGTTTTTCGCCCGGCGTTCCCATTGTTTTTTGACGCGGTGCACGGTTTACTGATGATTTGAAACGAGTATTCCCTAAACCGTGATAACCACCTTTGGCTACCAACATTTTTTGACCATGTTGGGTTAAATCCCCCAAGGTTTCTTTGGTGTCGTTATCAATAACACGAGTTCCCACGGGAACAGGTAAAATAATATCTTTACCGCGACGTCCTGTACAATCTGAACTCCGTCCATTCTCTCCACGCTCTGCGGCAAAGCGTTTATTAAAGCGATAATCGATTAAGGTATTGAGGTTTTCATCGGCTTGTAAATAGACATCGCCACCATCGCCACCGTCGCCACCATCAGGGCCGCCTTTCGGAATAAATTTCTCTCGACGGAAACTTACGCAACCGTTACCACCATCCCCAGCCTCAATTCGAATAAGGGATTCATCAATAAATTTCATTAAAACTTCTCCAAAATAAACCGCACTTTAATGATTTTTATGCGGTAATAATTTATGTCCAATTGCGGATAAAATTGCTCCGCATACTACAACAAATGCGCCAATATAGCTAATATTATTCAATTCCGGTGCCGCAAAATCTGCTGGGCTAAAATAATGCGCAATATGAGAAAATAGGATCGTGAAAAGAGGTACAAGTGTGATAACAACACTGACTTTTGATACATCCCAACGATTAAGTGCTTCCGCATAAGAGCCGTATCCAATTAAGGTATTTAAACAGCAGTAAATAAAACAAATCAGAGCTAAAGGTGTGAGTTCTTGTACTTGCGAGAATTCAGCCATCGGCATAAAGGCTATGGCACAACCTAAATACATCATTAGCAAGATTTGTTGTGAATTAAATTTACGTAACATTAATTTTTGCGCCATTCCATAAGCGACCCAAATAAGAGCAGCCCCTACACCTAAAATGACACCTGTTGAATACTGATTTAGTCCAGCAAATGCATCAAAACGATCATTAAAGAATAAGCCTAAACCAATTAATAATAAGAAAAGTCCGATCTTTTGGTGCAACCCTAATTTTTCTTTGAAAATCAGTACACCACAGATGAGCATTCCAAAAGAGGATAAATGAATAAAAATTTGTGCAACTGACGGTTCAATGTAATTCAGCGAGCTACTAAATAATAGAAAATTGCCAGTAAGACCAATTACGCCAATAAGCATAATCCACGCATATTGGCGAACTTTCATTAATTCAGGTAATTGTTTTTTATAAGCAAGTAAAGCCAATAATGAAACTGCAGCAATAATGAAACGATACCATACGATAGTTTGCGCATTCATTACAGACAAAACTTGTTTCAAGGCAATAGGCAATGACCCCCAAGCCATAGCGGTAATAAGCGCAAAGGTAAAGCCTAATAAAGGTTGTTGTTTCATTGCTTGCTCGCTTATGTGAAATTAAAAAAGACAAAACGCCCCACAAAATTGTAGGGCGTTTCAATGGAATAGATTTTAAATTATTCAGTAACAATACTTACGTATTTACGGCTTTTCTCGCCTTTTACTTCAAATTTAACTTTACCATCTGCAGTTGCGAATAAGGTGTGATCTCTTCCCATTCCTACGTTGTTACCTGCGTGGAATTTAGTACCACGTTGGCGAACAATAATGCTACCTGCTAATACAGATTCGCCACCAAAACGTTTAACACCAAGGCGTTTAGCTTCAGAATCGCGACCGTTACGAGTTGAACCACCAGCTTTTTTAGTTGCCATCTACTTGATCTCCTCTGAAATTATGCTTGAATCCCAGTGATTTTCACTTCTGTGAACCACTGACGATGACCTTGTTGTTTACGGCTGTGTTTGCGACGACGGAATTTAACGATTTTAACTTTCTCGCCACGACCTTGTGCAACTACTTCAGCCACTACTTTTGCACCAGCAACTACTGGCGCACCAATTTTAACATCTTCACCATTAACGACCATCAACACAGAATCGAACTCAACTGTTGCGCCAGTTGCAAGTTCAAGTTTTTCTAAACGAACAACTTGACCTTCGCTCACACGGTGTTGTTTACCGCCACTTTGGAAAACTGCGTACATAAATACTCCGCTTAATTGTGTTTTCCTGCTTTTTAGCAGTCCACACTTAAAAATTCATATAAATAGGTCGCAAATTCTACGGAAAAATCCTACCTATGGCAAGAATTTATTTATAATAAAATAAAAAAATTCCCTTCATTTGCGGATTGATTTCAGAAAGTCTGAAAATTCGGGTAAAATGTACCGCACTTTTGACTGATAAATGATGAAAAATGAAGAAACAAGATCTTATGAGCATAGACGAGATCCAGAAACTTGCAGATCCAGATATGCAAAAAGTTAATCAAAATATTCTTGCTCAGCTTAATTCAGATGTACCGCTAATAGGACAGTTAGGTTTTTATATTGTTCAAGGTGGTGGTAAGCGGATCCGCCCGTTGATCGCAGTTCTCGCAGCACGATCTTTAGGGTTTGAAGGATCTAATTCAATTACTTGTGCTACTTTTGTTGAATTTATTCATACCGCTTCTTTGTTACACGATGATGTCGTAGATGAATCTGATATGCGTCGTGGGCGTGCTACGGCGAATGCTGAATTTGGTAATGCAGCGAGTGTGTTGGTAGGCGATTTTATTTATACGCGTGCATTTCAATTAGTTGCACAATTAGAATCATTGAAAATTTTAAGTATTATGGCTGATGCGACTAATGTTTTAGCGGAAGGCGAAGTTCAGCAGTTAATGAATGTTAATGATCCCGAAACGAGCGAAGCTAATTATATGCGTGTAATTTATAGCAAAACTGCCCGTTTGTTTGAAGTGGCTGGTCAGGCTGCGGCAATTGTCGCGGGTGGAACAGAAGCTCAAGAAAAGGCTTTACAAGATTATGGGCGTTATCTTGGCACTGCATTTCAGCTCGTGGATGATGTATTGGATTATAGTGCAAATGCACAAGCTCTAGGTAAAAATGTAGGCGATGATTTAGCTGAAGGAAAACCAACCCTTCCTCTACTACACGCTATGCGTCATGGAAATGCTCAACAGGCAGCTTTAATTCGCGAAGCGATTGAGCAAGGTGGTAAACGTGAAGCAATTGATGAAGTATTAGCTATTATGACTGAGCATAAGTCTTTAGATTACGCAATGAATCGTGCAAAAGAAGAGGCTCAAAAAGCAGTGGATGCAATCGAAATTTTGCCAGAAAGTGAATATAAACAAGCGTTGATTTCATTGGCATATTTGTCTGTGGATAGAAATTATTAGTCCATAATTTAGCTTATATACTTGATACCCATTAATTTTAATTAAACTTTATGAATACAGAACTTCAACCTAAACTAGAAAAAAGTGCGGTCAATTTTCAAGCTAAACCGCGAAAACAAAAAATCCGTAAGGATCCTAACGCACCTTTTATTCGTGAAAAACTTGAGTTGCCAGATGGACACAATAAGCTCCTTTTGCATTCTTGTTGTGCGCCTTGCTCTGGCGAAGTGATGGAAGCAATTCTTGCATCAGGCATTGAATTTACGATTTATTTTTATAATCCAAACATTCATCCACTCAAAGAATATTTGATTCGTAAAGAAGAAAATATCCGTTTTGCAAAAAAATTTGGTATTCCATTTATTGATGCTGATTACGATCGTCAAAATTGGTTTGATCGTGCTAAGGGTATGGAATGGGAGCCTGAAAGAGGTATTCGCTGCACAATGTGTTTTGATATGCGCTTTGAAAAAGCTGCTGAATATGCTCATGAACATGGTTTCCCTGTATTTACTAGTTGCTTGGGAATTTCTCGCTGGAAAGATATGAATCAAATCAATGGCTGTGGACATCGTGCGGCGGAAAAATATGATAATGTAGTTTATTGGGATTATAACTGGCGAAAAGAAGGTGGCTCGCAACGCATGATTGAAATTAGTAAGCGTGAGCGATTCTATCAACAAGAATATTGCGGTTGTGTGTATTCTTTACGTGATAGTAATAAATGGCGAGAAGAGACGGGTCGTCAAAAAATTGAAATCGGAAAATTGTATTATAGTGCTGATTAAAAATAGAAAAATAAAGGTGTTGTTTCACAGAATTTGCTGAACAGCACCTTTTATTTCACTATTTTATCACTTCATCTTGATCATAATGATTAATTTTTAAACGTTGAAAATAATCTTTTGTTTCTTCAATGATCACTTTTCGCAATCCAATAAGCGCGATAAGATTTGGGAAAGCCATCAAACCATTTACAATATCGGCGATAATCCATATTAAATTTAAGTGTAAGAATGCCCCTAAACCAACCAACATAATATAAGCTAGACGATATAGTTTTACGCCACGAATACCGACGAGATAAACAAAGCAACGTTCCCCGTAGTAACACCAACCTAAAATAGTAGTGAATGCAAAAAATAATAAACCAACTGTTACAATCGTTGCACCAATTGATGTGCCTAAACCTTGTGCAAAGGCATAGTTTGTGACGGTAGCACCCGCTAATTCAGGATTGTTCCACGCTCCCGTTAATACCAATACAATACCTGTCATTGTACAAACGATGATGGTATCTAAGAATGTACCTGTCATGGAAATTAAGCCTTGTCGAACAGGTTCACGAGTTTGTGCCGCTGCAGCTGCAATTGGTGCGCTTCCTAAACCTGATTCATTGGAGAAAATGCCGCGCGCAACGCCTGATTGAATCGCTTTCATCACAGTAAGCCCTACGGCACCGCCTAATGCTGCTTGCGGATCAAAAGCACTATCAATAATCAATAAAATCGCATCTGGTACTTTTTCTATATTTAAAAGGATAATAACCAGTGAAGTCGTGACATATAAAATCGCCATAAACGGCACAATTACCGATGATGCGGTTGCAATACGTTTTACACCGCCAAGAATAATTAAGCCGACTAAAAGCGTCACAATAATTGCAGTAACTAAAACTGGAATATTAAAAGTATCTTGCATTGCATGGGTAATCGCATTGACCTGTGGGAATGTGCCGATCCCGAAAAAGGCCACCATCACACCAAATAATGCAAATAATTTTGCTAACCATTTGATACCTAGTCCGCGTTCAATGTAATACATCGGGCCGCCAGCCATAAAGCCATTTTTATCGCGAACACGGTATTTAACCGCGAGTAAACATTCAGCATATTTTGTTGCCATTCCTAACAAAGCAACCAGCCACATCCAAAAAATAGCCCCTGGCCCACCTGCTTGTACCGCAGTTGCTACGCCCACAATATTACCCGTTCCAATTGTTGCAGCTAATGCAGTACAAAGTGCGGCAAAAGAGGAAACGTCCCCTTTTCCACCTTTATCTTTTTTGAACAAATAACCTAGTGCGCGCGGTAAGTAGCGAATTTGAATAAAGCCTAAGCGTAACGTTAAATAGAGCCCCGTGCCCGATAAGAGTATGAGTAGCGGTGCGCCCCAAATAAAGCTATCAATAGCTGAAAGAATTGACTCAATTGTCATTGTGATTCCTCGTCGTTTAAATCAAAAATAAACACGACAAGAAGACGAAAAGATACAATAGAAAAGAAAGTGCGGTAAAAAATAAATAATTTCCACACTTACAATAGATTGTCTTTTGCCCCTGTCCTTTTGCCTGAGCGTTTGAAAAACGATTGAAAAATTAACCGCTCTTTTGCGCCTTCGGCGTCCATTTCTAAAATGGATCTCTCCAAGGGTTCGTCCAGTAACAGTCCCTGCCATCGCACCTGAAAGATTTTACATCGTCGGTGTGGGGTCAATTCCCCGCTCTCCAGCTACCTTCATCCGAACTCACTTTCCATTAGATATTGAAAAGTGTGCGAATTCTAACAAAACACGAAATGAATTTCAAAAAGGAATTTTTATGTAGAACAATCACTTTATTCAATATCTCCGCAAAAACGATAGCCTTCTCCATGTATAGTCATAATGATATTTGGAGTATTTGGATGATCTTCAAAATGTTTTCTGATACGTCGAATTGTGACATCTACGGTACGATCCTGAGGTTTTAACTCTCGTCCCGTCATTTTTTTGAGCAATTCTTTGCGCGTTTGCAATTTTCCTGGATTTTCACAGAAATGTAACATTGCACGAAATTCACTGCGAGGAAGTTTGAATTCTTGTCCTTCTGGTGTAATTAAACTGTGGCTATTTAGGTCTAATTTCCAACCATTAAAACGATAGAATTCTCGACCAAATGTATTTTCTTTTTCTTGATGCGACATTGTGCGATGCAATAGATTACGTGCGCGGATAGTCAGTTCTCTAGGGTTAAAAGGTTTGGTTAAATAATCGTCGGCACCAATTTCCAGACCTAAAATTTTATCCACTTCATTATCTCGACCAGTTAAAAAAATAAGAGGTAAGCTTAATTCTTCACGGAGTTCTCTTGCCAATAATAAGCCGTTTTTACCTGGTAAATTAATATCCATCACAACCAAATTAATATTATGATTTGCCAATATATGATGCATTTCAACACCATTTTCTGCTTCAAACACATCATATCCTTCCGCTTCAAAAATCCCTTTAAGCGTATTTCGAGTGACAATTTCATCTTCAACAACGAGAATTTTTGGAGTAGCCATTTTCCATCCTTATACTTATTTTGGCGTATGCTATCAAAGCTATCATTCTATCTGTGCAACATTATTGTAACAATAAAAAAGTGCGGTGATTTTTTACTTGATTTTCGTTTTTGTGATCTAAATCATAGTTTTAGGTATTCAACTTTCTTTGTGATAGAATTTCGAGAATCTATATTTTTACACTCAATTCTATGAAAAAACTCTTTCTTTTTTTTACGCTGATTTTCACCGCTTTTGCGGCTAATTCAGGTTTATTCGATAAAAAACAAACCTTTTTAAAAGTAGATGATGCTTTTGCTTTTTCTGCTACTTTATCTACAGATAAAAGCCAGTTACAAGCCCATTGGGATATTGCCGATGGCTATTATTTGTATCAAGATAAAATTAGTGCTGAGTTAGTCGGTAAATCAAATCCTCTCTCTTTACATACCCAACAGGCGGCGGAATTACATCAAGATCCTTATTTTGGCGAAGTAAAAGTTTTTACTCACTCAATTGATGGCATATTTAGGGGCACATTTAATAATGCTGATGATAAGGTTGAAATCACTTATCAAGGATGTACCGAAGGTTTTTGCTATCCGCCTGAAACTAAAGTATTACGAATTGGGGATTTAGCCGTTTCTCAAGAGCAAATTGTCGAAAAAACAGTTGAAAAAAATACCGCACTTTTATCTGAACAAGATCGTTTAGCTGATGGTTTATTCCATAGTAAATGGACAATTTTTGGTTTCTTTTTATTAGGATTGGGACTGGCTTTTACGCCTTGCGTATTGCCAATGTTACCGTTGCTTTCTGCTATTGTTATCGGTCAGCAACAACGTCCAAATATGATGCGAGCGTTTAGTTTAGCTTTTCTTTATGTTCAAGGCATGGCACTGACTTACACCTTGTTAGGGCTCGCGGTAGCGGCTATCGGTTTGCCGTTTCAAATCGCCTTGCAACATCCTTATGTGATGATAGGGCTTTCTATTTTATTTGTTGCTCTTGCCCTTTCAATGTTTGGGTTATTTACTATTCAATTGCCAAATAGCTTACAAAATAAACTCAATACATGGAGCCAAAAACAAACCTCGGGTGCTTTTGGCGGAGCCTTTGCAATGGGAATGATTGCTGGGCTGGTGGCATCACCTTGCACATCTGCGCCACTTTCTGGTGCTTTACTTTATGTGGCGCAAAGTGGCGATTTATTCACAGGCGCAGCAACCCTTTATTTGCTCGCACTTGGTATGGGCGTACCGCTAATGTTAATCACATTGTTTGGTAATAAAATTTTGCCAAAATCAGGTGAGTGGATGAACACAGTGAAACAAACATTCGGCTTTGTGATGTTAGCGTTACCTGTATTTTTACTTTCTCGTATTTTGCCTGAAGTATGGGAACCTCGCTTATGGGCTGGGTTAGCGACAGTATTTTTTATTTGGTTTGCGTTGCAGATGTCTAAGAACGGTTTTGGTTATGCTATTAAAATTATTAGTTTTGCGTTGGCTATGGTTACTGTACAACCCCTGCAAAATTGGATTTGGCAAACTCAAACTACAACACAAAGTGCGGTAGAAAATATGCCTGTTTCTCAAGTTAAATTTAAGCAAATTAAAAATACTGAAGAACTTGACCGCACTTTAGCGGAAAATCCGCATTCAATTGCTATGTTGGATTTATACGCGGATTGGTGTGTTGCTTGTAAAGAATTTGAAAAGCTGACGTTTTCAGATCCACAAGTGCAACAGCAATTTCAAAATATCTTATTGTTACAAGTGAATATGACAAAGAATAGCCCAGAAAATAAAGCATTAATGGAACGCTTTAATGTGATGGGATTGCCTACGATTTTATTTTTTGATCAGCAAAATAATGAAATTAAAGGAAGTAGAGTAACGGGTTTTATGGATGCTGATGCTTTTTCCAATTGGTTAAAAGCCTTGCATTAAGTTAGAATTATTTACAATAAGTAAAAACTCTTTTTCTGTTATACATCTTGTTTAACAAATAGCTAATCATTACTATAGCTAGGTTTTAATTCATCTTTAAACAAAAGGAAAGCAAATGAACAATCTTGAAAAATATCGCCCGTATTTCTTGGCATTTTTACGTATCGTTGTCGCTTATATGTTTATTTTACACGGCACGGCAAAATTTTTGGAATTTCCAATTTCTATGACTGGAGGAAATGGTGCAGTAGGCGATCCAATGCTACTAGTGGCAGGCGTAATTGAAATTGTTGGTTCCATTTTATTAATCTTAGGTTTATTTACACGCCAAGCCGCGTTTATTTTGTCAGGGGAAATGGCATATGCCTATTTCTTTCTCCACGTAGCAGGAAAAGGAAACCTATTTTTCCCAATTGCAAATGGCGGCGAGCTTGCATTACTTTACTCACTTCTCTTTCTATATTTTGTATTTTCTGGCGCAGGTGCTTGTGCTTTAGATAATAAGTTTTTTAAAAAGTAGTTTAGTTGTAGTTTCATAATTTTATCCTTATTTTTGCCCACATTTATGTGGGCTTTTTTATGTCTGAAATTTATCGCATTTTTTACCGCACTTTAAGAAATTATATTTAATCTTTTCTATATTTAAGCAAACGTTTGCGTTATAATTCTCATCGCTTATTTTTAACTATTTAATGAAAGGAAAATACAATGGCAGATCGTCCAATTCGTCAGGCTTTACTGAGTGTGTCTGATAAAACGGGTATTGTAGAGTTTGCTCAAGGTTTAGTTAAACGTGGTGTAAAACTACTTTCAACAGGTGGAACGGCAAAACTTTTAGCACAAAATGGTTTACCTATAATGGAAGTGTCTGATTACACAGGTTTCCCAGAAATGATGGACGGTCGAGTGAAAACCTTACATCCCAAAATACATGGTGGGATTCTTGGTCGTCGTGGTACAGATGATGCCATCATGCAGCAACATGCCATTGAAGGCATTGATATGGTCGTTGTGAATTTATATCCCTTTGCTGCCACTGTGGCAAAACCTGATTGCACTTTGGCTGATGCGGTAGAAAATATCGATATTGGGGGGCCTACAATGGTGCGTTCTGCGGCGAAAAACCACAAAGATGTGGCGATCGTAGTTAATAACAATGATTTCAACGCAATTCTAGCCGAAATGGATCAACATCAAAACAGCCTAACTTTTGAAACTCGTTTTGACCTTGCGATTAAAGCATTTGAACATACCGCGCAATACGATTCTATGATTGCCAACTATTTCGGTCAGCTAGTAAAACCTTATCATATTGCAGAGGAAGAAGAGGCGAATGCGAAGTGCGGTCAATTCCCACGGACTTTAAACCTTAACTTCGTGCGTAAACAAACTATGCGTTACGGCGAAAACGCCCATCAAAATGCGGCATTTTATGTTGATTTAAATGTGAAAGAAGCGAGCGTGGCTACAGCTAATCAACTGCAAGGTAAAGCCTTGTCTTACAATAATATTGCCGACACTGATGCAGCACTTGAATGCGTGAAAGAATTTGACGAGCCAGCTTGCGTAATCGTTAAACATGCCAATCCATGTGGCGTGGCGTTAGGTAAGGATATTTTAGACGCCTATAATCGCGCTTACCAAACCGATCCAACGTCTGCTTTTGGTGGCATTATTGCTTTTAACCGTGAATTAGACGAAAAAACGGCGAATGAAATTGTGGAACGCCAATTCGTTGAAGTGGTTATCGCACCGAAAGTTTCTGCTGAAGCGCAAGAAGTCGTGAAACGTAAGAAAAATGTTCGTTTGCTTGAATGTGGTGAATGGACTTCTCGCTCCGAACGTTTGGATTTCAAACGTGTAAACGGCGGTTTATTAGTACAAGATGCGGATTTAGGTATGGTTGGCGTGGATGATTTAAAAGTCGTGAGTAAACGTCAGCCAACTGAACAAGAATTAAAAGACTTATTATTCTGCTGGAAAGTGGCAAAATTTGTGAAATCGAATGCCATTGTTTACGCCAAAGACAATCAAACTATCGGCATTGGTGCAGGTCAAATGAGCCGTGTGTATTCGGCCAAAATTGCAGGTATCAAAGCACAGGATGAAGGCTTGACCGTGGCAGGTTGTGTGATGGCATCTGATGCGTTCTTCCCATTCCGTGATGGCATTGATGCTGCAGCGAAAGTGGGGATTCAATGTGTGATCCATCCAGGTGGTTCAATGCGCGATCAAGAAGTCATTGATGCGGCGGATGAACATAATATGGTGATGGTATTAACTGGAATGCGACATTTTAGACATTAATTTATCTAACTATCCCCCTCTTTACAAAAGAGGGGGAATTGCAGGTAAAAAATAGCCGTACTTTTTTTAAATTAGGCATACGCAAGGACTACAACATGGACATCCTCATCATCGGAAACGGCGGTCGTGAACACGCCTTGGCTTGGAAAGCTGCACAATCTCCATTAGCAGATAAAGTTTTTGTCGCACCGGGTAACGCTGGTACTGCATTGGAACACAAAGTAGAAAACGTGAATATTTCTGCGACAGATATTCCCGCATTAGTGAAATTTGCTCAAGATAAACAAATTGGATTAACCATTGTTGGTCCTGAAGCCCCCTTAGTGATTGGGGTAGTTGATGCATTTCGTGAAGCTGGATTGAAGATTTTTGGGCCAACTAAAGCGGCTGCGCAATTGGAAGGTTCAAAGGCATTCACTAAAGATTTTCTCGCTCGCCATAAAATCCCAACAGCAGAATATCAAAACTTTACCGAAGTCGAACCAGCATTGGCTTACTTGCGTGAGAAAGGCACACCAATTGTCGTTAAAGCGGATGGTTTGGCGGCGGGTAAAGGCGTAATCGTTGCGATGACATTGCAAGAAGCCGAAGATGCAGTACGTGATATGCTTTCTGGTAATGCCTTTGGCGAAGCAGGCAGCCGAGTAGTGATTGAAGAATTTCTAGATGGCGAAGAAGCAAGTTTTATCGTCATGGTAGATGGTAAAAACGTAGAACCTATGGCGACTAGCCAAGATCATAAACGCGTGGGCGAAAATGATACGGGGTTAAATACAGGCGGTATGGGTGCGTATTCGCCTGCACCAGTAGTAACACCCGAAATTCATAGTCGCATTATGAAGGAAGTGATTTACCCAACCGTTAATGGCATGGCAGCGGAAGGCAATGTTTACACGGGTTTCCTATATGCAGGATTAATGATTATGCCAAATGGGCAGCCGAAAGTGATCGAATTTAACTGCCGTTTTGGCGATCCAGAAACGCAGCCAATAATGCTACGTCTCAAATCAGACCTTGTTGAACTCTGTCTTAAAGCATGTGACGGCAAATTAGATGAAGTAATATCACAATGGGATACACGAGCTTCTTTAGGTATCGTATTGGCTGCAGAGGGATACCCAAAAGATTATCGTAAAGGCGATGAAATCAGCGGATTGCCTAAAAGTGCGGTCAAAAACGAGAAAGTTTTCTTAGCGGGTGTCGCAGAACAAGAAGGCAAGCTAGTCACAAACGGCGGTCGTGTACTTTGTGTGACTGCATTAGGTGAAAGCGTATTTGAGGCACAACAGAAAGCGTTAAAACTGGCTGAGCAAATTCAATGGTCTGGGCGTTTTTATCGTCGAGATATTGGTTACAGGGCTGTGGAACGAGAGTTGCAAAAATAATCCATATCATTATGATGAATTAATTTCATTTAAGTGATGAAAATTTAGGAATGAAATTTTAATTAAATTTTTATCCATAAACAGTTAAACTATCTGCCATAAATTACATAAGAGGAGAACACAATGTTTACAAGAAATATGACTATCGCTGATTACGATCCAGTATTGTGGCAAGCGATCCAAGATGAAAATCGTCGTCAAGAAGAACATATCGAACTCATTGCATCTGAAAACTATGCGAGTCCACGTGTGATGGAAGCGCAAGGTTCACAATTTACTAATAAATACGCAGAAGGCTATCCAGGTAAACGTTATTACGGTGGTTGTGAGTATGCGGACATTGTGGAACAGTTAGCAATTGACCGTGCGAAAGAATTATTTGGTGCAGATTACGTGAATGTTCAACCGCACTCTGGTTCACAAGCAAACGCTGCAGTGTATGGTGCATTGATTAATGCAGGCGATACTATTTTAGGTATGGATTTGGCTCACGGTGGGCACTTAACTCACGGTGCAAAAGTCAGTTTCTCTGGCAAAATTTATAACTCTATACTTTATGGAATTACTGCGGATGGCTTAATTGATTATGAAGATGTTCGTCAAAAAGCATTAGAATGTAAACCAAAACTTATCGTTGCGGGTTTCTCGGCTTATTCACAAGTTGTGGATTGGGCGAAAATGCGTGAAATCGCAGATGAAGTTGGTGCATATTTATTTGTGGATATGGCGCATGTAGCAGGATTAATTGCAGCGGGTTTATATCCAAATCCACTACCGCATGCACATGTTGTGACAACAACAACTCACAAAACATTGGGCGGTCCGCGTGGTGGTTTAATTCTTTCATCTTGTGGCGATGAAGAAATCTACAAAAAATTACAATCATCCGTATTCCCTGCAAATCAAGGTGGTCCATTAGTTCATATTATTGCGGCAAAAGCAGTTTGCTTTAAAGAAGCATTAGAGCCTCAATATAAAGAATACCAAGCAAATGTAATCAAAAATGCAAAAGCAATGGTTGAAGTATTTAAACAACGTGGTTATGACGTTGTGTCAAATGGTACTGAAAACCACTTGTTCTTAGTAAGTTTCATTAAACAAGGATTAACAGGTAAAGCAGCTGATGCGGCATTAGGCAAAGCAAATATTACCGTGAATAAAAATGCAGTACCAAACGATCCGCAAAAACCATTTGTTACTTCTGGCATCCGTGTAGGTACACCATCTGTGACTCGTCGTGGTTTCAATGAAAATGATGTGCGTGAATTAGCTGGCTGGATGTGTGATGTTTTAGATGCTTTAGGCAAAGAAAATGAAGAACAAGTGATTGCTGAAACTAAAGAAAAAGTATTAGCAATTTGTAAACGTCTTCCAGTTTATCCGAAATGATTTATTTTCTTTCGTTGATTATATGTTTAGCGGCGATTAATATCGCCGCTTATTTTTTATGGGAAATTATATGACTTATATTGTTGGCTTAACTGGTGGCATTGGTAGTGGTAAAACAATGATTGCTAATTTATTTGCCGATCTTGGCGTACCTCTAGTGGATGCGGATGTGGTTGCTAGAGAAGTCGTTGCGAAAGATTCCCCCTTATTGTCAAAAATTGTTGAACATTTTGGGGCTCAAATTTTAACGGAACAAGGCGAGCTTAATCGCGCGGCTTTACGAGAGCGAGTGTTTAACCATGATGAAGATAAATTGTGGTTAAATAATCTTTTACATCCCGCTATTCGTGAACGAATGAAACAAAAATTAGCTGAACAAACTGCGCCTTACACATTATTTGTCGTCCCTTTATTAATAGAAAATAAATTGACCGCACTTTGTGATCGTATTTTGGTGGTGGATGTGAGTCCACAAACTCAACTTGCTCGTTCAGCTCAACGAGATAACAATAATTTTGAGCAAATTCAACGAATTATGAATTCTCAAGTTTCTCAACAAGAGCGTTTAAAATGGGCGGATGATGTGATTAACAATGATGCTGATCTGGCCCAAAACTTACCGCACTTGCAGCAAAAGGTGCTAGAATTGCACCAGTTTTATTTACAACAAGCGGAAAATAAAAATGCCTGACGAAATGATTGAAGTACCTTGTCCGATTTGCCAAAAATCGGTGCCTTGGATAAATGAAAGTACTTTTCGACCTTTTTGTAGCAAACGTTGCCAGTTAATCGATCTTGGCGAATGGGCGGCTGAAGAAAAAGCGATTCCAAGTGATACTGCTGATTTTGCAATGGATCCAAATGTGAGTGACGAATGGAGCATTAAATAGAGATTAACCGATAGGAAACCCTATCGGTTAATTTTTATAAGTGCGGTGCTTTTTTTGAGGATTTTTCCTAAAAATGCTATGCTAAACGTAATTTTATTATTCTAAAATGTGATTTTTATGCAACAAGATTATTTAAGCCAACAACGATTCTCCGCTCTTCCTCTACACCCGATTGTACGAGATGCTTTGGCAAAAAAAGGCTTTGATTTTTGTACCCCAATTCAGGCTTTATCCTTGCCTATCAGTTTAAATGGACGAGATGTCGCAGGACAAGCTCAAACTGGTACAGGCAAGACAATGGCTTTTTTAACGGCTACTTTTCACCATCTTTTAACTCACCAAGATCCTAATCTTAAATATCCTCACCCAAGAGCTTTGATTTTAGCACCTACTCGAGAATTAGCGGTACAGATTAGTAATGACGCAGAATTTCTTGCAAAAGCGAGTGGATTAAAGACCGCACTTGCCTATGGTGGCGATGGTTATGATAAACAACTACAAGTGATTGAGCGTGGCGTCGATATTTTGATTGGTACGACGGGGCGAGTCATTGATTATGTGAAACAAGGCGTAATTGGTTTAGATGAAATCCAAGTTGTCGTGCTAGATGAAGCAGATCGAATGTTTGATCTTGGGTTTATCCGTGATATTCGTTATTTATTGCGTAAATGCCCCGCTCCGCAAGCTCGTTTAACGATGTTATTTTCAGCGACGCTTTCTTATAAAGTGCGTGAATTAGCATTTGAAGATATGAATGAACCTGAATATATTGAAATTGAACCAGAACAAAAAACAGGGCACCGAATTAAAGAAGAACTTTTTTATCCATCTAATCAGGATAAAATGGCACTTCTCTTAACCTTAATGGAAGATGAATGGCCTGAACGCTGTATTGTATTTGCGAATACGAAACATCGTTGTGAAGAAATTTGGGGCTATTTGGCGGCTGATGGGCATCGTGTCGGTTTACTGACTGGCGATGTAGCACAGAAAAAACGTTTATCGTTATTAAAACAATTTACTGATGGTGATTTGGATATTTTAGTGGCAACAGATGTGGCCGCTCGTGGCTTGCATATTTCTGATGTGACGCATGTTTTCAATTATGATTTACCCGATGATCGAGAAGATTATGTTCACCGAATCGGTCGCACTGGACGAGCAGGGGAAAGTGGTGTTTCGATTAGTTTCGCTTGCGAAGAATATGCGATGAATTTACCAGCAATTGAAGAATATATTGGCCATTCTATCCCTGTGAGCCAATATGAAACAGAAGCCTTGCTTGAACTGCCGAAACCGTATCGGTTGAAACGTGCGGTGCCACCGCAAGGACATACAAGACATCGTTCTTATCACACAAAATAGGTGGGCTTCAGTCCACGCGTTTATTTAATGATGAAAAGTGCGGTTAATTTTGACTGCATTTTATATTCCTATTTTTTATATCCTCCTTTGTTCATCATTCATCTTGTGGGTTTACGGCTTACCTACAGATAAGTATTGTTACGTTTTTTGTTTTTTAACTTGCCAAAAAACAAAAAATAAATAAAATGAACGCTCATTCATTTTTTGAGCAATTATTGCTCCTTATTTTACTCAAGGATCTTATGCGACAAGCTAAAACAGACTTAGCTGAACAGATTTTTTCAGCGACAGATCGTTTAATGGCAAAAGAAGGGTTGAATCAACTTTCTATGCACAAACTTGCGAAAGAAGCAAATGTGGCCGCAGGAACGATTTACCTTTATTTTAAAAACAAAGATGAGTTGCTTGAACAATTTGCACACAGAGTGTTTTCAATGTTTATGGCAACGCTTGAAAAAGATTTTGATGAAACTAAGCCTTTTTTCGAACAGTATCGACAAATGTGGAAAAACATTTGGTATTTCTTACAAGAAAATCCCACTATCTTATCCAATTTAAAGCAATATGAATCTTTGCCGAATTTCAAAGATATTTGTAAAAACATTAAAAATTGCCGTTGGGATTTATTTTGTCATCAAGCACAAAAAGCTGGCCTATTAGCGGAATTATCTGAAGATATTCTCTTTTTATTAAGTTTGAAAACGGCGATAAATTTAGCCTCTGATGCAAAATTTATCGATTTCGATCTTAAGCCTGAAATTTTAGAATCTGTGATTGAACGCTCTTGGCGTGCGATTCAGAAATAATTGTTGTTATTTTTATAACGGAGCTTTAAACATGAGTCAAACTCAACATCAAAGACCAAAACGCTCACATATTTTCTTGATGAAAATAATTTTAGTGGTATTTGTCTTAATTTTTGTCGGTGTCATCGGTTTTAATATGATAAAAGGCGTAATGATAAGCCGAGCCATTGCAGGAATGCCAGAATCTTCAAGCCCAGTAACCGCACTTGAAGTTCAACCGCGTGAATGGACGCCAGTTATTAACACAACAGGTCTTGTGCGTGCAAATCAAGGCGCAATGCTCAGTACACAAAATGCGGGCGCGGTTTCACAAGTACTTGTTCAAAATGGACAAAATGTGAAAAAAGGTGAGGTGCTTGTGGAGCTTGATAGTTCTGTTGAACGAGCTAATCTACAAGCTGCTCAGGCACAATTATCAGCACTTCGTCAAACTTACCAACGTTATGTGGGTTTATTAAATAGCAATGCTGTATCACGTCAAGAAATGGATAACGCAAAAGCGGCTTATGATGCTCAAGTAGCTAGTATTGAATCTCTAAAAGCAGCAATTGAACGTCGTAAAATTGTTGCGCCATTTGATGGCAAAGCAGGTATTGTGAAAGTAAATGTGGGTCAATATGTGAATGTTGGAACAGAAATTGTGCGTGTAGAAGATACTAGCTCAATGAAAGTGGATTTTGCTCTTTCACAAAATGATTTAGATAAATTACATATCGGTCAACGCGTTACAGCGACAACAGATGCTCGCTTGGGCGAAACATTTTCAGCTCGAATCACGGCGATTGAACCTGCCATTAATTCATCAACAGGTTTAGTTGATGTTCAGGCTACTTTTGATCCTGAAGATGGGCATAAATTGCTTTCAGGTATGTTCTCTCGCTTACGCATTGCACTTCCAACTGAAACAAATCAAGTTGTCGTTCTACAAGTAGCTATTAGCTACAATATGTATGGCGAAATTGCCTATTTACTTGAACCATTATCTGAAGAAGAAAAAGGAAAAATGTCAGGTAATGAAAAATTGGATCGTCTCTATCGTGCGAAACAGATCACCGTATTTACTAAAGATCGTCAAGGTGTTTATGCTCAATTACAGGGAAATGAAGTTAAAGCGGGAGATAAAATTATTACAGGCGGTCAGCAAGGTATTGGTAATGGAAGTCTTGTGGAATGGATTAAAAAAGATATTGTGGGTGCAGTAGAGCCTGCACATAAAACACCACTTTAATGTATGAGGAAATCCGAATGAAATTTACCGATATATTTATTCGTCGTCCTGTTTTAGCAGTTTCAATTAGTTTGTTAATGATTATTTTAGGGTTGCAAGCAATCTCGAAATTGGCAGTGCGTGAATACCCTAAAATGACTACTACAGTCATTACAGTGAGTACCGCATATCCAGGGGCAGATGCGAATTTAATCCAAGCATTTGTTACGTCAAAATTGGAAGAATCTATCGCGCAAGCCGATAATATTGATTATATGTCTTCGACTAGTGCGCCTAGTAGTTCGACTATTACAATAAAAATGAAATTAAATACCGATCCTGCAGGCGCGTTAGCAGATGTGTTAGCCAAAGTGAATGCAGTAAAGTCAGCATTACCAAATGGTATTGAAGATCCTAGTGTATCCTCTTCTTCAGGTGGGAGCGGTATTATGTATATCAGTTTCCGATCTAAAAAACTAGATTCTAGTCAGGTAACTGATTACATCAATCGTGTAGTCAAACCACAGTTGTTTACCATTGAAGGTGTTGCCGAAGTACAGGTATTTGGTGCAGCTGAATATGCATTACGTATTTGGCTTGATCCACAAAAAATGGCAGCTCAAAATCTTTCTGTGCCAACAGTGATGTCTGCGCTTTCTGCAAATAATGTACAAACGGCTGCGGGGAACGATAATGGCTATTATGTGAGTTATCGTAATAAAGTGGAGACTACAACGAAATCAGTGGAACAACTCAGCAACTTAATTATTTCATCAAATGGCGATGATTTAGTGCGTTTGCGTGATATTGCAACCGTTGAATTAAATAAAGAAAGTGATAATTCGCGTGCTACGGCAAATGGCGCAGAGTCCGTTGTGTTAGCCATCAATCCAACCTCAACAGCAAACCCTTTGACTGTCGCAGAAAAAATTCGCCCTTTATATGAAAGTATAAAAACACAACTGCCAGACAGTATGGAAAGCGATATTCTTTATGACCGCACTATTGCCATTAATAGCTCTATTCACGAGGTCATAAAAACTATTGGTGAAGCTACTTTGATCGTTTTAGTAGTAATTTTAATGTTTATCGGTTCGTTCCGTGCCATTTTAATTCCAATATTGGCTATTCCAATTTCTCTTATTGGCGTATTAATGCTGCTACAAAGTTTCAACTTTTCTATTAATTTAATGACCTTGCTTGCTTTAATTCTTGCCATAGGTTTAGTCGTAGATGATGCTATTGTGGTGCTGGAGAATATTGATCGTCATATTAAAGCGGGAGAAACGCCATTCCGAGCAGCAATTATTGGTACGCGTGAAATTGCAGTCCCTGTTATTTCTATGACTATCGCATTGATCGCAGTTTACTCACCAATGGCTTTAATGGGCGGCATTACCGGCACATTGTTTAAAGAGTTTGCTTTAACCCTTGCTGGTGCAGTATTTATTTCTGGTGTTGTGGCATTAACGTTATCGCCAATGATGAGTAGTAAGTTACTCAAATCCAATGCTAAACCAACATGGATGGAAGAACGCGTAGAACATACCTTAGGTAAAGTAAATCGTGTTTACGAATACATGCTTGATCTCGTTATGCTCAATCGTAAATCAATGCTGGCTTTTGCGGTCGTGATTTTCTCAACGCTCCCATTTTTGTTTAATTCACTTTCTAGTGAATTAACGCCAAATGAAGATAAAGGCGCATTTATTGCAATTGGTAACGCGCCATCTAGCGTAAATGTGGATTACATTCAAAATGCAATGCAACCATATATGAAAAATGTAATGGAAACACCCGAAGTCTCTTTTGGTATGAGCATTGCTGGTGCGCCAACTTCTAATAGCTCGTTAAATATCATCACATTAAAAGATTGGAAAGAACGTTCACGTAAACAATCTGCAATAATGAATGAAATTAATGAAAAAGCAAAATCAATTCCAGAAGTGTCAGTATCAGTATTTAACATTCCTGAAATTGATACAGGGGAACAAGGCGCTCCAGTCTCTATTGTATTGAAAACTGCACAAGATTATAAATCTTTGGCAAACACCGCAGAGAAATTCCTCAGTGCGATGAAAGCCTCTGGCAAATTTATTTATACAAATTTAGATTTGACCTATGACACGGCGCAAATGACAATTTCAGTAGATAAAGAGAAATCTGGTACTTATGGCATCACGATGCAACAAATCAGTAATACTTTAGGGAGTTTCTTATCTGGTGCGACAGTTACGCGTGTGGATGTGGATGGACGCGCTTATAAAGTCATTTCGCAGGTAAAACGAGATGATCGCTTATCGCCAGAAAGTTTCCAAAATTATTATTTAACTGCATCTAATGGTCAATCAGTGCCATTAAGTAGTGTTATTAGTATGAAATTAGAAACTCAGCCAACATCATTACCGCGTTTCAGTCAGTTAAATTCGGCTGAAATCAGTGCTGTACCAATGCCAGGTACATCAAGTGGTGATGCCATTGCTTGGCTTCAACAACATGCAACGGACAATTTACCACAAGGCTATACGTTTGATTTTAAATCTGAAGCACGTCAATTAGTCCAAGAAGGCAACGCATTAGCCGTCACTTTTGCATTGGCTGTTATCATCATATTCTTGGTACTTGCCATTCAGTTTGAATCTATACGTGACCCAATGGTAATTATGATTTCCGTACCATTAGCCGTAAGTGGTGCATTGGTGAGCTTAAATATTTTATCCTTCTTTAGCATCGCAGGAACAACATTAAATATCTACTCTCAAGTTGGGTTGATTACTCTCGTGGGATTAATCACCAAACACGGTATCTTAATGTGCGAAGTGGCAAAAGAAGAACAGCTAAACTATGGTAAAACTCGTATTGAGGCAATCACTCACGCGGCAAAAGTGCGTTTGCGTCCAATTCTAATGACAACTGCTGCAATGGTAGCTGGCTTAATTCCATTACTCTATGCAACAGGTGCAGGAGCGGTATCTCGCTTTAGTATTGGGATAGTGATTGTAGCGGGATTATCCATTGGTACTATTTTCACCTTGTTCGTCTTGCCTGTGGTATATAGCTATGTCGCAACTGAACACAAACCATTACCGGTTTTTGATGAAAATAAAACAACCCACTAATTAAAACATAGAAAAAACAAACCGCACTTAGGTTATCTTACGTAATTTGTACTTATAAATAGTTGTTTTATCCAACTTTTTTGAGCATAACCTGTATAAGTGCGGTATTTTTTTATTCTGTTAATTATATAAATAATCCACTTATGTTAGTCTTTATTTAAAGACTATTTTTCAGTAAACTTAGCGAATTTTGTTGAATTATTAAAATTATCACTTCAAATCTAGGAATTTATTGTGGCACATCGAGATTTTGCTGCGCGTCGTAGCTCAAATAATAAGAAAAAAAATAAGAAAAAGAATACAAATGTCTTGATTTTTCTTGCTTTATTTATTGTTCTAGTTTTTGTTGTTGGACTTTATTTGTTGAAAAATAAGAACAGTAAGGTAAGCGTGCAGCAAGCTATAACACAACAGGAAAAAGCTCAACCTAAAAGTGTGTTACCTAATCGTCCAGAGGAAGTGTGGAGTTATATTAAAGCCTTAGAAACGCGTACTGTACCTGTAGATAATAATCCAGCGAGTGTAGAACAAAATATGCGTTTAACAGAAGAACAACGTCAAGTTTTAATTCAAATAGAAAGAGATCAAAAAGCGGCTGATGAAGCTAGAAAACTGGCTGAGCAACAGAGAATAGAAGATGCAACGAGAACTCAATCCAAAAAAACGGAAGATATGAAAAATACAGAGGCAGAAATCGTAAAATCGGAATCAATTAAAAAGCAAGACTCACAGAAAATTGAAAGCGCAAAAAAAGTAGAACAAATAAAAACGGTTAATAATGTACGGGATAGCAAGAAATTTGGTTTACAATGCGGTGCTTTCAAAAATCGAGCGCAAGCTGAAAATTTGCAAGGTCGTTTACAGATGACAGGATTAAATGCTCAAATACAAACTAACGGCGAATGGAACCGTGTTCGTGTAGCAAGTTTTGATACTCGAGAGCTTGCAGTACAGGCGCAAAGTAGAGCTAAAACTGTTACCGATTGTGTTGTGATTGGTATGTAATATATATTTATTTTAATGCTGAGTACCAAAAGGTGGTTTTGCAAACCAAATCACAATAAGCAATCCTAAGAATCCCATAGCTGATAACCAAAATATTTCATTTGCGCCAATAATAAATCCTTGCGATGTTATTTGTTGAGCGAGGTAAGCTGAAGTTTGCGTATCACTTAAACCAAATTGATTCATTTGATGGTAAAAACTTTGGGAAATTGGGTTATAAGGATTAATGTGTTCTGTTAATTGAGTGTGGTGAACAGCTTCACGATTATACCACATAAATGTGGTCAAAGATGTTCCTACAGAACCCGCTAAAGTTCTCAAGAAGTTAAATAAGCTAGAGGCTGAAGCCATTTTATGCGCAGGCAAGCCAGACAGCGTTATTGTAGTAAGTGGCATAAAGAAACAGGACACCGCTAAACCTTGCACTAATTGTGGTAAAGCTACATCAACAAATGTCATTGATGGCTCGAAAGTTACCGCTCGCCAATAAAATGTTATTGCATATACAATAAAGCTTATCGTCACTAAAATTCGCATATCGATCTTATAACCGAAACGCCCAATAATCGGTGAAAGCAAAATTGGGAATAATCCAACTGGGGAAGCCGCAAGCCCTGCCCACGTCGCGGTGTAATGGAAGACTTGTTGTAGCAAGAGCGGAATTAATACCACAGAACCTAGATAAATCAAAAAGGCTAAACTAGTACATAAACACCCTACGCTAAAATTACGAGAATGGAAAAGCGAAATATCCACTACAGGATTGTCATCTGTCAATTCCCAAATAACCAAGGCAATCAGACAAACGACAGCCACAACGGCTAATATAATGATTTCATTAGAATTAAACCAATCTTGCTCACGACCCTGATCAAGCATTAATTGCAAACATCCCACGCCTAAGACAAGTAAAACTAAACCGACTTTATCAATAGGTTGATGAACAATTTCACTTTCTCTGCTTCCCAAAATCTTCCAGCTGATTAGCACAACTAACAAACCGATCGGAACATTGATAAAAAAGATCCATCCCCAATGGATATTATCGCTAATCCATCCGCCTAAAATTGGGCCAAAAATAGGCGCAACCACAATAGTCATTGACCAAAATGCCAATGCCATTCCGCGTTTTTCTGGTGGATAATTATTTAATAATAAACTTTGCGAAAGAGGGATCACTGGACCTGCGACAGCACCTTGAATGACTCGGTAAATAATTAATGCTTCAAGGCTATCCGCAATCCCACAGAGCCAAGAAGAGACAACGAATAAAAAAGTTGAGACTAAAAATAACCGCACTTCGCCAAAACGTTTTGCTAACCAACCCGTTATTGGAATAGAAATCGCATTTGCCACACCAAAAGAAGTAATTACCCACGTACCTTGACTAAAAGATGCGCCAAGATCGCCCGCAATAGTAGGAATTGCCACATTTGCAATGGTAGAATCTAATACCTGCATAAAGGTGGCAAGAGATAAAGCCAGCGTTAATAAAATCAGGGCACCACCTTGAATAGGCGGGAATTTTTTTGCGGAATTGTCCATAACGCCGCCTTAATGGCTGTTTTGCTGAATGATAGATTCAATCAAATTTTCTACCGCACTTTCATCATATTTAAGTGTATCAGTAGAAAATAACGTTTTCGGTTCTGTTTTTTCTCGTAGTATTGCGCCTGATGAATCTGAAATTCTTACTTTTGCCGTTGCAGAAAGACCAATTCTCAATGGCGTTTCTGTAAATTGTTGTGGATCTAATTTAATTCGCACAGGTACACGTTGTACCACTTTAATCCAGTTACCCGTAGCATTTTGTGAGGGCAAAAGAGAAAATGCATTGCCAGTCCCCATTTCAATACCATTTATCACGCCATCAAATTCTTTATTTTTACCGTATAAATCAAAATGGATTTTTACTGGCTGACCAATGCGCATATTCGTTAATTGGGTTTCTTTGAAGTTAGCTTCTAGCCACATTTGTTCATTAGATACCACCGCCATTAACGCACCACCCACTGAAACGGCTTGCCCAACTTGAACATTACGACGCGCCACATAGCCATCAATTGGACTTCTAATTTTTGTACGTTGCAAATTTAACCAAGCCTGTTTGAGTGAACTCATTGCATTTTGTATTTGCGGTTGTTCACGTAATGGAACGTTACGCAATAAAGCCCGATTAGCAGCCAATTGATTTTTAGAGGTATTTAAATTTGCTTTGGCAAGCTCGACAGCTTCTTTTGCGTGTTGGAAAGATTCTTTATCAATCGCACCCATTTTTTCAAGTTGAACTCGGCGCGCCAAATTGCCTTGAGCTTGAGCTAAAGAAATTTCATTGGCGTGCACAGCTGATTGCAATTGCTGCACAGTGAAACCCAGTTGTTCTACCTGACGTACAGCATTGGCGAGATTGCTTTTGGCCTGTTCGAAACTAAGTTTCGCATTCGTATCATCCAATTCAACTAGAATATCACCTGCATGGACTTTATCCATATTGTCAGCATTAATCTTCGCTACATTACCTGCAACTTGTGATGATACCATTACTTGATTTCCACCCACATAAGCATCTTCTGTTTCTTCAAAATCCTTCAAGAAGAAAAACCAATACAAAGCACAAGCAATACCAATAATAAGCAGGAGAAGAATAAAAATGCTTAAGCCTTTTTTACGGTTAGTTTTATTTGATACAGATTTATTTGATGGAGTTTCAATTGCAGTTTTCGTCATAATGTCTTCCCTGATTTGGGATAATGTTTAAAAATGGGATATTTAAAACTATCAAAAATAAAATGAAAGGTCATTATGAAACTTTAAAAAGGGGAACTCAAGGGGAAATTATCATCTCTTTGTTTTTGCTAGATTAATGAATGTTCTAGAAGTATTGTTTCATTTATTTGATTTATTTTCGTGTAAGAATCAAAAATTGACAATCATAGCGATTTTGTTCATCTGCCTTACGATATTCATCAAATTCAATTTCCCACTCCTCCCAATTCAATTGAGGGAAAAAAGTATCGCCATCTAGTTCTGTTTGAATTTGAGTAAGGTATAACTTATCTGCTTTGGGTAAATATTGTTTGAATAACTCGCCCCCACCAATCAACATAATTTCATCAAAATCTCTGACAAAATTGACCGCACTTTCAAAGCTATCTTTCCATATCACACCTTCGTGTTCAAAAAGCTGGCGAGAAAGTACGATATTGGTACGTTTAGGTAGTGGACGACCAATACTTTCAAAGGTTTTACGCCCCATAATGACAGGTTTACCAGTGGTGTTTTGACGAAACCAAGCTAAATCTGCAGGCAAGTGCCAAGGCATTTGGTTATCTTTACCAATCACATTATTTAATGTTGTCGCCACAATTAAACTAAATGTCATAAATCCCCCTAAAATTTGCCGTTACTATACCTGATATTAAGTGATTTTTCATTGATTTAGTGATAACGTTAATGCCAATTTTAAGAACTTGGAAAGGACTATGAACAAAAAAACAATCGTTGTGAAATTCGGTACAAGCACGCTAACTCAGGGTTCGCCAAAACTGAATTCGCCACATATGATGGAAATCGTTCGTCAAATTGCACAACTGCACAATGATGGATTTCGTATAGTGATCGTGACTTCTGGTGCGATTGCAGCGGGTCGCCATTATTTAAATCATCCTCAATTACCACCCACTATCGCCTCAAAGCAACTGCTTGCAGCGGTTGGTCAGAGCCAATTAATTCAGGCTTGGGAAAAATTATTTGCTATTTATGATATCCATATCGGGCAACTTTTATTAACCCGTGCAGATATTGAAGATCGCGAACGTTTTTTAAATGCGCGAGATACTTTACACGCACTTTTAGATAACCACATTATTCCTGTGATTAATGAAAATGATGCGGTAGCGACTGCGGAAATTAAAGTAGGTGACAATGACAATTTATCGGCATTAGTCGCTATTCTTGTGCAAGCGGAACAGCTTTATTTATTGACTGATCAACAAGGTTTATTTGATAGTGATCCGCGTAAAAATTCTGAAGCGAAATTAATTTCAGTTGTAGAACAAATCACCGATCATATTCGATCAATTGCAGGAGGAAGTGGTACAAATCTTGGTACTGGTGGAATGATGACCAAAATCATTGCTGCCGATGTTGCGACTCGCTCTGGAATTGAAGCCATTATTGCTCCAGGTAATCGCCCAAATGTAATTGCAGATCTTGCTTATGAACAAAATATTGGTACAAAATTTATTGCACACCAATCTGATCGATTAGAAAGCCGCAAACAATGGCTTTTCGCCGCACCATCGGCAGGTATTATTACCATTGATAACGGTGCGCAAAATGCCATTCTTGAACAAAATAAATCTTTATTACCCGCTGGTATTATTAACGTGGAAGGGCGTTTTTCGCGTGGTGAAGTAGTCAAAATACGCACTCAATCAGGTAAAGACATTGCGCTGGGTATGCCACGCTATAACAGCGATGCTCTACAATTAATTAAGGGTAGAAAATCAGCAGACATTGAGAATGTTTTAGGCTATGAATATGGCGCAGTGGCAATGCATCGTGATGATATGATTATTTTGTCATAATGTCCTTTGGTTGATAAAAGCACTGATTTATGAAACAATCTTGAGCTATTTTTATAGGAAAAATTTAAGGTAAAACGATAGTGATCGATTTTGATGGCTACCGTCCAAATGTGGGTATTGTGATTTGTAATCGCAAAGGGCAAGTGCTTTGGGCGAAGCGTTGTGGGCAAAATTCGTGGCAGTTTCCGCAAGGTGGCATTAATGATAATGAAAGTGCCGAGCAAGCGATGTATCGCGAACTACACGAGGAAGTTGGTTTACAACCTAAAGATGTGCGTCTGTTATATGTTTCTAAACATTGGTTACGCTATAAATTGCCAAAGCGTTTATTGCGTTATGACAGCAAGCCGATGTGTATTGGGCAGAAACAACGCTGGTTTTTGCTACAGCTTGTTAGCGATGAAAAAAACATCAATATGCAAACAACTAAATCGCCAGAATTTGATGGGTGGCGTTGGGTAAGTTTTTGGTATCCTGTTCGTCAAGTTGTGTCTTTTAAGCGAGATGTTTATCGAAAGGTAATGAAAGAGTTTGCTTCGATACTATTTACGGACAACCCACTAATATTTTCCGCATCTCGTGAAGCAAATTCACAGCATTATTCGGCAAACAAAAAATATTCTCAGACAAAATACACGAAACGCCATTTTTATAAATCAAGAGGCCAATAATGTTCACTTTTATTCTTCTTTGTTTACTTGTTGGTGCATTAGCGGGTTTTCTTGCAGGATTATTTGGTATCGGCGGTGGGTTAGTAATTGTGCCAACGTTAGTGTATTTACTGCCTATTGTAGATGTACCAGAATCTTTGTTGATGTCTACCGCACTTGGAACATCATTTGCTACCATTGTGATTACTGGCATTGGATCGGCACAACGTCATCATAAATTAGGTAACATAGTCTGGCAGGCAGTTCGCATTTTAGCTCCAGTTATTATGCTTTCTGTTTTTATTTGTGGTTTATTCATTGGAAGACTTGATCGTGAAATTTCTGCCAAAATTTTTGCTTGCTTAGTGGTATATTTAGCCACAAAAATGGTACTTTCGATTAAAAAAGATCAAGTCACAACAAAACCACTTACCCCTCTTTCTTCCGTAATTGGCGGTATTTTGATTGGTATGGCATCTAGTGCTGCGGGAATTGGCGGTGGTGGATTTATTGTACCGTTTTTAACTGCTCGTGGCATTAATATCAAACAAGCTATCGGTTCTTCCGCATTTTGTGGGATGTTATTGGGCATATCAGGGATGTTTAGTTTTATAGTGAGTGGTTGGGGAAATCCATTAATGCCTGAATATTCGCTCGGTTACATTTATCTTCCCGCTGTGTTAGGCATTACTGCCACTTCATTTTTTACTTCCAAATTAGGCGCAAGTGCAACCGCTAAATTGCCTGTTTCAACCTTAAAAAAAGGTTTCGCCCTTTTCTTAATTGTGGTTGCGATCAATATGTTTCTGAAATAAGGAAAATTATGAATTCAAATTATTTACTTCTTCCTCACTTTGATCCGAGTATTTTTACGCTCGGCGATAGCAATATCGGCTTACGTTGGTATGGTTTGATGTACCTTTTAGGTTTTGTTTTTGCACGTTGGCTTGCGGTTCGCCGTGCTAATCGCCCAAATAGCGATTGGACAGTAGATCAAGTTGATAGCTTACTTTTCAATGGTTTTATGGGGGTGTTTATTGGCGGACGTGTTGGCGATGTATTTTTCTATAATCTCGATCATTTCTTACAAGAACCACTTTATTTATTCCGCGTTTGGGAAGGTGGAATGTCGTTCCACGGTGGCTTAATTGGTGTAATTGTTGCTATGATTTGGACATCTTATTCACAAAAACGTAATTTTTGGCAAACGGCTGATTTTGTTGCGCCTTTGATTCCGTTTGGTCTAGGTTTAGGCAGAATTGGTAATTTCATTAATCTTGAACTATGGGGACGCGAAACGAATGTGCCTTGGGCAATGATTTTCCCGAATGATCCTCTTTTACTGCCTCGTCATCCATCACAACTTTATGAAGCCTTTTTAGAAGGCCTGGTGTTGTTTGCGATTCTGAATATTTTTATTAAAAAACCACGTCCAATGGGCTCTGTTGCAGGCTTATTCTTAATTGGTTATGGTGTCTTCCGTTTTATTGTGGAATATGTGCGTGAACCTGAAGTTGAAAATTTCTTTGGGATTATTACACGAGGGCAAGCCCTTTGCTTGCCGATGATTATTGGTGGTGCTTTCATTATGGCTTGGGCTTATTCACGCAAAAGTGCGGTCATAAAATAGGAGATTTTTATGAAGCAATATCTTGAGCTTTGTCGCCGCATTGTTAGTGAAGGGGAATGGGTTGCTAATGAACGTACAGGTAAGCATTGCCTCACCGTTATTAATGCAGATTTAGAATATGATGTGGCGAATAATCAATTTCCGCTGATTACTACCCGTAAAAGTTATTGGAAAGCGGCCATTGCTGAATTTCTAGGTTATATTCGTGGATATGACAATGCCGCTGATTTCCGCGCACTTGGCACGAAAACTTGGGATGCTAATGCGAATGAAAATGCAGCTTGGCTTGCAAATCCGCATCGTAGAGGCGTTGATGATATGGGGCGCGTATATGGTGTGCAAGGCAGAGCATGGCGTAAGCCTAATGGAGAAACCATAGATCAGCTACGTAAAATTGTTAATAACTTAACGAAAGGTATTGATGATAGAGGAGAAATTTTAACTTTTTTTAACCCTGGGGAATTTGATCTTGGTTGTCTTCGTCCTTGTATGCACACGCATACTTTTTCTCTTGTGGGCGATACTTTACATCTTACTAGTTATCAACGTTCCTGTGATGTTCCGCTTGGATTGAATTTCAATCAAATTCAGGTGTTTACTTTCTTAGCTTTGATGGCACAGATCACAGGCAAAAAAGCCGGCAAGGCATATCATAAAATTGTGAATGCGCATATTTATGAAGATCAGCTTGAGTTAATGCGTGACGTACAACTTAAACGCGAGCCTTTCCCATTGCCAAAATTAGAAATCAATCCAGATATAAAAACGCTTGAAGATTTGGAAACTTGGGTCACGATGGATGATTTTAAAGTCGTTGGCTATCAATCCCACGAACCAATTAAATATCCTTTTTCCGTCTAATGGATGCAGCAAAAGTGCGGTCAGAATTTGACGAGAAAATGATGCGCTACGCCCTTGAGCTTGCCGATAAAGCGGAAGCGTTAGGTGAGATTCCTGTGGGGGCGGTGCTGGTGGATGACGCTAGAAATATTATTGGAGAAGGTTGGAATCTCTCCATTGTTCAAAGTGATCCTACTGCACATGCTGAAATTATCGCTTTGCGTAATGGCGCGAAAAATATTCAAAATTATCGCCTACTGAATAGCACGCTTTATGTGACATTAGAGCCTTGCACAATGTGTGCAGGGGCAATTTTGCATAGCCGTATTAAACGTCTTGTGTTCGGTGCATCTGATTATAAAACTGGCGCGATTGGATCACGTTTTCATTTTTTTGATGATTACAAGATGAATCATACTTTAGAGATTACATCTGGCGTATTGGCAGAAGAGTGTAGTCAAAAATTGAGTACATTTTTTCAGAAAAGACGCGAGGAGAAAAAAATAGAGAAAGCATTATTAAAAAGTCTGAGTGATAAGTAATTCTTTATTTTTTCTTATATTTGAAACTTAAAATCCAGGATTGATCGTTATCTCAAATCCTGTTACTTGCGGAAATTCTTCTTGAATTAGTGTTAATAATTCAATTTGTTTAAATAGAATCCCCTGCCGAACAATAGCATTAGACACTTCAATAAAAATTAAATGATCTGTTATGTTGCCAATACGAAATTTGCCGTGAAATTCCTGTGGAAAAATGCGGTTAAATTTTTGATTGAGTTCATTGATAGCAAGACCTTTTTTGATTATTTTGGCAAAGGGCGATTGCTCAAGCACATCCGTAATATTGACTGCTTTTTGATAACGATCAGCCTTGTTTTCCATAAAGTCAGCCCCCAGTAAATGACATCAGTTTAGATTTCCGCTACAATACACGCAATTTTCATAATAAACAATGAGACGAATGATTTCAGGCACTGTCAAACCGAATTTTTGGTCGCGATTACTTTTAAGTATCATCGCGATTTTTGCTTTGCCTAACGCACAAAGTTTTGAAAATCAAAATAATACGGAAAATTATTCCTCAAGTGTTTCCATTCAACAAGCGTTAGAAACGGTAAAAGTTGCTCGTGAAGTGCAACGACAAGCCATTCCTCAACCTTCAATTTCCCGTCAAACTGAAAAACAACCTAAAATTCAACCGCACTTTTTAGCGGATGTATTGAATCTTAGTGCGCCAATTCGAGCAGGCCCCTTGCTTATTTAATTTTTCTGTTTTTTGTGAAGAATATTGCTATTGAAATAGCGATATTTTAAAAAATTATTGTGCATGAAATAAAGTATTTCATAAGCATTTAACTATTTAACTTATATATTTAAAAAGAGAAATTATGAGCATTTTAACAAGAATTTTTGGTAGTCGTAATGAACGCGTTTTACGTAAATTAAAAAAACAAGTCGTAAAAATTAATAAAATGGAGCCTGCTTTTGAGGCATTAAGTGATGATGAATTAAAAGCAAAAACACAAGAGTTTCGTGATCGTTTAAGTGGTGGCGAAACTTTGCAACAAATTTTACCAGAAGCATTCGCAACGGTACGCGAAGCAAGTAAGCGTGTGCTTGGTATGCGCCATTTTGATGTTCAGCTTATCGGTGGAATGGTATTGACCAATCGTTGTATTGCAGAAATGCGTACTGGTGAAGGTAAAACATTAACGGCGACTTTGCCTTGTTATTTAATCGCACTTGAAGGTAAAGGCGTTCATGTTGTCACGGTGAATGATTATCTTGCTCGCCGAGATGCAGAAACAAACCGTCCGTTATTTGAATTTTTGGGTATGAGCGTAGGCGTAAATATTCCTGGTTTATCGCCAGAAGAAAAACGTGCAGCTTATGCGGCAGATATTACTTATGCAACCAATAGTGAACTTGGTTTTGATTATTTACGTGACAACTTAGCCCACTCAAAAGAAGAGCGTTTCCAACGTACTTTAGGCTATGCGTTGGTGGATGAAGTGGATTCTATCTTAATCGATGAAGCGCGTACGCCATTGATTATTTCAGGTCAGGCAGAAAACAGTTCAGAGCTTTATATTGCGGTAAATAAATTGATCCCAAGTTTAATTAAACAAGAAAAAGAAGATACGGAAGAATATCAAGGAGAGGGCGATTTCACTTTAGATTTGAAATCTAAACAAGCACATTTAACCGAACGTGGTCAAGAAAAAGTAGAAGATTGGTTAATTGCGCAAGGTTTAATGCCTGAGGGGGACTCTTTGTATTCTCCTAGTCGAATTGTATTGCTTCATCACGTTATGGCTGCATTGCGTGCGCACACATTGTTTGAAAAAGATGTCGATTACATTGTGAAGAACGGTGAAATCGTGATTGTTGATGAACACACTGGTCGTACAATGGTGGGGCGTCGTTGGTCAGATGGTTTGCACCAAGCCATTGAGGCAAAAGAAGGGGTGGATGTTAAGAGCGAAAACCAAACTGTTGCGTCAATTTCTTACCAAAACTACTTCCGTTTATATGAACGTCTTGCAGGTATGACGGGGACTGCGGATACCGAAGCATTTGAGTTCCAACAAATTTATGGCTTGGAAACTGTTGTAATTCCAACAAATCGTCCAATGATTCGTGATGATCGCACTGATGTGATGTTTGAAAATGAACAATATAAATTTAATGCGATTATTGAAGACATTAAAGATTGTGTAGAACGCCAGCAACCAGTATTAGTGGGGACGATTTCAGTCGAAAAATCAGAAGAATTATCTAAAGCGTTAGATAAAGCAGGTATAAAACACAATGTGTTGAATGCGAAATTCCACCAACAAGAAGCGGAAATCGTGGCAGAAGCAGGATTTCCTAGCGCAGTGACTATCGCAACGAATATGGCGGGTCGAGGTACGGATATTATTCTTGGCGGTAACTGGAAAGCGCAGGCTGCCAAATTAGAAAATCCAACTCAAGAACAAATTGAAGCCCTTAAAGCAGAGTGGGAGAAAAACCACGAAATTGTAATGAAAGCGGGTGGGTTGCATATTATCGGTACAGAGCGTCACGAATCTCGTCGTATTGATAACCAGTTGCGCGGTCGTTCTGGGCGTCAAGGTGACCCCGGTTCTTCTCGTTTCTATCTTTCTTTGGAAGACGGTTTAATGCGCATTTATTTGAATGAAGGTAAACTCAATTTAATGCGTAAAGCGTTCACGGTAGCAGGCGAGGCAATGGAGTCGAAAATGTTGGCGAAAGTGATTGCATCTGCTCAAGCAAAAGTTGAGGCGTTCCATTTTGATGGCCGTAAAAACCTACTTGAATATGATGATGTGGCAAATGACCAACGTCACGCGATTTATGAGCAACGCAATCATTTGCTTGATAATGATGATATTTCTGAAACTATCAACGCTATTCGCCACGATGTGTTTAATGGTGTGATTGATCAATATATTCCACCACAATCTTTGGAAGAACAATGGGATATTAAAGGGCTTGAAGAACGTTTATCTCAAGAGTTTGGTATGGAATTACCGATTTCTAATTGGTTGGAAGAAGATAATAATCTTCACGAAGAAAGTTTGCGCGAACGCATTGTGGAAATTGCAGAAAAGGAATACAAAGAAAAAGAGGCTTTGGTTGGCGAAGACGCTATGCGCCATTTTGAAAAAGGTGTTATGTTGCAAACCTTAGATGAACTTTGGAAAGAACACTTAGCTTCGATGGATTATTTACGCCAAGGTATTCATTTACGTGGCTATGCGCAAAAAGATCCAAAACAAGAGTATAAAAAAGAATCTTTCCGTATGTTTACGGAAATGTTGGATTCTTTAAAACACCAGGTTATCACGACTTTAACCCGTGTACGTGTGCGTACTCAAGAAGAAATGGAAGAAGCTGAACGTGCTCGTCAAGAAATGGCTGCTCGTATCAATCAAAATAATTTACCTGTGGATGAAAATAGTCAGACAACTCAAAATTCAGAGACTGAAGATTATTCAGATCGTCGCATTGGTCGCAACGAGCCTTGTCCTTGTGGGTCGGGTAAAAAATATAAGCATTGTCACGGAAGTCGTGTGGCACGCCAGTAATGAACAATCAAAGTGCGGTGATTTTTCCCCGCACTTTTTTCATACCTCTACATTGGATAGAAAAATGGATAAAAAAATTATACAAGTTGCTGCGGGGATTATTCGTAATGAATTTGGTCAGATCTATTTAACGCAGCGTTTAGAAGGACAGGATTTTGCCCAATCTTTAGAATTTCCCGGTGGAAAAGTAGATGCGGGAGAAACCCCAGAACAGGCTTTAAAACGTGAACTGGAAGAGGAAATAGGCATTGTTGCGTTAAATGCAGAACTTTATGAACGTTTTCAATTTGAATATCCAACAAAAATCATTTCTTTTTTCTTTTATCTGGTAAATGAATGGATTGGTGAGCCTTTTGGGCGAGAGGGGCAAGAAGGTTTTTGGGTTGAGCAGCGCGCATTGGATGCAGGACAGTTTCCCCCCGCGAATGCAAAATTAATTCATCGATTACTAAATGAAACTCACAATTTCATATAAAATAAATGTGGTTTAAAGTTATATTAAAAGATTTAGTATGATTTATCACATATAACTTTTTAATATACTCGCCAAAATATTTGTATTTTTTGCATTATTGGAGTCATTATGTCTCAACTTGCCAATCCAGAACTGATGAAAGTCGTTATTTTACTCGCATCTAGCGTAACAATTGTGCCGTTATTTAAAAGACTCGGGTTGGGTAGCGTGCTAGGTTATTTAGTGGCAGGTTGTTTGATTGGCCCATCTGTCTTTGGCATAGTGCAAGATCCAACAGCTGTGGTACATTTAGCGGAATTAGGTGTGGTAATGTTTCTTTTTATTATCGGGCTTGAAATGTATCCAGAACGCCTTTGGGCAATGCGTAAAGCTATTTTTGGCAGAGGTTTGTTACAAGTTGGATTATGTGGTTGCTTACTCACTTTTTCGGGTATTTATTTATTAGGATTAACAAAAGAAGTATCATTTATCGCTGGTATGGGTTTCACGCTTTCCTCTACTGCTATTGTAATGCAATCACTAGAAGAAAGGGGGCTTACTTCTACGTCAAAAGGACAACGCGTAATTTCAACATTAATTTTTGAAGATATTGCTATTGTACCACTTTTGGCTTCTGTCGCTTTTCTTGCTCCCCATTCGAAAGAAGCGACACCACATACTGATTGGGTATCAATTGGTATAGCATTAAGTGCTGTTGTGGGGTTAATTGTGACTGGAAAATGGCTAATGAACCCACTATTTCGTTTAATTTCTAAAGCACGTATTCGTGAAATGATGACAGCGGGTGCATTATTGGTCGTTTTAGGTGCTGCATTAGCAATGGAAATTGGCGGACTTTCAATGGCAATGGGCGCGTTTGTTGCTGGTGTGATGATGTCTGAATCAGCGTTTCGCCATCAGCTTGAAGCGGATATAGAACCATTTCGCGGCTTATTACTCGGATTATTTTTTATGGGCGTAGGAATGTCCTTAGATTTGCATTTAGTGTTTAATCATTGGATCTTGCTACTTGGAATTGTTTTTCTTTATATACTTGGAAAAGCCAGTGCTGTTTATATTATTGCCCGAATTACCCGTCTTGATCATCGAGAAGCCATAGGACGAATGTCTTTGATGGCACACGGTGGCGAATTTGCTTTCGTTCTTTTTTCAGCCGCAGCAACTGCGGAAGTAATCAGTAATGAAGAACAAGCGACATTCACTGCTGCAGTGATTATTTCGATGCTTTTTTCGCCTATTATTGCTCAAATTGCTCGCAAACTTATACAGCATACAGAGCCTAAACATCTTGATCAACTTGATGAAAATGATCTAGACAGCATCGGGGATTTGGAAGATAACGTTTTAGTTATTGGTTTTGGACGTTTTAGTCAAATTGTCTGCCAAACATTATTACTTCGTGGAATTAGCGTTTCAGTGATTGATCGCAATATCGAAAATATCCGTGCTGCCGCAAAGTTTGGTTTTAAAGTTTATTATGGCGATGGCATTCGATTAGATGTTTTACGAGCCGCAGGAATTGAAAAGGCGAAATGTGTCGTATTAGGTATTACCGATACACAAAGAATTGAACATATTGTCAGTCAAATGAAAGAGGCTTATCCAAATTTACCAATTTTAACCCGAACTTATGACAGAAAAACAACAGTTAGTTTGATTAAGCAGGATGTAGATTTTATTGTGCGTGAAACTTTTGAATCAGCAATTACACTTAGTCGAGCAACATTGATGAAATTAGGTATTGATAAAATTGAAGCGGAAGAAATTATTAAGGAAGTACGAACATTGGATCAAGAACGGTTAAATGAAGAAGTTTTACACGGTTTTTCGAATGAAATAGTAAAAAAATATTGGACACCAAGACCATTTATTAAACCGCATCTTGATACAAAAGCATTAAATAAAGAAACAGAAGAAATTCTAAGTGAGAAAATTGAAGAAGAAATATCAAATGATCATTCATAAAATTATTTTTTATCTTTAGTGATATTTTTTATCTATAAAAATATTAAATTTTAACTTCTCGTTTAAGTATTTACTTTTGAGTGATTTAAATCACGTAAATTTTTATTTTAAGGCAATAAATGAATAATAAAATTAGTGTTTATGATAAAGATAATTTCTTTGAGCTTTATCAGAAACTCCGTGCAAATCCAATTAGCCTCAATGAAATTATCGAAAAGCCCACCATGCTTTCATTGTTGCCTAATTTAAAAGGGAAGAAATTACTCGATTTAGGCTGTGGTACGGGAGGGCATTTACAACTTTATTTAGAACGAGGGGCGGCTAAAGTAATTGGAACTGATCTTTCCGAAAAAATGCTCGAACAAGCTGAAAAAGATCTTCAAAAGTGCGGTCAATTTTCAGGGCGTTTTTCCTTATATCACTTACCAATAGAAAAATTAGCTGAGTTACCAGAAAGTCATTTCGATGTGATTACTAGCTCTTTTGCCTTTCATTATATTGAAAATTTTCCGACATTATTATCAACGATCCATGACAAACTCTCGTCTAATGGCACATTAATTTTCTCACAAGAACATCCGATAACTACCTGCCATAAAGAGGGAGAACGCTGGGAAAAAAATGACAAAAAACAGCAAGTCGCTTATCGTTTAAATCATTATAGAGAAGAGGGGAAACGCAATAGAAATTGGTTCAAACAACCTTTTCAAACCTATCATCGAACAACAGCAACAATTATCAATAATTTAATTCATGCAAGGTTTCAAATCGAGCAAATGGAAGAACCCATGCTTGCTGACCAACCGCAATGGCATAATGAATTTAAAGATTTGTCACATCGACCACCATTGTTATTTATCAAAGCAAGAAAAGTGGAGAAATAAACAAAATAAATTGGTTTTTAACCGCACTTTATGGTATAAATCGCCCCGCTGTTTTTGCCTTTCAAAAGCAGTTTTTTAATTACTAACAACACACACATATTAACAAGGCTTAATCGGGGTGCCAAACGGTCGATTAGCTGATATGTGGAGGCTCAACCCCAACAAAAGGAAAATATTATGGCACAAGTTTCAATGCGCGACATGATCAACGCAGGCGTACACTTCGGACACCAAACTCGTTACTGGAACCCACAAATGAAACCTTTCATTTTTGGTGCTCGTAACGGTGTTCACATTATCAATCTTGAAAAAACTTTACCTTTATTCAACGAAGCTTTAGCGGAATTAACTCGCATTGCTAGCAACAACGGTAAAGTATTATTCGTTGGTACAAAACGTGCAGCGTCTGAAGCAGTTCAAGCAGCAGCATTAGATTGTCAGCAATATTACGTAAACCACCGTTGGTTAGGTGGTATGTTGACTAACTGGAAAACCGTTCGTCAATCAATTAAACGTTTAAAAGATTTAGAAACCCAATCTCAAGACGGTACTTTTGATAAATTAACCAAAAAAGAAGCGTTAATGCGTAGCCGTGAGATGGAAAAACTTGAATTAAGCCTTGGCGGTATCAAAGATATGGGCGGCTTACCAGATGCGTTATTCGTTATCGGTGCGGACCACGAACATATCGCTGTTAAAGAAGCAAACAACCTAGGTATTCCTGTATTTGCTATCGTTGATACTAACTCAACACCAGCTGGCGTAGATTTCGTTATCCCTGGTAACGATGATGCGACTCGTGCTATCCAACTTTACGTTTCTGCAGCTGCAGCAGCGGTTAAAGAAGGTCGTGGTAACGAAGCTCAAGTTGCTGAAGAATTAGCAGCTGACGCAGAATAATTTAAGTTTTGCAATAAGGCGAAGCCCTTAATAATCAAGCGATTAATTGGCATAGGGGCTAAAATTTAGCCCCTATATTTTTATCTAAAAGTGCGGTCAAAATAAACCGCATTTTCGACAGAGGATTTTAAAAATGGCTGAAATCACAGCATCATTAGTAAAAGAACTTCGTGACCGTACTGGCGCAGGTATGATGGAATGTAAAAAAGCATTAGTTGAAGCAAACGGTGATATTGAGTTAGCAATCGACAATATGCGTAAATCTGGTCAAGCTAAAGCAGCTAAAAAAGCAGGCCGTGTTGCAGCTGAAGGTGTTATCCTTGCTCGTGTAGAAAATGGTTTCGGTGTATTAGTTGAAATGAACTGTGAAACTGACTTCGTAGCAAAAGATGCAGGTTTCTTAGGTTTAGCAAACGAAGTAGCTGATTTCGCAGCAGCAAACAAAGGTACCACTATCGAAGCATTACAAGCGCAATTTGAAGAAAAACGTGCTGCATTAGTTGCTAAAATCGGTGAGAACATGAATATTCGTCGTGTTGCTTACTTAGATGGTCAAGTAATTGCACAATACTTACACGGTGCAAAAATTGGCGTATTAGTTGCGGGCGAAGGTTCTGCTGATGAACTGAAAAAAGTAGCAATGCACGTAGCTGCATCTAAACCTGAATTCGTGAACCCAGAAGATGTATCTGCTGAAGTGGTTGAACACGAACGCCAAATCCAAATCGATATTGCGATCAACTCTGGTAAACCAAAAGAAATCGCAGAGAAAATGGTTGAAGGTCGTATGAAGAAATTCACTGGTGAAGTTTCATTAACAGGTCAAGCATTTGTAATGGATCCTTCTGTATCTGTAGGGGATTTCTTAAAATCAGTAAATACTTCTGTTTCTAACTTCATTCGTTTAGAAGTAGGCGAAGGTATTGAGAAAAAAGAAGAAGATTTTGCTGCTGAAGTTGCAAAAATCACTGGCGGTAACGCATAATTCTTTAACGATAAAAAATGTATGCTTGTAAGCCCAATTTAAAGTTGGGCTTATTTATTTTTAAAAGAATTTCAACTTATTTCGTTAAGTAAATTTTATACACATAAAAATCTGCATTTTAATCAGTTATTAAACTTGTAAAATGCAGATTAAATGATGGGGTATCAATTAAGAAATTTTCTTTTCTAATGCTTTTAAGCGTTTATGTATGCCATCAATGCCTAATGTTAGAGCTGCTGTTTTACGCCACTCTTTATTCGTTTGCAATGGAATACCAGAGGAATATACGCCAGGCTCTGTAATTGGACGCATAACCATTCCCATTCCAGTAATGGTTACTTTATCACAAATTTCCATATGACCATTAATCACACTCGCACCGCCAATTAAGCAATAGCGACCAACAGTTAAGCTACCTGCCATAATAACGCCACCCGCAACCGCTGTACCAGTGCCAATATGAACATTATGTGCAATTTGACAAAGGTTATCGATAATAACGTTATCTTCAATAATCGTGGCATCTAATGCGCCTCTATCAATACAGGTATTCGCACCAATCTCAACGTTATTACCAATTATTACTTGCCCTACTTGTGGAATTTTAATCCAACGACCACGATCATTTGCATAACCAAAACCATCACTACCGATAACTGTTCCTGATTGAATTAAGCAATTAGCTCCAATCTCAACGTTATGGTAAACAGTGACATTAGCCCAGAGTTGAGTGCCTGAACCTATCTTGGTATTTTTACCAACAAAGCAATTTGCACCAATGATCACGTTATCACCTAGTACAACACCTTCTTCAATCACTGCGTTCGCACCAATAGATACATTTTCGCCCAATAAAACACCATCAAAAATGACCGCACTTTTTGCGATTCCTTGTGCCGCTTTTGGCGTGCTATCCATATATTGCGCTAAAATTGCGTAAGCCACATAAGGATCTTTAATAATAAGTAAATTGCTTTCTGGAGAACAGTGTTCAACATCCTCTTCAGAAACAACCAAAATCCCTGCTTTAGAATCTTTCAATAATGCACGAAATTTTACGTTAGAAATAAAAGTGAGTTGATTTGATTGGGCTTTATCGAGAGGCGCAATATTCTCAACAACAACATCGGCGTTACCGCGAACGGTAGCGCCGATTTGAGTTGCCAATTCTTGTAAAGAATAGGATTTTTGCATTATGAAAACCTATTATTTTTTCTCTTGTGCTTTTTCAGAAGCAGGGATAGATTTTAATACTTCTTCAGTAATATCTTTACCCTCTACCGCAAATACGACTGAATTTGCATCAAGCACATAAGTATAACCTTTTGCTTTTGCTAAATTATTTGTCGCAGTTTGAATGCTATCTAATAATTTACCACGCTCTTCAGCTTGACGTTTTTCATTTTGAGCTTGGAATTCTTGAACTTTTTTATCTTGTTCTTGCATTAATTTTTGTAATTCAGCATCTTCAGCCGCACCTAATTTATTAATTTCCTGTTGGCGTTTTTGAATATCAGCTTGACGTAAGCGAGGTGCATCTTTTTCTAAAGCCGCAACTTTTGCTTCTACTTTTTTACGAGCAGCAGCAATTTTATCATCAACTTCTTTTTTGCTTGCTGCTAATTTCTCAGCTACAGGTTTAAATTCAGCATCAAGTTTATCTGCTACTGCTTGGCGATCTGGGTGATGTTGAAAAATATAACCTGCATTAATGAAAGCAATTTTTTCTTCAGCGGAAGCATAGCCTGAAGCAAGTGCAATACCTAAAGCAAGTGCGGTTACTTTTGCGATGTTTTTCATTTGATAAATATCCTTAATTAAATGATGGGTTTAATATTTTCTCTGCCCAATTAAATTAGGCAGAGAACGTTGTTTTTGAGTTCTGATGAAGAAAAAAAGTTCAATTTATTAGAAAGAACCTCCAATACTAAATTGGAACTGTTCGACATCATCATTTTCATATTTTTTAATTGGTTTGGCATAAGAGAATACCAATGGCCCAATAGGAGATTGCCATTGGAATCCGACACCTGTAGAGGCGCGAATACGGCTTGATTTGCCATAATCAGGCAATTTTTCTAATACATCGCTCTTTAATCCATTTTTATCTGATTTCCATTTAGTATTCCAAACACTTGCCGCATCAACAAATAAGGAAGTTCGGACCGTATTTTGGCTTTTATCACTAACAAACGGTGTTGGTACAATAAGTTCTGCACTCGCAGTTGTGATTGCATTACCACCAATCACATCAGAACTTATCTTATCAAAATTACCATTACCATTACCGCTACCATTTTGAGCGGCATAAATTGCATTAGGCCCAATACTACCATAAGCAAAACCGCGTAATGAACCGATGCCACCCGCTGTATAAGTTTGATAGAACGGTAAACGCTTGTTTCCAAAACCATTTGCATATCCTGCAGATGCTTTTGCAGATACAACCCAGAGGTGATCTCTGTCTAATGGGTAGAAACCCTGTACATCTGCACTTAGTTTGTAGTATTTATTATCAGAACCTGGAATTGTAACTCGTCCACCAAGACTTGCTTTAACCCCTTTAGTTGGGAAATAGCCTCTATTAAGGCTGTTATAATTCCAACCAAAAGAAAAATCAAAGTCATTTGTTTTAATGCCATTACCTTTAAATTTCATTGATTGAATATATAAATTACGGTTATATTCTAGAGCAAAGTTACTAATTTTATTATAGGTATGACCTAATCCTACATAATAGGAGTTATTTTCATTTACAGGGAAACCTAAAGTAACATTACTTCCGTAAGTCGTACGCTTATAGTTAGAGGATGTATCACTTTTAGAGTTATCGTAGTTTTCAAAGAAAACATTTCCACCAAGACTTACACCATCTTTAGTAAAATAGGGCTCGGTATAACCCAAATTGACACTCGTACCATAATCATTTTTCGTACCAGCTATACTTACTGCCGCCCCTGTTCCTAAGAAATTATCTTGTTTAACACTTGCTTGATAACTAATACCACTCTCTGTACCGTAACCAATACCAAAGTTGATACTACCCGTGTTACGTTCTTTGACTTTATATACGACATCCACTTCATCATTACTACCATTGATAGGATCAATTCGGTTTTCGACTGTTTCGAAGAAACCTGTACGATCTAAGCGAATTTTTCCTAACTCAACTAATTGTGAATTATACCAAGTTCCTTCTTGTTGGCGCATTTCCTGACGTAAAGTGCTATCAGCAGAAACGGTATTTCCTTCAAAGCGAAGTTGGCGAACAGTTAAACGTCGTCCAGCATCAACAACAAGGGTTATCGCTAATGTTTTATTTGCATCATCAAAATCAGGTACTGAATTTACCGTTGCGCTACCGTAACCGCGTTCTCCAAGTTTTGCTTTAATTGCATTTTCTACATCTGCAATATCACTACGGCGGAAAGTATCATTTAAATGTAATGCTGAAAGTAAAGGTTCAAGCTCGGCAGACATACCTCCCAGATTACCTATAATGCGTGCACTACGAAGGTCATACTGTAAACCTTCATTTACATCAATGGTTACATTAACTTTTGTTTTTTCATCATTTAGCTGAACATCCGTTTTAGTGATTTGTGCTTTGGCATAGCCATTATTTAAATAATAATCACGAATTGACTGCAAATCTTTCTCGAATTGCGCACCTTCAAATTTATTTCCCCATAATTTCCACCAAGAATCAGGTTGTAATTCCATTTGTTCTTGTAATGTACTGCTACTAACAGATTCGTTCCCCTTGAAAGTTAATGATGCCAATTTTGCTTTATCATCTTCATTGATTTGAATTAAAATTTCAGCGCGATTATTTGGTAGCGTATTGACAATAGGTTCAACGGTTGCGTTATAGCGACCTACACTTGCATAGTGCTCTTTTACACTTTTGGCAAATTCATTTAATTTTTCTCGAATTAAAACATCGCCAACTTTAAACCCGTTAGCATCTAAGTTTTGTTTTAGTGCTTCAGTGGGAATAATAGAGTTACCTTTGATTTTAACATCTGAAATGATCGATTTAGCCACAACGCTAACAACAAGCACATCGCCTTCTTGATGCGCTTTCACATCATCGAATCGACCACTTACGAATAAAGAGCGGACAATATTAGCCACATCATTGTCAGTCACACTCTGACCGGCACGAACAGGTAAACTTGCTCGGATTTGTTGTTCTAAGTCACCTTGAACACCATCCACACGAATATCTTTTGCCACAAAAGGTGCGGCAAACACAGTCGTTGTCGTACCGAATAATAAACTTGCGATTAGAAGTTTTTTCATCGATTGTATCCTATATAAATTATAGACGTAAAAAATCATTAAATAATGCAAACACCGTTAAGCTTAATAACAGTGCTGCGCCAATTCGATAACAGATGCTTTGCACCCGCTCAGAAACAGGTTTTCCTTTAACAGCTTCCATTGTTAAAAAAACTAAATGACCGCCATCTAATACTGGTAATGGAAATAAATTCATAATCCCTAAATTTACACTAATCAATGCCATAAAACTTAAAAAATACACCAATCCAATATTTGCTGATGCACCAGCACCTTTTGCAATAGAAATTGGCCCACTTAAATTATTTAATGACAAATCGCCAGTAAGTAATTTCCCTAATATTTTCAAGGTTAAAAGGGAAAGCTGCCCTGTTTTTTCAATGCCTTTTTGTAAAGATTCAAGAATACCATATTTTAATTCAGTACGGTATTCATCCGCTAATTTTGTCAAGGTTGGGCTAACCCCAACAAACCATTTGCCATTTTGATTACGCACTGGAGTTAGGACTTTGTCAAATGTTTCTTCATTACGTTCAACTTTAATAGAAAAAGATTCGCCTTGTTCGACCTGTTTTATAAAATCTTGCCAAGGAAGTGCGGTTAAATTTTCTTTTAAAATTTTATCACCGATTTGTAAACCAGCTTTCTCAGCGGGAGAATTTTGAACAACTTTAGAAAGCATCATTTCAATTTTAGGACGCATAGGCATAATCCCTAATGCCTCAAAAGCACTTTCTTTTTCAGGATCGAATATCCAATTTGTAAGATTTAAAGTCCGTTGTTGTTCAATATTAGAATTGAAAGGAGAAAGGGTAATTTCAACATTAGGCTCCCCCATTTTTGTTGCAAGTAGCATATTGATGGTTTCCCAATCTTGAGTTTCTTCGCCATCAATTGTAAGAATTTGCGTATTGGGTTCAATGTGGGCTTGTGCTGCGATTGAGTTTGGTGTTATTGATTCAATCACTGGTTTAACCGTTGGCATTCCATAAAGGTAGATGATCCAATAAGCAAAAATTGCAAAAATAAAATTAGCTAAAGGGCCTGCAATAATTACAAATGCGCGTTGTAATACGCTTTTACTGTCAAATGCTTGTGATTTTTGCTCAGCAGGAACTACTTCATTACGTCCATCAAGCATTTTTACATAGCCGCCTAAAGGAATCATTGAAACCGCAAATTCTGTACCATATTTGTCAATGCGTTTCCAAATTACTTTTCCAAAACCAATGGAAAAACGATGGACTTTTATACCGCACTTTCTCGCTGCCCAAAAGTGACCATATTCGTGAACGGATACTAATACAGCAATAGCAATGATAAAAGAACCTAGTGACCACAAAAATGACATTAAAAATCCTTATAAGACAAAGAAATAGAAATAGCTGAAAAAAGGTACTGCGGCAGTCAAGCTATCAATGCGATCTAATACACCGCCATGACCAGGAATTAATTGACTGCTGTCTTTCACACCAGACTCACGCTTGAACATACTTTCAGTTAAATCGCCCAATACTGAAATTGCAACTGTCGCTACAGAAAGAATGATAAATCCAGTAATATTTCGATCGCCTACTAAAGTATTGTTAGAGAAATGAATAAAGATAAAAGCAAGCACTAATGCTGTAATTAATCCACCAATGACCCCTTCCCAACTTTTACCTGGCGATACTTTAGGGGCAAGTTTACGTTTGCCAAAGGCACGTCCGCTAAAATAAGCACCAGAATCAGCCGCCCAAACAAGTATAAATACGTAAAGTAATAAAAATAAGCCGTGATAAGGATCATGGGTATAGTGTTCTAAACGTAAACGTAATACACCTGCGACAAATGGAATCAACGTAGAAAAGGCAAATAAAAGTTGTAAAAGTGGATTTTTAGACCAAAATTTAGCTGATTTAGGGTAACTGATCACAAGTAACAAAGCTAAACCCCACCAGCTAACAGCATTTATCAATAAAAGCTGAAGATGTTGTTCAAACACACGCCCTGCATCTAAATAGTTGCCCTCAGTATAGAGCCATAAGAAGATAAATACGCCTAAAAAGGTAGTCACAAAAAAACGTATCAAAGGTTGTTTTAGGCGAGCAAATTGAGTCCATTCCCAAATGCCTAAAATCGCTACTGCCCCTAAAGCGAGGGCAAAATAAAAAGGTGTGAATAAAAATAGCGCACATAAAACTGCAGCAATTAACACAATAGCAGATAAAACTCGTTGTTTAAGCATAATTTTAATCCGTTTAACTATTCAGTCCCGCCAAAACGGCGATGACGTTGTTGATAACTTGCAATCGCGCGATTAAATTCTAATTGATTAAAATCAGGCCAAAGCACATCGGAAAAATATAATTCCGCATAGGCAATTTGCCATAATAAAAAGTTGCTTATGCGCTGTTCTCCACTGGTGCGAATTAATAAATCCACAGGTGGTGCATTTTGGGTTGCAAGATGATGTTGAAAAGTCGAGTTATTAATATCTGAAACTGACATTTCTTCTTTTTTAACTTTTTCTGCAATTTGTTTAGCGGCTTGAATAATATCCCAACAACCGCCGTAATTTGCCGCAATATTGAGTGTAAGTGCGGTATTTTTTTCTGTTAAATTTTCCGCTTTTTTGATTTTTTCTTGTAAAGTTTCACTAAAACGAGATACATCGCCTATAATTTTCAGACAAATATTATTTTTATGTAATTTTTTCACTTCGCGATCCAAGGCTTGCATAAAAAGCGACATTAACGCGCTGATTTCTTGTTCTGGGCGACTCCAATTTTCGCTACTAAAGGCATAAAGTGTGAGTACTTCCACACCGATTTGTCGTGCATAAGCCACTGCTTTGCGTACCGCAGTAACGCCATTGGTGTGTCCGAAAATTCGCATTTTATTTTTCTGTTTTGCCCAACGGCCATTACCATCCATAATAATGGCAACGTGTTTTGGTATATTTGTTTGATCCAACTCTATCATTATTTTTATTATTGAGAGACCTCTATAAATTTGGTGGTAAACTATATCATAAGTTATATTGGCTTGCCATGGATTCCTTTGTTCTAATCTGTTCTGCAAAAATTGAAAATTTATTGTAAAAAAACAACTAAAAAACCACCGCACTTTTTATTTCTCTCCCTATTAATTTTTGCCATTTTACGGTATTCTATGCCACATTTTCTATTGTCAAAATGCTGCAAAAGTGCGGTTAAAATTTAAGGTGATTTTATGCAAGAACAATATCGCCCCGATATGATCGAACCAAAGGTTCAACAATATTGGGCAGAAAATAAAGTTTTCAAAGCAATCAAAGACGAATCTAAAGAAAAATATTACTGTCTTTCTATGTTCCCATATCCTTCTGGCCGCCTGCATATGGGACATGTACGTAACTATACTATTGGTGATGTAATTTCTCGTTATCAACGCATGCTAGGCAAAAACGTATTGCAACCATTTGGTTGGGATGCTTTCGGCTTACCAGCAGAAGGTGCCGCAATCAAAAACAAAACTGCGCCTGCTAAATGGACGTACGAAAACATTGCCTACATGAAAAAACAACTTCAGCTTTTAGGCTTTGGTTTCGACTGGGATCGTGAAATCGCAACCTGTAAACCAGAATACTACAAATGGGAACAATGGTTCTTCACTGAGCTTTACAAAAAAGGCTTAGTGTACAAAAAAACCTCAACCGTAAACTGGTGCCCGAATGATGAAACAGTACTCGCAAACGAGCAAGTACACGAAGGTTGTTGCTGGCGTTGTGATACACCAGTGGAACAAAAAGAAATCCCACAATGGTTTATCAAAATTACTGACTATGCCGAGCAATTATTAGGTGGTTTAGATACCCTTCCTCAATGGCCTGATATGGTAAAAACCATGCAACGTAACTGGATTGGTCGTTCTGAAGGGGTAGAAATTACCTTTGATGTTGCAAATACCAACGAAAAAGTGGCGGTTTACACCACGCGTCCAGATACCTTTTACGGCGTGAGTTATTTAGGTATTGCAGCGGCACATCCATTAGCAAGTTTAGCAGCTCAAAACAATTCCGAATTAGCCGCCTTTATCCAAGAAGCGAAAAACGCCAAAGTGGCAGAAGCTGATCTTGCGACAATGGAGAAAAAAGGAATGGCAACGGGATTATTTGCTATTCATCCATTGACGGGGGATAAATTACCGATTTGGGTCGCTAATTTCGTGTTAATGCACTATGGTACTGGTGCAGTAATGGCGGTTCCTGCTCATGACCAACGCGACTTTGAATTTGCTCAAAAATACAGTTTGCCAATTAAACAAGTGATCGCACCGCTTGCAGATGAAGAAATTGATTTAACTAAACAAGCTTTCGTTGAGCACGGTAAATTAGTGAACTCAGCTGAGTTTGATGGTTTAGATTTTGAAGGTGCTTTCAACGGTATTGCAGATAAATTAGAAAAATTAGCTGTTGGAAAACGCCAAGTTAATTACCGTTTACGTGACTGGGGTGTTTCTCGCCAACGTTATTGGGGGGCGCCAATTCCGATGCTAACCCTTGAAAATGGCGATGTAGTACCTGCACCAATGGAAGGTTTACCCATTATTCTTCCTGAAGATGTGGTGATGGACGGCGTAAAAAGCCCAATTAAAGCGGATCCAAACTGGGCGAAAACAACTTTCAATGGTGTACCTGCATTAAAAGAAACGGATACCTTTGATACCTTTATGGAATCCTCTTGGTATTACGCACGCTACACTTGTCCACAATATCAAAATGGCATGCTTGATGCGGAAGAAGCAAACTATTGGTTACCAGTGGATCAATATATCGGTGGTATTGAACACGCAACAATGCACTTGCTCTACTTCCGTTTCTTCCACAAATTGTTACGCGATGCAGGATTTGTAACCAGTGACGAACCAGCCGATAAATTATTATGTCAAGGTATGGTGCTTGCAGATGCGTTCTACTACACAAGTCCAACCAATGAGCGTATTTGGGTAAGTCCAACACTGGTGACTCTTGAACGTGATGAAAAAGGCAGAATTATTAAAGCGACCGATCCTGAAGGGCGTGAATTAGTCCACAGTGGCATGACCAAAATGTCGAAATCCAAAAATAACGGTATTGACCCACAAGAAATGGTAGAAAAATATGGTGCCGATACTGTTCGCCTCTTTATGATGTTTGCCTCTCCAGCAGAAATGACCTTGGAATGGCAAGAATCAGGCGTAGAAGGTGCGAAACGTTTCTTAGGACGCGTTTGGAATTTGGTATATCAATATCAACAAAATCCAGCAAAAACTAGCCTAGATTTGACCGCACTTTCCGCAGAACAGAAAGTGCTTCGTCGTGAAGTTCATAAAACCATTGCGAAAGTGAGCGATGATATTGGTCGTCGTCAAACATTTAATACTGCGATTGCTGCAGTGATGGAATTGATGAATAAACTGACTAAGGCATCGCTTGATAGCGAGCAAGATCGTGCAGTTATGGCGGAGGCATTAAGTGCAGTTGTTCGTATGCTTTATCCAATTACGCCACATATCTGTTTTGAATTATGGCAAGCTCTTGGCAATGAAAGTGCTATTGATACTGCAGAATGGGTAAAAGCCGATGAAGCCGCAATGGTAGAAGATGAAAAACTGATTGTTGTGCAAGTAAATGGCAAGGTTCGTGGCAAAGTTACTGTTGCGACAGATGCAGATGAAAACACAGTCAAAACGATTGCTTTTGCGGATGAAAATGTGAAGAAATTTATTGATAATCAACACATTGTCAAAGTGATTTATGTCGTAGGTAAATTATTAAACGTGGTAGTGAAACCATAATACATAGGGTGTGTGGATTTAAAATTCACGCACCATTTTTTATAGGTATGTGAAATATTTACATTTTACACGTCCTACAATAAAGGTAATTTTTATGATCAACTCAATCAAGACTTTACTGCTTATCGCAACATTAGCAATTCTTTCTGCTTGCGGTTGGCATTTTCAACAGTCGGTTACTATGCCAAGTGAATGGCGAACATTAGCCCTTGAAAGTGATGACCCTTATAATGATTTTACTGTTATTATGCGTCGCAAATTGCAGGAAAATCAGGTTAATGTCGTCAATTTAGAACAAAATATTCCCATTTTACGTATTAATAAACAGATTACTTCAGATCAAGTTGCGTCTATTTTTAAGCACGGACGTGAGGCAGAAAAACTTTTAATGTTGGAAGTAGAAGCCACTTTCCGCCTTGCTAATGGCGAAAGCTATCCAATCAATGCGAAAGTAAACCGTACTTTCTTTGATAATGCACGTGCAGCATTAGCCAAATCAGAAGAACGAGAGGTAATTTGGAATGATATGCGCGAGCAAGTAGCGCGTCAATTAATCGTAAAAATAATTGCGTTACAAAATCAAATAAAAAGGAAATAATGAACCGCATTTTTCCAGAGCAACTAAATCATCATCTTGCGCAAGGCTTGGCTAGAGTTTATCTCTTGCAAGGGCAAGATCCTTTATTACTTAGTGAAACTGAGGATACTATTTGTCAAGTGGCAAACCTGCAAGGTTTTGATGAAAAAAATACTATTCAGGTTGATAGCCAAACTGATTGGGCGCAACTTATAGAATCTTGTCAATCTATAGGATTGTTTTTTAGTAAACAAATACTAAGCTTGAATTTACCTGAAAATTTCACCGCACTTTTGCAGAAAAATCTGCAAGAACTTATATCCGTATTGCATAAAGATGTCTTGCTTATTTTACAGGTAGCAAAATTGGCTAAAGGGATTGAAAAGCAAACGTGGTTTATTACACTTAATCAATATGAACCAAATGCAATACTGATAAATTGTCAGACACCGACGGTAGAAAACTTACCACGTTGGGTAAAAAATCGTACCAAAGCAATGGGATTAGACGCTGACAACGAAGCAATTCAACAACTTTGTTATAGTTATGAAAATAACCTGCTCGCACTCAAACAAGCTCTGCAGCTTTTAGATTTGCTCTATCCTGACCATAAACTTAACTACAATCGTGTTATTAGCGTGGTGGAACAATCCTCAATTTTTACACTATTTCAATGGATTGATGCGTTGCTAATGGGAAAAGCAAATCGTGCCAAACGCATTTTAAAAGGTTTACAAGCTGAAGATGTGCAACCTGTTATTTTATTACGCACACTACAGCGAGAATTATTTACGTTGCTTGAACTCACAAAACCACAGCAACGTATTGTGACAACGGAAAAACTTCCAACTCAACAAATTAAGACTGAATTTGACCGTCTAAAAATCTGGCAAAATCGCCGACCGCTCTTTTTAAGCGCGATTCAACGTTTAACTTACCAGACTCTCTACGAAATTATCCAAGAGCTTGCCAATATTGAACGCCTTGCTAAACAAGAATTTAGTGATGAAGTGTGGATTAAACTCGCTGATTTATCTGTAAAAATTTGTTTGTAGTCACAAGGCAAATAAAATAGACAATATTGAAATAAGATTTTTGATAAAAAAGAAATTTTTTGCTGGAAAAATGGTCCCTACCTACTTCCATTTTTTGAACTTATCCCTTGTCATACCTAAAATTAATAAGAGTGTTAGTATCTAAAAAGGGAACAAAACAGGGAACATCACTATAAAAAATGGTCTTTTTTGATGTCATTATTTGGGAATTATTTGGCAAGTTAGAAAATTTATCAATCTTTAATTCTCGTTTAATGTTACTAATCTGCCCTACAAAATCGGCGTTTAATTGCCCACATGATGAAGGCTTTTTTTAAATTTATAGCTATCTAAAATTAAACTGTCCGTTTCTTTTTTCGGGAATTCTATATATAGAATTTTCCCTATAATTAATTCCTCTAATTTGTTTAATATGTCGAATTTAAGTATGCTAATCGGCATGGAATTTTCCGACTTTTGGGAGTCACTAAATACAAGATCATTAATACATGTTCTTTCTACATTGTGGTTTATATAAATTGAAAAAGGCAATAAATCAATTTGATAATAATACAATAAATCATCTACTGTTACTGGCTCACCAAATTCTCTTGTCAATTTATCCGCTGCCTGTTGCAGGCTATACCATTTTCTAGGGGGTAATGTTGGTTTATTTTTTGCCATAATTTTTCTTATCCTAAGTAAAAATAAAGCCCAGTTTAGTGGGCTGTTCTTTGTTCTGCAGTTTTATAGACTTCTAATCGTTCCCTTTTTCCAACAGATACAACAATAATGGTGATTTCCTGATCTCTTACTTGATAAACTAATCGATAACCAGCACTTCTTAATTTGATTTTATATAAATCATTTTCGCCCTTTAATTTGTCGGCTTGAATGCGTGGATTTATCATTCTTTCGGCTAATTTATTTTTAAATTGCTGGTGTAAAGTTTCTCCTAACTTATTCCATTCTTTTAATGCACGTTTATCAAAAATGAGTTTATAAGTCATTTAGATCAACTTCTACAGGTTCAAGAGTGGCAAGCCGTTCATTTGCCATTCTGCCGAGTTCTAAATCTTCGATTAATTCTTGCATATGAGAAAATAATTCTGGGGTGATGCAATAAAATGCGGGTTGGTTTCGGTTTAATATGGCGACTATTCCGCTTTCGCTTTCTTGAATTACGCCCATTGGGTTTCGTTTTAAGTCTGTAATGCTTGCCGCTTGTTCTGCCAGTATTTGATGTAATGCCATATAATGCCCCTTTCAGTGTTTAATTTAACGACATGATAACACCACTAAAAATCTTTTAAAAGATACAAAAAAGCCCCTTTCGGGGCTTGATTAGTGGTGATTGCGTTCGAGTTTTTCGCATCGTTTGATATATTCGGTTGTGATGTCGATAGCTTCGCGTTCAGTAAGCGCGCCAATGTTGCAAAGGTGCGCTATAAATTCCGCCTTCATAATATCGCCCCCACGGTCTGAAAATGAATCTAGCTGCCTGAATATATTTTCTTTTCTCATTTTGTTATTTACGTGAGTTTGTCGCATTGCTCCCCCTATTCAAACGTAAAACAAGCGGATGCGGTGGCTTTATTGTTGAAAGTGCGGTTGTTTTTTAACGCACTTTGTTCAAGCTGCCCCCATAATTCACGCATAAATCGAGGCTTTTCATTCGCCTGTATGATTCCACGTGAAATATAATCTTGCACGCTGTAATTGATAAATAAATGCACGGCTTCAAACAATTTACTTGTGCATTCTTCAGGGGGTATCTGTTCCATTATTGCACCTCATCAATGCTTTCAATTAGCACCGCATGGCGGTGATTTTCTAGCAAGTAATCAAGCATCACAGAGAAATAAATTTGCACGTTATTTTCTCTCGGTTCTTGTTTGAAGAACAAGCGAGCGCTGTTTTGCTTGAAGTAAATCGCAAGGTTAGAAAGCGTTGTAATTAAAATGCAGTTAGCAGGAAAGAAAGGCGCATTAATCGCACGCAACCCGCCAATTAGATTCTGTGCGGTAAGTAATACGCCATTTGGTGAGTTGAGTTGCTTCGCATCAAGGTTTACCTGTGCATTGCTTAAAACATGACGCCCACAAATTGCGACAAGTTCTCCGCTTTCACGTAGTCTTGCCGGTAATTTCTCAAGGGCTTTTTTGATAAGTTGCGTGTGAGTTTGTCCCGCTAATGTAGTTGCGTTGATAAATTGATCTTTTTCCTTAAGTTGAGCGTGCCAACCTTTGGAAACATCTTCGCCTAATGGATTCGTTTCGGGGTTAGAATCAAGTGCGCGGCGTTGGCCGTGAAAGCCTATCATAGTTAGATTTTTTGCCAGTTCTCCGCCTAGGCGTGCATTCAATTCTTTTTCAAAATTGACGGCAGTAAACTTATCTAATTCACTATGAGGAATGCATACGTCTAAATTGACTTGCGCACACTCAAAAGGCGTAGTGGATTGAATAAAATTACGCGGTGTGCGGTCATGCTTATCTGTATCTGTATTGCTTGCGATAGGTAATGAAAATTCATGGGCAGTATTATTGATTTCTTGCGCAAATTTTGTCGTGATTAAACCTAAAAATGCGTGATTTTTTACGCCTTGAGTAATGATTTTTTCTACTTTCGCATAATCATTCATATAATCGCTTGAGCCAGTGTTTTTACCGTCTAAGTCGTTTTTATATTCAGTGAATTTTTGTTGGGTGAGTTTTTCCATTTTAGTGTTCCTTACATATTGTCTAATAAACGTTTAAAGCCAGTTTTCTCTTGCGGTGCAAATGTTTCCGCGTGTAATTGGGTTGGGGATTTAGGTTTCCAATCTGAGGCAAGTGCAAGCGGTGGCAAGCCTGTTCCTTGAGGTAAATTCAGTTCAACTTGGAATTTTTTCTCGAGGATGTCATTGAATTCATCGTGCCCGTCTCTGCCTGTATATTCGTTATAGTCACAGGAATAAACAAACATCCCTTTAAATAACGCAATTTGGGCTTTATTGGCTTCAATAAATTCATCCATTAAGGCAATAGCTGCAAAGCGGTAGAGCGCTTTTCTTGCCGCTAAAAATGCGTTTTTCTCATCATAAACGGCTTCACGTTTCTTATAGAGTTTTGGCTGCAATTCTTCGCCTACGGCATTAAAGAAATCAATGCGGGCGGTGTATTCGGCTTTTAGTTTTTGTGTTTCTGCGTAGTCATTTAGGCTTAATTCGCTTTCTTGGTCGAATTTCGCTTTGATTTTGCTTATTTCGGTTTCAAATTCGTTACGCACGGCGGCAAGTGTTGCGGCATTTTTGGCTTGCTTGCCTTCAAGTGCCTTCAATTCTTCATCGAGGGCAATTAGGTTCGCTTTCTTTGCGTTCAATGCATCTAAAAGTGCGGTAAATTTGGTTTGGTTTTCTGGGTTTTGTAGTTTGATTGGTGTCATAGGTTATCTTCCTGTTTTCGTTTGTCATTGCGTTGATTAATTCGCTCATTCATCCAGTGTCTTACTTCGCTTTCAATCCATGCGCGCTTATTGCTGCCAAGATTTACCGCTTCTGGAAAGCGTTTCAATCTTGCGTATTCATAGATAGTCGAGCGTGAAAGCCCCGTTAAATGAACAACCTCATCAATACGCAAAAAACGGTCATTGGGTTGCGGTTCATTTTGCATATTGTCGTCCTTAAAATTTCGTTATCGACTGTGTCCAAGCGTTACATTTGGAACGGCTTTTATATTAGATAAATGGCGTTTTTGATGCATTCGCTTCACGATGTGAAGTTGGTTACGACAAAATGGCAGGGGATTTAGCCGTTATTTTTTTAATAAGGCGGGGGATATTAGAGAAACTGTCCAATCTTTTAAGGCGAAAAATGAGCAAAATAAGTGTTTTTATGCCTAAATCTAGCGTTTTTCTGCGTTGGTTTGCGTTTAAATTTTCATATTAAAAAAATAAAAGTGCGCCAATATTGGCAAGGGGCGAACCGCTTTCAAAATTTGCATTGAAATCAACCTATTTAATGCGCGGGCGTGGCGAGGGTTGACTGCGATTGTTCGAGAGAAAAAAGTTTGAAAAAATCAAGGGGGAAATAGGCTTTTAGGTATTGTAGGGCTTGCGATTTTGATATAATAAACCCATAGAAAACCAGTAATAGCAAGGCTTGATAATGATTAAGCGAGCGTTTATTTTCTCTCTTGCAATGGCTATCTTCTCGTGCTCGATGAATACCGCTATTGCTGCACAACAAAAAAAGAAATCCAGCGGAATAATTAAAAAAGCAGTGGCCGCTTATGTTGTCTATCGAGTAGTTAAACATTACAAAGACAAGGAAGAGGAACAACAAAAGGCGAAAGCGGTAAAAGATGGATACATTGAGCCTTATTATGATGAAGATTGTTTAGATGAAGATGAATGCGAGGAAGAATAAAGGGCGGAATATCCGCCCCATAATACTAACTCATCCGCAAGGCTTGAACCTTGCACTGCTCAACATAATCCCCCCACGTCTGCATAATCTCTTGTCTAGAACGCCATTTCTTCGATTTATCGTAGGCTTTACGAACTTCATTACGCGTTTCATGAGATAAACACCACTCAACCGCTTCATAAGAAAAACAATCTAATTCATGCAAATAAGTGCTGGCGATACCACGAAAACCATGCCCAACTAATTCGCCAGTAAATCCAAGATCTCTTAAAGTCTTGTTAACGGTTTGGCTATTCATTGGCTTATTCCATGGTGCAATATAACTAGTAAAAACAAATCTGCGATGGCCATTTATTTCACGCATACACTCTAGAATTCGCAATGCCTGACTAGATAAAGGTACACTATGCGGACGCTTACCGCCTTTCATTCGTTCAGCGGGAATATGTAGAGCCTTTTCTTCCCAATTTATATCACTCCACTCTATCTTCACTGCTTCGCTGGCCCTCAAGATAGTGAGCAACTGAAATTCAATAAGGCATTTTGTCGCTATCTTTGCATTAGATAAATTAAGTTTAGCAAATACCCGTGGTAATTCCTTAGGCGGTATTGATGGAAAATTCTTAGTAATTGGCTTTTTAAATCTTTTGGATAATCTTGTAAAAGGATTATTTTCTAACACGCCTTCATCAATCGCATTATCAAATATTTGTTTTATTGCAATGCATAACTTATCGCACGTATCTGTTCCCTCTATGGGAAGTAGAGCATCATCAAAAGATCTCAAATTAATATTTTTAGCTAACAATCTAGAAAAATTAAATCTATCAAACAAATAAAGCTCTACTCTTCTATAAGCTTTCTCAATACTATTTTCTTTTAACTCACCCTTCTTTAATCGTTTATCACGCCATAGCATAGCAAGCTCTTTAAAGGTCATAGATTTCTTCTCTTTCTCCTCTTGCTGCATACGTTCTTCTTCAGCAGGATCTATACCTTGTGCCAATAGCCCGCACCATATACGAGCCTTATCCCTAGCGAAAGCAAGTGGAATTGATGGATAGTTTCCAAAAGATTTTTTAATGCGTTTTTTGGTTGTTGGGTGAGTGTAAATGAATCGCCATATTTTAGCCCCAGTTGGTTTAACCAATAAATACAGATTATCCCTATCAGAAAATAGTTGCTCTTTATCGGTTGGTTTAATTCCATGAATATAAGAATCAGTGAATTTTTTTGAAAAGTCTCTAGCCATTGTTCAAACCCTAATAAATAAAAATTTACCGTTCTTTTGTTCCCTCGTTTTTGTTCCTTCATAAAGAGGGAACATTTAAGGGAACAATAAAAACGAACAATGACAAACAATAAAAGACGAAAACAACAATAAGGTTGATTCTAAAATGCTGTTTTTATGATGTTTTTTGACAGAAAAGACGTTATTTGACAAGTCGAATGGTCCCCCCTACCGGACTTGAACCAGTGACCAAGCGATTATGAGTCGCCTGCTCTAACCGACTGAGCTAAGGGGGGAGAGTGCGGTAATTATAGAGAAATAATCACTTGAAGTCTATAAAAGAAGGGATGATTGACGAAAAATCAACCATCCCTTTTTACATTATTGAAGCACTGAAATATCAGCTACTTGTAAGAATAACCCTTGTAACGTATTTAAAATCGCTAATCGGTTTTGGCGTAGTGCTGGATCTTCAGCATTTACCATCACGTTATCAAAGAAACTGTCTACTGGCACACGTAAGTTTGCTAATTTATCCAATACTGTCGTGTAATCGCCTTGTGCGATAAGCGGTTGTACTTCAGTACGTAATGCAAGCACCGCTTCAGCAAGGGCTTTTTCTGCTGGCTCTACGCAAGCGGTTAAATTGATCTCGCCAATTGCAGCATCCGCTTTCGCTAAGATGTTACTTACACGTTTATTTGCCGCCGCTAACGCTTCCGCTGAATCTAAAGTACGGAAGTGTGAAACCGCACGCACTCGCGCATCAAAGTCAGCAGGGCGAGTTGGACGACGTGCTAATACCGCTTGAATTACATCCACCGCAATGCCTTCATCTTGATACCATGCACGGAAACGGCCGAGCATGAAATCTACCACATCGGCAACCACGTTTTTATTCGTGAGTTTATCACCGAAAAGTGCGGCTGATTTTTTCACTAAATCTTCTAAATCAAGTGGTAAGTTTTTCTCTACGATAATACGTAATGCACCTAATGCCGCACGACGAAGTGCAAATGGGTCTGCGCTACCTTTTGGTGCTTGGCCGATACCGAAGATACCCGTTAAGGTGTCAAATTTATCCGCTAAAGCGACCGCACTTGCAACGAGAGATTTAGGTAACTCATCACCGGCAAAGCGTGGCATATATTGTTCGTTTAATGCCACTGCGACTTCTTCATCTTCACCGTCATGACGAGCGTAATGCATACCCATTACGCCTTGTGTATCAGTGAATTCGAATACCATGTTGGTCATCAAGTCACATTTTGATAGTAAACCCGCACGTTTTGCTTTTGCTTCTTCCGCACCGATTTGTTTTGCAATTTCACCTGCAAGTTGTTCAATACGGTCAGTTTTATCTTTCAATGTGCCCAGTTGTTGTTGGAATAACACGGTTTCTAAGCGTGGTAAACGATCAACCAGTTTTTGTTTTAAGTCGGTTTTGAAGAAGAATTCCGCATCAGTTAAACGTGGACGAACCACTTTTTCATTACCTTCGATGATCGCGGTTGGATCTTCTGGGTTGATGTTCGATACAAAAATAAAGTGCGGTAATAATTTGCCGTCTTTGCCATAAATTGGGAAATATTTTTGGTCGCCTTTCATGGTGTAAACCAAAGCTTCCGCAGGCACAGCTAAGAAACGCTCTTCAAATTTTGCCGCTAAAACATTTGGATATTCCACCAACGAAGTCACTTCTTCAAGCAAGCTTTCTTCAATATCAGCCACGCCGCCAAGTGCGGTCGCTTTTGCTTGAGATTTTGCCAAAATTTCTGCTTTACGTTCACTGAAGTTTGCTACCACAGAACCTTTTTCACGCAATAATTGTGGATATTGGTCTGCGTATTGAATTTCAAATTCTTTCTCGCCTAAGAAACGGTGACCGCGAATGGTGCGAGCACTTGCCACACCTAAAATTTCGCCTTCAATTAACTCATCGCCTAACAACATAGTCACAGTGTGAACTGGGCGAATAAATTGCACGGTTTTATCTGCCCAACGCATTGGTTTTGGAATTGGCAATTTCGCTAACGCATTTGCCACAATATCGTTAAGTAAGTTTTTGGTCGGCTGACCTTTAATTTTTGCACGGTGAACGAGCCATTCGCCTTTATCGGTCGCAATGCGTTCTGCTTGCTCAACAGTAATGCCACAACTACGCGCCCAGCCTTCAGCCGCTTTAGTTGGTTTACCTTCCGCATCAAAGGCTGCTGACACTGCAGGCCCTCGTTTTTCCATTTCTTTGCTCGGTTGTTGTGTCGCCAAGTTCAACACCTTCACCGCCAAACGACGTGGCGCCGCAAACCATTCGATTTTGTCGAAGGTTAAACCTGCTTGGTTTAATTCCGCCTCAACGTTATCCGCAAAAGAGGTCGCTAATGTTTTGAGAGCTTTTGGTGGCAGCTCTTCCGTGCCGATTTCTACTAGGAAGTTTTGGGTTGTCATTTTGTTTCTCTTATTTAAAAATTCTGTGGATTTAAATTCTTATTTTCTTCGTTATTACTTCTGCCAAATCTCCCCTACCCCTCTTTGCTAAAGAGGGGATTGGATCTTTGGAGAGTTAAATATTTATGTCCTACTTTAACGTTTTTTGAAAGCAGATAATTTAATCTCTATTGAAATTAAAATGCAAATGAGCCAGTTACTATCAATTTACTCAAGAATTCCCCTCTTTGCTAAAGAGGGGATTGGATCTTTGGAGAATTAAATATTTATGTTCTACTTTAACGTTTTTTGAAAGCAGATAATTTAATCTCTATTGAAATTAAAATGTAAATGAGCCAGTTACTATCAATTTATTCAAGAATTCCCCTCTTTAGCAAAGAGGGGTAGGGGAGATTTACTCGCTTCGCTCGCACTTCGTGCCGTTGCTAAAGCAACGTTCAAACGCAAGCGTTTGTGGCAGAGGTTAATCCAACCTCATACTCAATCAGCTCTTACATTCTCTAAAAACAAATAAATCTGCTCTATTACCGCTTCAATTTCACGCATAACTTCATTATTGCTAAATCGCATCACCGTAAAACCAAGTGAATTTAATTCTGCATCTCGATTGATGCGTTGCCATAGTTTTCTTTCCGCATCCGTTTGTTCTACTCGCAATTTTTGCGAATTCAGCTTTAAGTATTTTTCATAGGGTTGCATGAAAACTGCTGTTCTATCTTTCCCAAAACTTAAAAAATTGCTTTTAACTTTGATAGGTCTAAAACAACATCGCCATTTGGTAATAACAATGCAGGAATGCCTAAATAGCCATTTGCTTTCGAGTTATCAAATTCTGCACTGCTATCGCGTAAACGAATAAATTGTTTGAGATTAGGTAATGAAGTCATAATTTCTACTTCATCGTAATCCACACCTAAGCGATCCAACTCCGCGACAAATGGCACAGTATCTGGGCATGTTTCTGCATAAAAAAGAATGGGTTTGCTCATTTTGCTCTCCTAAAGTGCGGTCAAATTTCACCGCACTTTTTTGAATTACCTTTAAATGTTATTTTTTACAACCTGGGAAACCTAAGGCTTCACGGCTTGCATAATAAGCTTCAGCCACGCCTTTGGTTAAGGCACGAATGCGTAAAATATAGCGTTGGCGTTCGGTGACCGAAATTGCTTTACGCGCATCTAATAAGTTAAAGCTGTGTGCGGCTTTTAAAATGCGCTCATAAGCCGGCAATGGTAACGGTTTTTCTAAGGCTAATAACTCTTGTGCTTCTTTTTCGTATTGATCGAAGCAGTAGAATAAGAAATCGGTGTTTGCGTGTTCAAAGTTATAGGTTGATTGCTCAACTTCATTTTGATGGAAAACATCGCCATAAGTGGTTTTGCCTAATGGACCGTCAGACCAAACTAAGTCATACACAGAATCTACGCCTTGAATGTACATGGCTAAACGCTCTAAACCGTAAGTCACTTCGCCCGTTACAGGTTTACATTCTAAGCCGCCCACTTGTTGGAAATAGGTAAACTGGGTTACTTCCATACCGTTTAGCCATACTTCCCAACCTAAGCCCCATGCACCTAATGTTGGGTTTTCCCAGTTATCTTCCACGAAACGGATGTCGTTTTGGGTTGGATCGAAACCGAGCATTTCAAGCGAACCTAAATAAAGTTCTTGAATGTTATCTGGAGAAGGTTTGATTACTACTTGGAATTGATAGTAGTGTTGTAAACGGTTTGGGTTTTCACCGTAGCGACCGTCCGTTGGGCGGCGTGAAGGTTGAACATAAGCAAATGCCATTGGCTCTGGGCCTAATGCGCGCAATGCGGTCATTGGGTGAGAAGTACCTGCGCCCACTTCCATATCAAAAGGTTGCACAATGGTGCAGCCTTGGTTTGCCCAATATTCTTGCAGGGCTAAAATCATACCTTGGAATGTTTTTACGTTAAATTTTGTACTCATAATCGTTGATCTAATGTGATTAAAAATGTTGGTATTATACTTGAATCCGTAAAAGGGATAAAGGCGAAAAATGCGGTTGAAAATCAGGCTTTATAAAGATATCAAGTAAGTAATTTGGAATATTTAGGTAGATTTTAAGTTTTTTTAATTATAGTTTTTTTTGATTAATTTAATAGATTTCGATTGTTTAAACCTTTCTATATGATACGCAAGAAATTCATTTCAACCTAACTAAATTTATTAACTTTACAAGGAGTCTACAATGAGTTCTCAATGTCCTTTCTCGCACTTAGCTGCAACAAACTTAACAATGGGTAACGGTGCACCCGTTGCTGATAACCAAAACAGCTTAACAGCTGGTCCGCGTGGTCCATTACTTTCACAAGATTTATGGCTTAACGAAAAATTAGCTGATTTCGTACGTGAAGTGATCCCAGAGCGTCGCATGCACGCTAAAGGTTCTGGTGCATTTGGTACTTTTACTGTCACACACGATATTACTAAATATACTCGTGCAAAAATTTTTAGTGAAGTGGGTAAAAAAACGGAAATGTTCGCACGTTTTACCACCGTGGCAGGCGAACGTGGTGCAGCAGATGCTGAGCGTGATATTCGTGGTTTTGCATTAAAATTCTATACTGAAGAAGGTAACTGGGATTTAGTAGGTAACAATACGCCAGTATTCTTCTTACGTGATCCACGTAAATTCCCAGATTTAAATAAAGCAGTAAAACGTGATCCGCGTACTAATATGCGTTCAGCAACTAATAACTGGGATTTCTGGACATTATTACCAGAAGCATTACACCAAGTCACTGTTGTAATGAGTGATCGTGGTATTCCAGCAAGTTATCGTCATATGCACGGTTTCGGTTCTCACACTTATAGTTTCTGGAACGAAGCGGGCGAACGTTTTTGGGTAAAATTCCACTTCCGTACTCAACAAGGCATTAAAAATTTAACAGATGCTGAAGCAGCAGAAATTATTGCAAATGACCGTGAAAGCCATCAACGTGATTTATATGAAGCGATTGAACGTGGCGATTTCCCTAAATGGACATTATTTGTACAAATTATGTCGGAAACAGATGCGGAAAAAGTGCCTTACCACCCATTCGACTTAACTAAAGTATGGTCGAAAAAAGACTATCCATTAATTGAAGTCGGCGAGTTTGAATTAAACCGTAACCCAGAAAACTTCTTCGCTGATGTAGAACAATCTGCATTTGCACCAAGTAACTTGGTTCCGGGTATTGGCGCAAGCCCTGACAGAATGTTACAAGCCCGTTTATTTAACTATGCGGATGCACAACGTTACCGTTTAGGTGTGAACTACCGTCAAATTCCAGTAAACCGTCCACGTTGCCCTGTTCATAGCAACCAACGTGATGGTCAAGGTCGTGTAGATGGTAACTACGGTAGCTTGCCACACTACGAGCCAAACAGCTTCAGCCAATGGCAACAACAACCAGACTTTGCTGAACCACCACTTCGTATCAACGGAGATGCAGCACACTGGGATTATCGTAACGATGATAACGATTACTTCAGCCAACCTCGTGCATTATTTAACTTAATGAATGCAGAGCAAAAACAATCATTATTCAACAACACGGCAGCAGCAATGGGCGATGCACCTGATTTCATCAAATATCGTCATATTCGTAACTGCCACTGGTGTGATGCCGCATACGGTGAAGGCGTTGCGAAAGCATTAGGTTTAACCGTTGAAGATGCATTAAAAGCTCGTGATACTGATCCTGCATTAGGTCAAGGTGGATTGTTATAATCTTTCGAGTTAATTATTTTAAATAAATAATAGTAGTAATGAATCTGCACCCAAAAGTTAGGCTAAGGTTTAACTGATTAGGGTGCAGATTTTTTCAATGAAATATTACGAATTCATTACATAATACTTGAACGATTTTGTAATCGTTCAAAAATTTGAATGTAAAAATAACCTATAATAGCTTCCATTTTTTATGATAAATATTGTATTTGAGTCATGCCAAAGATATATCATGGTACAAAATAATGAGGTATAAAATGGCTATCATTACCCGTCACTGCAGTAAAATCTTCGCGTAATCCCATACCGCAAGCCACATCCCCCACAACCCAAGAGCCGATAATTGGATACATTCCATCAAAACTTGGCAATTCAAATTTTTGTTGATAAACATAACCTGAATTACCATAAAACGTTGAATGTTCGCTTCCTTTCGCAGCAAATTCTACACCATTATTTTTCTCATAATAGAAAACATTGGCACCTTCTCGACCTAACAATGGTTTTTTCACCCACATCGATAAATCTTTTGGTAATTCAAAAGGCGTAAAATAAGCAGGCAATAAATTCGGATGATTAGGATAACGCGCCCAAAGTTTTGCCAATAGTGCTTTATTACTTAACAACATTTTCCACGCTGGTTCAATAAATCGTGTTTCAGCCGTTGTAATATGGCGAGCAAACTCAGCGTGGCTTAGCCATTCTAGCGGATACAATTTAAATAACATTTCAATAGGTTGGTCATTTAAATCTACAAATTTTTTTGTTTCGCTGTTATAGCCAATATCTTCCACCGCTAATTGATGAATATTCCAACCTGCGTTATAAGCCACATCAGCTAAATAATCCACATTACCCCAATCTTCACGGCCAGCATCTTGCATGGCACTCAAATGGAAATCTGTTTTGCCACTTTGTTGTTTCAAAAATTGGAAATGTTTTATTAATTCTTCATGAATCCAGTTAAATTGATCACGATGTTTCAAGCCCTCAATTTGCTCCAACCACTGCCATTGGACAACCGCTGCCTCCAACAAAGATGTTGGTGTATCGGCGTTATATTCAAACATTTTTAGGTTGTCGCCATCATAGCCAAAATCAAAGCGTCCATATAAATAAGGATCTTGATTACGCCAAGAGGTTTCAATAAGCTGTTTTTGCAACTCCGTAAAACGATAATTTTCATAATCGCCTTTTTTAATTTCATCCGCCGCAAAATCTAAACACATTGAATGCAATTCATTAGTTGTATCCTCAATGCGATCAATTTCCGTTAAGGTAAATTCATAGGCAACATTATCAGACCAATAATGAGAGCCATCACTAGAAGGCAAATTATAGTAATCAAATCCAACATTAAGTAGCTGTTGCACCATATCTAATCGAGTAGGAAACCCAGTTACACGTTTCATTTAGCCCCCACTGCTACGATGAGTTTTATTTGGGCTACTAAAACCACCACGAGATACAGGTTTGCTATTCATGCTTCCTGCATTTCCTTTCACGAGCATTGGTTTTCCAACAGAACGATTCGTTTGAGGTTGCACAACTTGCCCTGTTGGTGTGGTGACAGCTCGATTTCCAGGATGATAGCTTGGGCCAAGGAAACTACTAATTGCACGAGCCGCCATATACCCTATAACGCCACCAGCAATTGCGGCTCCTAAAGAAGGATCGGTACTTTCAGCTTTTGCAGTTGATTCAGCATTGTTCTCGCTTTGATTAGCTTGTGCATTATTTTCAGCTGGATTTTTTACCGCACTTTCTGCATTACCATTATCACGAATATTTAAACCAAGCCCCTGCTGTGGTGTAGTTTCAGTTTTCTGAGTACTCTCGGTATTTTTATCTGCCTCACAAAGCTCAATTTTTTTCCAATCCGCTAAACAATCGTCTAAAGACTGATATACATCGCGTTGTACTTGCTCTTCTGAACAGCCTCCTAATAAGGCCACAATAGATAAACTAACTAAAATCTGATTTTTCTTTTTCATTGTTCTCAATTTTTATCGAATGGTTTTCACGCCTAGCCATTGCTCGGCCTGTTTATTAGTAATTTCTTCACGAGTCCACATGCTCATTAAATCTGGTTGTGGATATTTATTGCTGTTATAGCCGACTAAACGGGCAAAATCAAATACGGCATGAGGATAGCCATTAATAAGCAATAAGGCTAAATAACCACTCTCATCCCAACAAATTTCAAGTTTGCGTGCTTCATGATGATTAGAGGTTGAATCAACATTATACACGTGCAACATATCCACTATCGGTTGAGCATTTTGACGCATATCAAGCGCATAAAAATAGCCAGTTTCGCCGTCATCTTCAAACATTACAGCAAAATGCTCAAATACTGTCGAATGCGTTCCTACTTGCTTTGGCGTTCCCAAAAAGAGTTCGTCTTCTAAAGTTAAATGTAACATTCTATTTCCTTTAAATATTAGATATAAAAACACCGCACTTTTATACAAAGTGCGGTGAGATTTTACAGTAAATTCAGCGTGAATTACGCTTGACCTTTAACCGCTTTTAAGCCAGGAAATGCTGCTGGAGTACCTGCGCGTTCTAATGCTTCTTCGATACGGATTAATTGGTTGTATTTCGCAATACGGTCAGAACGGCTCATAGAACCAGTTTTGATTTGACCTGCTGCTGTACCCACCGCTAAATCAGCGATAGTTGCATCTTCGGTTTCACCTGAACGGTGAGAGATTACAGCGGTGTAACCTGCATCTTTCGCCATTTTAATTGCTGCTAAAGTTTCAGTTAAAGAACCGATTTGGTTGAATTTGATTAAGATAGAGTTTGCGATACCTTTTTCGATACCTTCTTTTAAGATTTTGGTGTTAGTGACGAATAAATCATCGCCCACTAATTGAACGCGGTCGCCTAACACTTTAGTTTGGTATGCAAAACCTTCCCAGTCAGATTCATCTTGACCATCTTCGATAGACACGATTGGGTACTCTTTGCATAATTCTTCTAAGTAGTGAGTGAACTCTTGAGAAGTGAATGATTTACCTTCACCTTTCATTTCGTACATACCATTTTCTTTGTTATAGAACTCAGAAGATGCGCAGTCCATCGCTAAAGTAACGTCTTTACCTAATACGTAACCTGCTTTTTCTACTGCTTCTTTGATACAGGCTAAAGCGTCTGCGTTAGAGGCTAAGTTTGGTGCGAAACCACCTTCGTCACCAACTGCAGTGCTCATGCCTTTAGATTTTAATACTTTCGCCAAGTTGTGGAATACTTCAGCACCGATACGAAGTGCTTCACGTAATGTTTTCGCACCCACTGGTTGAATCATGAATTCTTGGATATCCACGTTGTTATCTGCATGTTCGCCACCGTTAATGATGTTCATCATTGGTAATGGCATAGAGTAAACGCCTGGCGTGCCGTTTAATTCTGCAATGTAAGCGTAAAGTGGTAAACCTTTAGATGCAGCTGCTGCTTTTGCGTTTGCTAAAGATACCGCCAAGATTGCATTTGCACCAAAGTTAGATTTGTTTTCGGTTCCGTCTAAATCGATCATGATTTGGTCGATTTCAGCTTGGTTTGTTGCATCTTTACCAACGATAGCTTGTGCAATTTCGTTGTTCACTGCAGCCACAGCTTTTAATACGCCTTTACCTAAGAAACGAGATTTGTCGCCGTCACGTAATTCTAATGCTTCACGAGAACCAGTTGATGCACCAGATGGAGCTGCTGCTAAACCAACAAAACCACCTTCAAGATGAACTTCAGCCTCAACAGTTGGATTACCGCGTGAGTCGATGATTTCGCGACCAATCACTTTAACGATTTTTGCCATTTTTATTTTCCTCAATTAAGTTAATTAAAACGGGTTAGGCGAGCCTAAAACTGGCGATATGATAAAGCTATTTTGAGATTTTGTCTTGTAAAAAATGCGTATGCTTTGATCTTTATCTATTTATTATCTTGAGATACTTAGAGCACAAGCATAAGCCGAGCTCCACGCCCATTGGAAGTTATAACCACCGAGCCAGCCAGTCACATCCAATACTTCACCAATAAAATATAAACCGCTGACTTGGTTGCTTTCCATTGTTTTAGAAGAAATTACTTTAGTATCCACTCCGCCCATTGTGACTTCAGCCGTACGATAGCCCTCTGTGCCATTTGGAGTAAATTCCCAGTGATGAATAAAATCCACCAGATTTTTTACCCGCACTTTGCTGATGTTAGCGATAACTTCATCTTGCACAATGCCTTGTTCAATCCAAAGTTCGACCAATTTTTTCGGCAATAATCGAACCAAGATGGTTTTCAACATTTGTTTTGGAGAAGATTGTTTTGCTTGATTAATTTCCTCTTCCACATTGTGGTTCGGTAATAAATCGATTTCCACTGACTCAGTGGGCTGCCAATAATTAGAAATTTGTAACACCGCAGGGCCTGAAATACCACGATGAGTAAACAAAAGCTGGTTGTAAAAAGATTTTCCGCACAGTGCCGTGATAGTGACAGGCAAGCTAATACCTGAAAGTGCGGTTAAAAATTTATCTGTTTCTCGATAAGTAAAAGGCACTAAACTCGCACGAGGCGGAATAACAGGAATGCCAAATTGTTCCGCAATTTGATAACCAAATGGCGTTGCGCCAAGCCCAGGCATAGAAAGCCCACCTGTCGCAACAATCAAATTTTTACATTGCCATTGGGTTGAATTTACCTGTAAAACAAACCGCACTTTTTCATCATTTTGAATCCGTTCAACTTGAGAAACTTCGCTACGCAATAAAATCTTAGCACCATATTTATCGCATTCAGATTTCAGCATTTCAACGATTTGTTCTGCACCCTCATCGCAAAATAATTGCCCCAATTCCTTTTCGTGATAAGTAATCCCTTGCTCCGCCACTAAAGAAATAAAATCCCAGTTGGTATAACGAGCTAGTGCCGATTTGACGAAATGAGGATTTTGCGAAAGATAATGAGCTGGCGTAACCTCTAAATTGGTGAAATTACAAAACCCACCGCCCGACATCAAAATCTTACGTCCGATTTTTTTGCCGTTGTCGAAAACTGTTACCGACTTGCCTAGCTTAGCCAATTGTGCGGCACAAAATAATCCTGCCGCACCCGCACCAATAATAATATTTTCAGAATATTGGCTCACGGATTTTGTCCTTTTTCACCACGTTGTAAAAAATCCAACATCTTCATTCGTTGAATAACTGAACGACGATCCACTGCCGCATTACCTGAATCTAATAACTGCTGTAAATACATACCGGCTTGTTGATATTGGCGATTTTCTAAGGCAATTGTCGCCAACAAAGAAAGACTAGATACTTCATTTTTATCTTTTGCCAAAGCTTCATTCAAAAGTTGTTCGACTTTTTGGGTCATTTGCTGGCCTGCTTGATAATAAAGTGCGGTGGCTGCCAAGCCTAAAATATTAGGTTTACTTCCCGACAATTTTTCCGCATTAGAATAAGCCACAAGCGCGCTATCAAATTCATTATTCTGCACATAGGCTTCCCCAAGTTGAAGCCAAGTTTCCGCATTATTCGGATCAGTTCGCAGTTTATTTTGGAGCTTCTCAATCACATTTTCATTTTTGTGTTCATCATTCATTTCAACATTTTGATTATGTTGCTCAATCATCGATTGCTCGCCTTGTTGAACACGACTAAAACGATCAAGGGAAAAATAATAAGTAGCTGGAATAGCGATGAGTAAAGTAAAAAGCACAAAATAAATTTTGCTATTCACTTTTCCCTTAGAAAGTTTACTTGGCTCCCCTTGCTTGCGGGGGGAGCTGCCAAAGGTTGAGGGGAGGGAAATTATTTCATCATTCTCTAGTTGTTGTGCAACCACTTTTTCTGAAAACTGTTTTTTCCTATTTGAGAAATAAAGCAATACTGCAGCTAAAATTAAAAGGGCGACTGGCAATAACCATAACAACGCCGTATTCCATTTGAATGGCGGTTTGTAATTCACAAAATCACCAAATCTAGCCGTCATTTTATCGATAATTTGCTGATTGCTTTTGCCCTCATCCACCATTTTGTACACTTCAAGACGCAAGTCATAAGCAATAGGAGAATTAGATTCCACCAAATTTTGGTTCTGACATTGGGGGCAGCGTAAAGATTTTGCCAACTCTACGGCGCGAGTACGATCATCTTGATTTTGGAATTGATAGGTATCCACCATTTCCGCTTGAGTAAACAAGGAAAATGCGAATAAAAGTGCGGTTGCAAAAAAGACTGTTTTTTGAACCTGAATAAAACCGCGAGTAAAAATATCTAATATACTTTTCATTTGTTCTTCAATGCTTCAATTTTCGGCAAAAATACCGTTTGCCAAGTTTCTTTATCCAGTAAACCAGAATGGCGATAACGAATCACACCATTTTCATCCACAAGATAAGTTTCTGGCGCGCCATCTACGCCTAATTTTAATCCCAATTCCCCATGACTATCATCAATGGTTAAGATGAACGGATTGCCCATTCGCTTAAGCATTTTAATGCCATTTTGCGGATTATCACGATAATCCACGCCCACAATAGGCAACGTTTTTGCAATCTCAATTAACAGCGGATGCTCTTCCTTGCAATAACCACACCAACTTCCCCACACATTTAATAAAAATGGCTGTTTAGGAAACTCTTTCGGGCTTACGATTTGTGATGGCTCATGTAAATTAGCCTGATAAAACTCTGGAACAGGTTTATCAATTAAAGCCGAAGCAATTTTTTTCGGATCTTGATTTAACCCTGCAATTAATAATATACACACGCCTAAAAGCACAAAGAGCGGTGTAAAAAAGATAAGTTTTTTGTTCATTATTTTTCCTGTTTTCTGCGTAATCCGAAGACGCTAAAAAGTGCACCAAAGGCCATTAAAATACCGCCCGCCCAAAGCCAACGAATCAGTGGTTTATAATGTAAGCGGAAAGTAAATTCCCCTTTGCCAAGAGAATCGCCCATCACAATATATAAATCGCCCCAAAAACCACCATCAAGCCCCACTTCACTCATTGTCATTGTTCGTACATCGTAATAACGGCGTTCGGGGATAATTTCTGCATAAGGTTTACCATTTTTAGTTACGTCAAAAAAGGCGATTTCTGCCGTAAAATTTGGCCCAATTTCATTAGAAAATTGGCGATAATGAAATTCATATTGCCCCAGCGTTTGACTTTGTTGCGGTGCTAAACGCACACCAATTTCACTGCCAAAATACCCACTCATCACCGCACCAATAGTCACAATCGCCACGCCACAGTGTGCTAAAATCATCCCAAATTGAGACAAGCGAATTTGTCGCCAATTTTGCCATAACGTGACGAATAAAAGCCAAATCGCAAGAGTTAATAACACAAAGGCGAAAGCGTGAAAATTCAACGCAGAATTATGGCGTAGCTGTTGCCAAATCATTAGGCCTGAAAGAATCAAAGACGGAATAAGCAACCACCCATAACGTATCAATAATGTGCGATCAAATTGCCCCTTACGTATGCTAAGCACAATTACCATTAAGATTAAAATCGCCGTAATAATGGGGAAGAAAATACTATTAAAATAAGGACTTCCCACCGAAATTGAGCCCCAATTCATCGCTTGGAATAACATCGGGTAAAAGGTACCTAAAAAGGTAGAAACCGTCGCAATGGTCAGCAAAATATTCAGTAATAAAATGCCACCTGATTTAGAAATGAACTGAAATTTCACCGCACTTTCTGATGAACTTCCCGCTCGTAAAGCGAATAAACCAAAGGCTAACGCTGTCAAAACAAAGAAAATTAATAACAACACATAACCGCGCGTGTTATCCAATGCAAAGGCGTGCACAGAAGTGAGCGCACCAGAACGAACAATAAACGTGCCTAATACGCTAAAGGCAAAAGCAAGCAGAGAAAAAAGCGTTGTCCAATAACTAAATACGCCTTGTTTTTCCGTCGCCATTAAACTGTGTAATAACGCTAACCCAAGCAACCAAGGCATTAAAGACGCATTTTCTACGGGATCCCAGAACCACCAACCGCCCCAGCCGAGCTCGTAATATGCCCACCAAGCACCAAGCACAATGCCAATGGTTAAAAACAACCAAGAAACCAACACCCATCCACGCATTGAGCGGGCAATTTGTCGTGCAGATTGGTTATAAATCAAAGCACTCAAACTCATTGCAAAATTTACCGCAAAGCCCACATAGCCAACATATAATAAAGGCGGATGGAAAATTAATCCCACATCTTGCAACATTGGATTGAGATCGCGCCCTTCTGCGGGAGCAGGGAAAATGCGTCCAAATGGATTGGAATAAAATAAAATAAACACCGCAAAACCAAAGCAAATCAATCCCAATAAAGATAAAGATTGAGCGGAAAAAGTGCGGTCATTTTTTCGATTAAAAAAAGCAAAAGCAGCAAGCCATAAACTCAATGAAAATAACCAAAACAACATTGAACCTTCATGTCCTCCCCAAGTGGCAGCCACTTTAAAAAATGTAGGTAATTGGGAATTAGAATGTGCCGCTACATATTCAAGGGTGAAATCATCCACCGCAAAAGAATAAGCAAGCAAACCAATTGAGAACGTCGTCGCAAGGGTAAAAATATAACTAAGCGGCCAAGCAGCATTAATTAAAGTCGAATTTTTTTTGAATAACCCAAATTGAGGCACTAACGCAAGAAAAAACGCGCTAGCTGTTGCGAGTAAAAGAAGGAAAAAGCCAAGTTCTGGAAGCATAATGTCGTCGTTTTTTTCGTTGATGCACAGATAAAGTCGCTAATCAAGTATGTTTCATTAATAAAATTAAAAATAGCACCTTGATAGGTGCTATTGTGCTTATAAAAATTAATGATTAAATTCAGCACCTAAACAAGGGCGAATTTTATTTAACATTTCTTTAATTACGCGTGATGGTGCAGCAATGATATTGCCACTGCGTAAGTAGCCGTTACCAGCATCAAAATCACAAACTAAGCCACCCGCTTCACGCACGATTAAATCGCCAGCAGCACAATCCCATGCTTTTAAGCCCATTTCAAAATAACCATCAATACGGTTTGACGCCACATAGCATAAATCCAATGCGGCAGAACCAGTACGACGGAAATCCGCAGCATCTTCAATTAAGGCATTCATCATTGCAAATTGAGCTGGCATTAATTTTGGTTGTTTGAATGGGAAACCAGTGGCTAAAATTGAACCTTGAATTTCACGTTTACTATCTACACGTAAACGTACTTCATTTAATTTTGCGCCTTCACCACGCACAGCGGTAAATAATTCATTACGGATTGGATCGTAAACAACCCCGACTTCAGTGCGATTTTTTACACGAACTGCGATAGACACAGAAAAGTGGGGAAGCCCTGTCATAAAATTACGAGTACCATCTAGCGGATCAATAATCCATTGTACATCGCTATCTTTGCCTTCAATTGCGCCTGTTTCTTCCGTAATAATTGTGTGATCAGGATAAGATTTACGAATAACTTCAATGATTTCTGCTTCAGACGCTTTATCAACGTTTGTTACATAATCATTAATACCTTTTTGTGTGCTTTCGATAGCATCACGACGTTCATAATTTTTAGCAATCACATTGCCCGCTTTTCGTGCCGCACGAATTGCGATATTTAACATTGGATTCATATTTCCACCAGCTTTTAAAGAACAGAAAAATTCCGTGCCATTATAGCGAGATTTGCCAAAATAACTAGTTGAAAATCATAAAACAGTGGTTTTTATAGGTTTTCAGAAAAACTTTGCGATACAGATCGCAAAAATAGTATGAAATGATTTTTCCATTAATTATTTACCATTAAAGTGCGGTGGAAAATTGGAGCGTTTTATGCAGAAAGGTATGACATTAGTGGAATTATTGATTGGGTTAGCCATTATCAGTATTGCGCTGAATTTTGCCGCGCCATTATGGCAAACGGATTCACCTAAAACGATTTTAGCCAAAGAGCAACATCGCCTGTATTTATTTCTACGCCAAATTCAGGCTCGGGCAGAAAATTCATCGGAAGTGTGGTTTTTACTTATCAATCGTAATCTTGCGACACAGCAATGGTGCTTAACGGCACAAGTAAAAAATAACCAAACTTGTGATTGTTTAAATCCGATAAATTGCCCGAAAGAGGTTTATGCTCATTTTTACTACCCTTATTTTCCTAACAAAACGATGATTCAAAGTCATCATATTTATCCAAAAGAAATCACGAGATTTGATGGCATTCGTAATACTATCGTTACTCGTTGCTTTATTTTGCAAGCTGAAAATGAACGTACGTTATTTTTATTTTTCAATGTTGGCAGTATTCGTTTGAAAACTAATCAATTTGATAGTGCTTGTAATTAATGATGAAAGTATTATTAAAAGGGCAAACCCTATTAGCGCTGATGATTTCACTGTCTTTGTCGTCTTTATTATTGCTAAGCATTTCGCATTTTTATGTGCAAATACAAACGCAAAATCAACACATGTTATTACATTTAAAGTTACAAGCTGAATTACAACGAACATTACAGTTAATAGGTAAAGATCTTCGCCGATTAGGATTTCGAGCATTAAATGCAAAACTGACGGAAAGCAATTTATCTTTATTTGAATTAGATGAACAAGGCACAGCTATTTTTATTAGCCAAGAAGATAATGCGCCACCTAATAGCTGCGTGTTGTTCTTTTATGATTTAAATAAAAATGGGTGTATTGGCAAAGGTTCGCCGAAAACCTGTATGAAAAAAGGTAAAAATACATCTAAAAGTAGTACTGAAGAATTATTCGGCTATAAAGTGAGTAACAAAATGATAAAAACCAAACTGACCTATCAAAGTGTTATTCCTACTAATTGCACGGCAGAAACTTGTAAACGTGCTTTTCAACAAACCGCTTGTAACGCTGGTGGTGGATGGGCAGATTTATTAGATAACAACGAATATGAAATCACTAGGTTACAATTTAATTGGTTAATTGAAGGCAAAGGATTAGAAATCAAGTTAAAAGGAAATTTAAAACAAACCCCAAATATCAGTTATGAAACATCCCTTGTTGTTGCACTATGGAATCAAAAATAACGGAATCAAAAATAATGACAATACAAAAAGGCATTATCACGCTGACTATTCTGATTTTTATTTCAGGTTTATTAACCGTAATCTTATTGTTGGATGACAGCCATTTAAGTTTTTTTCGTGCGCAACAAAATCAACGAAAACACTATGTGGAAAGAACATTACAACTGCAAAAAATGACCGCGACGAAAAAACAAACTGCCTGTATTGATTTACCCTTAAATAATAATGAAAGTGTGAAGCAAATCAGCATCGCCCTTGAGGGTGCCGCCGATGCAATTCAATATTTTCTTTGGTGTGAAAGAATGAGCCTATTTAAAAAATTGCCTAAAAAGGGAGATAATCAAGGTGCATTGAAAGATTTTGTGAGTGGCGAAAAACTTGCCTATTTTCGACCGCACTTTTCTTCCCCGCCCAAAATTTTAAACGCGAATAAAATGCCTAAACTGTATTGGTTTTCAGATTCACAAGCAGAAGTTGAAATTAATGGCACCGTATCTGCCGTATTAATTGCAGAGGGCGATTTAAAATTGACTGGCAAAGGGAGGATTAGTGGTGCAGTGATTACCAGTGGGAATTTAACTTTAGATGGCGTAACTTTAGCTTATGGGAAAAAGACGGTGGTTGCTTTAGTGCAACAATATAGTCAGTGGCAGTTAGCAGAAAAAAGTTGGAGTGATTTTAATGTTCAGGATGAATAAAGGAATGTCTTTTATTACATTGTTATTTTCTTTAGCTTTATTTAGCGTTTTATTTCTTGTTTTTAATCAATGGACGGCAAGCCAAAGAAAAAGTGCGGTGAAAACTTATCAAGATTTTCAGGCAATACAGATTGCGGAGAATCAAGCTCAACGCCAATTTTTAGGGTTAGCTTGTGAACAATTGATACAACAAAATGGCTTAACTTTTCGTATTCAATGTGAAAATGAACGTATTATTGTGCGTTATCCTACGAGTGAAATTTTGATAAAAACTCAGTAAAATGGCGTTGTTTTTTCTAGGTTAAATCATCAAAAGGTCGCCATTGTGTTCATTGTTTATTATTCCAATCAGCTTGAAAAACAAAAAGAAATTCTTTCTTCATTATTCAAATCTTTACCGCCTGAAGATCCTTTTCAACAAGATATTATCTTGGTACAAAGCCCTAATATGGCGCAATGGCTACAAATTGAACTTGCCAAAGAAACAGGTATTTCAGCAAACCTAAAATTTCCTATGCCAGCCAGTTTTATTTGGCAACTTTATGCACAAAATTTACCTGCAACGGCATTAGAGAACCCTTTTGATAAAGATTCAATGACATGGCGTTTAATGCGCTTAATCCCAATTTTTCTTGAGAAAGAAAATTTTTCGCCTCTACGCAATTATTTATCATCTTCGCCACATTCTGAACAATATAAACTTTATCAACTCAGCAGTAAAATAGCCGACTTATTTGACCAATATTTAGTTTATCGACCTGAATGGATTTTTGCTTGGGAAAAAGGCGAAGATGAACAAATCACTGATCAAATACAAAAACAGCAACCTAACTTAAACGATACTTTGTTTGCGCAAATTCAAGGCAATACAAAATGGCAAGGTGAGTTATGGCGTGCGTTGGTCGTCGATGTTAAATCAGATGTTAATGAAGCCACCCATCGAGCAGCTTTGCATAATCAATTCTTAGCCTTGCTTGCCGATAAAAAAGCACCGAAAAAATTACCTTCACGCATATTTATTTTTGGTATTCCTGCGCTTCCAACTGCTTATCTTAATATTTTGCAAGCGATATCCTCTGAAGTGGATATTCATTTATTTTTTAATAATCCTTGCCAAGAATATTGGGGAGATATTAGCGATTTACGCCTTGATTATTTGCGTTCTCGTCAGCGTTATCAATTCAATAAACAAGATGAAAATCAACCGCTCTTTTCCGAGGATCAACTTTCTCAACTAGAAAACGCTCAGTTTGACGTCACTTATCAAAAAGAAAACCTTCAACTAGGCAATCCATTACTGGCGGCTTGGGGAAAAATGGGACGAGATTTTCTCTATACATTGGTGAGAGATGAAGAACATATTCCAACTTATCCCGTCAATGCCTATCAAGAAATTGAGTCGAACAGTTTACTTGGACAATTACAGTCTCAAATTCTGCATTTAGAAAATAAACCGTTAAATATCGCAAAAAATGACCGCACTTTAACCCTACATTCTTGCCACAGTGCTATGCGAGAAGTGGAAGTATTGCACGATTATTTACTGGATTTATTCAATCAAGATCCTAACCTTACGCCAAAAGATGTGGTTGTTATGGTGGCAGATATTAACCAATACACACCCTATATTCAGGCAGTTTTCGGGCAAAAAAATGGGGATGCACCACAAATTCCATTTTCACTTTCGGATAATAAACTTTCAGAAAGCGATGTGTTGGTATCAAGTTACTTAACTTTATTAGGCTTAAAAGAAAGCAATTTTAGTGCAGAAGATGTCTTGGCATTGTTGGATATTCCTGCGATGCGAGAGCGATTTAATATTTCCCTTGCTGATTTACCATTAGTGCGAGAATGGGTAACGGATTCAGGGATTCGTGTCGGTCTGCAAAAAAATCAAGATGGCATCAATTTCAATTCTTGGCAGGCTGGATTAGAACGAATGATTTTAGGCTATGCGATGCGTGAAGAACAGGGCATTTGGCAAGATAGTCTGGGCTTAAACAGCAGTTATGGCTTAAAGGGCGAGCTTGCTGGAAATTTATCTCATTTTTTCACCGCACTTTCCGCGCTGCATGAAACGCTGCAACAAGCACATTCCATCGAAAAATGGCAAGAAATTTTAACCGCACTTTTATCGGATTTCTTCGTGCGAAATGAAGACACAAGCGACATGATTTTCTATATTCAAGAGAAAATTAATGAATTAGCTGAGCATCTAAAAACGCTCCATTTTAATGAAGAATTACAAGCAGAAGTGATCGCCGATGTCATCACAATGAAATTGGAAGATGCGCCAAATAGCCTCAAATTCCTTGCAGGAAAAGTAAATTTCTGCACCTTATTACCAATGCGTTCAGTGCCATTCAAAGTGGTTTGTTTACTTGGAATGAATGATGCGGATTACCCAAGAACACAAACACCAAACAGTTTTGATTTAATGCAATATCATTATCAAAAAGGCGATCGTGTTCGCCGTGATGATGATCGCTATTTGTTCTTAGAAGCCTTATTGGCAGCACGTGATTATTGCTATATCAGCTATGTTGGCCGTTCCATTACAGATAATCAACCGAAAGAACCTTCTGTATTGGTAAGCCAACTGTTGGATTATATTAATCAAGGGCAAAAGGAAAATGTCCTTACTGTCATTGAACATCCAATGACCGCATTTAGCCCAGATAATTTCAAATATAACGAAAAATTTACCCGCTCTTTTGCGACAAAATGGTTGCCAATAGCACAATTTGACACGGCGGCTAGCAATTCAGAATTTGCCGTCACTATGACAGAAAACCCAGAAAAAATCGAAGAAGTTGAACTGGATGCTTTAGTCAGCTTTGTGGAAAATCCAGTGAAATTTTTCTTTGAAAAACAACTCGGTGTTTATTTCCGCGATAAAGATGAACGCATTGCTGACAGTGAAAACTTCACTTTAAGTGGGTTAGATAATTATTCTCTCAATAATGACTTAATTTACCTTGATGAACAAAATTTTGCTGATTATTTTAGACAAGCAGAAGTAAAAGGCGTGTTACCGCGCGCAGAGTTTGGAAAGGTTTATGCTGAAAATATTCGTGACAATGTTTTAGAATTTAAAGAGAAAATAGCCGATCTTGGCGAGCCTAAACAGGCTTCTATAGATTTTAATATTGCCGTAGATTGGCAAAATGAAAATCAAGAAATTCGTCTATTTGGTTATATGGAGTCTTTATTTGGCGATGATTCACAAGTCATTCACTGGCATTTTGCGAAATACAAAGATCGTTATTGTATTCGTCCTTGGATTTATTATTTAATTCAATGTGTTACACAAGAAAATGCGGTACCAGCAAAATTAATTACGCAAGATAAGGTTCTCGAATTACCGCCTATTGAGCGTGAAGTTGCGCTTGCTCAATTACAAATTTACGTAAAAGATTATTTACAAAGTCAAATTGAAATCCAATTGGTGCCAACCATAAGAAATATTAATGATTTTATTGTAGACGATGAAAGTGCGGTAGATTTTGACAACGTTTTTGAAAAACTTCAGGCATTAACTGAAAGTAATGGTTTCGGGTCAAAAGCCGATCCATATTGGTCACGAGTATTAGCGCAGACCTCAAGATTTAAACAACCTGAAAATATTGCAAAATTATTAAAACAAACAAAAGCTTGGTTTGGCTTATTATTCGCACAAAAGAAGACAAGAAAGGCACAAAGCTAATCGTCAAATAACCTATTTTTTAGTAGAATAACCCCCTTTTATGGAGAATTATCTATGCACTGTCCATTTTGTGATACAGAAGAAACTAAAGTCATTGATAGCCGTTTAGTATCTGATGGTTATCAAGTTCGCCGCCGCCGTGAGTGCGGTCATTGTCACGAACGTTTTACTACTTTTGAAATGGCAGAATTAATCATACCGAAAATTATCAAAACTGATGGTACACGTGAGCCATTCAATGAAGATAAATTGCGCAGCGGTATTCAACACGCCTTAGAAAAACGTCCTGTAAGTGCAGATGATGTAGAAAAAGCAATTAATCACATAATTCTTCAACTGCGTGCAACTGGAGAACGTGAAGTGCCAAGTAAGTTAGTGGGTAAACTTGCGATGAATGAATTAAAAAAACTCGATAAAGTGGCTTATATTCGTTTTGCATCAGTCTATTTAAGTTTTGATGATATTGATCAATTCACTATCGAAATTGAAAAATTAAAGGATTAATTATGCTTGAATTCTCCTCACAAGATTACGTATTTATGCAACGTGCCTTAGATTTAGCCGCCAAAGGTCAATATACCACTACACCGAACCCATCGGTGGGATGCGTATTGGTTAAAAATGGTGAAATTGTGGGGGAGGGCTTTCATTTTAAGGCAGGACAACCTCATGCTGAACGTGTTGCTTTAGCTCAAGCTGGCGAAAATGCCAAAGGTGCAACCGCTTACGTCACCTTAGAGCCTTGCGCTCATTATGGTCGCACACCACCTTGTGCATTAGGATTAATTGAGGCGGGAGTAGTGAAAGTCATTGCGGCTATGCAAGATCCGAATCCTCAAGTCGCAGGAAAAGGTTTGAAAATGTTGTCTGATACTGGTATCGAAAGTGCGGTGAATTTATTAAACGATCAAGCGGAAAAAATAAATAAAGGCTTTTTAAAACGAATGCGTCAAGGTATGCCTTTTGTTCAACTCAAACTCGCCATGAGTTTAGATGGACGAACTGCAATGGCAAGTGGAGAAAGTAAATGGATTACGGGCCCAGATGCTCGTTCGGACGTACAAAAAATGCGAGCAAAATCATCCGCACTTTTATCTACTTCCACAACAGTCATTGCAGATGATCCAAGCCTTAATGTACGCTGGGATGAATTTCCTGAAAATCTTAAAACAGAATATAAAAAAGAAGATCTTCGCCAGCCTGTCCGAGTTATTTTAGATTCACAACATCGCATTCAGCCGACTCATAAACTTTTTTTAACCCATTCTCCTGTTTGGTTAGTCTCTAGTGAGCCACGAGATTTAACAGGCTTTCCTGATTTTTGTGAACAAATTATTCTTCCGAAAGAAAATTTACTAAAAGAATTAATGCGAGAACTGGGAAAACGACAAATCAATACCCTTTGGGTAGAAGCTGGAGCAAATTTAGCGGGCAGTTTAATTGATGCGAAATTAGTGGATGAATTGATTATTTACATTGCGCCAAAATTACTTGGAGACAATGCTCGTGGTCTATGCCAATTACCGAATTTAACTAAACTTGCCGATGCACCATTATGGCAACTCAATGAATTAGAACAAATCGGTGACGATATAAAATTAACTTACACACCGAAAGGAGTCTAAATGCTTAAAAAACTTTTCCATTCCGCACTTTGGGGCTTGGCTGCTGCGGGCGTGATTTTGTTTGCGGTTCCAAGACTGAATAACAGCAATATCTTCACTTCAGACGATATTATATCGTTCAAAAATGCTGTGCGTATTGCCTCTCCAGCAGTAGTGAATGTTTATAACCGCTCTTTTTCTTCCGCCAGCATTAATGATAATGATCAGCTACAAGTGAATAACTTAGGTTCTGGTGTGATTATGAGTAAAGATGGCTATATTCTGACGAATAAACACGTCATCCAAAATGCAGATCAAATTGTAGTAGCGTTGCAAAACGGAAATATTTTTGAGGCCAGTCTTGTTGGTTCAGATGATCTCACTGATCTCGCTGTTCTTAAAATTCGTGCAGATAATCTTTCAACTATTCCACAAAATTCAGCGCGTCAAGCTCACGTCGGCGATGTGGTATTAGCAATCGGTAATCCCTACAACTTAGGACAAAGCGTGTCTCAAGGAATCATTAGCGCAATCGGTCGTAATGCGGTAGGCGATTCGGTGGGCAGACAAAATTTTATTCAAACTGATGCTTCAATTAACCGCGGCAACTCAGGTGGCGCATTAATTAATTCTGCTGGGGAATTGGTTGGAATTAGCACGCTAAGTATTGGCAAAACCGCCAATGAAATCGCAGAAGGACTAAATTTTGCCATTCCAATAGATATTGCAAATGATGTACTACGTAAAATTATGCGTGATGGACGTGTGATTCGAGGTTATTTTGGTGTACAAAGTGATATTAGTTCAAGTAGTGAAGAAGGCATAGTTATCACAGACGTAAGCCCGAACAGCCCAGCTGCGAAATCAGGTATTCAAGTTGGCGATGTGATTTTGAAATTAAATAATCAAGAAGGTATTTCAGCCCGAGAAATGATGCAAATTATCGCAAATACAAAACCTAATTCAAAAGTTCTCGTCACCATTCTACGATTAGGCAAAATCTTACAAATTCCAGTTGTTATTGAAGAATTTCCAGTAAATTAAAAATAGCGGTCTATTTTGACCGCTGTTTTTATTATATTTAATACTTTCTTTTCAATTTGAAAATTTATTTGTTCTAACCCCTTTTCTGACATTTCGGGCAAAAGAAACTATTACGCTGTCCAATAATTAAACTTTCAATTTTTCCACCGCACTTTGGACAAGGTTTATCTTTATTGCCATATACCAATAATTCTTGTGCAAAATAACCTGGGCGACCATCGGGCTGTAAAAAATCTTTAAGTGTTGTTCCACCTTGAATAATGGCTTTTCTCAAAACATCTTTAATCGTGTTCACTAAAGAAAAACATTGATTGCGAGTCAAATTTTTAGCGAGTTTAAGGGGATGAATGCCGCAAATAAACAAACTTTCATTCGCATAAATATTTCCAACGCCCACTACCACAGCGTTATCCATCAAGAAAGTTTTAAGTGCGGTAGATTTTTGACGAGATTTTTTGAATAAATATTCTGCATTAAATTCATCAGAAAGTGGTTCAGGGCCTAACTTTAAGAAAAGATGAAAGTCATCTAGATTCTCCGTCCACAACCATGCACCGAAACGGCGAGGATCGTTATAGCGTAATAACTTGCCATTATTCACTACAATATCAATATGATCATGTTTATCTATTGCACTATCCTGTGGCACAATTCGCACCGAACCTGACATGCCCAAATGCCCGATGATATAGCCTTTTTCCGTGTGAATAATCAAATATTTTGCTCGACGAGTGAGATCGACAATTTTTACATTTTTAAGGGTTATCAATTCTTCTGATACAGCCCAGCGCAATTTAGGCTGGCGTACGACAACTTTCTCAATCGTAAAATTTTTAAGATAAGGGCTAATACCACGTAGTGCAGTTTCAACTTCGGGAAGTTCTGGCATAATTTTTAACTTAGTGAGTAGATTGAATAATGATATAAAGTGCGGTTAGTTTTATCATTTTTTATATTCTTTGAAAATTAAAATGATGAATATTTCAAAAATATAGGTAGTTATCTAATGGATAAAATTTATATATCTCGTTAATCTATGCTAAAAGATTTTTATTTTACAGAATAACCGCCTGTCTTTAGATACAAGCGGTTATTTTTTTGTGTTAATTGACTAACTAATTAATTAATCAATCAATGGGTGGTGTGTAAGTGCCATTTTTGATGTCGTCTTTAATACGATTTGCTTCTGTTAGTACTTGAGTTAATAACGCTTTAACATTTTCCAATGTTGCAATCGGGCTTAGGGTAGTCATTTTCAGTGATTGTTTGTCGCCTACTTTAGTCACGCCAATATTCGCTTCGCCTCGTGCAAAGAGTTCATCTGCCACGTTTTGGTTTAGTGCATCAATAAATTCAGCTGGATAGTCTTTTGGTACGACACGGAATAACACCGATGCAAACTGACTTGGTACAAGCATCTCTAAGGCTGGAGTATCGTTGATGTATTGCTCGACTTCTTTGGTTAGTTTTACGCCGTGATCGATCATTGAAGCGTAAAGATCTTCGCCCAATGCTTCAAGGGTAAACCATAATTTTAATGCGTCAAAACGACGAGTTGTTTGTAGCGATTTTGCCACTAAGTTTGGCACGCCGTGAGCTTCATCATATTCCGAATTGAGATAATCAGCTTTGTAATCGATGAAGCGATAGTTTGCTGGATCCTTGAGCAAAAATGCACCACAGGAAATGGTTTGGAAGAAGTGTTTGTGGAAATCTAGCGTGATTGAGTCGGTTAATTCAATACCAGCTAAGAAATGGCGATAATCTTTGGAAAGCAATAATGCGCCACCCCAAGCAGCATCAACGTGTAACCACGCTTGATATTCATCGGCAAGTTTGCGGATTGCTTTTAAGTCATCAATTGCACCCGCATCTGTTGTGCCTGCGGTAGCAACAATACAGGCAGTAATTTTGCCTTCGGCTTTAAGCTGTGCAAGTGTTTGCTTAAGTGCAATCACATCTATTTGTGCATTGGTATTTGATGGCACAGTAACGACTGATTGGAAACCCATTCCCATCATTGCCATATTTTTTTGTACAGAGAAGTGTGCGTTTTCTGAACAAATTACTTTCACTTTTTGCATTGCTTCCGCTGGAATACCATCACGTTGTACTGACCATTCGGAGCCATCATTATTTTTCCAATGTTTCGCAATCGCCCAATCGCGAGCCAGCAACACACCCATTAAATTTGATTGCGTGCCACCAGATGTAAATACACCTGAAGTGCCTTCGCCGTAGCCTGCTTTTTGGCGTAGCCAGTCGATCACATGCTCCTCCATAATTGAACCTGCTGGGCTTTGATCCCACGAATCCATTGATTGGTTGGTCGCATTAATCAGTACTTCCGCAATTTGACTTGCCACCATTGTTGGGCAATGTAAATGGGCAAGTGAGTGTGGATGATGCACTTTAAGGCTTGGATTAAGGAAAATTTCTACCAAATGATCGAGTGATTTCTGTACACCCATACCCTCTTTCGTCGGATTAAAACCGCTTATTAAGGCTCGCATTTGTTTGATTGAACCGCCGGTGTACATTTTTTCATTTTTCAGCCAAGCAGAGACTGCTTGCACCGCATTATGCATTGCTGTTTCATAATCGTTAATGGCTTCGTTATCGTTGCAAAACAAAGCTTGTTTGTGTTGTTTGAGGTTTGACATAATTATTCCTAGATATGAATTACACCCAATTTTCTGTACGTAATGCTATAACTCGCTCAAATTCTCTTAAATTGTTACTAACCAGAATTAACCCTTCACTACGAGCATGAGCCGCTATATGAATATCATTTTCGCCAATCAATTTCCCTTGTTTAGAGAGTTCAGCTTTAATATTGCCGAAATGAGCTGCATGCTTTGGTTGGTAATCTAAAATGGTGAGGCGTGATAAGAAATCTTCAATAACCGCAATGTTTCTTTCGGGATATTCGCTTTTTTCAGCTCCATAATAGAGTTCAGCCACAGTAATGCTACTCACGCACATTTTTCCTGCATTTTGATTAAAGCGAGAAAGAATTTCCAATGGCCTACGCTTAATCACGTAAATCACAATGTTAGTATCAAGCATATATTTCAACACTATAAAGCCTCACGCTCTGGTTGAAATGCAATTTCTCGTTCATTCATAAAATCATCGCTAACTGCTTGATCATTCAAGAAAAAACTATCCCAAGATTGGTTGAGAGGCGATAAAATCCGATCACTGCCCGATACACGAACCGATAATTTTTTGATTTCTTCAGAAAAGCGAACTTCAGCGGGCAAACGCACAGCTTGACTTCGATTAGTCATAAAAACAGAGGCTTCAATCATAGTTATTCCTTATGCTTAATTGTATATAGCATAAGTATATCCCAGTTTTATACAGTTGAGTAGAAAAAAGGTGGGATTTCCCTACCATTTTGAATTTACAAGCGGTCAAAATTCGCAAAACATTTGCAAAATCAGACCGCTTTTAATTAACTACGCACCACTTTCAATGCGTCTACAACAGATTGTTTGAAGCGTTTGATAAATTCTTCGCATTCATTTTGGTTGATGTTTACCGCACAAAGCACGCGAACCACGTTGCCACCGCGTCCGCCACGTTCGAGCAAGAGTTTGTTTTTGAAGCAAGTTTTTTGGATTGCTGCCGCTAATTCACAATCGCGCGGGTAAGCCCCTGTCGCATCTTTCGATTGGCGTTCGTCTACAATATCGATACCCATCATTAAGCCACGACCACGTACGTTGCCGATGCACGGATATTCTTTGCTTAATTCACGTAATGCGTTGGTTAAGTATTCACCACGCTCTTGGGCATTTTGTGCGAGGTTTTCATCACGCATAATTTTAAGTGAAGCGTAACCTGTCGCCATCGCTAATTGATTGCCACGAAATGTACCTGTATGTCCTGCAGGTTGCCAAGCATCAAATTCTTTACGAATAGCTAATACAGCTAATGGTAAGCTGCCACCAACTGCTTTTGACATCACAATAATATCAGGCTCAATGCCTGCGTGTTCAAAGGCGAACATTTTTCCAGAACGGCAGAAACCAGCTTGCACTTCATCGACGATCATTAAAATGCCGTGTTTTTGGGTTACTTCACGTACTTTTTGTAAGAAGCTTATTGGTGCTGGAACAACGCCGCCTTCTCCTTGGATTGCTTCTAAAATTACTGCAGCTGGTTTTACTACGCCACTTTCTACATCTTCGATGAAGTTCTCAAAGTAATGTTCAACTGCTTTCGCGCCTGCTTCGCCACCAATGCCAAATGGGCAGCGGTATTCGTGTGGATATGGCATAAATTGTACGCCAGGCATTAAATTTTCAACGGCATTTTTTGCACCAAGATTACCCGTTAAGGCTAATGCCCCTTGGGTCATACCGTGAAAACCGCCAGAGAAAGCAATGATATTGCCACGCCCTGTGTAAGTTTTGGCTAATTTGATGGCTGCTTCATTTGCATCTGCACCAGAAGGGCCTGTGAATTGTAAGATATATTTATCTTTCGGGAAGAATGACAATAATTCTTCACTAAACGCATCTTTAAGTGGAGTGGTTAAATCTAAAGTGTGTAACGGCAATCCGCTATCTAATACGTCTTTAATGGCTTGCATTAATATAGGATGATTATGTCCTAATGCAAGGGTTCCTGCGCCTGCTAAAAAGTCTAGGTATTCATTACCTTCAACATCAGTAACCCAACAGCCTTGTGCTTTTGCATAGGCAAAAGGTAATTTACGAGGATAACTACGTACGTTGGATTCCATTACATCTTGGCGATCTAAAAAATGTTGGTTTGAAGCAAGAATTGCTTGTACAGGGGTAATCATTGTCATTTTTGATTAAAACCTTCTAAAAGAGGTGAAAAAAATAAGTCGGGTGCCTTGCGATAAATTTACTGTTTATAAAACAGACACATAGGGCATTTGACTCGCTACTTATTAAAAAAAGCGTTTCAGCTTTTTTGTTTTTACCCTAGTTTGCCCATTGGACGGGCTAGGTTGGAAACAGGTTTTGATGTAGGGTTACGTCAAAACGGGGACAATTGTATATTCTTTTTGCAATATGAAAAGCAAATTTAGCTTCTTACGAGTCAAACGGCTAAATAAAAAGCAAACGTTTCTAATAAGAACAAATAAAAAACCCGAGTTTCTACTCGGGTTTAAAATAATTAAATCAATATTATTTGATTTTTGCTTCTTTATAGATAACGTGTTTACGCACTACTGGATCAAATTTTTTGATTTCCATTTTTTCAGGCATATTACGTTTGTTTTTATCAGTTGTGTAGAAGTGACCTGTCTCTGCAGTAGAAACTAAACGGATTTTCTCACGAGTGCCTTTAGCTGCCATTTTTTAGCTCCTTAGATTTTTTCGCCACGAGCACGGATTTCAGCTAATACTGCATCAATGCCTTTTTTATCAATGATACGCATACCTTTCGCAGTTAAACGTAAGGTTACGAAACGGTTTTCACTTTCAACCCAAAAACGGTGAGTGTGAAGGTTTGGAAGAAAACGACGACGTGTCGCATTCATTGCGTGTGAGCGGTTATTACCCACAGCTGGACGCTTGCCTGTTACTTGACAAACTCTAGACATAATAATCTCCAATAATTAAATATAAGCTCGAGCTTACGGTTCGGATTGTTTAAAGCTGGTTAAACCTAGCTTGCTACCTCGTCAGGTCGCGCTAATCCGACCCGCTTACTATATTAAAGGTCGCAAATTATACTGACTTTGTTTTCATTTCTCAAGTGTAAATGCGATTTTCCTGAATGTAATCGGTAAAAAAATGGTCAATATTATAAAAATTTATAATAAACAATTCTCCGCGAAAGAATAACAATCGCTTTTCCCTACAATTAAATGATCAAGCACGCGAATTTCCATTAGTTCAGCCGCATCTTGAATTTTTTTAGTAATAAGCTGATCCGAATAACTCGGCTCCGTTATACCTGAAGGATGATTATGTGCCAAAATTAAAGCTGCCGCATTACAATAGAGTGCTTCTTTAATAATTTCTCGCGGATAAACCGCTGATACATTAATTGTACCTAAAAATAACCGCTCTTTTTTAATCAAACGATGTTGATTATCTAAAAATAAAACTATAAATACTTCTCTTTCCTCGTGTTGCAATTCAGTGAGTAAAAAAAGTTTTACCGTTTCAGGATCATTAATAATCGGCGTACTTAACATATCTTGCTTTAAATAACGCTTGGTCATTTCCGTAATCGCTTGCAGTTGAATAAATTGCGTAATACCTAAGCCTTTTACAGAACAGAAAGCTTTTTTATCTGCGGAAAGTAAAGCGTGCAAGGAGCCAAAATGCGTTAATACATTTTTAGAAAGTGACATAACAGGACAACCTTTGATACCAGTGCGTAAAAAAATCGCAAGTAGTTCATAATCACTTAATGCTTTTGCTCCGAATGCCAGCAATTTTTCCCGTGGCATTAATTCATCATTGTTTTCCATATATTTATAAAAGAAAAATAAGAAAGATTTTGACCGCACTTTTTAGGTTTGACGAGCAAGTGATTCAAAATCTGCGATGCATATCGTAAAAATAGCGTTGGGCATTCAATAAAATTAAAGTAAAATAACGAAATTGTGGCTAAGTACTAACAAAGGTTGAAACATGAAATTAAACGGAAGGCATATTGTAGTCGGCATAACTGGCGGTATTGCAGCCTATAAAACAATAGAGTTGATTCGTTTGTTACGCAAAGCAGAAGCCGAAGTACGTGTAGTATTAACCCCAGCTGCAGCAGAATTTGTTACACCTTTGACACTTCAAGCCATTTCTGGCAATGCTGTATCGCAATCTTTACTTGATCCTCAAGCTGAACTTGCAATGGGTCATATTGAACTTGCCAAATGGGCTGATGCCATTATTATTGCACCAGCTAGTGCAGACTTTATTGCCCGTCTTACTATCGGCATGGCGAATGATTTACTTTCAACAATTTGTCTTGCGACTAATGCGCCAATTTTTCTTGCGCCAGCAATGAATCAGCAGATGTATCACCAATCCATTACTCAACAAAATTTAACGACTCTTCAAACACGTGGGATTGAGCTTATCGGCCCCAATAGTGGTTTTCAAGCTTGCGGCGATATGGGGAAAGGGCGTATGTCAGAACCAGAGGAAATTTTTACCGCACTTTCTGACTTTTTCTCTCAAAAACAAGATCTACAAGGATTAAATGTCGCCATTACAGCAGGCCCAACGCGTGAGGCAATCGATCCCGTTCGTTATATTTCTAACCATAGTTCAGGGAAAATGGGATTTGCGATTGCTGAAGCATTTGCCAAACGTGGGGCAAACGTCACACTGATTGCAGGGCCAGTGAATTTAACAACACCAAAAAATGTAAATCGAATTAATGTCATCTCAGCACAAGAAATGTGGCAAGCCTCTCTTGAAAGTGCGGTAAAAAATCAAATTTTTATTGGTTGTGCGGCTGTTGCTGATTACAGAGTAGCTGAAGTTGCAGAACAAAAAATCAAAAAATCTGGCGATGAAATATCTATCAAATTAATTAAAAATCCCGATATTATCTCAGATGTAGGACATTTAAAGACACATCGTCCTTTTACTGTTGGATTTGCAGCCGAAACCCAAAATATTGATGATTATGCAAAAGATAAACTTGAACGCAAAAATCTTGATATGATTTGTGCCAACGATGTATCTGGCGGACAAGTTTTTAACGCGGATGAAAATGCCTTGCAGCTTTTTTGGAAAAATGGTCATAAAAAATTATCGCTAAAATCAAAAGTAGAACTTGCCGCTGATTTAGTCAATGAAATCATCGAACGCTATCAAAAAACCTTATAATTCCAACCGCACTTTTACCTAAAAATGAATTTCAAACGGAGTATTAAATGAAAAAAATTGACGTAAAAATTTTAGATTCTCGCATTGGTAATGAATTTCCTTTGCCAACTTATGCAACTGAAGGTTCAGCAGGCCTTGATTTACGTGCGTTGATCGATGAAAGCTTTGAAATTCAACCAGGCGAAACCAAATTAATTCCGACAGGGCTATCAATTTATATTGCGGATCCCAATTTAGCTGCCGTGATTTTGCCTCGCTCGGGTCTTGGCCATAAACACGGCATTGTGTTAGGAAACCTTGTGGGATTAATTGACTCCGATTATCAAGGGCCATTAATGGTATCAATGTGGAACCGTGGAAATGAACCATTCAAAATTGAAGTCGGCGATCGTATTGCTCAACTTGTTTTCGTGCCAGTAGTACAAGCTGAATTTAATATTGTAGAAGATTTTCAACAAACCGAACGTGGAGAAGGCGGTTTCGGTCATTCAGGTAAACAATAATTTATGGTAGAAGAACAATTATCTTTATCAGGCGTAGAAGAAATTGCGCCTAAAATTGAAACACCGAAAATTGAAAAAAGAACGGTAAAAGAACGTCGTCAGCAAGTGCTTACAGTATTGATACATATGCTTCATTCTGAACGTGGAATGGAAAGAATGACAACCGCTCGTCTAGCAAAAGAAGTTGGTGTGTCGGAAGCTGCGTTATATCGTTACTTTCCAAGCAAAACAAAAATGTTTGAAGCACTAATTGAACATATTGAAAGTACTTTGCTGAGCCGAATTACAGCGTCAATGCGTAACGAAACTCAAACAATGAATCGCATTCACGACATTTTACAAACAATTTTGGATTTTGCTCGAAAAAATCCTGGCTTAACACGTGTTTTAACAGGTCACGCGTTAATGTTTGAAGAAGCGCAATTACAAGCACGTGTGGCACAATTTTTCGATCGTCTTGAGATGCAGTTTGTCAATATTTTGCAAATGCGTAAATTACGTGAAGGGCGTGCTTTCAACGTGGATGAACGTATAATTGCCTCACATTTAGTGACACTCTGCGAAGGACAATTTATGCGCTATGTTCGTACAAATTTCCGTCTGAATTCAAGTCAGTCTTTTGAACAACAATGGCGTTTTATCGAGCCACTTTTTGCCTAATTGACTTTACCGAGTAAATATATGATTATTCCTTGGCAAGAACTAGAAGCAGAAACATTAGATAATATCGTAGAAAGCGTGATTTTACGCGAAGGAACCGATTACGGTATAGAAGAACTTTCACTCAACCAGAAAAAACAACTTTTACTGACTCAAATTCGCAATGGAATTGCGTTGATTGTATGGTCTGAATTACATGAATCCATTGACATCAAAAATAAAACGGAATTTTTGAAACAGGAATGTAAGGAGCAAGAATGTCAAATGAATTAACCGAAATTGATGAAGTTGTAACCTCCTCTCAAGAAGAAGCAACTCAACGAGATCCCGTTTTAGATTGGTTTCTTACTCACTGCCATTTGCATAAGTATCCTGCAAAATCAACTTTAATTCATGCTGGGGAAGATGCGACCACGCTGTATTATGTAATTAAAGGTTCTGTAATGGTATCTTCAAAAGATGATGAAGGCAAAGAGATGATCCTCACTTACTTAGGTGCAGGACAATTTTTTGGCGAAGCGGGATTATTTGATGAAGGTTCAAAACGATCAGCTTGGGTAAAAACAAAAACAACATGTGAAATTGCTGAAATTTCCTATAAGAAATATCGCCAGTTGATTCAGGCAAACCCTGAAATCTTAATGTTTCTCACTGCACAATTGGCAAGACGTTTGCAAAATACATCACGTCAAGTCACGAATTTGGCATTTTTAGACGTCGCGGGTCGCATCGCTCAAACTTTAATGAACTTAGCTAAACAGCCTGAAGCAATGACGCATCCTGATGGTATGCAAATCAAAATTACACGCCAAGAAATAGGGCAAATGGTGGGTTGTTCACGAGAAACTGTGGGGCGCATTATTAAGATGTTGGAGGATCAGAATCTTATCCACGCTCATGGAAAAACAATCGTTGTATATGGCGCAAGATAATTTTTCATCATAATTTATTCAAAATAAAACCATCCGAAATTAATTTGGGTGGTTTTTGTTTAATTGGAAATAATATTCAAAACATTAATTGACAATTAATATAAAGGATTTTATCATTGCTCCACTTCTTACGGATATTGTAGGAAGACAGGATTGGTCTCCTGATATAGTGGCTTTAAAGGTTTAAACCTTATTGCATAGTTTTATGCTGCAAAAGCTAGAACACCGAGATGCATTTTTTAATCTATGGTGGACTGGGTAGAAATCCCGCAGGGATGCGTGCAGTAAGCCACTTGCTGTTAAGACCAATTCTGCTTAGTTCCACCACCCTTCTTTCAAATTCCCTAGCCTTTTCTAGCTTACCTTAATTAATCTTTTTTCTTTCTAGTAAAACTAATACTTCATAGTGAGATGTTTGCGGAAACATATCAAAAAGTTGAATTTTCAATGGTTTATAACAAGTTAGATGCTGTAAATCTTTACCCATTGTCATGGCATTACAGCTGGAATACAAGATAAAGTGCGGTTGAATTTGGTTGAGAAATTCACTTAATTCCTTTCCAATTCCACGACGCGGCGGATTTACAATCACAAGATCTGGCTTATTTTCATTTTTATTTTTATTTTTATTTTTATTTTTATTTTTATTTTCAATCACGCTTGCTGCATTTAGAGATTGGAAATTTACATGTTCTAAACCTAATATTTTCGCAGAATTACTGGCTGCCAAAATAGCAGAGGAAGAAATTTCAATTCCTGTTAATTTAATGGGTTTTCCCCATTTTTCCTGCAACGCTTTAGCACAATGTAAGCCAAATCCCCCTACGCCACAAAATAAATCCCACAGGTTATAAATAGGGAATTCAGCCACCCATTGTTGAGCGGTTGCATATAAACCTGCAGCCACTTTAGGGTTAGTTTGAAAGAAGCCTTGTGGACGAATAAAGAGTGGAATACCGTTAAAATTTTCAGGCAAAAATTGTTGTTCTGTCAGAAAAATTTCTTGTTCACCTTCTAAGATGGCTGCGTGTTGTGGTTGTAAATTAATGCTAACCACTTCTAAGTGCGGTAATTTTTCCAATAATTTGGGCAATTCTCGACGAATTAATGGCAATTTATTTTCTGTACGTAACACAAAACGCAACATCAATTTTTCCGTCGCGATACTTTCTGTCAGCAAAATATATTTAAGCTCGCCTTTTTGTTTAGCAATGTTATAAGGTACTAAACCTGCGCGACCAATAAAATCTTTGAGAATTGAAAAAATTGCTGAAAAATGTGTAGGATAAAGAGGGCAATCACACAAATCAATCGCACTTTGTGGATCATTAGGATTTTTTAAAATGCCAAGTATTGGGCGTTCAACACTACCACTAACAACCATTTTAGCTTTATTACGAAAGCCTTGTTCATTAGATTGAAAAGGAGCCACCCATTGAGCTTCATCGTAATTAATAGAAATCAGTTGCTGCTTTAAATGATATTGTTTTTCAGTTAGCTGCTGACTATAAGGTATTTCAAGCCATTGACAAGAACGACATTCATTTTGTTGATAGTATCGACAATCAATCATTTTTTTGCTGCCTGAATGTCTAACCAACGATGTTGAATATCAGCTAATTTTTGATAATTAAGTCTCCAACGTTGATCTGAAATTAAGTCGTTCCAATTAATCACTCTACGTTTAAATAAACTTTGTAAGCGAGCTTGACGAGCCATAAAGTGCGGTTGATTTTTAGCCAGTTTTAGGTTATCCACCACTTGAATTACGCCCTCACGTTCATTACACAGTAATAAAAGATCGCAACCTGCATTGAGTGCTTTTTTACTACGCTCTACAAAATTCCCCATTACTCCCGCGCCTTTCATACCGAGATCATCGGAAAAAATTGTACCTTGGAAATTTAATTTCTTGCGTAAAATTTCTTTCAACCAATATTTTGAACCACTTGCAGGCTGACTATCACATTGCGAATAAATCACGTGAGCAGGCATAATCGCATCGAGTTTATTTTGTGAAATCAACTGTTGGAAAGGTTGGAGATCGCAACTAAAAATTTCGTCTTTTGTACGATCATCATAAGGTGTTTCTAAGTGAGAATCGGCTAATACATGACCATGACCGGGAAAATGTTTACCTGTAGATGCCATACCTGCTTGATGCATACCATCAATAAAAGCGGTGGCTAAATTTACCGCACTTTTTACATCAGATGAAAAACTGCGATCACCAATCGCTCGACATTCATGCCCCAAATCCAACACAGGAGCAAAACTCAAGTCAATATCCAAGGCAATCATTTCTGCTGCCATTTGCCAACCTGCTTCTTTAGCAAAACTCACTTGTTCAGTTGCTGACAGAGTTTCTTGAAAAGCCTGCATTGAAGGTAACATTGTAAATCCATCACGGAAACGTTGAACTCGTCCACCTTCTTGATCCACCGTAATTAATAAAGGCTTTTTCACTCGTTGGCGAACAGAACGAATTAATTCTTGAATTTGTTCTCTGTTTTCAAAATTTCGAGTAAATAAAATTAATCCTGCAACAAGAGGGTGAGAAAGTAACTCAACTTCCTCTTGTTCCAACTCTTTTCCGTTTAAATCAATTAACAACGAGCTCATAAATTATTTTAAATAAAGGCGATAATTTTTACTTTCTACAGTAGGTTTAGTTAAATCAATTGATTTTTGCTCTTGTGGTTTTAGCAAAAATTGAGCGGAATAGCTTTCTTGCTGATTTTCCCAAATTTGGGTTACCCCTAAATGATCGTACCAATACAAATGGTAACTTATATTCAAAAGTTGCTGACTTTTATTTTTGATAACCGCTGATTTTTGAGTCGTTTCAACTTGAATCAAAGGCGAAAGAGACGACGTAATATTCAAAATCGGCTTTGTTGAATAAGTTAAGTTTTGTTCTGAACTTGAACAAGCCACGAGCATGAAGCTCGCTAAAATTAGAAAATATTTTTTCATTATTTCGCTAACATTCTACCTAAAGGTTCTCCACCAACTAAATGCATATGTAAATGGAATACTTCTTGCCCACCATGTTTATTACAATTCACAATTAGGCGGTAACCATCTTCCGCAACACCTTCTTCTTTAGCGAGTTTAGCCGCTACGCTAAATAATCGACCTAATGCTACTTCATCTTGCTCCGTCACATCATTCACTGTGGGAATGACTTTATTTGGAATAATCAAAATATGTGTTTTAGCTTGAGGGGAAATATCACGAAATGCAGTGACTAATTCATCTTGATAGACGATATTTGCCGGAATTTCTTTACGGATAATTTTACTAAAAATTGTTTCTTCTGCCATTGTTTGCTCCCTATAAAAAAGTGCGGCGAATTAACCTGTCCATAATTGTTGCTTATTTAGTCTAACTTTTAAGGACAGAGCAAATCAATCGCACTTTTTGTTTTACAATGAATTTAATTATGCAAAGTATCGAACTTCTCCATTGCCCACTACATTTTCTACACAACGTGCACAAAGTGTTGGATGTTCTGGGCTTACCCCAATTTCGTCAGAATAATGCCAGCAACGAGGGCATTTTTCTGCGTTAGAACGTGTTACGCTTACCGCAATACCCTCTAATTCGCTGTCCGCTAAATCAGCAGGTTTTTCCGATAAAGATTTTACATCTACTTTTGAGGTAATTAATACGAAACGTAATTCATTACCTAATTGTGCTAACAATGCACGATATTCGTCATTAGCATAAACGGTCACTTCTGCTTCTAAACCGCCGCCTATTTCTTTATTGTTACGAGAAATTTCTAATACACGGTTTACTTCTGAACGAACTTTAATCAGTTGTTGCCAGTAAGCATCATCTAATTTTTCATCCTCGCCTAAACCAAATAAGCCTTGATAGAATTCTTCAGTAAATACGAATTCCGCACGAGCACTTTCAGTTTGTGGCAAGTGTTGCCAAATTTCATCGGCAGTGAAAGATAAGATCGGTGCCATCCAACGAACTAATGCTTCAGCAATATGCCATAACGCAGTTTGGCAACTACGACGCGCAAGGCTGTCTGCTTTGGTTGTATATTGACGGTCTTTGATAATATCTAAATAGAATGACCCCATTTCTACCGAACAGAAACGCATTAAACGTTGTACCACAGTGTGGAATTGATAGTTATCGTATGCATCTTTAATTTCATTTTGTGCATCTAATGCACAAGCTACCGCCCAACGATCTAGGCTAATCATTTCTTCTGGTTTGACTAAATCACGTTTTGGATCAAAACCATTCAAGTTTGCTAATAAGAAGCGCGCGGTGTTACGAATACGACGATAGCTATCCGCTGCACGTTTTAAGATCTCATCAGAAACGGTCATTTCGCCCGTATAGTCTGTTGAAGCAACCCATAAACGTAAAATGTCGCCACCGAATTTATCCATGACTTCTTGTGGTGTCACGATGTTACCGATAGATTTTGACATCTTACGGCCTTGACCATCCACAGTGAAACCGTGAGTTAATACTTGCTTGTATGGTGCTTTGCTGTCTGTTGCCGTAGCAAGCATTAAAGAAGACATAAACCAGCCACGGTGTTGGTCGGAACCTTCCAAATACATATCAATATTTTGACCATTAAATTCTGGGCGATTTGCAACAACAGAAGAATAGGTTGATCCTGAGTCGAACCATACGTCAAGGGTATCTGGCACTTTGCGATAGGTTTCTGCGTCCGCACCTAATAATTCTTTTTCGTCTAAATCCCACCACGCTTGAATACCCGCTCTTTCTACACGTTTCGCCACTTCTTCAAGTAGATCCAAGGTACGCGGATGAAGTTCTTCGGTTTCTTTATGTACGAACAAGGTCATCGGCACACCCCAAGTACGTTGGCGTGAAATACACCAGTCTGGGCGGTTTTCAACCATTTTCTCGATACGTGCTTGACCCCAATCTGGAATCCAGCGAACTTGTTTGATTTCGCCTAATGCTTGTTGGCGTAAACCTTGCGTTTCCATGCCGATAAACCATTGCGGTGTTGCACGGAAAATAATTGGCGTTTTGTGACGCCAGCAGTGTGGATAGCTGTGTTTGATTTTTTCAACTTTTAATAAGTTACCTACTTCTTGTAATTTTTCTATCACAAGCGGATTTGCTTCAAATACGCCGTTGCCTGCAAAGAATTCGGTCGTTGAAATAAATTTACCATCATTCGATACAAGACCCGCCATTGGTAAATCATATTGTTTACCCACGATAAAGTCGTCTAAACCGTGATCAGGTGCGGTATGTACTAAACCCGTACCGCCATCAGTGGTTACGTGATCGCCTAAAATCACTGGTACAGTAAAATCATAGAATGGATGATGGAAACGGCTTAATTCAAGATCAGCCCCTTTTACTGAACCTAAAATTTTAACTTGTTCTACGCCCACGGCTTTCGCTACGGACTCAACTAATTCAGCGGCTAAAATTACACGCTCATCGCCAAGTTGGACTAAGTTGTATTCTAAGTCTGCATTCACCGCAATCGCACGGTTAGATGGCATCGTCCAAGGTGTGGTAGTCCAAATGATGGCTGATAATTTACCTTGTCCTCTACCTTGTGCAGAAAATTTAGCTTCAATTTCATCCGCACTTTCCGCAGGGAAACGAACGTAAATTGACGGAGAAACTTTGTCTTCATATTCCACTTCTGCTTCTGCTAAAGAAGAACCGCAATCCAAACACCAGTGAACTGGTTTTGAGCCTTTATACAAATGACCATTTTCAATCACTTTACCTAAAGTGCGGATAATATTCGCTTCGGTATCGAAATTCATCGTGAGATATGGATTATCCCAATCGCCCAACACACCTAAACGGATAAAGTCTTTCTTTTGACCCTCGACCTGTTCCGCCGCGTATTCACGACATTTTTGACGAAATTCTGCCGCAGAAATTTTCTCGTTTGGTTTGCCCACTAAACCTTCTACTTTTAATTCAATTGGCAAGCCGTGGCAGTCCCAACCCGGGATATAAGGCGAATCAAAACCTAACGCCGTTTTGGATTTAATAATAATATCTTTCAGAATCTTGTTTACAGCGTGACCAATATGAATGTTACCGTTCGCATACGGAGGGCCATCATGCAGAATAAAAGATTTTTTGCCCTTACTCGCTTTACGAATTTTTTGGTAAAGATTTTTCTCGTACCAATTTTTCAACATATCAGGTTCGCGCTTAGCTAAATCACCGCGCATTGGAAAGCTGGTTTCCGGTAGGTTAAGAGTGTTTTTGTAATCGACTGTCATTTTATTTTCCAATTTTTAAATTAAATTTAAGCAACTTTTTGTGGTTTATGTGTAACATCTCCACGTCCCGCAAGTAAACCATCGATAGAGATATTTTCATCAAGACAAAATTTTGCTTCCGACTCCGCATTGCGCACATGAATATGTGCAGGTTCAAGAGGATTTCCTTCATTACGGGCAATTACATCCAATGCTTGTTCGGTAATTTGTTCTAGCTTTTGCATGCCTTCCTCTAAATTCAATTATGCTGTGAAAAATACTGTTAATGATAATACTAACTGCCTTAAAAATCACGTTTTTATTGGCGTTTTTTGTGTTTTAATGACGGTCAAGTCCATTAGGCTTTAACCTTGAGTGAAGTGATAAGAAAGAAAGGAAATTGGCATTAATACCATCGTGTCATTATAAACAGTGTTTCTTCCATTTTCTTATTTTTGTTCTAAAGCTCGTAAAGGGGGCAACCGTATTCACATGAATAAATTGAGATACTGTCCATTTGGCATTTTTAGTGGCATTATCCGCCCACTTTCGTTGATGTTGGGAAAAAAGCGCTTCATCGCTCATGGTATCAATTAGATAATAAATTGTTTCTATATTATGTGCTAATCGACTTTTTAATTCGGCTAAGGATAAATGTGCATAAGTTTGATTAAACCATTGATAAAGTTCACTTAATTGATTCCACTTGAAGTGTTCAGAAGGGGTTTTAACAAGCAATCCCTTTCGTTCATCTTGTTCCCAGCTGATCAATAAACTTGTCCAACCAACTTGATAAGCTAAGTTTTGCACAGGTGTTCGCTCAACCTCTGTACATACTGTCTCTTTTAAATCTTCCGGAATGGTTTCAAATTCTGACAAATATTTTTCATACGTTTGTTGTATCGCATTTTTTAAAGCCGTTTTACTCGTATAATGACGCATAAAAATCTCCTCGTGTATCAATAACACCTTACTCTTTAGCCGACGCCACTAATAACTCTGCTAACGGGATTCTCTCAAAAAATTGACCGCACCTTGGCAATGATTGAATATCAAACACCTGTCCTTGATAGTCAAATTGTAAACGATAAGCATGTAAATAAGTGCGGTCTATTTCTGCAGAGTAAAAGAAAAAACATAGCCTCTAAAACGTAAAATAACTGGCATATCTACCTTTTAAAAAAGCCTTTCGCTGTGTTTACATCCCGTTCAATTTGCACTTTCAAATCATCAAAAGAGGGGAATTTAATCTCGTTTCTAATCTTGTGGCAGAATTCCACTTCCACCATTTGACCATAAATATTCTGAGAAAAATCAAATAAATGGACTTCTAATAATTGCATTAATCCATTTATAGTTGGGCGTTTTCCCATGTTTGCCACGCCGTTAAAAATCTCCCCCGATTTTAACCGCACTTTTACGGCATAAACGCCTTTGATTGGATTGACTTGTCTATGCAAACGAATATTTGCCGTTGGAAATCCTATTGTTCTGCCTAATTTATTCCCATGAATCACACGCCCGAAAATACGATAAGGTTTACCGAGTAAATTTTCTGCAAGTTGTAAGTCATCATTCGCTAACGCTTCGCGAATCGCAGTGCTACTAATTCGCTGTGCATCTAGACAAAAACTACGGTTATCTTCAACAATAAAACCAAAACGCTTACTAGCTGCTTGCAACATGGCAAAATTACCTTGGCGTTTTGAGCCGAATTTGAAATCATCGCCAATACTTAAAAATTTCACATGTAGATGATTAACAAGCGTTTGTTCAATAAAAACATCGGCTGGTTGCTCGGCAAAAGTGCGGTCAAATTTCGCCACAATTACGACATCGACCTTCGCTTTTTCGAGATAACAAATTTTGTCACGCAAACGCATTAAACGGGCTGGAGCATTTTCCCCCATAAAATATTCACGCGGCTGAGCTTCAAATAACAATACCGCCATGGGTAAATTTAATTCGTCAGCTTTTTGACGCAAATGGCGAAGGACGGCTTGATGCCCTAAATGCACGCCATCAAAGTTGCCGATCGTTAGCGCACAACCTTGTAAAACACGATTTACATTGTGAAGCCCGCGAATTAATTGCATGTCCTTATCCATGAAAATAAGAGAATTTCGGCATTATAGCGAGAAGTTAGTTTTTTGTCAGCAAATGGTGTTTTCGAACGCCTAATAAAATCAACGTTGCGCCATAAACTATGGCGGCTAAGACAATCAACCAAACAAGCCAATAAACACGCATAAAGAAATCCATTTTCGCCCATTGGTTGATTTCAGGTACGTAATACCAAACTGCTGCCCCCATTGCAATTGCTGCCAATAAAACTTTCACAAAAAAGACCGCACTTTTACGTGAGAAATGATAGACATCCGCTTTGGCTAAGCCGCGATAGAGCAAATAAACATTAAGAGTTGCCGACATCGCTGAAGCAATGGCTAATCCTACATAGCTGAAAGGAATTGCTAATAAGTTAAAGCCCATATTGCTTATCATTGCAATAATGCCAATTTTTACTGGTGTTTTGGTATCTTGGCGGGCGTAATAGCCATTGGCGAGAATTTTAATCAACATAAAGCTAAGTAACCCCGCATTAAATGCCCATAAAGAATAAGAGGCGGCATAAACATCATTTAGCATGAAATTTCCACGCATAAAGAGCGTAAGTAACATTGGCTGAGCCAATACAGCAATGCCAATGGCGGCTGGAACGCCAAGTAATAAAATCATTCGCACGCCCCAATCCATTGTATTACGAAAATCAACCACACTTTTAGCTGAATCGCCTTCACGATTGACGTGGTGGCGAGCAAGCGTTGGCAAAATTACGGTAGAAATCGCAATACCAAATAAACCGAGAGGAAATTCCAGTAAGCGGTCGGAATAATACAACCAGCTAATAGAGCCCGTCATTAAGAAGCTCGCAATCACTGTATCCAGCAAAAGATTAATTTGACTTACCGATACACCAAATAACGCAGGGATCATTAATTTACGAATTTTGGTTACGCCTTCATCCCGCCAAGCCCATTTTGGTTTCACCAGTAAACCTGCTTGTTTCATAAATGGAATTTGGAATAAGAACTGTAATAATCCGCCAAGAAAAATCCCGATAGCCAGTGCAAGATCTGGGTTATCCATTTGTGGTGCAAGGAAAAGTGCGGTGGCAATCATCGCTATATTTAATAACACGGGTGAAAAGGACATCACGCCGAATTTTCCAATCGTGTTAAGTACAGCTCCAAAAAGCGCGACAAAAGTAACAAACCATAAATAAGGAAAAGTTATTTTAAGAAGAAGAGAGGCTTGTTCAAATTTATGTGCATCAGGGCCATCATTCATCCAATCGGTAAACCAGCCCATCCCAAATAAAGCGGCAACGACAGGCGATCCAACCATCGCAAGGATCGTAACAATACTCACCAATCCCCCAAGCGTACCAGAAACTTTTCCAATAAATTCACGGGTTTTATTCATATCGCCAGATTTTTGATATTCTGCGAGAACAGGGACAAAAGCCTGTGAAAAAGCCCCCTCAGCAAATAAACGACGAAGAAAATTTGGGATACGATTAGCAAATAAAAAAACATCCGCCGCAGCGCCAGCCCCAATGAGATGAGCGATAACTACATCGCGCACAAGACCTAACACTCTTGATAATAAAGTCATAGAACTAACAACAATGCTAGATTTTAAAAGTCGTTTACTCAAAATATTCTTCTCTACCCTAAAATTTTTGCCTAATTGTATAGAAATTTTGTTTTTACGCTATATTCCGTGAAAAAAAACTGATAAAATCCGTCGCACATCGTTTGTGTGAGCCCATATTGAAAGAGCTTGTAAAAATAACGATACTTACTTTCGGTTGTGTCTCACCGAAATCAACACAAATTTTCCATTGACAAAAGTATAAAAAATCGGCATATTGACGCCCTTTATTTTGTCTATCAATCAACAGAAATTTTAGGAGTTTGACCTTGGCTAATATCAAGTCAGCAAAAAAACGCGCGGTTCAATCTGAAAAACGTCGCCAACACAACGCAAGCCAACGCTCTATGATGCGTACTTATATCAAAAAAGTATATGCTCAAGTAGCAGCAGGCGAAAAATCAGCAGCTGAAGCAGCATTCGTTGAAATGCAAAAAGTTGTAGACCGTATGGCTTCTAAAGGCTTAATCCACGCTAACAAAGCAGCAAACCACAAATCTAAATTAGCTGCACAAATCAAAAAATTAGCGTAATTTTTAGCTAGAAAGAATGAAAAAATAAAACCGCACTTTAAGGTGCGGTTTTTTATTGCATCGAATTTTAGACTAAAGTAACAACATCGATCCCCATTTGATAATATCAAAGAAGAATTTATTTTGATTGGTTGCAATGCCATCAGAATTTTTTGGTGTGCCATCTTCATTTTTTTGCACTTCCACCATGCCATTTTTATATTGACCTTTCACGACAGCCAAATCATCGCGCGCTTCGTTACGCAACTTCAAACAAGACTGTTTAGTTAAAGGTTCAACATTGCCCACTCTGGTACGGAATTTTTTAAACTGATAGCTTGCATAATTCATTGATTTTTCATCGGCTTGGATAATCTTCACATATTGTTCGCCAATAATTTTTTCCAACGGATAGAAAAAGACATATTGTGAGTGAATATAGCTATCTTCTTTTGAAAAATGCTGTTGCAAAATTCGAGTTAAATTTGGGTAAACGCATTGTTCTACTTGCTTACTTGCAATCGCCCATTGTTTTGCATGTTGATCGGAAAGTTGGTAATCAGCCCCAGCAAATTCCGCTGGAATTGCGGATTGTTGGCTATCAAACATTGAACAGCCAGACAGCAATGCTGCCATACCTAAGGTTGCAATTAATTTCACATTTGATCCTTATAAAAGTGAGAATGTGCAAAATTCTAGCAATATCTTCACAACAGATAAAGCAGCAAATGAATTTAGTTTTCCTGATCTGAAAAACTTCCGCTATAATGACCGCACTTTTTTACGTTAATTAAAAGGAATTCTTATGCAAAATCCAAAAGATGATGTGTTATATGCGCCTGTTGAATGGGTCGATCACAGTGAAGGCTATAGCGATATTCGCTATCATAAATCCACTGATGGTATTGCAAAAATTACCATTAACCGCCCTGAAGTTCGTAATGCGTTCCGCCCACAAACAGTGAAAGAAATGATCACTGCATTTTCCGATGCACGTTTTGATGAAAACATTGGTGTCATTGTATTAACTGGCGAAGGCGAAAAAGCATTCTGTTCTGGTGGTGACCAAAAAGTGCGTGGCGATTACGGTGGTTACAAAGATGACAGTGGCGTACATCACTTAAATGTATTAGATTTCCAACGCGATATTCGTTCTTGTCCAAAACCAGTTGTAGCAATGGTAGCAGGTTATGCAATTGGTGGTGGCCATGTACTACATATGCTTTGCGACTTAACGATTGCTGCTGAAAATGCCATTTTCGGGCAAACTGGGCCAAAAGTTGGTTCATTCGATGGCGGTTGGGGTGCAAGCTATATGGCTCGTTTAGTGGGTCAGAAAAAAGCGCGTGAAATTTGGTTCTTATGCCGTCAATATAATGCACAAGAAGCATTAGACATGGGCTTAGTCAATACTGTTGTGCCTTACGCTGATCTTGAAAAAGAAACTGTGCGTTGGTGTCGTGAAATGTTACGCAATAGCCCAATCGCAATTCGTTGTTTGAAAGCAGCATTAAATGCGGATTGTGATGGCCAAGCAGGTCTTCAAGAATTAGCGGGTAACGCAACAATGTTGTTCTACATGACTGAAGAAGGTCAAGAAGGCCGCAATGCGTTTAACGAAAAACGTGCGCCAGACTTCAGCAAATTCAGACGTAACCCTTAATTTATCGTTCTAAAGTGCGGTTAAAAATCTTCGTGAATTTTGACCGCACTTTTGTATTGAGAGCAAACATGGCTGAAAAATCATTTAATCTTTACCGTTATTCTATCCCCGTTGATAGCCAACTTATTCTGCGTGATCGTTTTTTAAAACGTCGTGAAGGTTTAATCGTAAGAGTGCGTTGCAGCCGAGACGGTTGGGGAGAAATCGCTCCGCTACCTGGTTTTAGCGAAGAAACCCTAGACCAAGCTCAAGAACAAGCAATTGAATGGCTAACGACATGGTGCAATGCAAGCTGTGATGCACCTCGCGTACCATTAGATGGCACCTATCCCTCCGTTGCTTTTGGTATCAGTTGTGCAATGGATGAAATGAAAGGTTATTTACAAGCTGAAGGCAATTATCATACAGCACCACTTTGTTATGGCGATCCAGATGAACTGTACGCCAAACTTGCGAGCATAGAAGGCGAAAAAGTAGCAAAGATGAAAGTGGGCATATACGAAGCCAATCGTGATGGATTAATCGCCGATATGTTTTTAGAAGCGATTCCTGATTTACAATTACGGCTTGATGCAAACCGCCATTGGTCGTTAGAAAAAGCCTTACAATTTGCCGCTAAAGTCAAACTGCAACATAGAGAACGTATTCAATTTTTAGAAGAACCTTGTAAAACACAAGCACTCAGCCGTGAATTTGCAGCTCAAACCGATATTGCAATTGCATGGGATGAATCCGTGCGAGAGCCTAATTTTTGTCTAGAAAAAGAACCGCACTTATCGGCTGTCGTCATCAAACCCACTTTAATTGGTTCAATTCAACGTTGTACTGAGCTCATTAACCAAGCACATTCGTTAGGCCTAAAAGCGGTTATTAGTTCAAGTATCGAAAGCAGTTTAGGGCTCTCTCAGCTCGCACGAATTGCACAACAATACACCCCGAATGTGACTCCAGGCTTAGATACTTTAGATTTGATGGAATATCAAGTACTACGCGCTTGGCCTAGTTCTGATTTACCTATTGTTGATTTAGAATCTGAATTTATCACTAAAATTATCTGATTCGACCACCAAAAATCGAAAAACCAGTATAATGTGCCACACAAAAAGGATTAAAAATGTCGCAAACACACAGAATTTTGCTGTTAAATGGCCCGAACTTAAATATGTTAGGGGCTCGCGAGCCAAAACATTATGGCAGTATTTCTCTTGAATCCATTGAAGAGAAAATACAAACTTTAGCCACTCAACACAATGTAAAAGTGGAATGTTTTCAAGCCAATAGTGAAGAAAAATTAATTAATAAGATCCACGAAAGTTTTCAACAAGTCGATTTTATTTTAATTAATCCTGCGGCTTACACCCATACCAGTGTCGCATTGCGTGATGCACTTTTAGCTGTCTCAATTCCTTTTGTAGAGATTCATTTATCTAACGTGCATAAACGTGAACCATTTCGTCATCATTCTTATTTTAGCGATGTGGCTGAAGGCGTTATTTGCGGTTTGGGCGCGAAAGGTTACGAGTTTGCCTTTTTATTTGCTATGGATTACCTTGCTAAAAAATAAGAAAATCGAGTATTTTTGGCGAAATTCACAGAATTTTATCGCAAATTTGAAAAAATTAAGGTAATCTTTGCAACACAAAAGTAAGTTTATTCATAACCGCACTTTTTCCTTTAAAAGTGCGGTTAAAATTTCAATCTTTTTAGGAAGAACGTATGGACATTCGTAAAATCAAAAAATTAATCGAATTAGTAGAAGAATCGGGCATTACTGAATTAGAAGTGCAAGAAGAAGAGGGTACAGTACGTATTAGCCGTGCTGCACCAGTAATTGCTCCTGCAGCCGTTCAATATGCTGCAGCACCAGTAGTAGCACCGACTCCTGCCGCTGCACCAGCTCAAGCACCAGCAGCTGCGACAACCGCACCAGCCGCATCGGATGAGTTATCAGGCCATCTTGTACGTTCTCCAATGGTGGGAACCTTCTATCGCAGCCCAAGCCCAGAAGCAAAAGCATTCGTTGAAGTGGGGCAATCAGTGAAAGTTGGCGATGCGCTTTGTATCGTTGAAGCAATGAAAATGATGAACCGCATTGAAGCGGACAAAGCTGGCATTGTAAAAGCAATTCTTATCAACGACGGTAACGCCGTTGAATTTGACGAACCATTAATCGTTATTGAATAATTTCCAATATTTTTGTCGGGCGGACTTTAGTCCGCCTATTTCATATACAAACAATTAGAGCGAATTTATCGTAGGCGATATAAATTGAAATCTGTTCACGCCAAATTTTATAGGGAGAACAATATTTCAAGAGCCTACATAAAAATTCACGTCTATCTGACTAAACGGACTCTTTTATGTTAGAAAAAGTTGTGATTGCTAACCGCGGTGAAATTGCACTACGCATTTTACGTGCTTGTAAAGAATTAGGTATTAAAACTGTGGCAGTTCACTCCACTGCTGATCGTGATTTAAAACACGTTTTACTCGCTGATGAAACCGTTTGTATCGGTCCAGCACCTTCCGCAAAAAGTTATTTAAATATTCCAGCTATCATTGCTGCCGCCGAAGTAACAGGTGCGGATGCAATTCATCCTGGATACGGTTTCTTATCTGAAAACGCTGACTTTGCTGAACAAGTTGAACGTTCAGGTTTCACTTTCATCGGCCCAACAGCAGATGTTATTCGTTTAATGGGCGATAAAGTTTCAGCTATTAAAGCGATGAAAAAAGCAGGCGTGCCTTGTGTACCAGGTTCGGATGGCCCTGTAAGTAATGATATTGCTAAAAATAAAGAAATCGCCAAACGTATTGGTTATCCAATCATCATCAAAGCATCAGGCGGCGGCGGTGGCCGAGGAATGCGTGTTGTTCGTAGCGAAGACGCATTAGAAGAATCTATCGCGATGACCAAAGCAGAAGCGAAAGCGGCATTCAATAATGATATGGTTTATATGGAAAAATACTTAGAAAATCCACGTCACGTGGAAATTCAAGTATTAGCAGATACCCATGGAAATGCGGTTTATTTGGCTGAACGTGACTGCTCAATGCAGCGTCGTCACCAAAAAGTTGTGGAAGAAGCACCAGCTCCAGGTATCACAGAAGAAGTTCGCCGCGATATTGGCTCTCGCTGTGCAAATGCTTGTGTAGAAATCGGCTATCGCGGAGCGGGAACCTTTGAATTCTTATATGAAAATGGCGAATTCTACTTTATTGAAATGAATACCCGTATCCAAGTAGAACACCCAGTAACAGAAATGATCACAGGTGTAGATTTAGTGAAAGAGCAGTTGCGTATTGCGGCAGGCTTGCCAATTTCCTTTAAGCAAGAGGACATTAAAGTTAAAGGCCATGCAATGGAATGCCGTATTAACGCAGAAGATCCAAAAACATTCTTACCGTCTCCGGGCAAAGTAAATCACTTACATTCACCGGGCGGCTTAGGCGTTCGTTGGGATTCTCATGTTTATGGCGGCTATACTGTGCCTCCACATTACGACTCGATGATCGCAAAACTTATCACTTACGGCGATACACGTGAAGTGGCAATCCGTCGTATGCAAAATGCCTTATCTGAAACAATTATTGATGGTATTAAAACCAATATTCCACTTCATGAATTAATTCTTGAAGATGAAAATTTCCAAAAAGGTGGAACAAATATCCATTATTTGGAGAAAAAATTAGGTATGAATGAATAATTAAACGTTAAATGGCTAACAGGTGTTAGCCATTTTTTATATATTCCGATATTTATTTAATGATAATAAAAACTAAAACGAGCAAAACATTTTGAATTATTCAAAAAAGTTGTAAGATTAGCAAACACAAGGGACGTATGAAATATACGCCCCTTATACCATCCAAAAATATACTTTCACTTATAAAAAATTTAAGGAAAAAATATGACATTAAAACAACGTTATCAACAAGCTGGTAAAGAAGCCAGTTGGGCATTGAGCTTATCTATTTTATATGTGATAGGTTGGTGCTTATGTGCTTATTTACCTAAAGAAACTCAAGGCCCTATCGGCTTTCCCCTCTGGTTTGAACTCTCTTGTATTTATTTGCCTATTCTGTTTATTGTAATTGGTCATTGGATTATCAAAATTATTTTTCAGGATATTTCTCTTGAAATTAACGATCAGGGGAATCAAAAATGAATTTAGGTATTATTCTTCCTTTAATTATTTATCTCACTTTTGTTTTTGGTGCGGCAATTTTTGCCTATGTAAAACGTACAAAAGGCGATTTTTTAACAGAATATTATGTGGGAAATCGTTCGATGACTGGTTTTGTGCTCGCAATGACAACTGCATCAACTTATGCCAGTGCAAGTTCTTTTGTCGGAGGGCCAGGAGCTGCTTATAAATACGGATTAGGTTGGGTATTACTTGCGATGATTCAAGTGCCAGTCGTATGGCTTGCATTAGGTGCATTAGGTAAAAAATTCGCACTATTATCAAGAGAAACCAATGCTTTAACTATTAATGATCTTTTCTTTTATCGCTATAAAAACAAATATTTAGTTTGGCTATCAAGCCTTGCTCTTCTTCTCGCATTTTTTGCGGCTATGACCGTGCAATTTATTGGTGGTGCGCGTTTATTAGAAACAACCATCGGCATTTCTTATACTCAAGCATTACTCTTATTTGCTTTAACGGTAGGTATCTATACTTTTATCGGGGGCTTCCGTGCCGTCGTACTGACGGATACCATTCAAGGTACCGTAATGATTTTTGGGACTATAATCCTCCTTATTGGCACGATTTATGCCCTCGGTGGTGTAGAAAGTGCGGTTAATAAATTAACTGAAATTGATCCTGACTTAGTCACGCCTTACGGGCCAAATGGAATGTTAGATTTCCAATTTATGGCTTCTTTCTGGATACTTGTCTGTTTCGGGGTGGTTGGTCTTCCACATACCGCAGTTCGATGTATGGCATTTAAAGATAGTAAAGCCTTACATCGCGGTATGCTGATTGGAACCATTGTACTTTCAATTATTATGTTGGGTATGCACTTAGCTGGTGCGCTTGGCAGAGCGGTTATTCCAAATTTAACGGTATCAGATCAAGTAATTCCAACATTAATGATAAAAGTATTGCCGCCTATTGTTGCGGGGATTTTCTTAGCTGCACCGATGTCCGCAATTATGTCCACAATTGATGCACAACTTATTCAATCTTCTTCTATTTTTGTAAAAGATTTATACCTTTCTGCGAAACCAGAGGCCGCAAAAAATGAGAAAAAAGTGAGCTATTTTTCATCAATTATTACGCTGATTTTGACCGCACTTTTAATCTTTGCCGCCCTCAATCCACCAGATATGATTATTTGGTTAAACCTATTTGCCTTTGGCGGACTGGAAGCCGCATTTTTATGGGTAATTGTACTGGGTATTTATTGGGATAAAGCAAATGCTTATGGTGCGTTAAGCTCAATGATTATCGGCTTAGGAAGCTATATCTTGCTCACTCAACTTGGCATAAAATTATTTAACTTCCATCAAATCGTGCCATCATTAGTATTTGGATTAATTGCCTTTTTAGTGGGTAATAAATTGGGCGAACGTCGTATTGAAAAAACTCAATTAAAAGTTACCGCACTTTAAGTATTAATCAATATGCTGTCACCTTCTTCTAAATGAGAGGAAGGTGATATTTAATTTTCTCACTTTCAGCAATTTCTACGCTAAAACATAGAATTGGAACAATTCACAGGGATACATCAATGCTCTATCAAATTCTTGCGCTACTTATTTGGAGCAGTTCATTAATCGTCGGTAAGCTCACTTATTCGATGATGGATCCTGTGCTTGTTGTGCAAGTGCGGTTAATTATTGCAATGATTATTGTCATGCCGCTCTTTTTACGTCGTTGGAAAAAAATTGATAAACCAATGCGTAAACAGCTTTGGTGGTTGGCATTCTTTAACTATACCGCCGTATTTTTATTGCAATTCATCGGACTAAAATATACATCCGCCTCCAGTGCAGTCACCATGATTGGGCTAGAACCGCTGCTCGTTGTATTTGTCGGGCATTTCTTCTTTAAAGACAAAGCAAAATGGTTTCACTGGCTATTCGGTGCAATGGCATTTATTGGCGTGGCAATTTTAATTAATGGCGGAAAAAATAATGAAGGCATTGATAACATCAGTTTATTCGGCTGTTTATTAGTACTAAGTGCTGGGATCATTTTCGCTGCCGTATTACGTTGGACACAGCGAGTTGTGGCCAAAGTCTCAACGCAGGCTTATACCTCCGTCAGCATTGTACTTGGCACCATCACAACGTTGCCATTTACGCTATTACTCACAGAAAACTGGCAAATATCATTAAATTCTACGGGTATTGCAGGTTTATTATATCTTGCCATTGGCTGTAGCTGGCTTGCCTATTGGTTATGGAATAAAGGTCTTAATAGTGTGGATGCCAATATCTCCGGTGTTTTAGTCGCACTTGAACCGCTATTTGGCATCTTATTTGCTGTATCATTACTTGGCGAAACGTTATCATTTTCAGCCGCACTTGGTATAACAATTATTATGTTAGCCACACTTGGCTCGACTTTACTGCCGAAACTTTTAAAAAAATCGGTATAATATGCCCCCAAAATTTTGGATTATCATCATTGTGAAAAAAATTGATCAACAAAGTTTAGAAAATGCCTACCGTTTATTTGAAAGCGGTGATATTCATCAAATTGAAATTGGTTCAACAAAAGGGCTGCAACAAATTCATCATTACCTATTTAATGGTGTTTATGAATTTGCTGGTAAAATTCGTGAACAAAATATTTCAAAAGGCCATTTTCGTTTTGCTAATGCACTTTATTTAAAAGAGGCATTAGGAAAAATAGAGCAAATGCCAGAAGATACTTTTGAAAATATTATTAATAAATATGTAGAAATGAATATTGCGCACCCTTTTTTAGAAGGTAATGGTCGTTCAACTCGCATTTGGTTAGATTTAGTTTTAAAGAAAAATTTAGGTAAAGTTGTCAATTGGCAAAATGTGGATAAAACTCAATACTTACAAGCAATAGAGCGTAGCCCAATTAACGATTTAGAAATTCGTTTTTTATTACAAGCGAATTTAACAGATGATGTAAATAACCGAGAAATTATTTTTAAAGGTATTGAGCAATCTTATTATTACGAAGGTTACGAGAAAGAATAAAGTGCGGTAAAAATACGCAAAATTTTGAAAGGAAAAAACAAATGGCTTGGATTCAAATTCGCCTGAACAGCACCAATGAAAAAGCAGAACAAATGAGTGATTTTTTAGAAGAAATCGGCTCCGTCTCTGTAACTTTTATGGATAGTCAAGATACACCGATTTTTGAGCCTTTGCCAGGCGAAACGCGTTTATGGGGTAATACCGATGTTATTGCGCTATTTGATGCAGAAACAGATATGGCAGAAATTGTTCGCTTATTAAAAGAAGCAAAACACTTAGATAGCAATACGGCATACAAAATTGAACAAATAGAAGATAAAGACTGGGAGCGTGAGTGGATGGATAACTTCCACCCAATGCAATTTGGTAAGCGTTTATGGATTTGTCCAAGTTGGCGTGATGTGCCTGATGAAAATGCCGTCAATGTTATGCTTGACCCAGGTTTAGCATTTGGTACAGGCACTCATCCTACAACCGCACTATGTTTAGAATGGCTAGATGGCCTTGATTTAAAAGATAAAAGCGTCATCGATTTTGGTTGTGGATCTGGTATTTTAGCCATTGCAGCATTAAAACTTGGTGCGAAAAGTGCGGTGGGAATTGATATCGATCCACAAGCCATTCTGGCTAGTCGCAATAATGCTGAGCAAAATGGCGTGGCAGATCGCCTACAGCTGTTCTTATCTGATGAAAAACCCTCTGATTTAAAAGCAGATGTCGTGGTGGCGAATATTCTTGCTGGCCCTCTCAAAGAACTTTACCCAATCATTAGCCAACTTGTTAAGCCGAATGGCGATCTTGGTTTATCGGGCATTTTAGAAACTCAAGCTCAATCGGTATGCGATGCCTATACGCAAACATTTGCGTTAGAGCCCGTCGCGGCGAGAGAAGAATGGTGCCGAATTACGGGTAAGCTAAAAACGCTTTAATTTCTTTTTGTCAATCAAAAAAAGTGTATTTTTTAAACAAATTTCACTTTGCAAAGCAAGGCAAAATGCGTATTATAGCCAGCCTTGTCGGTTGTCGAGCAGTTCGATATAAATTAGATTTAGGCTTGCTAGGAAAGGAACGTAAAATGCGAATCGGTTCATACCAATTAAAAAATCGTGTTTTACTTGCACCAATGGCAGGTATTACCGACCAGCCTTTCCGCCGTCTTTGTGCATATTATGGTGCGGGGCTTACATTTTCAGAAATGATGTCCACAAATCCGCAAGTTTGGCATACCGAAAAATCCAAATTGCGTTTGGCACATAGCGAAGATTTAGGTCTCAATGCGGTGCAAATTGCAGGTAGTGATCCACTCGAGATGGCGCAAGCCGCTGCTATTAACGTGGAATATGGCGCTCAAATCATTGACATTAATATGGGATGCCCTGCCAAAAAAGTAAATCGCAAACTCGCAGGCTCTGCGTTGTTGCAATTTCCAGATTTGGTGGAAAAAATCTTGCGAGAAGTCGTGTCCGCCGTCAATGTGCCAGTGACCTTAAAAATTCGTACAGGCTGGGATAAATCTAATCGAAACTGCGTTCAAATCGGCAAAATTGCAGAACAATGTGGCATACAAGCATTAACGGTGCATGGTCGTACAAGAGCTTGTCTTTTTGAAGGGGAAGCGGAGTACGATAACATTAAAGCCGTTAAACAAGCGATTGCTATACCAGTTATAGCTAATGGCGATATTGATTCTGCTCGGAAAGCAAAATTCGTTCTTGATTATACTGGAGCGGATGCCATTATGATCGGTCGTGCTGCCTTAGGTAACCCTTGGTTATTTCAAGCGGTAGAAAACCTAATTGAGCATAACTCGATAAGTCAAATGCCAAGTTTAAAGGAAAAGTGCGGTCAGATTTTGCGTCATATTCAAGAATTACATCAATTCTATGGCGAACAAAAAGGCTATCGCATTGCGCGTAAACACGTAGCTTGGTATTTACAGGGAATTCAACCTGATTCCGTTTTTAAACAGACTTTTAATGCAATTAGTGATCCTAAAGAGCAGCTGATTGTATTGGAAGATTTTTTCAATTTAATTTTGGATAAAGAAAAATGTTAGAACAACAACGTAATTCTGCCGATGCCTTAACGGTATCAGTATTAAATGCGCAATCACAAGTGACCAGCAAACCATTACGCGATTCAGTCAAACAAGCGTTGCGTAATTATTTAGCACAATTAGATGGTCAAGATGTGAATGATCTTTACGAGCTAGTATTAGCGGAAGTTGAACACCCTATGTTAGATATGATTATGCAATATACTCGTGGTAATCAAACCCGTGCAGCAAATATGCTTGGTATCAACCGTGGTACATTACGTAAAAAATTAAAAAAATACGGTATGGGATAAGACGATATTCTTTTATTAACAAAAAGATTGAATGTTTTTCATTCTATTTTAAAAATTAGCCCCAAGTAATTTGGGGCTAATTTATTATTACAATTTAAGATCTTCGATGTGCATTTTTCATAATGCGATCTTTTGTTACTTTCCATTCACGTTCTTTAATATCATCACGTTTATCCTGTTGTTTTTTACCTTTGGCTAAACCAATTTTGACTTTTGCCCACGCACTTTTCCAGTAAAGAGAAAGTGCAACTATGGTAAAACCGTCTCGGTTTGCTTTGCCAAATAGGGATGCTAATTCGCGTTTATTTAACAATAACTTACGAGTGCGAGTTGGATCACAAACAATATGCGTTGATGCGACATTTAATGGCTGAATGCTTGCCCCGAATAAAAAGGCTTCGCCATTTTTAAAAATAACATAACTATCACTAATATTTGCCTTGCCTGCGCGCATAGATTTGACTTCCCAGCCTTGTAATTCAAGACCTGCTTCAATTTCATCTTCAATAAAATAATCGTGTCTTGCACGTTTATTCAGTGCGATAGTATTTGAATTGGGTTTTACTTTTTTCTTTGTCATAATTTTATCCCTTATTTTGCTTGAGGCATTTTATCGGATCTCTATTTTGATAGCAAAAAGATCATCTAGCTAGAACTGGCAGTCGCATTTATTTTCAATCTTTAAAAATAAATGATTTGTAGAAAATAAGAGAAAAACTGACCGCACTTTGGCGAGAAAAAACAGGCACATTACGCGCCTGTTTAAGTAAGATAAAAAGATGAATTAAGTGTTAGTGATTTATATAGTGAATAAAGGATTATTCCAAACGTTTTGCCACTTTAAGCCAATCAGCCTTAAATACACGCTGCATATTATTAATGGCATCAATAATATCGTGATGAACGAGTTGTTCATTTTGGATACCTACGCAATAGCCGCCTTTACCTTGTAGCAATAAATCTACTGCGTATGCGCCCATACGTGAGGCAAGAATACGGTCAAAAGCACAAGGAGAACCACCACGTTGAATATGCCCTAAAACGGTTGCGCGAGTTTCGTGACCTACGCGAGCTTCAATTTCTTTTGCCAGAGAATGAACATCAGTTAAAAGTTCAGTGATAGCAATAATAGCGTGGCGTTTACCGCGAATAATGCTACGTTCAATTTGTTGAATTAATTCTTCGCGATTAAATTCAATTTCTGATGCGACGATATATTCACAACCGCCAGCAATGCCCGCAGAAATGGTTAAGTCACTACAATGGCGACCCATAATTTCAACGATAGAAATACGTTGGTGTGAGCTTGATGTATCACGTAAACGGTCGATTGCATCCACTGCAGTTTGTAATGCGGTTTGATAACCGATGGTATAGTCAGTACCTGCCACATCATTATCAATAGTACCGGGTAAGCCAACACAAGGGAAACAGTGTTCTTCGGTTAATAATTTTGCCCCCATATAAGAACCGTCACCACCGATAACCACAAGTGCATCAATGCCGTGAGAACGTAAAATTTCTGCACATTTTGCACGAACATTTGGATCTTTAAATTCAGGAAAGCGTGCAGAACCTAAAAAAGTACCGCCACGATTAATTACATCAGATACGCTATAGCGATTTAATTGTTTGATTTTATTATTGTATAAACCTTGATAACCGTCATAGATACCAAATACTTCTAAGCCTTCTGCAAGTGCAGAACGTACTACGCCACGAATTGCGGCATTCATACCAGGCGCATCGCCACCACTTGTTAAAACTGCAATTTTTTTAATCATAATTTACCTACTTTTAAGCATAATTGAAAATGGGCATAAGATTACATCATTCAAAGAATCTGCTCTAGCAAAATTTGACGAGATTTTGATCTACATTATTTTTCACAAAACAGTTGCCATTTCAAATTTTGTAAATGCTTTCTTTCTATATCCACAATGTATTTTTGCAAATGTCGTTGTACTTTATTGACAGATAAATGTTTAGAACGCGTTGGTTGCTGTATTTTCTGCGAATATTGAAATTGCACAAAGCCACATTGGGACAATTGTCGTCCTTTCATCACATTGACTTGCCAAGATGGATTTTCTTTCGTTGGCGAATAGATAACATATCCATTTAATTCATTTGGATTGGTCGAATTTTCTGGAATAGTATCAAAATGAAAATCTTTCACGCCTGTATTGCGATAAATGCGTTCTCTCAATGCAATGCGTTCTTTAATTGAACGCGCTGGTTGATTACGATCAAAGAGAATTTCAATTTCAGATTGCCAATTTTCTAGCGTATCTGGCTTAGATATATACGCATAGCGTGCAATGGTTCCTAAATCTTGGCTGCCAGTAAGTACATAATGTTTGCCATTATGTTCTAACTGCGTAGGCACATTTAATTGGGTCAGCTTAGTTGCACAGCCTGAAAGTATAAGTGCGGTCAAAATAACAAAAATTTTATTCATTAATATCTCGCTTAAAGACAAATTCAGTTTCAGTGGAGGATGCTGAATCAAACCAATAACCACCTAAATCAAATTCTTTTAACTGTTCAATGTCGGTTAAACGATTTTGAATAAGATAACGGCACATTAATCCTCGCGCTTTTTTAGCATAAAAGCTAATTACTTTGTATTTTCCATTTTTATTGTCTAAGAAAACTGGCTTGATAATTTTGGCGTTAAGTTGGTTTTCTTTAACAGATTTATAATATTCATCAGAGGCTAAATTGACTAATACATTATCGCCTTGTGCATCAATAGCTTGTTGAACTGCTTGGGTAATCACATTTCCCCAAAAGGCATACAGATCTTTTCCTTTCGGATTGGCTAATTTTGTCCCCATTTCTAATCGGTAAGGTTGCATTAAATCAAGTGGTTTTAAAAGCCCATAAAGCCCAGACAGCATACGTAAATGGGATTGTGCAAAAATGACATCATCTTCCGAAAGGGAATCAGCATCTAAACCCGTATAAACATCGCCTTTAAATGCAAAGAGTGCAGGGCGGGAATTGTCTTCATTGTGAATTTTTGTCCATTCAGCAAAACGTGCAACATTAAGCCCTGCTAATTTATCGCTGATAGACATTAATGATGAAAGATCTTGTGGAGAAAGTTTACGACAAACCTTAATAAGTTGTTCGCTGTAATCGGTAAAGTGCGGTTGAGAAACAGGAAAATTTTTTACCGCACTTTCAAAGTCAAGGGTTTTGGCAGGGGAGATAATCGCTAACATAATCGTCCTTTTATGAAAAAAAGAATGGGCGTATCTTAGCATAAAAATTTATGTTAAACGCGTTTATATAAGCCATTTTCACTTATGATAAGATCTTGCAACTCAAGATCGAGCAACTGAACAAGCAAAACATCGACGCTTAAATTAAATTCTTCCGCTAAATCATCAATGCTCACAGGCGTGTAACCAATACGCGAATAAAGTTTCGGGTGGCTTGGTGCTTCTACTAATCGACGAGGATCAGGTGGTGGAGTGTAATTAGGCACGGCGATCTGGTCAAAATCAATTTCAGTTTGGCTATGGATAGAATGTTGGTAGAGGGTTTCCAAAATATCCTTTGCATTTTCCACTAACATTGCACCTTGTTTAATTAAGCGATGACAACCTTGACTTGATTCATTTTGAATGTTTCCCGGCACAGCAAAAACCTCTCGGTTTTGTTCCAACGCATATCGCGCAGTAATAAGCGAGCCGCTTTTTTCTGTGGCTTCAACAACAAGCGTGCCGACTGAAAGCCCGCTAATAATCCGATTACGACGTGGGAAATTAGCGGCAATGGGGGCTTGGTTTGGTAAGAACTCAGAGACTAATGCGCCATTATTTTCGATGATTTGTGCCGATAATCTTTGATGTTTAGAGGGATAGATTTGTTCTAATCCACTGCCTAAAACCGCAATAGTTTGTCCTTGAATATTGACGACAGCTTGATGGCAATGTCCATCAATTCCTAATGCAAGTCCACTAGTAATCGTAAAGCCAGCTAATGAAAGTTCTGTCGCAAAATGTTTTGCCCAATATTCTCCGTAAGTCGTGCAATAACGGCTTCCAACCATTGCCATTTGGCGTTGTGAAAGTGCGGTTAAATTTCCTTTTACAAATAATAGTGGCGGAAAACTTGCGGTCTGTTTCAACAAAAAGGGATAAAAAGGGGAAAAATAATTCACTAAATGATTTCCCTCTTTTTGTGACCACACAAGTGCAGGCTCAATAAATTTTGCTTCAGGCTTGAACCAACGGCGAATTTGAATGGCTCCCCACCCCATTTGTCGGAAAGCAACATCATCATAATTAAGTAATTCATTTAAGGTAATATTGGACAAAATTTTATCAATGCCAACGCCGCCAAGTTTAGGCACTTGCATTAAACGGAGTAATGTGTAGGTAATGTCATTCATATTTTTTCCTTTTTATTTGAAAATCTAGTATGGAAAAAACGAAGGAGAGAAACGATTAATTTAAAAGCATTTTGCGATGCAGATCGCAAAAATTCTTTTTAATGAATAAAAAATTGCAAAATTTTTCTTATTTTGAAAATGTAAAAAATCCAATAAGAAAAATTTGTTGATTAGGATTGCATTGGTTAAATATGCTAATTTTATTAAGTTTGTTAGTTAAATGTATATTTGATTAAGTGTAGGTAGGTTTATTTTTAATATAAAATGCCAAAAAATAGTTTGACAGCCAGTTTTTTATTCGTAATATGGAAAACGTTTTACACAGAAGGATTTTTATTTATGTTTCGTATTGTTTCTTTATCTCTCAACCTACTGCTCTCACATTTTGTGTGCGGCTAAGTTGTGGATAAAAAAACAGTCAGATGTAAATACCCAATTTTAAACCCGCACTTTATAAGTTGCGGGTTTTTTATCTTAAAAATACAGGAAAAACGCACCGCACTTTTGGCGTGATTTTAGAGGAACTTTTAGTAAGGGCATTTAGTAAGGACATTTAGTAAGGACATTGTTATGACAGATCGCGTTATTATTTTTGATACCACCTTGCGTGATGGGGAACAGGCATTAAAAGCAAGTTTGACGGTAAAAGAAAAATTACAGATCGCTTTAGCACTTGAACGCTTAGGTGTGGATGTAATGGAAGTGGGGTTCCCAGTTTCTTCTCAAGGGGATTTTGAATCTGTTCAAACCATTGCGCGCCATATTAAAAACGCTCGTGTTGCCGCGTTATCTCGAGCCGTAGATAAAGACATTGATGCCGCATATGAAGCATTGAAAGTAGCAGAAGCATTCCGTATTCATACGTTTATTGCAAGTTCCGCATTGCACGTTGAAGCGAAATTAAAACGTTCTTTTGATGATGTGGTAGGAATGGCAGTTGCAGCAGTGAAACGCGCACGTAATTATACGGATGATGTTGAGTTCTCTTGCGAAGATGCAGGCCGTACAGGTATTGATAATATCTGTCGTATTGTAGAGGCGGCAATTAATGCGGGTGCGACCACAGTAAATATTCCCGATACAGTCGGTTTTTGCTTACCAAATGAATACGGCAATATCATTGCTCAAGTGCGTAATTGCGTGCCGAATATCGACAAAGCTGTGATTTCCGTGCATTGCCACAATGACTTAGGTATGGCAACCGCTAATTCTTTAACGGCAGTACAAAATGGTGCGCGCCAAATTGAATGTACCATTAATGGAATTGGTGAACGTGCAGGCAATACTTCCCTTGAAGAAGTGGTTATGGCAATGAAAGTTCGTCAAGATTTTATGGGCGTGGATACCCGTATTAATACCCAAGAAATTCATCGTGTCAGCCAAATGGTTAGCCAACTTTGTAATATGCCAATTCAACCGAATAAAGCCATTGTAGGTTCAAATGCTTTTGCCCATTCTTCTGGTATTCATCAAGATGGTATGTTGAAAAACAAAAATACTTACGAAATTATGTCTCCAGAAACCATCGGTTTGAAAAAAGAAAAATTGAATTTAACCGCACGTTCTGGTCGAGCAGCGGTAAAAGGTCATATGGCAGATATGGGTTACACCGAACAAGATTATGATTTGGATAAATTGTATGAGGCGTTCTTAAAATTGGCGGATAAAAAAGGTCAAGTGTTCGATTATGATTTGGAGGCCTTGGCGTTTATCGATATGCAACAAGGGGATGAAGATCGTTTGGTATTAGATAAACTTTCTGCGCATTCAACCAAAGAATATCCAGCCACAGCCTTTGTTCAATTGAAATTAGATGGCGAAAAATTAAGCACTTCGTCAATTGGTGGCAATGGCCCAGTGGATGCGGTTTATAACGCCATCTTAAATTTAACGGGTTTAGAAATCAAAATGTCTCACTATAACTTAACTGCTAAAGGCGAGGGTGCAGAAGCATTAGGGCAAGTGGATATTGTGGTGGAACACAAAGGGCGTAAATTCCACGGTGTCGGTTTAGCGACAGACATTGTTGAATCTTCCGCACTTGCTTTAGTCCACGCCATCAATGCCATTTATCGAGCGCATAAAGTGGCAGATATTAAGAATCATAAACATCATTAATCCAATCCCCCTCTTTAGCAAAGAGGGGAAAAATACAAAAAAACTAACCGCACTTTTGAAGTAAAAAATAGGAAAAATAATATGCAATCATACAATATAGCAGTATTAGCAGGCGATGGTATTGGCCCCGAAGTCATGGCGGAAGCCATTAAGGTATTAAACAGAGTTCAAGAAAAATTTGGTTTTAAACTTAACTTTAACGAGTTTTATGTGGGCGGTGCGGCCATTGATCATTGTGGTTATCCGTTACCAGCAGAAACCTTAAAAGGCTGTGATCAAGCGGATGCCATTTTATTTGGTTCTGTAGGTGGCCCTAAATGGACAAATTTACCACCAGATCAACAGCCAGAACGCGGTGCATTATTGCCATTGCGTAAACATTTCAAATTATTCTGTAATCTTCGTCCTGCAACCCTTTATAAAGGCTTGGAAAAATTCTGTCCATTACGTGCAGATATTGCCGCAAAAGGCTTTGATATGGTGGTGGTGCGTGAATTAACGGGCGGGATTTATTTCGGTCAGCCTAAAGGTCGTGAAGGCGAAGGCGCACAAACCAAAGCATTTGATACGGAAGTGTATTACAAATATGAAATTGAACGCATTGCACGTGCGGCTTTTGATGCAGCAATGAAACGCAATAAAAAAGTCACTTCTGTAGATAAAGCGAACGTATTGCAGTCTTCTATTTTATGGCGTGAAACTGTGACAGAAATGGCAAAAGACTATCCTGAAGTGACTTTAGAGCATATCTATATCGATAACGCCACAATGCAATTAATCAAAGCACCAGAATCTTTTGATGTTTTACTTTGCTCTAATATTTTCGGCGATATTATTTCTGACGAAGCAGCGATGATCACAGGTTCTATGGGAATGTTGCCATCTGCCAGCTTAAATGAAGAGGGTTTTGGTTTATACGAGCCTGCTGGCGGTTCTGCCCCTGATATTGCAGGCAAAGGCATTGCCAACCCAATCGCACAAATTCTTTCTGTGGCAATGATGTTGCGTTATAGCTTCAACTTAAACGAAGCAGCAGATGCCATTGAAAGTGCGGTTCAAAAAGTCTTGGCAAGTGGTCATCGCACCGCCGATTTAGCCGATGCTTCTACACCAGTTTCAACGGCAGAAATGGGTACATTGATTACACAAGCAATTTAATATTTGCCTTCCTCCGTTTACGGGGGAAGGTGCCCGAAGGGCGGAAGGGGGCAATCTCCCCCCTTAGTTATTTAGAAATATCCCCAATAAACAGGGGACAAAGTATTTAAAGTGCGGTTGAAAAACACATCGAATTTTAACCGCACTTCCCTTAACGAATAGAGAAAAATATTATGGCAAAAACACTTTACGAAAAATTATTTGATTCACACATTGTGTATGAAGCAGAGGGCGAAACGCCAATTTTGTATATTAACCGTCATTTGATTCACGAAGTAACCAGCCCACAGGCCTTTGATGGGTTACGCGTCGCAAATCGCCGAGTTCGCCAAGTAAACAAAACTTTCGGCACAATGGATCACAGCATTTCCACCCAAGTACGAGATGTCAATAAACTTGAAGGTCAAGCGAAAATTCAAGTGTTAGAATTGGATAAAAATACCAAAGCAACAGGTATTAAATTATTTGATATAACAACCAAAGAGCAAGGTATTGTACACGTTATGGGGCCTGAACAAGGTTTAACCTTACCGGGTATGACAATTGTTTGTGGCGATTCCCATACAGCTACCCACGGCGCATTTGGTGCCTTGGCTTTTGGTATTGGTACTTCTGAAGTAGAGCACGTATTAGCCACTCAAACTTTAAAACAGGCTCGCGCAAAAAGTATGAAAATTGAAGTGCGTGGTAAAGTCGCATCAGGTATTACGGCAAAAGATATTATTCTTGCCATTATCGGCAAAACTACGATGGCAGGAGGTACAGGACACGTTGTGGAATTTTGTGGCGAAGCGATCCAAGACCTTTCTATGGAGGGGCGTATGACCGTCTGTAATATGGCAATTGAAATGGGTGCAAAAGCAGGCTTGATTGCGCCAGATGAAACCACATTTGCATATTTGAAAGATCGTCCACACGCACCGAAAGGCAAAGATTGGGAGGATGCCGTTGCTTATTGGAAAACCTTAAAATCTGACGATGATGCACAATTTGACACAGTGGTAACGCTAGAAGCAAAAGACATCGCACCACAAGTCACTTGGGGGACAAACCCTGGGCAGGTAATTTCTGTGAATGAAACCATACCAAATCCGCAAGAAATGGCAGATCCTGTACAACGTGCTTCAGCGGAAAAAGCCTTACATTATATTGGCTTAGAAGCTGGCACTAATTTAAAAGATATTAAAGTTGATCAAGTGTTTATTGGATCTTGCACCAACTCACGCATTGAAGATTTACGCGCAGCAGCGGCAGTGATGAAGGGGCGCAAAAAAGCGGATAACGTAAAACGTATTTTAGTAGTACCAGGTTCTGGCTTAGTGAAAGAACAAGCGGAAAAAGAGGGCTTGGATAAAATCTTTATTGCCGCAGGTGCAGAATGGCGTAATCCAGGTTGTTCAATGTGTTTAGGGATGAACGATGACCGTTTAGGCGAATGGGAACGTTGTGCCTCCACTTCAAACCGTAACTTTGAAGGTCGTCAAGGTCGTAATGGACGCACCCATTTAGTAAGTCCTGCAATGGCGGCAGCGGCAGGAATGTTCGGTAAATTTGTTGATATTCGTGACGTAACATTAAACTAAGGAGCAGAAAATGGCAGGATTTAAACAACTTTCAGGCTTAGTCGTACCATTGGATGCGGCAAATGTAGATACCGATGCAATTATTCCAAAACAATTTTTACAAGCCATTACCCGCGTAGGTTTCGGCAAACACTTATTCCACGAATGGCGTTATCTTGATGTGGACGGCACCAAGCCAAATCCAGAATTTGTCTTAAATTATCCGCAATATCAAGGTGCAACAATTTTGTTGGCGCGTAAAAACCTTGGCTGTGGTTCTTCTCGTGAACACGCCCCTTGGGCATTAGCCGATTACGGTTTCAAAGTAATGATCGCCCCAAGTTTTGCGGATATTTTCTACAACAACAGCTTAAATAATCATATGTTACCGATTCGTTTAAGCGAAGAAGAAGTAGAAGAAATCTTCCAATGGGTATGGGCAAATGAAAGCAAGCAAATCCACGTAGATTTAGAAGCGATGACGGTCACTGTAGGGGATAAAGTTTATACTTTTGAGCTTGATGAATTCCGTCGCCATTGTTTGCTAAACGGTTTAGATAATATCGGCTTAACTCTTCAGCACGAAGACAAAATCTCAGCATACGAGAAAAATATTCCAGCGTTTTTACGTTAAAAATAAAAAATGCGCTGATTTTTCACCGCACTTAATCACTGAATTTCATTCAAAAATAAAGCCCTGTAATACACAGGGCTTTGTTGTTTATAACGTTAATTCAAACAGGCTTATTAAAAACTAAAACTTAGTTTTAATTCTGCAGTTTTTTGTTTTTCCGCTTGTTTCGCTTTTGTTAATCCACCGATTAGACTTAATTTCACATTATGATATTTCAATTTAAGTCCTGCGTTATATTGCTGTTGGTTTTCCACATTGTAAGCAAAATCATATCCATTTACATTAATTTTGCCATTGCCTTGATTTGCATCATATCGAGCAGACAAAATTGGCGTAATGGCAAACTCGCCTAAGTGATAAGTATAACTTAAATCAACTTGAGCAAAGGCTGTTTTGACAGATATTGGATTTACTTTAATGCGATCTTGAGCTAATGCAAAATTAGCGTTTGATAAATAGCTATAACGCACGCCTACTATTGGCGTAATACCAAAATTGCCAAGATTAAATGCTTTGCCTGCGGTTAAACCAAATTGTGCAGTATGGTGAGCAAATTTCGCATTATGATTAGTTTTTAAGTTGCTTTGGAACTTGCCGTAGCCTAAATCCACCGCTAAATACCAATGATTATCCGCATAATATTTAGAATAGAAATTAACTTGTGCTAGAGTATTTTTACTTGTTGCCTTATCAAAATTGTTACTATTGCGAACATAAGTAAACACTCCACCTAACTGAACATTGTTTGAGATTGTTTGATCCCAACCAAGTTGAGTTTGCGTACTTTTAGAACTAAAACGACGATATTGACTTGAGGAATAATTTTCGTTCATTGAAGTATTAGATACCCAAACGTTATATTGCCCCTCGTTATTCATTTCTAACTGGCTAATATGTTGAGAAACTGCTTTCCCCACATTTAATGCAACAAATTGTGCTTTTGCCCTTGCATCAGAAATTACCGCATTTGTGTTTGTACTTGTGAGATTGCTCAATGCTACTGCAGAACGATCGCTGCCATTTGCAACAGTTGGTTCCGAGCGAACACTTCTTCTACTTCTACGATTTGGCTTACTGCTTTTTGAATTATCAGCTACTGTTGTTTTTTCAGTAGAAGTTACCGTTGTTTCTTCAGCAGAAGTCTCTTGAGGCTGGCTAACACTTCTTCTACTTCTACGTCTACTATTATCAGCTACTGTTGTTTCGTTAGTAGAAGTTGCTGTTGTTTCTTCAGCAGAAGTCTCTTGAGGCTGGCTAACACTTCTTCTACTTCTACTTCTACGATTTGGCTTACTGCTTTTTGAATTATCAGCTACTGTTGTTTCGTTAGTAGAAGTTACCGTTGTTTCTTCAGCAGAAGTCTCTTGAGGCTGGCTAATACTTCTTCTATGTCTACTATTTGGCTTACTGCTTTCTGAATTAACCGCAGGTTGAGTTGTATTCTCTGGATTTTCCACTACAGAGTTTCCAGTGTTTACTGTTGTGTTTTCTGTCACAGGTTGTTCAGCTTTTGTGCTTGAATTCTCTGTTGGTTTAACAGATGTTGAATTATTTGCTACAGAATTATCCGCAACAGTATTCGCTTTATGCTGACTAGCATCTTCGGTCGTAGCCACAGTTTCCGTTTGTGGTTTATCGGATTTTTCAGCAGTTTCTGTCATTGCGGTTGCAGATCCAGTATTTATTGAATTCTCTGGTGCAGGTTGTTTAGTGCTTACTGTTGCACTTGTTTGTGTTTGCAGTTGAGCTTGAACTTCTTCTGCATTATTAACAGTCGGAACATTTTCACTTTCAAGCGCTGTTTGCGGTTGAACAGTTTCAGACTGTTCCTGTTTCGGAGACGCTTGAGAAGCAACTTTAGGGGCTTCTTGAGTTTTCTCTGTTTCTACTTTAGCCGTTTTCTCTGTTTCTGTTGGTTGAGAAACTTTATTTTCTGCTTGATTTTGTGATACAGATGTTACAGGTTCAGCGTTAGTTTTTTCACTTGGTTGAGTTTCTTCCGCTGGTTTACCGTTCGGTGTAGTTGTATCTTCCGCAGTAACTGTTGTCGGTTGTGTTTGCAGTTGAGCTTGAACTTGAGTTTCTTCTACTTTCGTATCAGTTGAAACTTCTTTAGGAGCAGGCTTTGCTTGTTTCGGAGACGTTTCAGAAGTCATTTGAGGTGCTTCTTGAATTTCATCTTCTTCTACTTTAGCTGTTTCTTTTATTTCAGTCGTTTGAGTTTCCTTGGTTTCACTTCCACTTTGAGCTACTTCATTTGTTTGAGTTTTAGCTTTTACATTTGATTTAGCTTCTTTTGCAACTTCTCCATTTTGAGCTGTTGTCTCGGTTGCGTCTTGCTCGTTTTTCTCTACTGTTTTACTTTCTTGCAGACTATTTTCAGCCACTGTTTTAGTTGTCTCTGATAGTGTAGCAGGCGCAGGTGGTAGAACTGGTGCTTCAACACGAGCGGTTTCTTCATTGTTACTTGATACGCTAGGTGCATCAGCTTGCATATCATTAGGTGCTGTGATATTTGTTGTATCGACAGTTTGGTTTCTTTTTTCTACCTCTGGGTTATACAAATCGTAACGTCCATTAGTGTTTTTCAACGTATATTTCCAAGCACCAATATCAACACTGCCATTTGCCAGTGAAACATTTAAGCCACTTCTTTCAGTTGCTTTTGAAGCATCAAAAAGCGTGAGTTCATTATGATTTGGCTCGCCTGTTTTATTTGCTACTTGCAATGTAAAGTTACCTGTGGCGGATTTGGTTACAACAACTTTGTCGCCCTGCTTTTTAGAAAGATCAGTTAAATAATAGAAAGAACCATTACCTGATAAGCTATTCACAGTCAGCGTGTTATATGTAGTTACTTTATTAGCATCGTTTTGTGCATTTAAATGAATATGCCCATTGGTTAAATTTAACTGATTAACATTGCTATCGCCTGTTAAATGCCAATGGCTATTTTCGGTTAAACGCACTTGGCTATTTCCCGTGCTGCTAATTGTGCCGAATAAGTTAGCCTTGCCTAAGACAAAGTTTGCATTACCTGATAAATTTACATTGCCAGATACATTGGTAGCGTTAAAGCTATTAAGGGCTTTTTCCGATAAATTGCTATTATGGCAAGTCACATAGCCTGTATAGTCAGAACGTACACAAACGGTATCGCCTGTTTTATAGCCAATATGCACTTGTGCATTATTAGAAGCTGTGATATTTGAAGTAATATTTGCAACATTGCGTCCCGAATAAAGTGAGGCATTGCCAGTCACGTTCATTGTGGTTGCTTTAAAATTGCGGTTAATCCAGTCGTCTTCTACCACTACTTCATTATTTTCAGCAAAGTGAGGATCTTTCTTCGTTGAAGAAATACCCGCAATATCTCTTGCGTGCGGTGTAGGTCTGCCAGAAAGGAATAAGGTGCCTTGTTGAACATTTAAATCGCCATTAAGGTTTGTTCCGCCTGTTAATAAAAAGCGATTTTGCTCACTTTTGCCTTTAAAAGTCACATTTAGATTACCGTTATTTTTACCTTCTTCCTCACCAAAATAACCGTTAAAGCCATTCATACGGCTATTATTGATGTATTCCATTGTTTTCTTTTGGGCTTCATTTTTGTCTTTCCCCATATATAACCAAGTTTCATTACTTTCATTATTGTAAGGAAATTGTAAATTAGCCTTAGCACCTTTTCTTAACGCATAATAAGTGTAGTTTTCCTCATTTAAATAGAGCTGTCCCCCATCTTTAATCCGTCGAAAGGCATAAGGATTATCTTCCTCTCGTGCTTTTATATAATATGGATTAATTTTCTTTGGATCTGTAATTAGACTTTCCCCAGTAATCGTTATATTTGAGGCATTAGTCATATTATGATTAACCACTCTTGCACCATCATCAATATTACGGATATGTTCAAAAGTGAGATTATTGCCATTGGCATCTAATCGACCGCCTCTAAAACCAAAGTAAATTGAATTAGGATCTACTTGTTTATCATCATTAAGTACAACAGTTGAGCGACCACTTACAATCCCTACAGAAGCAAAAGCGTGTTCTCCTTTAGTTATTTGTTGTTTTAAAACTACTGTGCCATCGCCCACTTTTAGCGAACCTTTATTATTCCCTTTGCCCTCAACAATTAATGTTCCTTTCCCTATCTTGGCTAAATGATCTTTTTCAGGATTATGTATTTTCCACGTTACAGTTTTTCCCTCTTCAACAGAAATTCCGCCGCCTACCCAAGTAATATCGTCCGTTTTTCCTTTAACTTCATAGTTTCCTTTAAAGAATAAACCGCCAGCACCTTGATTGATATTATTTTCTAAAACAAGTGTGTTTTTATAATTACCATTTCCTTCAAAAATTACATTTTGCCCAGTATTCTCGTTTTCTTTTTTCTGATAATTAACAAGTGTTGTGTTAGGTTCTAGGAGTTTTACTGAAATTGTTTTTTGATCGTTTGTGATTTGGCTTGAGTTACCTGTTGTTGTCCAACGATATTCTGAAGTAGAGAAAGGCACTGCTTCAGCGTTATCTCGTTTTTTTATGTCATCAGCAAAATCTTTTTTATAAATATTCCATTCTTGCCAAGATTTTTTACCATAGCCTGCCCAATAAGTATAAGGCCCGATAAAAACCCATTTGTTTTGTTGTTTATCAAAAGCAAATAAAGGGGAACCACTATCGCCTAATACGCCGTAGTTGGTAAGAGGGTCTTGAGAGAGCAATGTTTTGGAATTAATAACGTGATCTTCACGGCTATCTCCAAAACCGATAAGTCCTTTTTTACTTTGGGAAGGATCAATATTAATTTCTTTGTAAGGTGTACCACCGATAGCATAATTATATGCAGCTGAAAGATCTTTTAAATCCTCTCCATGCTCATTACCTTCTACATGGCGGCTTCCTTTTTCATATACTAATTGGCGACCAGCACCTACTCGCACAAAGGACAGATATTTTTCTTTATCTTTATAGGTTTCTAAATCGCCCCCAGCTAATGTAGGCGTAGTGGGTGCAACCTCGGTCACAAATTTATTTAAACGAGGCATATTATAGTCATCTAATCGCTTATTAACATCCCACTTTTCACTTGGATTAACATTATTTTGTGTCACTACACTATATTTATTTTCATCATCAGAAACATCACGGTGTCCGTTATAATGCCCAAAATAAAAGTCATTCATATATTGATGTGCGTGTTTTACGCTTACAATATATTGCGGATCCACTAATGTACCAATACGTTTATTCACATCCACAACACTAAAATCAATCATCGGAATACCATTAGGTAAAACATTGCCTAAAGATTGGTTATTTTTATCTCTCACTTCCACATTTGTTGCGCCAACAGAAAATCTCCCTTTATTTTCTGCAAAATCACGAAATATTTGATAATCCACATCGTCTCTCACTAACGCAGCTTCTGTATAAGGGGCTAATGCGTAGGCGACAGTAAGCGCAATAAAATTGAGTTTGAATTTTTTATTTTTTAGCATAGAAGCTGTCCTTATTAATTAAGTTTAAAAAGTAGATTTGATAGGACACAATTTGATATACGGTTACAAGTTGATTCAAATTTTGGCTGTGTTGCGTTGATAGTTGCAAGTTGTCTTCATTTCTATAATGGGCGAACTTTATAGCATAAATTGCTCAAAACTTGAATTACATTTACGAGGTAATGATAATGATTTTTGATATTTTTTAAAAAATTGGTGTATTTTCCACCGCACTTTTGGCTAATTTAAGGCGTTAATGATGCCATTATGAACAGAAAACATTTTTTTGTTTTCCACTTGCATTTCTTTTAGTTGTCTTTTAGTGATGGCGGTAACAAACACTTGTGAACCGCTTTGTTGTAATCGTTCTGCCAACAAGGCGCGTTTGTATTGATCTAATTCCGAGGCAAAATCATCGATCAAAAAAATACAATGGCGTTGCTTTTCTTTCATTAAATGTTCGCCTTGAGCCAGTCTCAATGCGCACATTAAAAGTTTAAGTTGTCCACGAGAAAGCACATCTTCAACAGGCAATCCTTGTGCTTTGAAACGAAAATCCGCTTTTTGAGGGCCAGAAAAGGTGTAATTTAAGGCGCGATCTCGTTCAAAATTTTGCTCAAGAACCTCAGCGTAATCCGTATTTTTCTCCCATCCTTGATGAAAGCTGACATTAATTTCTAATTCAGGCAGAAAAAGTCGGCAAGTTTGCTCAATTTCAGGGCACAGTGCTTCTGCATATTCGGCACGCCATTGACTTACTTGATGGGCAAGTTTAGCAAGTTCAACGTCCCAAATTTTTATGGCAGAGTAAGGCTGATTTTGTGCAAGGGCGGCATTTCGTTGTTTGAGTAATCGATTGAGATTGCTCCAAGCGGAATAGAAACTTGTTTGGTGATGGAATAATCCCCAATCTAAAAACGCGCGGCGATAACTTGGCCCACCATTGAGTAAGGTTAAGCCCTCTGGGGTGATTAATTGCATTGGCAAAAGATGAGCAAGATCGGAAATTTTATTGCCATCTTCGCCGTTAATTTTTACTAAGGTGTTGCCTTGACGCAGTTTTTGTAAGCCGACAGACCATTGATGTTGGCTTTCTTGGATTTGTCCAAATAGGGTAAAGTGCGGTTCGTCGTAAGAAATGATGCGATTTGTGACCGCACTTTTAAATGAGCGTCCGTGACCAAGATAAAAAATGGCTTCTAATAAGCTGGTTTTTCCGCTGCCGTTGTTGCCGATTAGAAAGTTAAAGCAGGGATCAAAATTAAGATCCACTGCTGTTAAATTACGAAATTTTTCGACCAGTAAACGAGAAATCGCCATATTATAAACGCATTGGCATAATGACGTATTCGCAGCTGCTGTCTTCACAGTTTTCAATTAAGCAACTGGAGAACGCATCAGTTAAGCACATTCGCACTTGATTACATTTAAGTGCATTCAGCACATCAAGAATATAGGTTACATTAAAGCCCACTTCTAATTCTTCGCCATTGTAATTGACATCGACAATTTCTTCTGCTTCTTCGTGTTCTGTATTTGAGGCAGTAATTTTAAGCTGGTTTTCCTTTAAGCTTAAACGCACGCTGCGTGCGCGTTCATTAGATAAAATGGACGCACGAACAAAAGCCTGTTTCAGCATTTCCCAACTGCCTTCGACAATTTTTGTGGCATTACGAGGCAATACTCGGCGATAGTCAGGAAAGCGACCATCAATTAATTTTGATGTAAATACTGTGTTTTTTAAATGGACACGTAAATTGTTGGTGCCAATTTGTAAGCGTGCTGGTTCATCGTTTGTTTCTAATAAACGAACCAGCTCTAACACGCCTTTACGCGGTAAAATCACAGAATGATTTTGTAATTCTTGTTCAAGTGAAATAGTACAGACCGCAAGTCTATGACCATCTGTTGCCACAGTTCGCAATAAATTGCCCTCTGTTTCAAACTTCATACCATTTAAGAAATAGCGCGCATCTTGGTTTGCCATAGAAAATTGAGTGGCTTCAATTAAACGGCGTAAGGTATTTTGCGGTAGTTCAAAATCTACTTCAGACTGCCAATCCGTGAGGTTTGGATATTCTTCGGCAGGTTGGGTTGCTAGTGTAAAACGGCTACGCCCAGATTGCACTAATGCACGATCTTGTTCAAAAGTCACCGTGATTTCTGACTCATCAGATAAAGTGCGGCAAATATCTAAGAATTTTTTTGCTGGAATGGTAAAAGTGCCATTTTCAGAAGATGATGAAAGCTGAGTTTGACTAGAGAGTTCAACTTCTAAATCTGTCCCTGTGATAGTCAGACGATTGTCTTCAATTTGCAATAATACGTTGTTTAATACAGGAATATTTGGGCGATTACTCAATACGCCACATACTTGTTGCAACGGTTTTAATAAATTTTCTCTTGAAATACTAAATTGCATTACGTTCTCCTTTTATGCGGACAAAGTGCGGATCAAATTCGCCCAATCTTCTTGAATGCTATTGTCTTGCTCACGGAATTTTGGTACTTCTCGGCAAGCGTTTAATACGGTCGTATGATCACGGTCAAAGGCACGACCGATTTCAGGCAAACTGCGATTTGTTAATTCTTTTGCTAAGGCCATTGCAATTTGGCGAGGACGAGTGACTGAACGTGCGCGACTTTTTGATTTTAAATCTGAAACCTTAATTCGATAATATTCAGCCACCACTTTTTGAATATTTTCAATGGTAACTAAGCGTTCTTGCAGAGCCAAAATATCTTTTAAGGTATCACGCACGAAATCAATATCAATGTCGCCACCTTTGAAGTCTTGCATTGCTTTTACACGATTTAACGCACCCTCAAGTTCACGCACGTTGGTACGCAAGCGTTGAGCAATGAAGAAAGCAACTTCTTCTGGCAAGTTCATATTATGTTCTTCCGCCTTTTTCAATAAAATCGCTACACGCGTTTCAAGATCGGGCGGTTCAATAGCTGTTGTTAAGCCCCAGCCAAAACGTGATTTTAAACGTTCTTCAATTTTTTCAATTTCTTTAGGATAACGATCCGAAGTTAAGATAATTTGGCGACCCGTTTCAAACAAGCTATTGAAAATATGGAAGAATTCTTCTTGGGTTTTTTCTTTTTCAGCGAAAAATTGAATATCATCCACTAAAAGTGCATCGAGAGAACGATAGAATTTTTTGAACTGATCCATTTTATTATCACGCACTGCTTTTACCATATGTTGCATAAAGTTGTTGGCGTGAATATAAAGCACTCGTGCATTCGGTTTATCGGCTAAAATGCCGTTGCCAATGGCGTGTAACAAGTGAGTTTTCCCTAAACCAGTGCCGCCATATAAAAAGAAAGGATTGGCTGATGGTTCGCCTGGTGCTTGAGCAAGTTTTTGACCGACTGCGCGTGCGAGTTGGTTCGACTTACCTTCAACAAAGTTATCAAATAAATGTTTAGTATTGAGATGGGATTCAAATTTTATTGGCGTACTAGATTCTGTTTGAAAATCTACCGCACTTTCTGATCTAAGTGTTGTATTTGGTGTGCTTTCCACTATCTTGGGTGCAGGTTTAACCCCTTCTTTTAAAGAAATACGCAGTTCAGGATTTTGTGCAAGTGTTTGACAAATTTGCTGGATTTGTGCGAGATAATGGGTTTCCACCCAACCTTTCACAAACATATTAGAAGCATATAAAACAATGTGGTTATTTGATACTACATCAGCCTGTAAAGGACGAAGCCAAGTGCTAAGATCGCTGGCTGAAACTTGATCTTGAAGTTGTAACAGGCAACTTTGCCAAAGATTTGAGAGAGTCACAAAAGGATCCTTGTTGTTTTTATTATAAAAGTGCGGTCAAAATTGTCGGAGATTTTACAATAAATGTGTGAAAAGATCTTCTAAAAAATCTAGTGTTGAGTTTTCATTTCATAAGATTATAGAACTGAAAAGAAACGCGCCAGTGCGATATAGATAGCGTGCTTAACCTGTCTGGCGCATTTTAATTTAGAATTTCATTTCTAATGTTAAGGTATAGTTTCGTCCTGATGCTGCGTAGCGAGTATAGTTACCAACATTTTGATGTTGATTGACCGCACCTTGTGCTGTTTGACGCACCGCTTCCCAAGTGACATAGCGATAGTTTAATAAATTATATACTCCTAATCGGAACAAAATACTTCTATTCACCATGTAATAACCCGATACATCTAAGATATGCCATGCCCGAGTAAGTTTTCTTGTTGATTTTACATTCCTTGAAGTGCTACCCAATGCACGTTGTCCTAGCAATTCATTTTGAGATTTTGCTTTTGATTGAGTAAACATTGTATTAATTCCCCAAGTATTACTTGGATGATCATAGCCTAAACCAATGATATAACGGCTGGGCTGAATGGCATCAAATAAATAACTGCTTACGGAGGCTAAACCAGCATTGATTTTTTGATCTTTAACTTTTACTCGGTTATAAGCAAATGTTGCATACCAACCGTAGGGAATACGTTTCCATAAACCATTAAAATCTAATTGCGCAGTTATATTTATACCAACTAATTTTGCATTTTGTGCATTATGATATCCATAATTGCCCTTGCCCCTTCCATTTTTAAGTTCTTCAGCAAAGGCGATAAGATTTCGATAAGCATTACTAAAATGACTGATCTCAATATTACCAAAATCCCCTTTTAGAGCGAGACCAAACTCTTGGTTACGAGATGTTTCAGGCTTAAATTTACCTACATAAACATCGCTATTATTGCCACCATACCGCCAACCATACATTTCAGCAAAACTAGGATTTCTAAATCCAGTAGAAAGGCGATAAGAAAGATCAAGCCATTCCGTTGGTTTTATGACAATACCAGTATTCCAAGAGAAATTTTTAAATTTACCAACACTAATAGTTGATTCATTAGCTTTTGTACGAGATACGTCATACCGAATACCTAAACCTAAATCAACGTATTTCCCCAATGCCATATTATTGCGTGCTGCGAAATAATAATTTTTCCCTTTAATTAACCGCACTTTACAGTCTCTGTAATTAGAGGAGCTACCTTTATAATTACAAAGATCTCCTCCTACCAACTCTGCTTTTGGTTTTGGGTAGAAGTAAGGGGTTGTGGAGTAACCATTTCTTCTTGGTTCACCAGTTTTCTCTGAAATACTCTTTGCCGTAGCGATAACACGTCGAGTTAAATAATCTTTATGCTGAAGTGCGGAAGTAAAGTCATCAAAACCAAGATTGAAGACAATTTGATGAGTAAGCCAGTTTTGTTGAATTTTTTTCTCTAAATTCAATTGCAACATATTATGTTTTTCTTTATAAACATTTCTATCAGAATGATAGAATGAATAAGGTTTATCAAGTGTTGGGCGGCAATTCTTACTTGGATTAGGATAAAGACTGCAATGCGTATGTCGCATATAACTGTCAAGTATGATGTTTTGTTGATTAGCACTTAACACTGCTTTGTCAATGATGCCCGCTTTGTTCTTATTTTCGTAAATATATTCAATACCTGCACGCTGTTTTCTATGGTGTTCATCGAAATAAAGCCCACTTGCATATTTAACGCCTCGGCCATCACCAATACGTTGATATGCACCATAATCTTGCTTTGGATAAAAAGGGGGGTTTTCTAAATCCTTGTCTTCTGTTGATCTTAAATAAGCGGGAAATGTCATATCACGGATATCAAATTTTTGTTGTGTGAATTCAAAAATACCACCAATATAGTGTTGTTCAGAAAAATGATAACCTCCTCTTAAAAACCAAGACTGGCTTTCATATTTCATTGGATTAGGTTTGATACGGTTAGCCCCCGTATAATCTGAAACGCTTACGGTTTCTTTTTCGGTGGATAAAGTCGCAGGTGGTTTGGGTGACTTTTTACAACTTTCATAACCCTCTGGACACTCATCTTGCATCACAAAGTATGCAGATTGATCCTCTGGTTTGGCGATTAATCGATTATAACTTTGCACGCCTTTTAATGCATCTTTATGGACTTGGGTTTCAATTGAATTTCGTTGAGTGTAAATGGCGACCCCTTCAAATCCACCTTGTTTTCCTGCTACAGCTAAAGAATGGGTAAAGCCTTTATTTTTGCTTGAATAAGCATTTTTAGTTTGAATTCCCCATGATTTGTCTCCTTCTAAGATATCGGCTGCGGATTTGCTTTGAAATGTTACAGAACCAGCTAGTGCTCCATTACCATACTCAGAAGAACTCCCCCCCTTGCTTATTTCGACGGCCTTTACATTTTCATATTCAATTTCATTAATTGCACCAGTGCCAGAATATCCTGAACGAGCAACTAAAGGGCTTTGCACTACATAAGATTGCGTTTGAGGTAAACCATCTACTAATAAAGCAACTCTATTTCTGTCCATACCACGAATAGAATATCCAGAACTTGCACCGCGACCTTGTTCTACAACTGAAATCCCTGGATCATAGCGTGTTAGATCACGAATATTTAATACTTGCTCTCGGCTGATACTTTCACTAGTTTTGATAATTTTGCCAAGTCCAGTTACTTCATTATCTTTACGATCTCTTACTTTTTCTGCAGTGACTGAGATAGTTTCTAATTCTGAATCTTCTGTACTTTGAGTGCCCACTTCAGATGATATAGCTTCTTTTGTATCTTTTATACTTTGAGTTTCTGCTTTTACATAGTGTGAAATTAAAAGACAAGAAATAATACTTAGGCGAAAATAGGATTTTTTAGTCATTTTTAGTATTCCATTATTTGTTTTTTTCTACTTGTTGGTTGTGTCTACTTGTTTTTTAGCTCCAAACACAACGGCAGCACGAGCATTTGCTGAATTGGGTGGTGAAGGTACGGTTGAGGAATTTGTAGCTGTAGGATTTCCGTTATAGGTGAAATAACCGCCTAATTCTGTAGCGTGCGGACCATAAAATGCCCCGTTTACTGTTGTCGTGAAATTGACTGTAGATGTGCCTTGTGTATTTTGGCTATCAATCGCTACATTGTTTGCACGGGCAGTGCCTTCAAAGTCATTCTTACCATTATTAAAGGTTGCCTCAATGTTAAATACGGTATTTCCATTATCGTGTCGTTTTAATTCGCCTGTTAGCTTTTTATCGGCAAAATTTACATTAAACTCGGCGACAGCATTGTTATTTTGTTGTTTATTTCCTGTAGCGGAGTAAGATGTTTCGCCATCACTAATATAACCAAACCAATTACCGCGATATTGTGCACTTCCTTCTTTAGGTATTTCGGCATTGGGAGTACGGAGACCTAATAAGAATTGATAATAAGTGTTCGATAGATTTGTCGCTTGTTTTTCTTTTTCTTTTTCTTTTTCTTTTTTTTCTTTGTCTTTTTCTTCTTCTTCTTCTTTAGGTGGGACTTCATAATACATACCAAATTTCACATAGCTTAGATTACTGCAACATGCTTCTACTTGATAGGTTTTCTTTCCTACAGTATGGTGCTTACTACTTATGAAATCAGCACTATTTTCAGGTAAAAGAGGAACAGGGTAATTATCAATTAAAAGATAATCAGCTTCACCAAAACTTGATATATCTTTTGTCTTAAAGTTTTCTGCATCGGTTATTGCATTGGTTGTTTTATTGGTTGTTGTATCGGTTGTTTTAGAGAAAGTAGTTAGCTTGCCATCAATTAACGTTTCTCTGGATAATTTTTTGTTTTCTGGGTTTTCTGGGTCTTCTTTGGCACTAAATACCCCAAAAACTTTTTTGTCGCCAGCTAAAAACTTTCCTCCTAGTTCTTCACCGTTAGGCCCATAAAAACCACCTTCTAATGTTCCCTCGCTGGTAAAGGGATGTTCATTCGATGTGGATTCTTTAGGAATAACTTTACCTCTGAATCTATTACTATAAATACCGGCATCTATATCATAGAGTTTTTCCTTTTTATATTCTTGATTATTAGTTTTTCTTTGGGTGTAAAACAGTTGTCCTGTCAGTTTTTTAGTCCCAAAATCTGCACTAAATTCACTCACTAGCCCTTTTTCTTTCTCCCCACTATTTTGAACTTCTAAATCAATATCTTCTGGAATTGCACTACGTTTGGAATAACCTTGACCGCTAGAATTACTGAACAAAGAATAACGTTTGCCTTTTTCAGTTGCAGTGATGAAGCTCCAAGTTCCTTTATACGTTGCTTTGCCATTTACAGGTAATGTAGTGGCTGTTTGCTTGCCAAAGTAATACGCATATCCATAGAAACCTGAATAAAACTTTTTATTTTGTGAATCACGCCACGATGATGGAATATAATAAAGCCCTGAATATACATATTTTTGTCCATGATCATTTTGGGTTGGATTTGTTGCACTTGCGCTAGGCTCGTCTATTGAGCCACTTGGATTTGTCTGGTATTTATTTTGTTTGTCAACATCAGCTTTACTCGTAGAAAGTGAGGAAAATATCATATAGCCATCTTCATTTAAGAGACTAGGTTCGCTACCACGTAAATTCTGAGCCACTAACTTCATTCCTCCTCCTAAAGAGGGAATAGATAGCTTGTCTAAATTCGATTTTGTTCTTGAACTTGAAGTATCGTCTTGATAACGTGGTTTAGAAGAGGAGGGATTAGAGACGTCATCTACATCAAAAGAACCACCTCCCCCGCTACAAGCGCTTAATAAAAAGGAAAGTCCACCAGTGATAAGAGGTACAGATTTCATAGAATTATACTTATACAAAATTGATAATTGTTCGCATTATCATTTTTTTTTTGTAATAATGTCAACTTATAATTTTTTAAGTTCATGGATAAAATATGAAAAATGGCGTAAAACAACTTTCTCTCTTATCATTAATAGGCTTATCATTAACGAATGTAGCTTGGGCAGAAGTTGCACGTCCTAAAAATGATACATTGACAAATACGATTCAAAGTGCGGAATTAAAAACCTCCTCTTTTTCTTCTATGCCTAAGAAAGAAATACCAAATAGGCATATTATTTCTCTTTCCAAAAGCCAATTAGCACAACATCCAAGACTTGTTTTGCGTGGGTTAATTCCTGCTTTATATCAAAATAACACTCAGGCAGTTCAACTGTTATTACCACTATATAAACAATTTCCTCAACAAGATAATTTCTTACTAACTTGGGCAAAGGCTATTGAAGCTCGTGAACAAGGTGATTTAACTCAATCTATTGCTTATTATCGTGAATTATTCGCTCGAAACGCATCTTTACTACCTTTACGTTATCAATTAGCTCAAGCTCTATTTTTTAACTATGAAAATGAAGCTGCCAAAATTCAATTTGAAAAATTACGTACAGAGGTAGATGATGAAAAATTTTTAGGTGTTATTGATCAGTATCTTTTAACACTAAATCAGCGGAATCAATGGATATGGCAAGTAGGATTAAATTTTTTAAATGATGATAATTTGAATAACGCTCCAAAAAGTGGCACAAAAATTGGTAATTGGACCGCTTGGGAAAAAGAAAGTGGTCAGGGTGTAGGGTATTCTTTATCAGTAGAAAAAAAATGGCCATGGGCAGATCATTTTTTTAGTAAAACTATGTTTAATGGAAATGGAAAATATTATTGGGATAATAAAAAATACAATGAGGCTACTTTGCGTATAGGTGGTGGTTTAGGTTATCAAACTGCCTCAGTTGAAGTCTCGTTGTTTCCTTTTCAAGAAAAGCGTTGGTATGCAGGCGGTAGCTCTGGAACGAATACAATGAAGCAATATGCGGATAAATTGGGTATTCGTTTAGAAAACGTAGATTGGCTAAGTAAAACTTGGCAAATTTCTACCGCACTTGAGTATGGAGAATCTCGTTATAAAATCCGAAAACATTTAGATGGTAATTATTATTTCGTTTCATCAACATTATTTTATTTACCTAAAAGCACCCAATTTTGGTTTGCTGGCATGGATTTTCATCGAGAAAATACACAAGCATTAGATAATGCTTATCAACAAAAGACATTGAGACTTGGTTGGGGGCAGGATTGGTCTTATGGTATTTCATCACGTCTTACTTTTAGTTATGCTAATCGAGCGTACAGAGAGAAAGATTTGATTGGGATACAGCAAAAAAATCGTGAATACACAACCACAATTACTTTATGGCATCGAAATATACATTTTATGGGGCTAACACCCAAATTATCGTGGGATTATCAAAAATCCACCAGTAACCATGCTTTTTATCGTTATGATAAAAATAGAATTTATCTCGAAATTGGAAAAATATTTTAAGGTTGTAAACTAACTGTTGAGTTATCTCTAACATTGTCAAATGTGCATACACTATATTTTTAATATTAGTTTGAAATTTTTTAAAAAATTTCCGTTTCTTATTTGACGAACGCGCATTTTATGACTAGAATTGCGTCCTATTTTATTCACTCTTAATTGTATTTAGGTAAATTAAAATGAAACGTACATTTCAACCTTCTGTATTAAAACGTAGTCGTACTCACGGTTTCCGTGCTCGTATGGCAACTAAAAATGGCCGTCAAGTTTTAGCACGTCGCCGTGCTAAAGGTCGTAAAAGTTTATCTGCATAATCACAATTCTTAGTGGTTAAGCTGAACTTTTCAAGGGAGTTACGTTTATTAACTCCCATTCAATTCAAAAATGTTTTCGAACAGCCATTCAGAGCTAGTACTCCCGAAATTACAATCCTTGCTAGAAAAAATAATCTTGAACATCCGCGTTTAGGTTTGACCGTTGCTAAAAAACATTTAAAACGCGCCCACGAGCGTAATCGAATTAAACGCTTAGTACGAGAAAGTTTTCGTTTATCACAGCATCGCTTGCCTGCTTATGATTTTGTTTTTGTAGCTAAAAATGGTATTGGAAAACTCGACAATAGCGCATTTGCACAAATACTCGAAAAATTATGGCAGAGACACATTCGCTTGGCACAAAAATCTTAATTAAGATCATCCGTCTTTATCAAATTATGATTAGTCCGTTTATTGGGGCTCGTTGTCGGTTTGTGCCTACTTGTTCTTGCTATGGTATTGAAGCATTAAAAACACACGGATTATTAAAAGGTGGTTGGCTTACGCTGAAACGTGTATTAAAATGCCATCCTTTAAACGCAGGTGGATTCGATCCTGTTCCACCAAAAACCAATAATAATGATGAGAAAAAATAATGGACTCAAGACGTAGCCTATTAGTGCTTGCACTGATTTTTATTTCTTTCCTTGTTTATCAGCAATGGCAGTTGGATAAAAATCCACCTGTGCAAACTGAACAAACAACTTCAATAACTGCCACTTCTGACGTTCCGGCAAGTTCCCCTTCTAATTCACAAGCCATAGCAGATTCTCAAACTCGTGGTCGTATTATTACTCTTGAAAACGATGTGTTCCGTTTGAAAATTGATACATTGGGTGGCGATGTAATTAGCTCTGAATTATTAAAATATGATGCAGAATTGAATTCAAAAACACCGTTTGAATTATTAAAAGATACTAAAGAGCATATTTATATTGCGCAAAGTGGTTTAATTGGTAAAAACGGTATTGATACCCGTTCTGGTCGTGCGCAATATCAAATTGAAGGCGATAATTTTAAATTAGCCGAGGGGCAAGAATCTCTTTCTGTACCGCTTCTTTTTGAAAAAGATGGCGTAACTTATCAAAAAATCTTCGTATTAAAACGTGGTAGCTATGATTTAGGCGTAGATTACAAGATTGATAACCAAAGTGGTCAAGCTATTGAAGTTGAGCCTTATGGTCAATTGAAGCATTCTATTGTTGAAAGCTCTGGTAATGTTGCAATGCCTACTTATACTGGCGGTGCATATTCTTCTTCAGAAACTAACTATAAAAAATATAGTTTTAGTGATATGCAAGATAATAATCTTTCTATTGATACTAAAGCTGGTTGGGTTGCGGTGTTACAACATTATTTCGTTTCTGCGTGGATTCCAAATCAAGATGTAAATAATCAACTTTATACAATTACAGATAGTAAAAATAATGTTGCATCAATTGGTTATCGTGGTCCTGTTGTCACTATTCCTGCTGGTAGCCAAGAGACGATTACAAGTTCATTGTGGACTGGCCCTAAACTTCAAAATCAAATGGCAACTGTCGCAAATAATTTAGATTTAACTGTTGATTATGGTTGGGCTTGGTTTATTGCTAAACCGTTATTCTGGTTATTAACCTTTATTCAAGGGATTGTGTCTAACTGGGGTTTAGCGATTATCTGTGTAACAATTGTAGTGAAAGCAATTTTGTATCCTCTTACGAAAGCACAATATACTTCAATGGCTAAAATGCGTATTTTGCAACCGAAAATGCAAGAAATGCGTGAACGTTTTGGAGATGATCGCCAACGTATGAGCCAAGAAATGATGAAACTTTATAAAGAGGAAAAAGTAAATCCACTTGGTGGTTGTTTGCCAATTCTTCTTCAAATGCCAATTTTCATCGCATTATACTGGACGTTCTTAGAAGCCGTTGAATTACGCCACGCGCCATTCTTTGGTTGGATTCAAGACTTATCGGCACAAGATCCTTATTACATTCTCCCTATTTTAATGGGTATCTCAATGTTCTTGTTGCAAAAAATGTCGCCAACACCAGTAACTGACCCAACACAACAAAAAGTAATGAATTTTATGCCATTAGTTTTTATGTTCTTTTTCTTGTGGTTCCCATCAGGCTTGGTATTATACTGGTTAGTATCTAACTTGATCACTATCGCTCAACAGCAATTAATTTATCGTGGATTAGAGAAAAAAGGGTTGCATTCTCGTAAGAAATAGTCACGAACAGGCAAAAAGAAAGGCACGGAATGTGCCTTTCTTTATTATTTGATCTTAATATATTCTGCATTTTGTAGAGATAGAGTTTTTTAGTAGAAACAGGGATAAGCGTTATCCCTCTAAATTAAAAGTGCGGCTAGATTTTAAAGAGTTTTTTATGAAAGAAACAATCGTTGCTCAAGCTACTGCACCAGGTCGTGGTGGAATTGGGATTTTAAGGGTCTCTGGACCTTTAGCAACAAAAGTTGCTCAAGCTATATTAGGTAAATGCCCGAAGCCAAGAATGGCAGATTATCTTCCTTTTAAAGATGCTGATGGCACTATTTTAGATCAAGGGATTGCGCTTTATTTCAAATCACCAAATTCATTTACTGGTGAAGATGTGTTGGAATTGCAAGGTCACGGTGGGCAGGTTGTATTAGATTTATTACTCAAACGTATTTTACAAATTGATGGAATCCGTTTGGCGAGACCAGGCGAGTTTTCTGAACAAGCTTTTTTGAATGATAAATTGGATCTTGCTCAAGCGGAAGCGATTGCGGATTTAATTGATGCAACATCAGAACAAGCGGTACGCTCTGCATTAAAATCCTTACAAGGAGAGTTTTCTAAAAAAGTAAATGCATTAGTTGATTCTGTGATTTACTTACGTACTTATGTAGAAGCAAGCATTGATTTTCCTGATGAAGAAATTGATTTCTTGGCGGATGGAAAAATTGAAGCAAACTTACGTGGTATTATAAATCAGTTGGAAGATGTTCGCTCTGAAGCTAAACAAGGTTCTATTTTACGTGAGGGAATGAAAGTCGTGATTGCTGGTCGTCCGAATGCAGGCAAATCGAGCTTGCTTAATGCCCTTGCTGGTCGCGAAGCGGCTATCGTCACGGATATTGCAGGTACAACCCGTGATGTATTGCGTGAGCATATTCATATTGACGGTATGCCATTGCATATTATTGATACCGCAGGTCTTCGAGATGCAATCGATGAAGTAGAGCGTATTGGGATTTCTCGTGCTTGGACAGAGATTGAACAAGCCGATCGTATTATTTTGATGTTAGATAGTAGCGATCCTGAAAGTGCAGATTTAAGCAAAGTGCGGTCAGAATTTTTAGCAAAATTACCCTCAACCTTGCCAGTTACTATTGTTCGAAACAAAATTGATTTAAATGGCGAACAAGCAAGTGAAAGCGAACAGGGCGGTTATCAAATAATTAGTCTTTCCGCTCAAACGCATGATGGTGTACAACTTTTACGTGAACATTTGAAACAAGCAATGGGTTTCCAAACAGGCATGGAAGGAGGCTTTTTAGCTCGCCGCCGTCATTTAGATGCGTTGGATAAAGCCGCAGAGCATTTACAAATCGGTTTGGTTCAACTTACAGAATTTCACGCAGGAGAACTTTTAGCGGAAGAATTACGCTTAGTTCAAAGCTATTTAAGTGAAATTACGGGTCAATTCACATCCGATGATTTACTTGGTAATATTTTTAGTTCTTTTTGCATTGGAAAATAGGAAGCGTAAAGTGCGGTCATTTTTTGGCAAAATTTAAATCAAAAGCGGCAATATTTGGTGGTGTTTTGTTGATAGGAATTGCTATTAGCTGGCTTTGTGAGGATGGAGTTTTCACTTTTTAAGATGCTAATTTTTTACGTTTAGATTATAATCGGGAAAATTTTATATTTATAACAAGGGTTATAGAATGTTAATTGAAAAAATGCACAATTTAACAAACTCAAAGATTTCTAAATTTATCTTAGGTTTGATTGCTGTATCGTTTTTAGTTGGTGGAATGTCTGGCTATCTTTTTAGCTCAAATGATACTTATGCGGCAAAAGTGAACGGCGAAGTAATTTCTCAACAAGATTTTTTAAATCGCTATAATCAAGAATTTGAAATACGCGCACAACGTGAGGGAGAGGCGTTTGTGGCTCAGTCTGATTCTCCTGAATTTGTTACCGCACTTCGTCAAAACATCGTTAATCTAATGATTGATCAAGAATTACTTCGCCAATATGTTAAAGAATTAAAATTAGGCGTGAGTGATGAAATGATTAAACGTGCAATCGTGACCGATCCTAATTTTCAAGTAAAGGGTAAATTTGATAATGCTGTTTATCAACGAATATTACAACAAAATCATTTAACTTCAGATGGTTACGCTTCAATTTTGCGTGCTTCGTTACCTCTTGAACAAATACAAAATGGCGTTGCTAACAGTGAATTTATTGTTCCTGCTCAAGTAAAAAATAGCGCAGAAGTTTTCTTTCAAAAGCGTTTAGCTCGTTTAGCAACTTTATCTCTTGCAGATGAAATGGCAAAACAATCAGTCTCTGATGATGAAATCAAAACGTATTATGAAGCTAATCAAAAATCTTTTGTTCAGCCAGAGCAGGTTAAAGTTCAGTATATTGATCTTTCTGCAGATAACATCAGTAGAAATCTTCAAGTTACAGATGTAGAAATTGCGCAATATTATCAAGATAATAAAGCACAATTTATGACTCAACATTTAGCTCATATTCAATTTGCAAATGAACAAGATGCGAAAGTGGCTTACGAGGAATTACAGAAAGGGGCAAATTTCGCTGATGTCGCTAAAGCGAAATCTTTGGATAAAATTTCTGGTGAGAATGGCGGGGATTTAGGCTGGGTAAATGAGAATGAATTACCAAAAGCCTTTGAAGATGCCGCGGCTGCATTGCAGGTAGGGCAATATAGCCAACCAATCAATGTGGATGGCAATTACCATATTGTGTTAGTGCAAGAACGTAAAGCGCAAAGTTTGGAGAATGTGAAAGCTCAAATTGCAGATTTAGTTCGTAAATCTTTGATGGAGAGTCGTTATTTTTCTTTAGAAAAACAAGCGAGTGATAAGGCTTTTGAAGACAGTAAGTCACTTAATACTGCAGCACAAGCAGCAGGTGTTAAGGTTCAAGAGAGCGATTATTTTTCTCGTCAAAATGTGCCAGCTGGATTAAATTTCCCTAATGTTATTTACACAATATTTGAATCAGATACTACGAATGTTGGTATGAATTCTGAACCAATTAATGTAGGCGATTATCACACAATTATTGTACGTGTGTTGGATCGCAAAGCAGAGGGCGTAAAAAGTTTAGAAGAGGCTAAAATAGATATTGAAACTTTCTTAAAACGTCAGAAAGCTGAGAATGCGCTTAATGAAAAAGCACAACAAGCAGTGAAAAAATTAAGTGAAAACCCTGAATCAAAAGTAGATGGCATTAATTTCTCAAGTGAGCAGACTTTTACTTTAAGTGAAAATAAAGATCCTATTTTAACAAATGGTATATTTTCAATTGCTAAACCTGAATCAAGTAAAGCTCTTTATCAAGTGGTGCATAATTCAAATGGCGATGTCGTTGTTGTCGCTTTGAATAAGGTTGAACAAAGCAGTTTAAGTGAAAAAGAATTGTCGCAATTTGCTATGCAATTATTGCGTAGTCATCAATCTGAATTACAAGTTCAGTTAATACAAGGATTACGTGAGAGAGCGAAAATTGAGGTAAATGATTCTTTCATCAATCAAGATGATGAAGCACAACAATAGTAGGTTAAATTATAATTTGAGATAAATTTTGCTCAAAAGTGCGGTAAATTTCACCGCACTTTTTTACTTTTGTGCGAAAGGAAGTTAATGATGTTCGGGAAAAAAATAATTCATTCTAAAACAATATGGTTTTATTTTTTATTGTTTCTCTTTTCCATATTTACCAATATGGGATTAGGCAATGTATTAAGTGAGAATATTCCTGTTTCAGATTACGCCATTTTATTTGTTATCACGGCGATTTCTTTTTATTTTACCCCTTGGATTGGGCGAATATTAATCACTGTATTATTCCTCAGTGCGTTATTTTATTGCTCTGCTGGTTTTTTCTATGGTATTCCATCTTTGGGGATTATCGCTTCTGTTTATGAAACGAATATTAATGAAACCTTGGAATACTACACAACTATTCCTTTTTGGATATTTTTATTTCAAGCTAGTTATTTCATCCTGTTTGTTATTTTAATGAAATTAAGTTTTTATTTTAAACAACAAGCATTTAAATGGCTAAATACGGCTGTTATCAGTCTATTATTAGTTTTTTCTTACAATCAATTTTCTGATTGGAACTATGCGTATAAATTCCGTTTTTATCCCGTTCTTTTTTATTCTGAATTTAATCGAATGAATGATCTGTATTTAGAACAACGTGATTTTCTAAATCAATCCGCTAATGCGCCTTCTCAATGGGATATTCAATCTTTTATGCCAAAATATAAAAATTATATTTTGATTATTGGCGAGAGTATGCGAAAAGATTATATGTCACTATATGGTTTTCCATTGAAAACTACACCATTTTTAGAGCGTGTGAAAGGCACTGTTTTTGAAAATTATTATTCTGCAGCGCCGAATACGCAACCGTCTTTACAACTCACCCTATATCGAGCAGAAAAAGGGGAAACGGTTTATACGGATAATATTATTTCTTTAGCCAAAAAAGCGGGTGTGAAAACCTATTGGATTTCTAATCAAGGCAAAATTGGGGAATTTGATACGATAGCATCTCGTATTGGTCAAAGTGCAGATGAAACGATTTTTATGAAGCCGTTAGGTTATAACTCTAAAAAAGTTTATGACGATGAAATGTTGCCTGTATTAGATAAAGCCTTAAAAGAAAATATTAGCAATTCAAAATTAATTGTGATTCATTTAATAGGCTCACATCCTGCTTTTTGTGAGCGTCTTCCATACGAGGTTAAAAATTATTTTATTAATCAATCGATGTCTTGTTATTTAGAATCGATTAAATATACGGATCAGTTTTTAGAAAAATTAAATTCACAATTGGTGGCACAAAATGAACCCTATTCGGTGATTTACTTTTCTGATCATGGGCTTGCTCATTATGAGGATTCTAACGGCCTATCATTGCATCCAAATAATCTTTATAAACAAGATTATGAAATTCCTTTCATAATGTTTTCGAGTGATAGTCAAAAGGTAGAAAAAATAAAAACGCCACAATCGGCATTTAATTTTGTTTATGGTTTTGCTGATTGGATGGGAATTAAGGAAAAACATTTACAAGGCGTGGATTTTTTCCATCCTGAAAAACAGGAAATTAAGGTATTTGATTGGAATAACGTTGTAAATGTTAAAGAGTTGGCTGATGATCCAGCAAAATTACCAGAAACCGTTCAGTAAATGAGATCGTGCTTTATCATTTATCGGCTTGTGCTAGAATGAGCGGAATTTTTTTAAAAGGGAAATAGTATGTCCAAAAAATCAGGGCTTTCGTTTTTATGGTTAAGTGCGGTCGCTTTCGTGGTTGATTTGCTTACTAAATACATTGTGGTACAAAAATTTGATTTGTATGAAAGTGTTAATGTGCTGCCTGTTTTCAATCTTACCTATGTTCGCAATTATGGTGCGGCATTTAGTTTCTTAGCGGATCATAGTGGCTGGCAACAATATTTCTTTATTTTGTTAGCGTTGGCTATCTCTGGCATGTTGGTTTATTTTTTAGCAAAAAATAATGCCGAACAAAAAATCCAAAATTCTGCTTATGCACTGATTATTGGTGGGGCGTTAGCGAATATGGTGGATCGTGCTTATAACGGTTTTGTCGTGGATTTCTTTGATTTCTACTGGGATATTTACCATTATCCAGTGTTTAATATCGCCGATATCGCCATTTGTATTGGTGCAGGGTTATTAGTATTAGATGCGTTTAAGAGCGAAAAGAAAAAAGTACAAGATAAACAAGTAGAAAAGTGCGGTCAAAAATGAAGATAATTTTAGCCAATCCACGAGGATTTTGTGCCGGTGTAGATCGTGCCATTAGTATTGTTGAATTAGCCTTAGAAATTCATGGCGCACCGATTTATGTTCGTCACGAAGTGGTACATAACCGATTTGTTGTGAACGGATTGCGTGAGCGTGGTGCGATCTTTGTGGAAGAATTAAGCGAGGTGCCTGATGGTGCGATCGTGATTTTTTCTGCACACGGAGTGTCTCAAGCGGTTCGGCAAGAAGCAAAAGACCGTAATCTCAAAGTATTTGATGCAACCTGTCCTTTGGTGACTAAAGTGCATATGCAGGTTGCGCGTGCAAGTCGAAAGGGTACAAAAGCGATTTTGATTGGGCATAAAGGGCATCCTGAAGTTGAAGGCACAATGGGGCAGTATAGCAATGAAGATGGCGGTATTTTCCTAATTGAAAAAGTAGAAGATATTGCACGTTTGCCAATGCAAGAAAATGATAATTTAACCTTTATGACGCAAACGACGTTGTCGCTAGATGATACGGCTGAAACTATTGCTGCATTAAAGGAAAAATATCCCGCTATTCAAGGACCACATAAAAACGATATTTGTTATGCGACAACTAATCGTCAAGAAGCGGTGCGAGAATTAGCAAAATTATCAGATTTAGTGTTGGTTGTAGGTTCTAAAAATTCATCCAATTCAAATCGTTTAGCTGAATTGGCTTCTCGAATGGGGGTTAAATCACAGCTTCTTGATGATCCTGCCGATATTCAAGCTGATTGGTTTAATGATGTAAAAACCATTGGGATTACAGCTGGTGCTTCTGCGCCAGAGGAATTAGTTCAATCGATTATTTCTCGTTTAAAAAGGTTTGGTGCGAATTCCATAGAAGAACTGCAAGGTTTAGAAGAAAATATGTTCTTTGAGGTGCCAAAAGAGCTGAGAATAAAAGAAGTTAATTAATACTAAGGGCTTGTCGTAAATGATAAGCCCTTTGTTTTTTCATTCAAATTAAGAATTTTTGCGATCGAGATCGCAAAAGTGCGGTCAGTTTCTTGAGGGTTTTTGCAAGGCAGGAAAAAATAGGTGTGTTGATTGCTGATCAACGATTCATATTATAAGGAAACCTCTATGAAATTAATGAAAACATTATTCACTTCGGTTGTATTGTATGGTTCGCTGGTTGTTTCTTCGTCTTTTGCTGAGGAAAAAGCGACAGAACAAACCGCTCAATCTGTTGTGACAACTCAAGCTGAAGCTCAAGTAGCACCAGCCGTAGTGAGCGATAAATTGAATATCAACACAGCAACTGCCAGTGAAATTCAAAAATCCCTAACTGGCATTGGTGCGAAAAAAGCGGAAGCTATTGTGCAATATCGTGAAAAACACGGTAATTTTACTAATGCAGAACAGCTTTTAGAAGTACAAGGAATTGGCAAAGCAACACTAGAGAAAAATCGTGATCGTATAATCTTTTAATTTTCTAACCTCCAATGAATGCCCTGTTTCACAGGGCTTTTTTATTTTATACTAAAAATAATTCAACATTCATTTCATCGATTCTAGCTTGAGCATTTTCGGGTAATCCTTTATCACAGATAATCGTATCTAGTGAACTAAGTGGATATAGTAGAAATGTTGCTACTTTGCCATATTTGGATGAATCAGTAACAAGGATATTTTTTTGACTAAATTGGATAATAGCTTTTTTGACAGGAATTTTTTGCTCATCAGGCGTGGTTAGCCCTTTTAAATTCCAAGATGAAGTCGAGATGAACGCAATGTCAACTGAAATTTGATGTAGAAATTGGGCTGCAAATTCTCCCACAGAGGAACGATTTGATTTATTAATGAGCCCACCAGTATGCATAATATTACATTGGCTATTGACCATTAAATAATGGGCAATAACAAAATCATTAGTAATTACAAGTAGATCGTTTCGATTAGCGATTTGTTTTGCGATTTCAAGTGTTGTCGTGCCAGCATCTAGATATATAGTGGAATGTTCTTGTATTAACTCAACTGCTTTTTTACTAATAGCCGCCTTTTCAGTCGTTGCTAGTAATGATTTATCGTCATGTGTTGGTTCACTGGATAAACGTTCAAGTAATTGAACCCCCCCCGAAACAGAGATGACTTTTCCATCCTCTTCGAGCTTTTGTATATCACGACGTACGGTCATATGCGATACGCCTAAGATATTGACTAAGTTATTTATACTAATAACGCTTTGTTTACTAATTAAGTTTAATAATGTCTTTTGCCGTTCAGCAGGAATCATCTTTTTCTCCATACCTGATTTCAAATCAGATTATGAGCTCATAACGTTTTATCACTAAAATTAACAAAAAATAACATTTTTTATCATTCTGTGATCTAGATCTCAGATTTAATTTATTGTATCGGCTAATATACAGAGAAATTTAGTTAAGATCTATTGGGAGATTAAAAATGGAAAATCAAAATTATTCAGTCGCAGTAATTGGTCTTGGTTCTATGGGTATGGGCGCAGCGGTATCTTGCATTAATGCAGGATTAACGACCTATGGTATTGATTTAAACCCAGTTGCACTTGAAAAACTAAAAGCGGCAGGTGCAAAAGCTGTAGCGGCAAATGGCTATGACTTCGCTCACGAACTTGATGCTGTAGTGATTTTAGTGGTTAATGCAGCCCAAGCTAACGCAGTATTATTTGGCGAAAATGGTATTGCTAAAAAATTAAAAGCAGGTACAGCAGTGATGGTTTCTTCTACCATGGCGGCTCAAGATGCTCAAATAATTTCACAAAAATTAACAGAATTAGGTTTGATTATGTTAGATGCACCTGTTTCTGGTGGTGCAGCTAAAGCATTAAAAGGTGAAATGACTGTTATGGCATCGGGTTCAAAACAAGCATTTGAGTTGTTACAACCTGTTTTAGATGCCACTGCGGCAAAAGTTTATAACATTGGTGAAGAAATTGGTTTAGGTGCAACGGTGAAAATCGTCCATCAATTATTAGCTGGCGTACATATTGCAGCTGGTGCGGAAGCTATGGCTCTTGCCTCAAAAGCAGGTATTCCACTTGATGTTATGTATGATGTTGTGACCAATGCAGCTGGTAACTCTTGGATGTTTGAAAACCGGATGAAACACGTAGTAGAAGGTGACTATACGCCGCTTTCTATGGTTGATATTTTTGTGAAAGATTTAGGCTTAGTTAATGACACTGCAAAATCACTTCATTTCCCACTTCATTTGGCAAGCACAGCCTATTCTATGTTCACTGAGGCAAGCAATGCGGGTTATGGTAAAGAAGATGATAGTGCAGTGATTAAAATTTTTAGTGGCGTTAACTTACCGAAAAAAGGAGCGTAGCGATGTTAGGTGTTATTGCAGATGATTTTACAGGCGCAAGCGATATCGCCAGTTTTTTGGTTGAAAATGGCTTAAGTACGGTGCAAATGAACGGTGTTCCAACACAATCGTTAAACAGCAAAGTAGATGCCATTGTGATCAGTCTAAAATCACGTTCCAACCCTGTGAATGAAGCCATTGAACAGTCATTGAGGGCTTATCAATGGTTAAAGGAAAATGGTTGTACGCAATTTTATTTTAAATATTGTTCCACCTTTGACAGCACAGCGAAAGGCAATATCGGTCCTGTCACGGATGCTTTACTAGATGAATTAAATGAAGATTTCACCGTTATTACACCAGCCTTACCTGTAAATGGTCGCACTATTTTTAACGGCTATTTATTCGTAGGTGATGTATTGTTGAGTGAATCAGGCATGAAAAACCATCCGATTACGCCAATGACTGATGCTAATTTAATGCGTTTAATGGATGCACAAGCCAAAGGTAAAACAGGTTTGGTGGCGTATGCTGATGTGATTAAAGGGGCTTCGCGTGTGCAAGAGTGCTTTGCGGAATTAAAAGCACAAGGCTACCGTTATGCGGTTGTTGATGCCGTGGATAATTCGCAGTTGGAAGTACTTGCTGAAGCAGTGGCGGATTTCAAATTGGTGACAGGCGGTTCAGGCTTAGGAGCTTATATGGCTGCACGTTTAAGTGGTGGTAAAAAAGGCACCAATGCCTTTACGCCAACTAAAGGTAAAACCGTGGTGCTTTCAGGGTCTTGCTCAGTAATGACCAATAAACAAGTGGAAAAATATCGTGAAAAAGCACCGCACTTTCAACTTGATGTTGAGCAAGCCATCCATAATGAAAATTATATAGAACAACTTTATCAGTGGGTGATAGCAAATCTCGATAGCGAATTTGCCCCTATGGTCTATGCAACAGTGCCACCAGATGCATTAAAAGCTATTCAACATCAATTTGGGGTGGATCAAGCAAGCCATGCCATTGAAAGCACTTTCGCCAAACTTGCCGATAAATTAAAACAATATGGCGTAACAAACTTTATTACTGCTGGTGGTGAAACCTCAAGTATTGTGGTGCAACAACTTGATTTTACTGGGTTCCATATTGGTAAACAAATCGCCCCAGGTGTGCCTTGGTTAAAAGCGGTAGAAGAAGATATTTTCCTTGCGCTTAAATCAGGCAATTTCGGCAAAGAAGACTTTTTTGAATATGCACAAGGAATGTTCCTATGACGGATTTAGCACAAAAAGAATTAATGGTGCAGCTCGGACTTTCTTTTTATGAGCGAGGTTACACCGTGGGCGGTGCAGGTAATTTATCAGTTCGCTTAGATGACAATCGTGTGTTAGTGACCCCTACAGGTTCTTCACTCGGTCGGTTAAGTGTAGAACGTTTATCTGTATTGGATATGGAAGGTAATCTTTTAGGGGGCGATAAACCATCGAAAGAAGCAGTATTTCATTTGGCTATGTACAAGAAAAATCCTGAGTGCAAAGCCATTGTGCATTTACATAGTACCTATTTGACCGCACTTTCTTGCTTAGATAATTTGGATCCTAATAATGCTATAGAGCCATTTACACCGTATTACGTAATGCGCGTGGGAAAAATGCAAGTTATTCCCTACTATAGACCGGGTTCACCAAAGATTGCAGAAGAATTAAGTAACAGAGCTTTAACAGGCAAAGCCTTCTTACTCGCTAATCATGGTGTTGTTGTCACTGGCTCAGATTTGCTTGATGCGGCAGATAATACAGAAGAGTTAGAAGAAACCGCAAAATTATTCTTCACTTTGCAAGGACAAAAAATCCGCTATCTCACTGATGCCGAAGTGAAAGATTTAGAAAATAGAGGAAAATAATTATGCCTAAATTTGCAGCAAACTTAACAATGATGTTTAACGAAGTGCCATTTTTAGATCGCTTTGAAGCGGCGGCTAAAGCAGGCTTTAAATATGTCGAATTCTTATGGCCTTATGATTACCCTGCACAAGAACTCAAAGCAATTTTAGATAAGCATGGCCTAAAAGTTGTGTTATTTAATACCCCAGCTGGTGATGTAAACAAAGGTGAATGGGGTGTTTCGGCAATCCCTGGTCGAGAAGCTGATAGCCATAGAGATATTGATTTGGCTCTTGAATATGCACTTGCATTAGGTTGTCCAAATGTACATATCATGTCAGCAGTTGTGCCAGAAGGTGCAAGCCGTGAAGAATATAAACAAACCTTTATTAAAAACGTACGCTATGCATCTGATAAATATAAACCATATGGGATCAAAATTCAGCTTGAAGCTTTAAGCCCTGAAGTGAAACCTAATTATTTACTCAAAAGCCAATTTGATACGCTTGAAGTGGTGGAATTGGTTGATCGTGATAATGTATTTGTTCAACTCGACTATTTTCATGCACAAAATGTAGATGGCAATCTTGCACGTTTAACCGATAAATTAAATGGCAAATTTGCTCACGTTCAAATTGCTTCTGTACCAGACCGTCATGAACCCGACGAAGGTGAAATTAACTACCAATATATCTTCGATAAACTAGATGAAATCGGTTATACAGGCTATGTTGGCTGTGAATATAAACCACGTGGTGAAACCGTAGCGGGATTGGATTGGTTTCAGAAGTATAAATAAATATTCTTAAATTTAACTGCGGCTTTAAAAACATATATTATCTAAGGAGGATACAATGAAAGTTGTAATTACTGGTGGACAAGGGTTCTTAGGACAACGTTTAGCCAAAACGCTATTAGCCCAGAATAATGTTCATATTGATGATTTAATTTTAATTGATGTTGTTAAGCCTATTGCGCCAAATAATGATCCTCGTGTTCGATGTTATGAAATGGATTTACGTTATCCAACAGGATTAGATGAATTAATTACTGAAGAAACGGATGCTATTTTTCATTTAGCAGCTATCGTAAGTAGTCATGCAGAACAAGATCCTGATTTAGGTTATGAAATTAATTTCTTAGCAACACGAAATATCCTTGAAATTTGTCGCAAAAATAATCCTAAAGTGCGGTTTATTTTCTCTAGTTCTTTAGCCATATTTGGTGGAGAACTACCTGAAACTATTTTAGACAGTACAGCATTCACACCGCAATCTACCTATGGTACACAAAAAGCAATGTGTGAATTGCTGATTAATGATTACTCACGAAAAGGTTTTGTAGATGGTATTGTTATTCGTTTACCAACCATTTGTATTCGACCAGGCAAACCAAACAAAGCTGCATCCTCATTTGTTAGCAGTATTATGCGTGAACCTCTACATGGGGAGGATGCTGTGTGTCCTGTATCGGAAGAATTACGTTTATGGTTATCTAGCCCAAATACAGTAGTTGCAAACTTTATTCATGCTTTACAACTTCCATCACTTCCATTGCGTAGTTGGCATACTATTAATCTTCCAGGGTTTAGTGTTACCGTAAAACAAATGTTATCTGATCTCACTCAAGTAAAAGGTGAAGCAATTTTAGAACATATTAAATTTGAGTTTGATGAAAGCATTAACAATATCGTTGCTAGTTGGCCTGCAAGAATTGATAACACCCAGGCATTAGCTCTTGGTTTCAAAGTGGATAGCAATTTCCAAAATGTTATCCAACAGTTTATTGAATATGATATGTAGGAGGCACTATGTTTGGCTTACCTATTCCAATTATTGGATTATTAATCGCTGTATTTGTTCTCGTTTTTCTCGTCTTAAGAACGCGAGTTCATGCTTTCATCGCAATGCTAATTGCAGCTTCAATTGCGGGTTTAGTAGGTGGTATGTCAGCTGATGAAACCTTAAATTCCATCACAAAAGGATTTGGTGGCACACTAGGTAGTATTGGGATTGTTATCGGACTTGGTGTAATGATGGGTAGCGTCTTAGAAGTTTCTGGTGCGGCAGAAAAAATGGCATATAGTTTTATCAAAATGCTAGGTCAGAAAAAAGAAGAATGGGCATTAGCCATTACAGGTTACGTAGTGAGTATTCCAATTTTCGTAGATTCTGCATTTGTTATCCTTTATCCAGTAGCAAAAGCTCTCGCAAAAAATGGTAAACGCTCATTATTAACTCTAGGCGTTGCTTTGGCTGGTGGCTTGGTTGTGACACACCACACCGTTCCACCAACACCAGGTCCATTGGGAGTAGCTGGGTTATTTGGTGTAGATATTGGTGCAATGTTACTCACTGGAGTGTGTATGGCTGTCTTGCCTGTTGTAGGAATAGTTCTGTATGCTAAATGGTTAGATAAAAAATACCCTAACTTTAATCAAGAAGTGTTCACGGAAGAAGAATTAAAACAAAAATATGATAGTTATATTGAAAGTCGTGAGAAAAAAGAACTTCCTAGTTTAGGGCTTTCTTTACTACCAATTGTATTACCAATAATATTAATCTTTATTAAAGCAGTTGTACATTTATTCGTTAAAGATGTACCTGAAGCATTGACAAGTATACCTTATCAAATCGTTTCATTCCTTGGTCACCCTGTTATTGCTTTAGCATTAAGCGTATTAATTTCTGTTTACACATTATTACCAAAAGCCGATAAAAATACGACTGCACTTCATCTTGAAGAAGGTGTTAAAACAGCTGGTATTATCTTATTAGTAACAGGTGCGGGTGGTGCATTAGGTGCGGTATTACGCGATAGTGGTGCTGGAAAACAATTAGCAGAACAGATCGCAAACTTACCTATTTCACCAATTTTAATTCCATTTATCGTATCGACTTTAGTGCGTTTTATTCAAGGTTCAGGTACGGTTGCAATGGTTACCGCTGCTTCAATTTCAGCCCCAATCCTTGCGCAAATACCCGGTGTCAATATGCTATTGGCCGCTCAAGCTGCTACCATGGGATCGCTTTTCTTTGGTTATTTCAATGATAGTTTATTCTGGGTGGTTAACCGTATGATGGGAATTAATGATGTGAAAAAACAAATGGTCGTTTGGTCTGTACCAACCACGATTGCTTGGGGGATTGGTGGTATTTCAGTAATTCTTGCTAACTTGATTTTTGGCAACGATGGCTCTGTATTTGATCTACTTTTCCCTGTTGTCGTGTTAGCCAGCATTTTATTCTATATCAAATTTCAGAATAAAAATCTTTAATTGCGGTTAAAATTTAATAGTGATACGTTGTACAGATATAAATGAGATAACACCATTTAGCAGTTTTATCTCTAAAATACCAAATCATTGCGGTACACATATGGACGCACCACGTCATTTTTTGAAAGATGGCTTAAGTATTAATGAGCTTTCTATTGACTATTTCTGCCATAAAGAAGTGGCATTATTGGAAATTCCAAAAGGAGAAGCTGAAGGCATTACAAAAGAAGATTTAAAACCTTATGCCGATATTTTATCTAAAGTTTCTTTTGCCTTTTTGAGAACAGGCTTTGAAAAATATAGAACAGCAAATCCCTTAATTTACCAAAATGAAGGGCCATACATTGCAACGAGTGCAGGCCAATATTTGTCCGAGACTTTCCCAAATTTGAAAGGGGTTGGCATTGATTTCTTAGCCTTAGGTTCGCCGTCTTCTCGTGTACCTGACGAAGAAAATCCAAAAAATTGCCACCGTGCGATTTTAGGTTATCAATGCACCATTACGCATTGTCGGGCTAGATTCAAGCCAACTTGTATTGCTGAAATTGAATAAATGATGGAGTGCTAGGGTTATCTCTAGCACTCTTTTTATATCTAGATAGGAGTGAAGATTATGTAAAATATCAACCTTTATCTTGGTGAACTTGTGGGAACAGCATTTTTTATGGTGTTAGGACTTGGCGTTTGTGCCAATATTTCCTTAAAAAAATCAGGAATGTATGGGAACGGTGGTTTACTTACCGCTTGTGGTTTGGATTATCAATGGTGTCCATTGCTGTTATTTTTGGACCACTCACCGGCGCTCATGTAAATCCTGCTGTTACTATCGATTTTTGGGAGGTAGGTAAATTTCCAACAGAACTTGTGTTAGTCTATATTATTGCTCAATGTATCGGTGCGTTTATTGTTGCTCTGATTGTATGGCTATTATTTAAAGATCATTTAGATGAAGAAGACAATCAAAATTGTCAATTAGGTTCTTTTGCCACTATTGCAACAAACTCTAATAACTTACGCAATTTACTTTCTGAAATTGTCACCGCATTTTCATTGTTATTTACTTTATTCACACTAAATCATCAACAACCTACTAATGGTGTTGCAATGTTCTTTGTTTTTACGGGAGTAGCTGGTGGTGTTATGTCCTTTGGTGGATTAACGAGTTATGCAATCAACCCAGCACGTGATTTTATGCTGCGTCTTATTCACGCTATCATGCCAATATTCATTTTTATAGACTAGCGCACTTGCTAATCTACGTCAGCCCCTTTATTTTTTCAGAAAATGTAGAAAGTTTATTTCTTTTTAAAAAGCCGTTGGCAATCTTAGTAAATTTTAATACACTAGAAAGCCTAGTCGGGGTGCAATACGCTGAGATCATACCCGTGAACCTGAAACAGTTAATACTGACGTAGGAAACTAGGAATATAACCTTATCTCCTTTTCGTCATTATTGCTGCCTTTTAATCATAAATAAGGATGTAATAATGAAACTTCTTAAATTAACCTTAATTTCTACCGCACTTTTTTCCACCGCGGCATTAGCTCAAGCACAGCAAAGTGTAAACGTATATAGCTACGACTCTTTCACTTCTGAATGGGGGGCTGGGCCAAAAGTAAAACAAGATTTTGAAAAAGCCCATCCACAATGTGCGATTAATTTTACGCCTTTTGAAAGCGTTGGTGTGTTGCTCAACCGTGTTCGTTTGGAAGGGAAGAAAACCAAAGCGGATATTGTGCTAGGTTTAGATAACTTTTTTTTGGAACAAGCTGAAAAAACAGGTATTTTTGCGCCAAATAACGTGGATTTAACTCAGCTTGATTTACCAACAAAATGGACAAATAAAACTTTCTTACCTTTCGATTTCGGTAATTATGCTTTTGTGTACGATAAAACCAAATTACAAAACCCACCGAAAAGTTTGAAAGAATTGGTTGAACGCCAAGATCTTCGTGTGATTTATCAAGATCCTCGCACCAGCAGTGTGGGACGTGGTTTATTGGTTTGGATGAATGTAATTTATCCTGAAGATAAAATTCAATCTGCTTGGAAAAATTTAGATAAGCATACGGTAACAGTAGGTAAAGGCTGGTCAGATACTTACGGTGCATTCTTAAAAGGCGAAGCTGATTTAGTGTTAAGTTACAGCACATCGCCACTTTATCATCAACTTTTTGAGAAAAAAGATAATTATGCGGCGACAGATTTTGCGGAAGGGCATATTACTCAAGTAGAATTAGCGGCAAGGGTTGCCAACCATCCAAATCAATGTGCGGATGATTTTATGGCATTTTTAATTTCGCCTACAGCACAAAAACATATTGTGACAGCCAATATTATGTTGCCAGTTATTCAAGGCGAAATTGAACCGCACTTTGATGCGCTTAAAGTTCAACAAAAAATGCAAACACCAATTAATCCAACAGTGAATCCTGAGCAGTTAAAAAATTGGATCAGCACTTGGCAAACTACATTAACAAAATAATTTGATGCTGTCGTTATTTCATCATCCACAATTCCGCCTGCGTCATTATGTGGGCGGCGTTGTTGTCATCGGCGTGATTACGCTTTTTTATGGAAGTGCGTTAAGTTCAATCTTTACATTGGGCGATGAATTACAATGGCGAGCTTGGTTTACTGATGATTATCTACAGCATCTGATTCTTTTCAGTTTTGGGCAAGCTTTACTTTCTACCGTTTTATCTATTTTCTTTGGTTTACTTCTCGCTCGGGCATTATTTTATAAGCCATTTTTTGGAAAAAAGTGGTTGTTAAAATTAATGTCGCTAACTTTTGTCTTACCTGCTTTAGTGGCAATTTTTGGTTTGATCGGTATTTATGGTTCAAGCGGTTGGTTAGCTTGGTTTGCTAATCTTTTTGGAATGTCGTGGCAGGGGCATATTTACGGACTGTCGGGTATTTTAATTGCCCATCTTTTTTTCAATATCCCACTGGCAGCACAGCTTTTATTACAAAGTTTGCAAAGTATCCCTTATCAGCAACGTCAGCTTGCAGCACAGCTCAATTTGCAAGGTTGGCAATTCGTTAAATTGGTGGAATGGCCTGTTTTTCGTCAGCAATGTTTGCCCACATTTAGCTTGATTTTTATGCTGTGCTTTACCAGTTTTACCGTTGTTCTTACGTTAGGTGGTGGGCCTCAATATACAACATTAGAAACAGCAATTTACCAAGCGATTTTATTTGAATTTGATCTGCCGAAAGCGGCACTCTTTGCTATGTTGCAATTTGTATTTTGCTTGCTTTTATTTAGTTTAACATCTCGTTTTTCGCCTTCTAATCAAAATGGCTTGAGCAATAGTAATATTTGGTTTGTGAAACCTAAAAGTGCGGTCAAAATTTTCCATGTTTTTGTTTTAATTGTTTTTGTATTTTTCCTTTTTTCGCCAGTTTTGAATATTCTTATTAGCGCATTGAGTTCATCAAGTTTACTCAAGGTTTGGCATAATTCTCAACTTTGGCGTGCGTTAGGTTATTCACTTTCTATCGCACCCTTGTCTGCATTACTTGCATTAACGATGGCGATTGCCTTATTGCTTTTATCACGTCGTTTAGAATGGTTACATTATCAAAAAATCTCGCAATTTATTATTAATGCAGGAATGGTAATTTTAGCCATCCCGATTTTAGTGCTTGCGATGGGGTTATTTTTATTATTACAAGAGCGTGATTTTTCCAATATTGATTTGTTTATCATCGTTGTATTTTGTAATGCCTTAAGTGCAATGCCTTTTGTTTTACGTATTTTAAGCGCACCTTTTCATAACAATATGCGTTATTACGAAAATCTGTGTAATAGTCTGGGAATTGTAGGTTGGCAACGTTTTTATCTGATTGAGTGGAAAACCTTGCGCGCACCGCTGCGTTATGCTTTTGCTTTAGGTTTAGCGTTATCTCTGGGCGATTTTACGGCGATTGCGTTATTTGGCAATCAAGAGTTTACTTCTCTACCGCATTTGTTATATCAGCAGTTAGGTAATTATCGTAATCAAGATGCAGCTGTAACCGCAGGGATTTTATTATTGCTTTGTGGCATATTGTTTGCCTTTATTCATACATATAGGGATGCTGATGATTTATCTAAATAATGTGATTTTGAATGATAAAACCTTGCCGATGTGCTTTAATTTGAACGTTAAGGCTGGCGAACGTGTTGCAATTATTGGCGAAAGTGGCGCAGGGAAAAGTACCTTATTGAATTTAATTGCTGGGTTTGAATTTCCTGCTCAAGGAGAAATTTGGTTAAACGATAAAAATCATACGCGTAGTGCACCTTATGAACGACCTGTTTCCATGCTATTTCAAGAAAATAACTTATTTCCCCATTTAACCGTACAGCAAAATCTTGCCTTAGGAATAAAACCCTCTTTAAAATTAACCGCACTTGAGCAGGAAAAAATTGAACAGGTCGCTTGTTCTGTAGGATTGGGCGATTATTTACAACGTTTACCGAATTCTCTTTCAGGGGGGCAAAAACAACGAGTGGCATTGGCACGTTGTTTATTGAGAGATAAGCCAATTTTGTTATTAGATGAACCATTTTCGGCGTTAGATCAGAAACTTCGGGTAGAAATGCAGGCTTTAATCGCTAAACTTTGTGACGAGAAAGATTTAACATTGCTACTTGTTACTCACCAACCATCGGAATTAATCGGTTCGATAGATCAGGTGTTAGTGGTGGAAAATGGTCAGATAAGTCAATTACAAAAAGGGGTGTAAAATTAGTTTTATTCATAACGTTGAATTGATTGTTTCTACCATATACACTAATTCATCAATTAAGAAAGTATAAAAAGCGTGGTGTTTTTAACCGCACTTTCAAAGGAAAAATATGTTAGCGGAAAAATTACAAATTAACTCTATTACTCCTCATCCAAGTGTAGAATATTGGTCTGTTTGCAAAGTTGAGGCGTTATTTGAAACGCCATTTTTGGAATTAGTTTACCGAGCAGCGCAGGTTCATCGTAAGCATTTTAACCCTCGCGCGATTCAGTTATCCACGTTAATGTCTATCAAAACGGGTGGATGCCCAGAAGACTGTGGTTATTGCCCTCAATCAGCCCGTTATCATACTGGCGTACAAAATCAACAGTTATTAGATGTTAATGAAATTATTGCGAAAGCAAAAATTGCGAAAGCACGTGGCGCAGGGCGTTTTTGTATGGGCGCAGCTTGGCGAGGGCCTAAGCCAAAAGATATTGAGAAAGTCACAGAAATTATTAAAGCAGTAAAATCCCTTGGTTTAGAAACTTGTGGTACTTTTGGTTTATTGCAAGACGGTATGGCGGAAGATTTAAAAGAAGCTGGATTAGATTATTACAATCATAATCTTGATACCGCACCAGAACATTATGCAGAAGTGATTGGTACTCGCCGTTTTGATGATCGTCTTAGCACTTTAGGAAAAGTACGCAAAGCTGGGTTAAAAGTGTGTTGTGGCGGCATTGTGGGGATGAATGAAACTCGTAAAGAACGAGCAGGATTAATCGCGAGCCTTGCAAATCTTGATCCGCAACCTGAGTCAGTGCCGATTAATCAACTTGTTAAGGTTGAAGGTACACCGTTAGCCGATGCGGAAGAATTAGATTGGACAGAGTTTGTACGAACGATTGCTGTTGCACGTATTACTATGCCAAAAAGTTATGTTCGTCTTTCTGCAGGTCGCAGTGGTATGACTGAAGAAATGCAAGCGATGTGTTTTATGGCGGGGGCAAATTCGATTTTCTATGGCGATAAATTACTTGTTACAGATAATCCAGAAGAAGATGGCGATCAGTTATTAATGGCAAAATTAGATTTAGAGCCAGAAACTGCAGAAAATAAAAAGTAGTAATTTACGTTAGATAGTTGAGAAATTAAGTATAAATCTATTCCTTTCTTTATTTCATATCTCATAATAATTTTCAATAGATAATAAATAGCTCCCTGAGTGTCAAGGAGCTATTTATATCAATCTTAAAGAATTTCTTTCGCTTTCGCTACCACGTTTTCAACAGTGAAACCAAAGAGTTTAAATAATTGATCTGCTGGTGCGGATTCGCCGAAGCTATTCATACCGACAACACGACCGTTGAATCCAACGTATTTATACCAGAAGTCAGCAATACCCGCTTCAATTGCAACACGTTTTGTTACAGCTGCAGGCAATATGCTTTCACGGTATGCTTCATCTTGTTTATCGAAACGGTTTGTACTTGGCATAGAAACAACGCGTACTTTTTTACCTTCGGCAGCTAATACATCTGCTGCTTTTACTGCTAATTCTACTTCAGAACCTGTCGCGATGAAAATTAATTCTGGAGTACCTTCGCAGTCTTTTAATACATAAGCACCACGTTTAACTGCATCTAATTGTGCAGAAGTGCGGTTCATTTGAGCAAGATTTTGACGGGTAAAGATCAACGCACTTGGGCCATCTTGACGCTCAACCGCTTGTTGCCATGCGATAGCTGATTCCACTTGGTCACATGGACGCCATGTTTCAAGGTTTGGAATTAAGCGTAGTGAAGCCGTTTGTTCTACAGGTTGGTGTGTCGGGCCATCTTCGCCTAAACCGATAGAATCGTGAGTGTAAACGAATAAAGCGCGTTGTTTCATTAATGCCGCCATACGTACCGCATTGTGTGCATATTCGTAGAACATTAAGAAAGTTGCACCATAAGGAATGAAACCGCCGTGTAAAGCAATCCCGTTCATAATGGCAGACATACCAAATTCACGAACGCCGTAGTTGATGTAGTTACCACCTACGTTTTCATGCGCACGAATCGGTTTAGAACCACTCCATAACGTTAAGTTAGAGCTTGCTAAGTCTGCAGAACCACCTAAGAATTCAGGTAATACGTGAGCGTACGCCTCGATTGCATTTTGTGATGCTTTACGGCTTGCAATGCTTGCTGGGTTTGCTTGTAATTTTTCGATGAATGCTTTAGATTCTGCCGCCCAGTTTGTTGGTAATTCGCCAGAAACACGACGTTTAAATTCTGCTGCTAATTCAGGATAGGCTTTTGCATAGGCGGCAAATTTTTCTTCCCAAGATTTTTCTGCTGCTGAGCCTTTCTCTTTTGCAGACCATTCAGCATAGTATTCAGCTGGAATTTCAAATGGCGCATATTCCCAACCAAGTGCTTTGCGAGTTAAAGCGATTTCTTCATCGCCTAATGGCGCACCGTGGCTATCGTGAGAGCCTGATTTATTTGGAGAACCAAAACCAATGATGGTTTTACAAATTATTAACGTTGGTTTTTCTTTTTCTGCTTGAGCAAGAATGGTGGCAGCACGAATTTGCTCTGCATCGTGACCATCTACATTACGAATTACTTGCCAGCCATAAGCTTCAAAACGTGCTGCAGTATCATCGCTGAACCAACCATCAACATGACCATCAATGGAAATATTATTGTCATCGTAGAATGCGATTAATTTGCCAAGGCCTAATGTTCCTGCTAAAGAGCAAGCCTCGTGAGAAATCCCTTCCATTAAACAACCATCGCCTAAGAACACATAAGTATGGTGATCGACAATTTCATGGCCTTCACGGTTAAATTGACCTGCTAAGGTTTTCTCAGCAATCGCCATACCCACCGCATTAGTGATACCTTGACCTAACGGGCCAGTGGTGGTTTCAACACCGGGGGCATAACCATATTCTGGGTGACCTGGGGTTTTAGAATGTAATTGACGGAATTGTTTTAAATCTTCGATAGAAAGATCATAGCCAGTTAAATGTAAAAGACTATAAATCAACATAGAACCATGGCCGTTAGAAAGTACAAAACGATCTCGGTCAGCCCATTTAGGATTAGTTGGATTGTGTTTTAAAAAGTCGCGCCATAATACTTCAGCAATATCCGCCATCCCCATTGGGGCTCCAGGGTGACCTGATTTTGCTTTTTGTACAGAATCCATTGCTAAGACACGAATTGCATTGGCTAATTGTCTACGAGTTGCCATTTTGTTCTCCTGTGATAATTCGTTTTGAAAAATAATCTTGCGCATTCTACCTTATTTCTGAAAGAAATTTAGCAAAAATCCGCACTCAATTTAATAGTTTGTGACAATAATCAAATTCTACGATGACATTGATGAAAACGCATACTACTAGATTTTATTGTCAAATTTACCGCACTTTTTTCTCTTTGAGTTTATGATAAGAACAGCGATAATGACTTAAAAAATACTTGTTTTACACCAAATAAGATAACGCCAAATATCGCTAGGCTTAGCGAAATAATCGTTGCAAGTATCATTGAGTAGTTTTTCTTTAATTATTTTCACTTTTTCAATTCACATCGGTTAAAATCTTTTTAGTCGCCACAACTTACAGGATTTTTATGCGAATTCAATGTTTCGAAAGTATTACACAAAAATACCCACAATTTCCTACCGCACTTTTGGCTAATGAGGAACCTATACAGAACGGAGAGCCTTTTATCTTATACGGCACAAAGTTGGACATAACTAAGCTAGAAAAATTTCAACAAAAGTGCGGTCAAAATTTTCAGATTTTTGATGTTTGGATGGTAGCGAAAAATATTATCGTCTTATTGAAAGGTCAATGGTTTGCTGATTTCATTAAATTTGCTCATGATGTTGAAGTGGATATTGCTAAATTAGATTTCAGCCCTAAATTGTCTCAAGCAGGGTTGTTGGTGATGGATATGGATTCTACCGCTATTCAAATTGAGTGTATTGATGAAATTGCGAAACTAGCGGGTGTTGGCGAACTTGTTTCTGCGATTACGGAAAGTGCAATGAGGGGGGAATTAGATTTCGAGCAAAGTTTGCGTTGTCGAGTGGGCACATTAAAAGGTGCGCCAGAAAGTATCTTACAGCAAGTTAGAGAGAATTTACCGTTAATGCCAGGATTAGTTGAAACGATCCAAACCTTACAAAAATATGGCTGGAAAACTGCAATTGCTTCAGGCGGATTTACTTATTTTGCGGATTATTTGAAAGCCTTATTACAGCTTGATTTTGCTGCATCAAATCAATTTGATATTGAAGATGGAAAACTCACTGGCTTAGTTAAAGGCGATGTGGTTGATGCCCAATATAAAGCTAAAACATTGCAACATTTGTTAGAGGAATACGGTATTGATTCACGACATTCTATTGCTATTGGCGATGGGGCAAATGACTTGGCAATGATGAATGTGGCAGGGCTAGGCGTTGCGTTCCACGCTAAACCTAAAGTGCAACAACAAGCGCAAATTGTGGTAAACTTCGCCAACTTAACCGCACTTTTATGCCTTTTAAGTGCTAATGATCGAATTTAATAAAACGGGAGAAGACTATGCCATCTTTTGATATTGTTTCTGAAATTACTTTACACGAAGTTCGTAATGCAGTGGAAAATGCCAACCGTGTGCTTAGCACGCGTTATGATTTTCGTGGTGTCGAAGCGGTAATTGAATTAAATGAAAAAAATGAAACGATTAAAATTACTACAGAATCTGATTTCCAACTTGAACAATTAATTGAGATTTTAATTGGATCTTGCATTAAACGTGGTATTGAGCACAGTTCTTTAGATATTCCAGCAGAAAGCGAACACCACGGTAAACTTTATAGTAAAGAAATCAAACTTAAACAGGGTATTGAAACAGAGATGGCGAAGAAAATTACTAAATTAGTAAAAGATTCTAAAATCAAAGTTCAAACTCAAATTCAAGGTGAGCAAGTGCGTGTGACAGGTAAGTCACGCGATGACTTACAAGCAGTGATTCAACTTGTAAAAAGTGCTGAATTAGGTCAGCCATTCCAATTTAATAATTTTAGAGATTAGTTTTTCAAATAAGGGCGAAATGTTGCCATAGTTTTTTGATAAAACTTGACGAACACCGCTTTCAAGCGTAACATTCGCCCGATTTTTTAACGAGAAGGACACACACTTTGGACAGTCATAGTCGATACCGAATATCGCTCTAAACGCCCGCCTTTTATTATCGGCGTGCGTTCGCCGGTAAATTTACCGTTGTTTCGGCATCTCTTAACGAAAACTTTGCGATTTTTTACCGCACTTTCGTTTCTTCTTTAATTTGTTCACTGTTAGCTGTTCATAATCCTATAAGGAGTATGAAATGATCAATGCGTTTGCTATCAATGATTCCCGCTTGGTTCGTATTGACGAAGACCAAACTGATCTCAATACTGCCATTTGGCTTGATTTACTTGAGCCAACAGGCGAAGAACGTGAAATACTACAAGAAGGCTTAGGTCAGAGCCTAGCATCTTTTCTAGAACTGGAAGATATCGAAGCTTCCGCCCGTTTCTTTGAAGATGAAGATGGTTTACACCTTCACTCATTTTTTTATTGCGAAGATGAAGACAATTATGCTGATTTAGCGAGCGTTGCTTTTACTATTCGTGATGGTCGTTTATTTACGTTGCGTGATCGCGAGCTACCAGCATTCCGTTTATATCGTATGCGTTCACGTAGCCAGCGTTTGTTAGAATGCAATTCCTATGAAGTTTTACTGGATTTATTTGAAACGAAAATTGAGCAATTAGCGGACGTGATTGAAAATATTTATGCAGATTTGGAAGAGTTAAGTCGCGTTATTTTAAATGGAAAACAAGATGAAGCCTTTGATGAAGCATTAAATACACTCACGGAACAAGAAGATACGAGCTCAAAAGTTCGTTTGTGCTTGATGGATACTCAACGTGCATTAGGTTTCTTGGTTCGCAAAACTCGCTTACCAACTAATCAGTTAGAACAAGCACGAGAAATCTTACGAGATATTGAATCTTTGCAACCGCATAATGAATCATTATTCCAAAAAGTAAACTTTTTAATGCAAGCTGCAATGGGTTACATCAATATTGAACAGAACAAAATTATGAAATTCTTCTCGGTTGTTTCTGTGATGTTCCTTCCTGCAACATTAGTCGCGTCTACTTATGGTATGAACTTTGATTTTATGCCTGAGTTACATTTTAAATATGGCTATCCAATGGCAATTGGATTAATGATCGCAGCCGCACTGACACCATATATTTATTTTAGAAGAAAAGGATGGTTATGATGGAATTATCCCAAACCGCATTATTTATCGGATCAATTATTAATCTTTATGCACTTGTATTAATCTTACGAGCTTGGTTGCAGTTTGCTCGTGTGGATTATTACAACCCTGTTTCAACATTTGCAGTCAAAATGACTGATCCAGTATTAAAACCTCTGCGTAAAATTGCGCCTACTGTGAAAAATATCGATACTTCTGCTTTACTGCTAATATTTATTATCGGTATGTTAAAAGGTATTATTTATTTTGGCTTATCAGTAAATGTACTCTTAGTATTGGGCGTATTAACTGTATTGAAAAGCATTGGTTTAGCTATTTTCTATGTGCTTTTTATTGGGGCTGTTTTAAGTTGGTTTAATCGAGGTAATAATTCTATAAGTTATGCCTTTTATCAACTCTCCGAACCACTTTTAAAACCAATCCGTCGATTCTTACCTACATTAGGAATGATTGATTTTTCTCCGATGGTCGTTGTGTTTATCTTATTGTTTTTAAACAATTTTATGCTTGATCTTCTAGGTGGACTTTGGATTATCGCTGGTTAGATATTCATATTCCTTATTTGAATATTGCTTTATAAAAATATTGAAGATTTAGTTGGTAAGAATAGTATTTTCTATTCTTACCTTTTTATTTCGTTTTTAGAGGTTTTTGATTTTTATAATTCTTATAAAAGATATAAAATTCTTTTATAAAAATAAGGGGAAGTTTATTTACATTGACATTTAAATAGCAGAATTTATTGTCCTATTACCTAAAGTACCATCATCAATCGCTTCTTTTGGCGTCCCAATAACTTCGGCGATTTTCTCTCCATTTTTAAAAAACACAAATCCACCATTTTCCATTTTTGTCCAAGATTCATTTTTGGTTAAAGGAAATGTTGTGATGATATTGACCTTATCTCCTGCTTTTGCATAATAGCTAAAATCAATTACTCCATCATCATCAATACGGTGAGCTTTGCCAAAAGGTGCTTTTCGCATAACATAATGTAAGTTTGTTGAGCAATGTGCAATCATCCACTCGCCATTAGAAAGAATGAAATTAAACGTACCGTGTTGAGCAAGTTCTTTTGTTACTTTTTGAATTGCTTCAAAAATTTCCATTTCACTTGGTTTTTTGCGGAAAGTATTTTTAAGATATTCAGCCATATAACAGAAAGCAGCTTCAGAATCTGTAGAACCTATTGGCTGTAAAAAATGATCTGTCATATCTGGTAAGTTTTTTAAATTACCATTATGCGCAAAAACCCAGTTTTGTCCCCAAATTTCACGAATGAACGGATGGGTGTTTTCAATATTGACTTCGCCTTGTGTTGCTTTACGAATATGCGCAATAACATTAAGAGATTTAATATTATATTGTTTTATACAATCTGCGATGGGGGAAAGACTGGCTGCTTGATTATCACGAAAAATACGTACACCACGTCCTTCAAAAAAAGCGATTCCAAAGCCATCTGAATGGCAATCTGTTAAACCTGCACGACGACGGAAACCTTCAAAAGAAAAAACAATATCCGTTGGCGTATTACAATTCATTCCGAGTAATTGACACATAACTTTAATTAGATATAACCTCACAATATGTGAGCGATTTAACACCATTATAGGGAGAATATCAAGAGAGATTTAATGAATTTTTATGTCGTATAGATATTAATGATAGAAATCTTATTTAATCTATTATTCTTTAAAAATCGAGATTTAACAGTCTCTTTCGGCTGATGTATTGTGGTACAAGCAAATAAACTCACAAGGAAAACAACAAGCAATGCCATCTTTAATTTATTCATAAATACAAAATTCCGAGAAATAAGAAAGCGCGTATGATAGCGAAAATTGGGACTGTGCAAGGATTGGAATGAGACTAAAAAATGCAATAAAAACTGGAAATGTAATTCCAAACACACACAGAAAAATAAAATATGGAAATTAACTTCCAATTTTTGTACACTTTTTACAAATATGAAATTAACTTCCAATGAGTAAAACTATGATCTCTCGTGAAAATTATTTACAGCAACTGATTCAATTTAAAGATACTGATTTTATCAAAGTCATCTCTGGTGTTCGTCGTTCTGGTAAATCAGTGCTACTCATGCAATACCGTGATTACCTTCAACAACAAGGAATTTCCCCTGAAAATATTCTTTACCTCAATTTTGAATCTTTTGAATATCAATGGGTGAAAGACGCTCAAGATTTCCAACAGCTGACTCAAGAAAAAATGCCGTCTTCTCAAGAGAAAATCTACTTTCTGATTGATGAAATTCAGTTTGTGGAAGGTTGGCAAAAAATCGTCAATGCGCTTCGCGTAAGTTTTAACACCGATATAGTGATTACAGGTTCCAATGCCAACTTGCTTTCCGGTGAGCTTGCGACGTTGTTAAGCGGTCGGTATGTAGAAATCAAAATTTACCCGCTTTCTTTCAAAGAATTTTTGCACGCCAAAAATGTGGATAGCCAATCAAGATTGGTCGATAAACTCTATTCGGAATATGAAAAATATGGCGGTTTCCCCAGCGTTGTGATGGCTGATGAGCCTTTAAAAGAAACGATTTTATCGGGTATTTTTGATTCCATCGTGCTAAATGATATTGCCCACCGAGCTGGAGTGAAAGACACGCATATTCTTAAAAGTGTAATTCTCTTTTTAGCGGATAACGTAGGGCAGTTGGTGAATCCAAGCAAAATTAGCAACACGCTCACGTCCGAACGTGTTCCTACTTCAAATCACACCATCAGCAAATATCTTGATCTGTTGGAAAATGCCTTTCTTTTTTATAAAGCAAAACAATACGATATTCGCGGAAAAGGCTATTTAAAAACCAATGCCAAATATTTTATTGTGGATAACGGTTTAAGACGACACGCTATCGGCAAAAAAGGTGCGAATTATGCCAATCGCCTAGAAAATATTGTCTTTATTGAATTGCTTAGACGAGGTTATACCGTAGATGTGGGCAAACTCGACAGCGAAGAAATTGATTTTATCGCCCGAAAAGCCGATGAGATTTTATATGTACAAGTCGCCTTTGAAATCCCTGAAAATACCCACGAAACCGATAATCTTTTGTATATTAAAGATAATTATAAAAAGATCTTAATTACGGGCAAATATTACGAACAAACGGAGATTGATGGGATTGAAGTAATTTATGTGGTGGATTGGTTGTTGAAATAAATCCAAAAACGTTGAAAATTTTCACCGCACTTTTTGTATTTAATGCTTATGTCGGCACGCGTTTCCTAACGTGTGCCTTGGAAATTAAATTAAAGTACGGTGAGTTTTTGAAGTATTTTTCGTAAAATTGGGCATACGCGGGGAAACGAGCGCCAACAGATTGTGCTAATAAGGAAGATAGCGCCAGCGTCCACGCAGGTGCTGTTTAATAAAAACATTGCGAATTTTACCCGTAAGCCGTTGGCAGAACCAATATTCAAAATTCTTTGGATTTTTTGACCGCACTTTTAGCTGATAGGCACAAGCGAGGACGCTTGCGCTATTATGGAGAAGAGAATTAAATTAAGTTAAATTAAATATTGGCTTTTTGTTTTAAATAATAAGAAAAATCTGGATCGATGCTTAGTAAAAAAGATAAAGTACCTTTAAACTTATCTAAACTTTCCTGATCTAATAGTCTTAAACTTGCTTTATGTGCTATAACTCTTAATTTTCTTTTTTTCTCCCTTCCGATACTTACTTTTCCAGTGTTAGAAATTACTAATCCAGTTAATGTTCTATTGTGTTTGCGTGATGTGAAAACTGTTTTTTCAGAATTTATTTCTAATTTTCTTGGGTAATTTAATTGCTCACAAATTATTTTAATTTTGTTTATTAATTTATTAAGAGTGTTTGGGGTATTTGTAGAAAAAGCGAGATCATCAGCATATCTTGTATATATAATTCCATTGTCTATACAAAATTCAGAGACTTTATTATCAAAGTTAATCATAATTATATTTGATATAAAAGGTGATGATGGAGCACCAATTGATAAATAAAGACCTTTGTTTTTAGAGGTTTTGTTTTTACAGAAAAATATATTTGTTAATAATTGTCTTTCTTCTTGTGAAAAATCGCTTGCTTTATCTTCTAAAAAATTTAAAAAATCAATATCTTTAATAGAATTGAAAAAATCTTTGAAATCTATTTTTAATAAATAGCTATTATTAGAATGTGGTAAAACAAAATCTTTTATATTTTTATTTTTTACATAGGCAATTGCTGATGGGTGAATGTTATATTTGGATAAGTATTTATTTAGAGCCCAGGATTGTAATATTTTTAGACTTTTTGTGGGTTCTGCAATTTCTCTCATACCACCATGACGCTTTTTTATGTTATATAATTTATAGCGATTTGGTGCGGAGTTTATGAAGCTTAAAATTTCTTTCTCATTTAATGGGAATTTTTCTTTTAAATCATTAATTAACATTTTTTACATAATCTCTATTTTGAATGATGCTCTTTCAAATCTTTTAGGTTTATCTGCTTGATAATTAATACAGCTTACATAATCTTTTATAGCTATACTATAAAATTTATTATTTCCAGAGTTTTTTATTGATATTAAATCTAATAAGTCTAATATTGTTATTATATTTGTTATTTCTTTATTGCTTAAATCAATTCCAAATCCTCCAATAATGTCTTGGTAGAAGGATTTTGTTTTAGATGGGAATAAATCAATAAGATCTAAAAGTAATAGTATTCTATGATGTTTGCTATCACAATTAAGTTTGATATTTGGGTTACCAACGTCAGTGATTATATTTAGAAAGTGATCTGAAATTTCTTTAAATAATTTATCTAGTTCTTTAGCAGAGTACAAATGAAAAAATTCCTTTTCTAAACTCCAGATATTTGTTAGATCTTCAGATAATTCGTGTTCTCTAATTTTCTTTATTGCACCATAATTGAAAAAGCTAAAATTTTCCTCCTTAATATATTTCTCAGGAGCTATAATTAATATATTCTTATGTAACTCTGTAATATTAGAAAACATACCAATTTCTGTATGGGCTCCAATACTTTCAGAAAAAATTATTATACCTTGGGATATAGAAGCAATATCTAGCTCAAAATCAACCAAATTTGAGTATTTATTAAAATTTAACCATTCTGGGTAGAATTCAGGAACAGTTAGGCTATCAACGATATCATGCTCGATAATTTTACTCCATTGCATAAAGCCTGCTCGAAATGAATTAAGTCCCTCATAAGGGGAAAATTCTTCATGATTAGGATTTAATTTATCTTTGATTTGTTCTATTCTTTTTATAAGTTCTGCTCCAGAACCAAAAACCCAGATAAAAGGTAATTTATATTTTATCTGGGTTTTATTAGGATTAATTAACTCAAAAAAGTATTTCTTAAGATTTTGCATTTATTGCACTAACTACCTAAATAAGCGAGATAAAGGAAAAATTTCCGATTGGCGAGGCTGGCGGAAATTTTTCCTTTATCTCGCCACAATTGGAAACAATTAATATTCAGTCTGGCGATTCGCCCGACAATAGATAGAATTTTCTACCAAAACGCGTAATTAGCGTTGTTATTATAGTTCTAAATATAGAGTGAGAAAAGTTTTATTTACTTCATCGCCACACCCAACCACTTCATCATCTCTCTCTCATCCCAACCTTTACGTTTGGCATAATCTTGAGCTTGGTCTTCATCAATGCGACCTAAGGTGAAATAGTTACTTGCAGGGAGGGTGAAGTACCAACCGCAGACGGAGGCTGCAGGCCACATGGCGTAGCTTTCGGTGAGTTTCATGCCGATGCGTTGTTCTACTTCTAATAAATCCCAAATCAAGGCTTTTTCCGTGTGTTCCGGGCAGCTTGGATAACCCGGTGCAGGTCGGATGCCAACATAATTTTCATTAATTAACCCTTGGTTGTCAAATTCCTCTTGCGTGTAGCCCCAAATGCGGGTGCGAAGCTCAAAGTGCAGGTATTCTGCCATGGCTTCAGCGAGGCGATCGCCCACAGCTTGTAGCAAGATGGCGTTGTAGTCATCGCCTGCCGCTTTATAGCCTTCCACTAACGCCATTTCTTCAATACCAGCGCAAACAGTAAACATGCCGAACCAGTCTTTTTTGCCGCTTTCGCGATCGGCAATAAAGTCACTTAGGGCAAAGTTAAACGGACTTTTGCTGTTTTTGCCCCGTTCGGTTTGTTGGCGTAAGCCGTAAGCGGTGCCAATGGTTTGCGTGCGTTCTTCATCAGAGAAAAGCACCACATCATCGCCTACGCGCTCCGCAGGGAAAATGCCTAAAATACCGCTTGGGTTGAGTTTGTGGTTTTGTTCTAATTCATCCAATACCACTTGTGCATCGTTCCATACTTTGCGAGCTTCTTCGCCGCCTTCAGGATAGTCAAAGGCATCAGGGTAGCCGCCCATCAAGCCCCAAATGCGGAAGAATGGCGACCAGTCGATGAATTTGCGTAATTCAGCAATCGGTACGTTTTTAAATTCTACAATGCCGGTTTGATTTGGTTTTGGCGTTGGTGGCACGTAATCTGCCCATTCACCACTAAAGCCACTTAATGCGATGATATCCGCTTTTTCATCAATAGCAGTTTGAATGATTTTGTCTGCCTGCACCATCACGCCTAAGTCGATCACTTCAAAGTTATTACATTGCATCACCATGCTCACGATGTTTTTACCGATGTCGTGCACATCACCTTTTACGGTTGCAATCACCACTTTACCGTTGCTTGAACCTTTTTGTTTGGTTGCATTATAAATGGTTTTAAATACGCCACAGATTGTTTCATCACGCGCGCCGATTTTACCACTTGCGGCAGGAACATTTTACCATCGCCGAATAAATCGCCGACTACGTCCATGCCAGCCATCAACGGGCCTTCAATCACATCTAATGGGCTTGGTAATGTTTGGCAAGTGGTAATCCCTTTCACAAGGGCGTGTTTTAAAAGTTCTCCCACTGGCCAAGTGCGCCATTCTGCGACAGAATCGACCGCACTTTTCTTAAACTTCTCGCCTCTAAAATCGGCTTAGGTGAGTTTATATTTTTGGATCATCGTCCCCATCGCACCGTCTAAAATGAGAATGCGATTTTCTAGAGCTTGTTTAAGTTGAGCGGTTTTATTCACCGTAATTATTTTGTTCTGTAAATCTTAAATAAATAACTACGGAATAATAGGTGTAAGGGCTAGGGGTGTCAAATGTTAGAAGGAAAGTGCGGTGGAAAATTAAGGTTTTTTTATTTAAGTGTAATGGCTGCGACAAAACAGGTAATTTTACATTCTCCGCACCCATTGCAACGTTCATTATCAATCTCTAAAGTGCTGGAGATTGCTTGTTGTGGGCAAGCGGTTTGGCAGTCTGGACAGGTTTGATTTTGTAGGATTAAACAGGCTGAGGAAAATTGTGGACGAAGTAATGTATCTGCTGGAAAATTAGGATGTAGTGCATTTGTCGGACAAACTTCTGCGCATTTACCACACAAATCACAAGGTGCGTAGTCAATTTCAAGGATGGCTTGTTGCTGTTTTAGTTGAATTAAACCATTAGGGCAAACTGAAGCGCATTCCCCACAACCATTGCAGACGGCGGAAAATAAATCTTCTCGTGCTGAAAAGGGAGGACGAGACTGCGTTTTTTCTATTGTTGATTTTGTAGCTGGAAATACATGACGCAATAGTCCTCTACGAGAAATGTGATGGTGGCTTAAATAAGCCTGATAATAGGCTTCGTTTTTCATTATCGATAAAATCTTACTGTTGGTACATTAATATGTAAATCTACTTGCCATTGTTGTAAAGTTTTTATGGTAAGTAATGCAAGAGCTTGATAAAAATCAGAATTTTCTATTTTGCTTAGTTGTTCAAGGAAATGATACGCCCAAGTTAAGAAGTGTTCACGTAGAAATTTGATTAATAAGTGCGGTCGATTTTCTGCTAAATATGCAGCAAGCATTAGCATTAAGCCAATATGATCTTCTGGTTCATCTTGTTGTGTTTGAAATGCGATTTGATGTTGTTGTAAGAAATCGCGTAATGCTAAGAGAGAATTACCAAAAATAACACATTCAGGATCAAGATATACAGATCCCCAAGGTGGCGTAGGTAATTCATTTGGACCAATAAATAAATACTGATATTGTTCAGTGATATTTTGTTGCAGCCCTTTTTCAATAAGTGCGGTAATTTTTTTATGTGTTTTTACATCAAATGAAATTTCCCATTCTTGCATCCAATTTGGTTGGCGAAAGAATGTCAAAATATCAGTAAGTCGTGCATCATTAGGCTCATAGTAAAATACTGCACCGAGTAAACGCCCATAAATAGAAATTTGTTGAAGAGTATTTTGCATAGTATCTCCGAAAACAATTTGTCATTAGTGAATGGGGATATGAGGGGTGGTTAAATATTACTAATTAACGTTTCTAAAAATTGAGGCGTATGCTATACGCCTCAACATAATTTAACCACCAATCGCCATACCGTAAGTCATATGTAATCCATAAAATAATACGCGACCGATGCCTTCAGCTACTAACGTTAATAGAACGGAAATACCTAATAGTCCTATGTTTTTCACTCGGAATAAGAGGAAAGCTACAATGGAAAGTAAACATAAGCGAGTTACGGTCATTATGGCATAATTTGGTACGAGGTCAGCGGCATTTTGAATAGCACTGTGAATATTGTGTAAATTGAAGCCTTGATATATGGCTACTATTGCGACCAATGATACCCCAATGGCGAATAAACTTGGCAGATGCTGAAGCTGATATTCACGTTGTTTATTAGGGATTAATAACGCATAGCTCAATGTTAATCCACCTAATACAACGGTAAGGTAGAATGACCAGGAGGTTAATGCATTATTCCAAGTTGGTATGCTTGTAATATGGTAAACCTGATTCATTACATACATAAATAGTATGCCGATAAGGGCGGTCACAATTCGCCATACATCTCCAAGTGAAACTGGCATTTTACCTAAAATTGCAATCAGCCAGTAGAAACCTGCTAATGTGAAAAATATTGCACCAGCGGCAATTTCATTACTCATCATTGATGAGCCGACTCGATTAAGTGAATTAAATGCACGTATAGGTAAGCCAAGATGCATAATAGAAGCAATAAATCCAATACCTAGCAAAGCCAAAATCACAAACATTACTTTATGAATATAAGTGCGACTTTTTGTATTTTTCTCATTTAATAGTACAAATGTGAAAACAAGCCAAGCACCGACCGCACTTTGTGCCAAAACTGTAAAAAATACTAATGGCAGTTCATATAATCCTGTATTCATCTTACACCTCTCTTGGGTTTCCTAAGAACCCACTTGTATCGCCACTTAAACGAGCGTATTTATTGGGTTTTACCACTAAATTTGGTTGAGTGATATCAGCCGGTGGTAGTGGTGCGATGGAGGCTTGTGTGCCATATTTTGTTCGAAGTTCATCAATAGGAGCGAAATCCAACGCTCGTAGTGGGCAGGCATCAACACAAATCGGTTTTTGACCTGATTTTACGCGAGAATAACATCCATCACATTTTGTCATATGGCCTTTTTGTGCATCATATTGCGGTGCATCATAAGGACACGCCATATGACAATAACGACAACCGATACAAATTTCTTCATTGACGATCACGAAACCATCTGCATTTTTTTGCATTGCACCAGTTGGGCAAACTTTTGTACAAGCAGGATCTGCACAATGATTACAAGAAATAGACATATAATAAGCAAATATATTTTGATGCCAGCATCCATCTGCTTGTTGATTCCACTGACCACCTGTATATTCATAAATACGACGAAAATTGACTTCTGTGCCAAGATCTTTGTAATCCTTACAGGCTAATTCACAAGTTTTACAGCCTGTGCAGCGTTCAGAATCAAAATAAAAACCATATTGTTCCATAATTATCCCCCTACAAACGTTCCACTTGAACTAAATTAGAATGTTGCGGATTACCTTTCGCAAGCGGTGATGGGCGTTGTGTCGTAAGTACATTAATGCAACCTGAATGATCGATACGATCTTTATCTGGTGCATACCAAGCCCCCTCGCTTAATGCCACAACCCCTGGAATAATACGGGGGGTAATTTTTACATTAATACGTACTTCGCCTCGATCATTAAAGATACGAATCATATCGCCATTTTTAATATTACGAGGTTCTGCATCAATAGGATTCATCCAAACTTCTTGTGGATTAGCTGCTTTTAATACATCCACATTGCCATAAGTTGAATGGGTTCTCGCTTTATAGTGAAAACCACTTAGTTGTAACGGATATTTTTCCATTAATGGATCACCGTAATGCTCAAAACTTTGGGCATGAATAGGTAAGGGATGAATCACTTCATCTTCTGCTAATTTCCAAGTTTTTGCTATTTCAGCTAGACGAGAAGAATAAATTTCAATTTTGCCAGATGGCGTTTTAAGTGGATGGGCTTCTGGATTATCACGGAAATCTTTGTATGCAACTTTAAAGCCATTAGGATCAACCTTTTTAAAAATACCTTGTTGTCTAAATTCTTCAAAAGTAGGTAATTCAGGTAATTTTTCTCGAGATTGCTCATAAATATGGCGTAACCATTCCTCTTGTGTTCTTCCTTCAGTAAATTTTTCTTTTACGCCCATTTTCTCAGCTAAATCACTCAACATATCGTAAATAGGTCTACATTCAAAAGATGGTTTGATCACTTGATCTGCAAAAATGACATATGCCATATTGGATACAAAGGCATCTAAAGCGAAATCCATTTGTTCTGAAGTTGTACAATCTGGTAATAAAATATCACTGTATTTGGCAGTAGATGTCATATGATTATCAATAGTAATGATCATTTCACATTGGGTATCATCTTGTAAAATATCGTGGGTACGATTGATTTGTGCATGCTGATTAATCAAACAGTTACTTGCGTAATTCCAAATTACTTTAATGGGGGAAGATAATTTATCAACACCACGAATACCATCTGTAAGTGCGGTCATTTCTGTGCCTCGAATAATTGCATCTGTCCATAAAAACATTGGAATGCTTGCTTTCACGGGATTTTTCAGCGTAGGCATCCGCACAAATGGAATGCTGTACGCACTTTCACGTGCACCAGTGTTACCGCCGTGAATTCCAACATTACCCGTTAAGATTGGTAACATCGCAATGGCACGAGAGATTAATTCTCCATTACTACGACGTTGAGGCCCCCAACCTTGGGAAATAAAGGCGGGTTTTGTACTGCCAATTTCACGTGCGAGTTTAATAATTCTCTCCGCTGGAATACCAGTGATTTTAGCCGCCCATTCAGGGGTTTTAGCGATACCATCATCACCATAACCTAAAATATAGGCTTTATAATGACCATTTTTAGGGGCGTCAGCGGGTAATGTTTTTTCATCATAACCAACACAATATTTATCTAAGAAAGGTTGATCCACGAGATTTTCTTGAATCATTACATAAGCAAGAGCCGAAACAAGGGCTGCATCAGTACCAGGACGAATTGGGATCCACTCATCTTCACGCCCTGCACCAGTATCATTATAACGAGGATCGATAATAATCATTTTGGCATTGGAACGAGCTTTGGCTTGTTCAATACAATAAGTTAAACCACCTCCACTCATACGAGTTTCTGCAGGATTATTACCGAATAACACTATTAATTTGGTGTTTTCAATGTCAGCCATTCCATTTCCCAATGCCCAACCACCACCATAGGTATAATCTAAACCGACTGCAATTTGTGCGGTGCTGTAATCACCATAATGGTTTAAATATCCACCAATACAATTCATAAAACGAGCGATCATAGTGGATGCAGGTGGCCAAGATTTAGCCATTGTGCCACCGAGTGTTCCCGTACCATAGTTTAAATAAATTGATTCATTGCCATATTTTTTGATATTGCGTTTCAATGCGTCTGCAATTTCAGTTAAAGCCTCATCCCAACTGATTCGTTTGAATTTACCTTCTCCGCGTTTACCTATACGTTTCATTGGATATTTTAAACGGTCTGGGTTATACACCCGACGACGCATAGAACGTCCACGTAGACAAGCACGAACCTGATGATCAAGATTATATGTTTCTGTCCCCGTATTATCGGTTTCCACATAAGTGATTCGGTTATCTTTTACGTGCATTCGTAATGGACAACGGCTACCACAGTTTACTGTACAAGCACTCCAAACAATACGTTCCTGGCTATTTTCATTGAGGTATTGTGTCTCTTTAGCCATTACATTGAAAGGTAAAGTAAGATTTGAAACTGCCAGTGCAGCTCCCGCAGATGACGCCTTGACAAAATCTCGGCGACTTATTTGATTAAAGTTACTCATAATATCGTCCCCCACAGTAAGATCGAGTAATAACTAAAACGAGTTAATTATAATCTTTGTATAGAAGTTTTACTTGAGCCAAATCAACTAATTATTAATAGGTACATTATTTATAGGGTATTTTAGTAGGTTGATGTTTTTATAAATTTTGGAATAACAAATTGACTATAGATTTAAAAATCCGTTAGCATAGTGGCGTATTAGTTTATCTAATATGTTAAGTTTAACTATTATTAACTAGAGGCTCTTTTCATGAAGAAACTTATTGCGGTTTCGGTGCTTTCTGTGTGTGGCTCGTTAGCTCATGCAAACACCAATATTCCAAACTACAATACAGATACCCATCTTTACGAATTCACTCAAACCTACGATTTGGTCGCGCTAAAAGGCTCGCAAGGACAAATCAATTTATGGGTTCCATTACCATTTAATGGAGAATACCAACAAGTGAAATCGATTCACTTTGAAGGTAATTACATGAATGCCTATGTAACAGAAAACAATAAATACGGAGCGAAAACCTTATTTGCCACTTGGGATAAAGATGCACAAAAACGTGATTTAAAAGTCACTATGGTCATTGAAACAAAAGACCGTGAACCGATGGTGAAAGGTGCTTTAGAGAATTATACTCCGCCAAAAGATATTCAGTATTCAGTGGATGTACAAGAGTACTTAAAAACTACTCCACATATTAAAACTGATGGCATAGTGAAAGAATTTGCTGACAAAATCGTAGGTAAAGAAACTAATCCATTGAAAAAAGCAGAACTTATTCACCATTGGATCGTAAAAAATATGGAACGTGATAATTCTGTATTAGGTTGTGGCGACGGCGATGTAGAAAAAATTCTTACCACTGGCGTATTAAAAGGTAAATGTACCGATATTAACTCTGTATTTGTGGCACTTGCTCGTGCGGCAGACATCCCTGCTCGTGAAATTTTTGGTATTCGCTTAGGTGCGGCAGAGAAAATGGGCAAATATTCCAAAGGTGCTTTCGGTAGTGCGAATGAACAAGGCATCGCAAACGTAAGTGGTGGCCAACACTGTCGAGCTGAATTCTACCTTGCAGGTTTTGGTTGGGTACCAGTTGATTCCGCAGACGTTGCCAAAATGCGTTTAGCAGAGAAAAAATCTGTTGAAGATAAAGATACACAAGCCGTAGCAAAATATTTGTTTGGTAACTGGGAAGCAAACTGGGTTGGATTTAATCATGCCCGTGACTTCGATTTATATCCACAACCAGAACTGGCTCCAATCAATAACTTCGGCTATCCGTATGCTGAAGTGGGTGGCGATCCGTTAAATTCCTTTGATCCAAAAGAATTTAAATATGACTACGTCTCTAAAAAACTCTAATAAATCCTTTTGGGTTGCCATAGCCACCGCACTTAGTGCCGCGGTGGCGTCAACTTTATGCTGTATTGTGCCATTAATCTATTTAGTATTTGGTGTCTCGTCCACTTGGTTGATTGGCTTGGGCGAATATGATTATTTGCGTATTCCCATGCTCATAATTTCATTATGCGCCTTTGCCTATGGATTTTGGCTGTTGATGTTTTCCAAAAAAATCATTTGTAGCAAATATATTTCCCGTAAAAAACTCATCGTTTTATATTGGATTGTATTTATCGTGATGATTTTTTTCTTAACCTATCCAACAATTTTGCCTTGGATTTTAGAGTTAGCTAATTAGGAATAAAAATGAAGAAATTATGTACCGCACTTTTGCTTTCGCTGTTTGCAATTTCTTTCGCTCATGCGAATGAAACCAAACAAATTGTGCTAAAAGTAAAAGAAATGAATTGCCAGCTTTGCGCTTACTTAGTCAATAAAGAACTGCGTAATATCGATGGCGTTATTTCAACAAAAGCATCTATTAAAGATGGTTTAGTGACGGTTGTGGAAGATCCAAAAGTCACAAACCAGCAATTATTCGATGCGATTCACAAGCTGAAATATACTGCTGAAGTCGTGAATTAAACGCTAAATATCTAGCAAAAAAGTGCGGTGAAATTTACCGCACTTTTCTTTAGCTATTAAATTAGACTAATTTTTTAATTAGTTTGATTACAGTGCAATTAATTAAATATGATAAACGCAATATTATTCAGCACTTCCGCTTAAAAATCCGCCACTTTGATGATTCCAAAGTTTAGCATATAAGCCATTGAGCTCTAGTAATTCAGCGTGCGTACCTTGTTCAACAATTTGTCCTTTATCGAGCACAATTAGGCGATCCATCGCTGCGATGGTGGATAAACGATGGGCAATGGCAATCACAGTTTTATTTTCCATCATCTTATCGAGACTTTCTTGTATTGCCACTTCTACTTCAGAATCCAGTGCGCTTGTGGCTTCATCTAACAATAGAATTGGCGCATCTTTTAACATGACACGAGCAATAGCAATACGCTGACGCTGACCACCAGAAAGTTTTACCCCGCGTTCTCCAACATGAGCATCATAGCCTTTTCTACCTTGAGCATCAGTGAGGAATGGAATGAAATCAGCCGCTTCCGCTCTTTCAGCAGCTAAAACCATTTCTTCATCTGTGGCATTAGGGCGTCCATAAATAATATTGTCACGAACAGAGCGATGTAGCAGAGAAGTGTCTTGAGTCACTAAACCGATTTGGCTGCGTAGGCTTTCTTGTTGCACATTGAGTACATTTTGTCCATCAATGGTAATTTCGCCTTGTTGTGCTTCATAGAAACGCAGCAACAAGTTCACGATCGTTGATTTTCCTGCACCAGAACGACCGATTAACCCGACTTTCTCCCCTGGTTTGATAGTGAGATTAAAGCGATTGAGCAATGGTTTTGTTGGATCATAAGCAAAGGTAATATCGTTAAACTTAATTTCCCCTTGTTTCACTTGTAACGGCGATGCTTGTGGTTTATCTACAATGGTATGAGGTTTGGTTAAAGTATTCATTCCATCGTTTACGGTGCCGATATTCTCAAATAATCGGGCTGATTCCCACATAATCCAACGAGAAAGCCCGTTTACGCGTAATGCCATTGCAGTTGCCGTTGCTATTGCACCCACACCAACTTGACCATTTTTCCATAAAATAATGCCAAGTATTGCGGTGCTTAATGTAAGTAGAATATTTGTAGCGTAAGTGAGCGTATCTAGTGATGTTGCTAAACGCATTTGAGCGTGTACTGTTACCATAAAATCTTGCATCGAACGCTTGGCATAAGTGGCTTCACGCGAGCCGTGAGAAAATAATTTTACTGTAGCAATATTGGAATAAGCATCTGTAATACGTCCCGTCATTAAAGAACGAGCATCAGCTTGTCGTTGTGCAGTTTTTGATAGTTTAGGAATGAGGGTTCGTAGGATCAAACCGAAGAGTATAATCCAAGTAATGAATGGTAATAAGAACCAAGAATCTAATGCCACTAGAACTACGCCAGAGGTAATAAAATATACCAATACATAAACGAACATATCTGCAAGTGTAAGTACTGTGTCACGTACTGCAAGGGCAGTTTGCATCACTTTTGCGGATACTCTACCTGCAAATTCGTCTTGATAAAAACTTAAACTTTGTCCAAGCATTAAACGATGGAAATTCCAACGTAATCGCATTGGAAATACGCCTTGTAAGGTTTGTAAATGCACGGCGGAAGCTAAAAATCCCCACACAATACTAATAAGTAATAGGGTAGCCATTCCAATTAATAAATGACCTTTTTCTTGCCATAATTTTTCAGGTGTAAATGTGCCTAACCAATCTACAAGCGTCCCCATAAATTGGAATAATACGGCTTCCATTACACCTGTACCGACGGTTAAAATCGCGAGCAAGAGAATCCAACCTTTCATTCCTGCAATACTAGACCAAATAAAACGGAACAAACCTTTTTTAGGTGTTGTTGGATTGCTTTCTGGATAGGGATTTAAACGGTTTTCAAACCACGAAAAAATTTTGTTAAACATATCTTTTCCTTAAAAAGAAAAGGCAACGCAGGTTGCCTTTTAGAAGTGCGTATTATTATAGCGCAAAAACGCATCAATTTATAGGCTGACAGATTTTCTGTATTGGCTTGGCGAAAGTTGATAGTAATTTTTAAAAACTTTACAAAAATGTGCTTCTGATTGATACCCCACTTCTAAAGCAATGGCAAGCACAGATTGTTGTGATTGTTTTAATAAAAACGCCGCAGATTGTAACCGCACTTTCGTGAGAAAACGTCCTGGCGACATACCAAGTTGTTGTTGAAAAACACGAATAAAGTTTGCACGAGACATTGTTGCAAGTTCAGCTAATTGTTCAATATGCCAATCATTTTGAGGTTGTTGTAATATTGCTATCAGTGCAGTATTTAATCGCTTATCTTGTAAGGCGAATAAGATGCCTTGTTCAATTAAATTTTGTTGAATGGCGTGACGTAAAATATAAATTAAAAGTACATTTGAAAGTGCATCAACGACGGATTTCGTACCCGCATCATTTTTTTGCGCTTCTTGTAAAAAAAGCTGTACTAAAGGATGAATTGTCGTGTCGCATAAATTTATATGTAAATATTCAGGCATTGATGCTGTAAGAAGCGCATCTTGTTGATAATAAAAATTACCGCAAAACATTTTTAAATCTGGTGTACCTCGTCCAATCTGATGTAACTCAAATAATCCTTGATGACTTTTTTTTGTAGGAATATCCGCTCTTTTATTTGCTGAATAATGCATAGAGTGCGGTTGATTTTGAGGAAGAAAAAAAATATCTCCCTCTTTTAAATGAAATTGTTTTTCATTTAGTGTAAGCCAGCACTCGCCTTGTTCAATAAGATGGAATATGCCTTTTCCTACATCCTTTTCTTGATGAGATATTTGCCATTCGCCTTGAAATTCACAGCGAATATTAATTTCTCCACGCACTTGTGCTAAATGGGTAAGTTTATCTAAATAGTCCATAATGAGATGTTAGCGATAAAAATTGAGATAAATAAGCAAGTATCATAATCTAATCCGCCTATAATTTGCCACACCAGTTGGTTATTAATTCAATATATTTAGGAGAACATTATGTTTACAGATTGGAAAGAACACACATCTCACGTTAAAAAATCATTTGGTGAATTGGGTAAACAACACCCTAAAATGTTACAAGCTTACCAAGCATTAGGCGCGGCAGCTGCAGAGGGCAATGTGCTTGACGCTAAAACTCGTGAACTTATCGCATTAGCAGTTGCTGTAACAACGCGTTGTGAAAGCTGTATTAGTGCACACGCAGAAGAAGCGGTAAAAGCTGGCGCAAGCGAAGCTGAAGTTGCTGCTGCATTAGCAACAGCTATCGCATTAAATGCAGGTGCAGCTTATACTTATTCTTTACGTGCATTAGAAGCATATAGCGTACAGAAAGCTTAATTACTCATCATTCCATAAAGTTAAGTTGATTAAGAGAAAGGGAGCATTTTTTAATGCTCCCTTGTTTTGTTAAGGCTGTGTTTTAATAATACACCACTCTATTTTTCAAGCTATGTCTCTCCTAAAGGGAATAACTCCGTAAATTGTCCATTTTTCTGATGATCAGTAAAAAACGGCAAACCGATCAAACGATAATGCGGTGTATCTTTTTGCAGGATCTTATCCTTCCCATATTCCACTGTGATTGATTTTAAAAAAGCTTCTTTCCACCTATCAGTTTCCACTAAATGTTCGCCTTTGGGTTCAATGAAAATTTGGTAATGCAAAAAGTCGTTCACACCATTGGAAGAAGATTTTTGTTTATCTTTCAGCAATAAAACAAAGTCCGGCATAAATCCTTCACCATCGGCAAAGTTATTCAATTTAAACACTTCTTCATTGCGGATTAAATGAACGTCATATTTAGATTTCAAATCGCCCAAACGCTCTGAAATAAATTGAATTAACGCTTCTTCCAAACTTGTTCCAGCAAAATTATCCATCACATACCAATCATTTTGCATGGCAATAGCAGTTTTTATATCATCTTTTTTGACCCATTTTTGTTTTGGCGTGCCGAAAATTTCCCACAATTTTTTAGGTGTAAATTCTTTTGTACCGATAAATGGCTTATCACTTTCATTCAAATGCTTTTCAACCATTTCCAAGATTTTCAGGCAGCCTGCAAGTTTATCATCCGGGCGAACCTGTTTGTCTTGCCCTAATCCTAAAAATTCAATTTGCCAGTCTTTCAACAAGTTATTTTGCAATTCATTGCGATTTTGAATGTCGAGCTTGCTTTGCAAACGGTTGAAATGGAATAAAGATTGACTATTTTTCCCTTTGATATGTAATGCTTTATTGAAAATGTGCCGCTCCATTTCACTCATTTTTATGGTTTGAGTAAAATTATTTTGTGTGCCGATTTGTCGGGCGGTTTCATCATTTTCATCGGCTGTAAATTGCGTTTCCTGCAACAATTGATTGCCGTGAATTTGGAATGAAAGCGTTTGCGGATTGGCTTTTAGGCTGTCTGCATTATTGGCTTTAGCATTGGGATTTTTTACTTTTTGATTTGCCCAAATCAATAGGTTTTTAAAAGTTTCATCATCTGCAAATTCAGATTTTAGTTTGAAGGTGGTTAAAACCTTGTCTTTATCGTTTTCGGGAATAAAGCCATCTTTGCGAAGTTCTGCTTTTAATTCTGAAATATAGCGAGATTGCTCATCGTGCGTGTAATAAAACAATTCTTCCAAAATACGCAATTCGTGTTGCATGTCATTGTCAAATTTGCGTTTATTCGGCTGTTTATCTTCAAACGAAAATGGAAAATAACGCACGCCACGACCAATCAACTGTTTTTCCGATACGGTAGCGGCAGCCGTTTTACCCGATTTTTTATTTGAACCGCCACCGTTTTGCCCTTCATACAAACGCACAATATCAAATAAATTCAGAACATCCCAACCTTCGGTTAATCTATCCACCGTAAAAATGGCACGGATCGGATTATCAGCCACTTCCAGATTGTTTAGCAATTTTTCGGTTTCGCTGTCGGTTTTTTCAGTTTTGGTTTTGTTGGTCTCGGAGTTGGTAATAATCACATTATGTTTTTGATAATTTTGTTTTACCCAATTTGCCAAATGCACAAACTCAAAGCCATTTTCCTGCATAAATTTTAAGGCTTGTTCGGTGCGGGTTTTGCCTTGTTCGTTGGCGTTATCGCTATCGTTTAAGCTTGTTGAAAATGTCGTTAAAAACGAAAAATCATCCGCTTGCACATTTTCTACCCAATTTAAAAATGCCAAATAATCCGCTTTTGATTCATCAATCGTCTTACTTCTAAACAACATCACAGGCTTGAAATTGGCAATGCCATATTTCAATGCGATTTGATGGCGATACCAGGCAAACAATAAAGCGTGCAATACTCGCTCTTTTTTGCCCAGTGTACTGGATACCAAATTGATTTCTTTGGTATAACCTTTTTGCAAAAATTCTTTTAAGCCAAATTTTGTGATGATTTTATCAGCGTATTTTTGTTGCACGTCAGCATTTTCAGGCAGTGTGGCGGTAAATTCCAACAGCACATTTTGGCTAGGATTGCCATTTTTATTGAGTAACAATTCCAAAACCATATGCTCCCAGCCTTTACGTTCAATTTCGGCATTGCTGGTACGGTCGTTCATTTCCTTTTCTAAATCTAATTCGCCTTGTTTTTTGCCTTTGGTTTGAGCGTTTAAATGGTGCGCTTCATCGCCCAGCATCACAAGGTTCAATTTGTGCAAATCCGCCAATGTGGTTTGGTTTTCTCGCTCGATGTGAATATCGTTATACAGTTTTTGAATGCTGGTAAATTTAATTTCAATGCCGTCTGAATGTGGGCTAAATGTTTCCACTTTGCGAATAGGAATTACCGTATCGCCCTGCAAAATCTTCTCGGTAAACAAAAATTTTGCGTGCGTCGGATCAATAAAATTATTTTCCGTTTTATCCACAATATTATTTTGATTGACGAAAAACAAAAAATGCCGATATCCTTTCTCAAAATAATACAAAATCAATGCCGCCATCATCATCGTTTTGCCTGCACCTGTTGCCATATTAAATAGCAAATGGGTAGGGCGGTTTTTGATATCGGGGAAGTCCTTTAATTTTGGAGTGCGGTCAAAAATTACAAAGTTTTCTAAAGCCGATTTTTGCCATTCAAAAAACGGATATTTTAAATTGCGTTCTACAAATTCAGGCAGCCTGTATTTTTCATCATCTCCGTCTTCCAAATACACAGCTTTGCGGTTTTCAATTACTTCAAACAACGTTTTATCATTCGCCATCTTTTTTCTCCGCTTGATGTTTTACCAATTGATAGAACGCACGGCTTAACGCTTTATCGTCATCATTTAAGCATCCTGCAAATTGTTCATCATCCATTTCGGATAATGAAACATACATTTGATTTAAATCTAACATTTCAAGCATCATTTGTTTTTGTTCGTCTAATGGCAAAGATTGAAATTCAGGTTCTTCAATAATTTGACTAAATTCCTTCACGCTGACGTTGTATTTTAGAAAATAGCGTTCGCATAATTCATCAAATAGTGTTTTGATGTCGTCTGAATTTTCACAAGCCAAAATTTGTTGTTTTGCAGTTTCGTTAAATGGAGCAAGCTCGGCATAGACAAACTCACCACCGCCTTGCCAATTCACGGCTTTGGAAATACCGCCTTGCTCGCCATCAATCACTTTTTTCAGGCGTTCAACGGCAAGCGTTTCAATATAATCCATTTGTTCAATGCCAATATATTGGCGGTTCATTTTATGAGCAACGGCGGCGGTTGTGCCACTGCCAAGATGGTAGTCTAGGACGATGTCGGATTCATTGGTTGCTAGTTTAATGATGGTTTCAATTAAACTTTCTGGCTTTTTACCATTTTTTAACTCTACATTTCCTTCTGCTTCTAGTCCTGTGGTATTTATATTTGTCCATAAATCGCATAAACTAATACTCAAATAATCTTCTGCAAACAAAACCTGCACTCGTGGTGCTTTTGCATCTTTTGAGTAATCTGACTTGACGATATACAATAATCTATCTCGTTTAGAAATAACTGAAAAAAATTGTTGTTGGCAATTTCCCTTTTTTTCATCTGCTAATTTTTTTACGCTACTACTAGCTGCTGTTCTTACAATTCTATACGCATTATCTAGTTTCCATTTTATAACTTCATTATCTTTAATATTTAATTGGGCTAATTTTTGATTAACTGAAATAGGAGATATTTTCTTTAAAAGAATATCAATTTCTTTTAAAGTATTACCATTTATTTCTTTATTTTCTGTTTGGCTATTTACTATTAAATCAATAAATTTTTTATCTTCTTGAGTAAAATTCTCTAAAAAAATATTGTACTCATCGTCCCATTCTGATTTTTGCTCTCTAATAGGGTTTAATTTTATATTTTTATTTTTATAGATAAGAATATATTCCTTTATCTTTGGTAGTCTATGCGATGTATGTGCCATTTTGTTACCTGATGGCTCTGACATTTTTACAGCAATGCAGTTTATAAAATTTTCTCTTGTAAAAGTTTCATCCAATAAAACTTTTAAATAAGCCTGTTCCTTATCATCGCATTGAACAAAAATCACACCATCATCAGCCAACAATGTTTTCGCAATTTCCAAGCGGTTTTTCATAAAAGTGAGCCAAGTAGAATGTGAAAATTTATCGTTATATTTAAAACTGTCTTCCCCTGTATTGTATGGCGGGTCAATATAAATCAACTTTACTTTGCCTTTAAACTGTTTGGCAAGCGAATGTAGGGCAATCAGATTATTGCCTTTGATAATGAGATTTTCGGCTGGCGTGCCGTCAAAATGGCGTTTGATTTCGCCAACGGGTTGTTTGCCATCTGCGGTGTGGCGAGAGAATTTTGAGAATGCTTTTGCGTCAAAAAGTCGGTCAATTTCATCAAAAGCAAGGGTTTGATTAAAAAAGATTTCTTGTCTTTTTCGGGTTAATTTAGTGTATAATTGGCTGGCTGGCTGGCTGGCTGGCTGGCTGGCTGGCTGGCTGGCTGGCTGGCTGGCTGGCTGGCTGGCTGGCTGGCTGGTTGTTATTGCGTTTAAAATAAATTTCTTCGCCTTCTTCGGTGCTTTGTCCGCCATTTAACACACAATCTTTAAACGGAAAATCCAACACAATATCCGAACTGTCTTTCAAAAAGCGGTTGCCGTCCGTCAAGCCAATGCGATTGGCGTATTTTGTGTAGGAATTATTGATGCGGTGTTTGTCCAAGAAAAAACGAAAATCCTGCAATTTAAACACCAAAACACCATTCACTTCCACAAAGAAATGGCGTTTTAAATCATCATTCCCCAATAACAAACCGATGATGGTCGGGTCGGTTTTTTCCACCAAATCCAACAGAATGTTTTTGGCTAAAATGGTTTTTTCTTCGTTTGCCCATACTTTTTCGTGTGATAGTAGGGCTTGGGTTAATTCGGTTTGAATGTCTGTCTTCATCGTTATCAATCCTCATAAGTCATTATTTTAATGTGCTATTACAAAGGAATAGCAGAGTGTTTAGGTATATTTATCGACCGTACAGGTTTAATTACTCTCTTAACCTGTTTTCTTTGACTAACCGAGGTCAAAAAATTTTGTTTATCTGCATCAGATTTTAGTGAAAGCATTAACACAGTATTAAAACACAGCCTTTGTTAAACCAAATTAGCATTCTAAAACTGTTCTAGTGCTTTTTTCACTGGGGCAAAGCTACGACGATGTTGCGGTAACGCACCAAGTTCAGCTAATTTTTCCAAATGTAATTTGGTCGGATAGCCTTTATGCTGGGCAAAAGCGTATTCTGGATATTGCTTGTCTAATTCTTCCATTTCTTGGTCTCGTGCTACTTTCGCCAAAATAGAAGCGGCACTGATTTCTGCCACAAGGCTATCGCCTTTTACGACGGCTTGCGCTGGAATATCTAAATCTTTTGGGATCTTATTGCCATCAACCAACACAAAGTGCGGTTGAATTTTTAAAGATTTTACCGCTCGAGTCATTGCCAGCAAGGAGGCTTGCAGGATATTTATCTTGTCAATTTCGTCAGCTTCAGCTCGACCTAATGCCCAAGCAAGGGCTTTTTCTTTGATTTCTTCAGCAAGGGCTAAACGTTTTTTTTCTGAAAGTTTTTTAGAATCAGCTAATCCTTCAATTGGATTATGAGGATCTAAAATGACGGCAGCCGTGACAACCGCCCCAACGAGAGGGCCTCGCCCAACTTCATCAACGCCAGCGATCAATTTATAGCCTTGTGGATATTCAAACATTTTTTGTTCCTTCTAATAAATCAATGACCGCTTGAGCCGCTTGCTTATCGGCATTGCATTGAATTTTTTGGTGTAAATCCGTGAAGTGCTGAATTAAAACATGGCGATTTTTTACCGCACTTTCATCATCTGAAAGATAAGCAGATAGTTTTTCAGCAAGCAATTCTGGCGTGCATTCTTCTTGAATCATTTCAGGAACAAGCATTTCATTCGCAAGCAAGTTTGGTAAAGAAATATAATCGGTTTTCACTAAACGTTTTGCTAAGAAATAGGTCAGTGGTTTCATTCGATAGCCAACTACCATGGGGGATTTACAAAGCATTGCTTCAAGTGCTGCTGTCCCTGAAGCAAGCAATGTTGCATCAGCTGCGATCATTGCTTGTCGTGCATTGCCATCAATTAAATGCAGGTCTAGATTTGGCGTAATTTTAGCTTTAATGGCTTCAAATTGAATTCGTCGTTTTTCGTTCACTAAAGGCACGAGGAATTGTAAATCTGGGAATTGTTCTTTTAATAATAAAGCGGTTTTTAAGAAAGGCTCAGCCAGAAATTCCACTTCTGAACCACGGCTTCCAACTAAGATTGCTAAATAGCGTTGTGCGGGATCAATCTGTAACGTTTGGCAGGCTTCGGCACGGTTTGGTTTGAGTGGAATAGCATCTGCCATTGTGTGCCCAATAAAACGGCAAGGCACATTAAATTTATCGTAAAAGGCTTTCTCAAAAGGCAAAAAGGCTAGAACTTGATGGGTCGCTTTGGCAATTTTATGGATGCGATTTTGACGCCAAGCCCATACAGAGGGGCTAACGTAATGAATAGTTTTAATTCCGTTCGCTTTTAGTTTAAGTTCTACATCCAAATTAAAATCAGGTGCATCAATGCCGATGTAAACATCAGGTTTTTCTTGCAACATAGTTTGAATGACATTTTTACGAATTTTCAACAGACGAGGAAGATGTTTCAAAATTTCAGCTAAGCCCATGACTGAAAGCTCTTCCATATCGACAAGCGTCTCACAACCTTCAGCCAACATTCTTGGGCCTGCAATGCCAATAAAGCGCGCATTAGGATAATGTGCTTTGAGCTGGCGTATTAATCCCGCCCCGAGAATATCGCCAGACACTTCTCCTGCAACAAGAGCAATGGTTGGATTTGTTTTGTTCATCAAATTTATCCTAAAAAATAACCGCACTTTGGTGTGTAAAGTGCGGTTGAAAATGGAGAAGTTTTATTAACGAATAATCCCACGAGTTGAACGTTTGAAAAATTCAACAAAAAAACTGATCGCTGAATCGGTTTCCGCAATTTGCTCAATTTCTGGTAACACTTCTTCAAGTGTTTTGCCGCTACGGTAGATCATTTTATAAATGTTACGGATTGCGTGCATAGTTGGTTTATCAAAACCACGACGTTTCAAACCCTCTAAGTTTACGCCAAATGGACGGGCGTGGTTGCCTTGTGCCATAACATAAGGTGGTACATCTTGGCTTACCATAGAACCGCCGCCTAACATAACGTGTGCGCCAACAATCACAAATTGATGAATTGCTGACATACCGCCAACAATCACGAAATCATCTAATTCTACGTGACCTGCAAGCGTTGCATTGTTTGCCAGAATACAGTTATTTTTAATTTGGCAATCGTGCGCAACGTGAACATTAATCATTAATAAATTGTTATTGCCAATAGCGGTTACGCCACAGCCTTGAATCGTGCCACGATGGATTGTCACGTGTTCACGAATTTTATTGCTATTACCAATAATGGTTTTTGTAGCTTCGCCTTTGTATTTCAAATCTTGGTTTACTTCGCCAATACTAGTGAATTGATAAATTTCGTTATCTTCGCCAATCACGGTATCGCCACGTACCACAACGTGAGATTTCAATACAGTGCGAGCTTTGATTTCAACACTGCCTTCAATAATACAGAAAGGCCCAATAAAAACATCTTCGCCAATTACCGCACCTTCTTCAATGAGGGCAGTTGGATGAATTTTTGCACTTGGGTGGATCATATTTACCCCTTAATTAACGACGAGCGCACATTAGTTTTGCTTCACAAGCGATTTCGCCGTTTACGGTGGCAACGCCAGTAAATGCAGTAATACCACGGCGTTCTTTAATCACTTGAACGTTTAATTCCATTTGATCTCCCGGTAATACTGGGCGTTTAAAGCGCGCTTCATCAATACCTGCAAAGTAGAATAGTTCGCCGCCTTTTAATTCGAGAGTTTTAAAGGCTAAAATGCCCATTGCTTGTGCCAAAGCTTCTAAAATTAAAACGCCCGGTAAAATGGGTTCGCCTGGGAAGTGACCTGTGAAACAAGGTTCATTGACGCTGATATTTTTAATCGCTTTTAACCATTCGCCTTCTTTAAAATCCAATACGCGATCCACTAACAAAAATGGGTAGCGATGTGGCAATAAAGTCATAATTTCTTTTGATTCGATCACTCTTGGTTGTTGTTCTGACACGTTGATACCTTACAAAAAATAAACAAATAAAATCTGTCGGATTATACGATATTTATAGCTAAAAATAAAACGTACTCAATATAGCCTAGTGTTTAGGGCGAATATCAATGGCAGGATCGTCATCTTTACGATATTTTTCATCAATTCGTTTTTGCAATCCAAAGTCATTTTTATCCGATTCGTTAGAAAATAAATCTTCTGTTTGCGTTAATTGAGGATTTTTAATTCCTATCCAATTTGCGATTCCTTCTAAGAAGTTTAAACCTGATTTAAACACCTTATATTCTTTGCGTTCCATATCATCTGATGAAATTTTGAATAGCGGAATATTATGATGTTCTCGGCTGAAACAGTTTTGATTGAACAAAAGTATATTGTTTTTTTCATCTTGTTGGTGGCACAAACCGTGATCTGAGAAATAAATCATTGAAAAAGTGCGGTGATTTTTCTTCACGTTTTCTTCAAGCTGATCATATACACGTTTTAAAAATTCGTCAGTTTTCTTAATAGATGAAACATAGCAATTTAAATAACCATATTTCGGATTAAGATCTTTATCATCAAAGATTTTTGGATAATCTTCGATACGATCGCAAGCCATTGGGTGTGAACCATAAATATGCAACACAATAAAACGTTTTCCTTGAACAGAATTTTCTAATACTTGGGCGAATTTGGGTAATAAATCAAAGTCACTAAAGTTAGTCGAATTAAAGCTTCCGCTTTTTTTCAAGAAAAAGGTTTCATCAGATTTTGATGCAAGGGATGAAACGGGCGTATCGAATTCGCCGAGCATCCCTTGATTAGAAAGCCAATAAGTTTTTACGCCTGCAGATTTGATGAGATCCACTAAACTCAAACTGTAATTGGGTTCCCATTTTTCTTTGTTAGGAAAGGTTAGCATTAAACGAAGTGAGGCGACGGTATTTGTTCCTGCTGAACGAAAACCATCAATCAACGTGCCTTTAGCGTTAGACATAAAGGGTGTGTTTTCTATTGGATAGCCGTAGGCATGGTGGTAATCTTTCCGCGCACTTTCTCCGAGTACAATTACATAATCATCATAGCGTGAATTTTCTAATGTTGATTTTCCCCAGTTATCAGATTGAGAAATTTGTTTTAGTTTTTGTACTTCATCTACAATTTTTAATGTGGAACTTACCGTTTCTTTAATCGGTTCAGCAAGCGGCATGTTGTAAGCAAAAAGCAATGTCGCCAAGGCAATAAATGTTTTATTACGATAAAATTTTATGCCAAATTTCACCGCACTTTTGTACTGAAGAAAAATCAAAATAGGAATGGCGAAAGCAATTAAGTAACTACTCACTGGGATTTGCAATAGAAATTCCTTCGTTTCTAATATATCTGTCGCGAAAAGTGAGGCGATATATTGATAGCTTGGAGGGCCAAAATTTAGCCCCGTAGGCGTATAAAAAGCATGTAGTAATGCAAGCGGTAGCAAAATAAAATAGAAGGATTTTTTACTGCTGCTTAATAAGAGAATAGTTATTGTCGCAAGCAGAATGAGAGCCACACTTGGTTCTGTAAACATTCCAGAACCGATTAAAATAAAATAACCTGCGAATGCGGCACAAATCACCGCAAAAAGTGCGGGCAAAATTTGGCTTGTTTTTTTCGTGTTCATCATTGTCTTCCCTGAAAAGAAAATGTTGCTATTATCCACCTTTCACTCAGAATTTCCATATTTAACTTCTTCACTCTTGAGTGGTTATTTTATAGAATAAGCCAATTTTTTAAGCCAGAAGGAAAAAACAATGAGCCAACCAATTTATAAACGTATTTTATTGAAATTAAGCGGTGAAGCATTACAAGGAGAAGATGGTCTTGGTATCGATCCTGCGATTCTCGATCGTATGGCTGTTGAAATTAAAGAATTAGTGGAGATGGGCGTGGAAGTTGGTGTCGTTCTTGGTGGCGGCAACTTATTCCGTGGCGCAAAACTAGCAAAAGCGGGGATGAATCGCGTGGTGGGCGATCATATGGGAATGCTTGCTACTGTGATGAATGGTTTGGCAATGCGTGATTCTTTATTCCGTGCTGATGTGAATGCAAAATTAATGTCCGCTTTCCAATTAAATGGTATTTGCGATACTTATAACTGGTCTGAAGCAATCAAAATGTTACGTGAAAAACGCGTAGTCATTTTCTCTGCGGGAACGGGAAATCCATTCTTTACCACTGATTCTACCGCTTGTTTGCGTGGTATTGAAATTGAAGCTGATGTTGTGTTGAAAGCGACTAAAGTTGATGGTGTGTATGATTGTGATCCTGCGAAAAATCCTGATGCAAAACTTTATAAAAATTTAAGTTATGCAGAAGTGATCGATAAAGAATTGAAAGTGATGGACTTATCGGCGTTTACTTTAGCTCGCGATCATGGCATGCCGATTAGAGTGTTCAATATGGGTAAACCTGGAGCATTACGTCAAGTAGTGACTGGTACTGAAGAAGGCACCACTATTTGTTAGTGAATGTTGAAAAGAATAATATTAAAGAAAATACATAATTAAATTAAGGGCTAAACTTTTAATTCATTGAGTTTAGTCTTTTTAATTTAAATAAAGCATTACGGCAGGAATGAAAGTTTTCGTAAATTCTGTTTAGTCTTCATAGTTGGATTATTTAGATATAAAAATCTGCACTCTAATAAGTGAGAAAGTTAATCAAACTTTTAGAATGCAGATTAATTTTTTATAAAATTTCAGTTTAAGCTACAGTGAGTTGTCCCGCATATAAAATAAAGAAACGTAAACAAAATACCCCAATTAAGTCAAAAATTGATACCAAGATAATAAAGTTACGGTTGTATTTTAAACGGTCATTTACAAACATATTGGCGATTAATGGGATCAAGATACCAATAATCAATACTCCAACCCAGAATATCGCTCCCCAAAAACCAGATAAGGCATTATGTAAGGCAACTGTTTTTTGTCCGCCACCAAAATGTAATCCAACGAAGAAACACACAATCAAACCAAGTTCTGTCACCATAATTGGCACTTCAAATTTGTGGATGAAGTGCGATTCGTGAGAATCACCTTTTAGTTTTCCTGCAATTAAGATAATTAAGAAGGTTGCAGCAATACCAGATGATGTGCCAGAGGCTAAGAATAATGCGGGTAATACGGGGTTATTTAACATTGGATAGCTAATCAATGCAGAAAGTAAGAACCCTGTGTATGCTCCAAGCACAGCAGCCAATATGAAAAGAATAACTTCGACTGGACTTACAATACGTTCTGCAATACCGATTAGTTTCATCACAAATTGCAGTTTTGGTATAAAGCGATTAATTAATGCTTCGATTTCTTTTTTGAAAATCACTACCCCCCAAATTACTAAAAATAACATATAGATTTGGAATAGCATGACCCCCATCGACATTACGGAGTTGAATTGATAGTTAAACATCAATTTCCAGAATGTCCAAGGTCGAGTCAAGTGGAAAATTAATAGCGTTAAACCAATTAATGTTGGTACAGACCCTAAAATTACCCCAGATCGAATAATCCAGTTTTGGCTTAGATTTTCTAGTTTATTACTGCGTTTATAGGCAATTGCTAACTGTACCGCACCAGATGAGATCCCCAATAAAAACAAGTAGATCGCAATGGTATAATCCCACACTAGATTAGGCGTATGAAATGGAACTGGATAATCTAACGTCATCTTCTAGGCTCCCCATGTTGGAATGGAATGTGATATAAGTTTGGTTGTGTACCTAATTCCACTTTAGTGCGATAAACCGGTTTTTCTTTCACTTTACGTGAAACTGCACTTGTTGGATCATTCATATCCCCAAAGGTTAATGCTTTGGTTGGGCAAGCCTCTACACAAGCAGGTTGTTTACCATTGGCTAGATTTGTATCGCGGCAGAAGTTACATTTATCTGCGGTACGATGTATTGGATGAATAAAACGTACACGATATGGGCAAACTGCTATACAGTATTGGCAGCCTATGCATAAATCTTTATGTACATCTACAATGCCAGTCTCTTTATCAATAAAAGATGCACCAGTTGGACAAACTGCTACACAAGGTGCATTTGTACAATGTTGGCAAGATTGACGAAAGAACTCGTATTCTTGATTTGGAAATTCCCCATAAGGTTCACTACGTAGAATCTCTAAGCGAGAAACGCCTTCTGGCACTTGGTTTACATCACGACATGAGTCCATACAGGCGGTACAACCGATACACGCATTTTCATCATGTATCATTGCGTAACGTTTAGGTTTATCCGCCTTGTCTTCTTTTGCAAAAGAAGGTAAAGATGTTCCCGTCATAAGGATCACAGCCCCCATGCCAGAAACAAAGTTTCGGCGTGAGCAGACTGTCATAGTTTATCCTTTTGTTTGATTAGTTTATCTTGTTCAGCTTTACGTTTTTGTTGTTCGCCATGACAATCTACACAAAGTTTAACGCGTTGTTTTGGTTGAATCCCCTTCATTGCATCTTCTTTAGGGTGAAGAGTATGGCAACTTGCGCAAGGCAATTTCATTGCGTGTACATCATGAGCCCATAATTTTTCACGAAGTTTGTCAGGTTGATGGCAAGCAAAACAAACTTGGTTTTGTTCTTGAACGGAATACATCGGTTTTTTATTACCGAAAATATCTCCTTCAAAACGCATAACATCTTTAGCACCGCGACGATGATTTTCGGAAATATTGCCGTGACAGCTTACACAAGTAATAGCTTTACCGTTATTTGGATTTTTCTTATCTAAATGTGCGCCGTGAAATTTACCAAAGTGGAGTTCGCCACCAGACCGATCTAGCGTTTGGTTTTTATCTATTTTGTCGAATTTATGGCATTTAGCACAATATTGATTAGGATCGCGTTGGTTATCTAATTGCGGTTCATAAGTAACATGATCCGCAGGTTTTTGTGCATCATCCGCATAAGCCAAAAATGGCGCTGCTACAAATGCCACAATTAACGCTAACGCTTTTGCAGATTTGTTGATTAAAGAAGTTAAATTCATTTGGGTTACCTCAAATTTGACCTTGAAAATCACCGCACTTTCCTGTTTGCACTAAAAAGTGCGGTGCATTTTTCATTTATTTTTGTGCTGGTGGATCAACTAATAAGCCTTTTTCTCTAGCTTGTTGCTCCCATTGTGGTACCACAGTTTTTAAGAATTCTTCTTTCGCTTTACGTTCTTTTTCAATATCAATACCCATTACTTTCCACGCTTTATCAGCAGTTGAAATATCTGGGATTTGAACTGGAGTTTTCACACCGTGTTTAGTTAAGATTACAGCAAGTTTAGTACGTGCGTCTGCTACTTTATCTAAGCCAGAAGCTAATACACGAAGTACTACTTCAGGCGCATGCATATGACCACCATGGCTTGCAGCAGTGTAATCCCAACGCCATTGAGCATGACGAATATCCATTAATGCTGCTTCCATTTCTTTTTTAGTTGCACCTGCGTCCCAAGCTTCTTTTGCTTCAAAGTGAGCTTTGACAACTTGGTCTTCTAAACGACCCATTACATCTTTCACTTCTTTTTTACGTGAAGTAACAATATCGCGTAATTTTTCTTTGCTTTGATCGTGACAATTTGCACAAGTGCTGTCAAATGCCTCAAATGGATTTTGAATTTGGTGATCGGTGTAAACTTTACCGTCCGCACCTTGTACTTTTGGCATATGGCAATCTACACAAGTTACCCCATTTTTACCGTGCATACCTAAAGACCAAATTTCAAAGTCAGGGTGTTGTGCTTTTAACATTGGTGCTTTAGAAAGTGAGTGAGTCCAGTCAGTGAAACCAATATCATCATAATATTTTTCAATATCATCTACGGTTTGACCATTATCCCAAGGGAAAGTTACTTGCTTGATGTCCCCTGCAAAATAGTATTCAACATGGCAGTTTGCGCAAATTTCTGCACGTTTTTCAGTACGCGCCGCCGTGTTGAAACTTAAATTGTTGTGTGGGCGACCTTCTGCTTTATCTTTTTCAGCAGTGGCTTTTTCTAAAGCATCAAGGGCGCGTAATACGTGTGGGCGAGCAATACGTAATGCTGGTTTGCCTTCAGCAAAATCTTTAGAGGTTGTGTCGTGACAGTCAGCACAGCCAATTGAGTTCACGATTTCAGGCCCTCCCTTTGCCCATTTCGCATTGAAATAATCTTTCTCACCCCATTCCGCGATTAAACGTGGAACATCAGGACCTTTACATGTCCAACATGCCATAGCTTGAGGGCCATCATTTGCAGTTTTTGGCGCACCTGTACGTAAAATATTACGCACATCTGTTACCGCATAAAAGTGACCGCGTGGTGCGTTATATTCTTTTGCAAATGCATAACCACCCCAAAGTACGATTAGGCGCGGATTTTCTTCATCAGCATAAATAATGTTTTCGCCATCGCCGTTTGCTGTAGAACGCCAGCTGTTATATTGATTTGGATATTTTTCTGCAAATTTTTCATTTACAGATTCAATTTTCAAATCAGGTTTTGCTGGTTCAACAGGTTGTTCTAATGGCTTATATACAAGCTCAGCAGTAGCTGAGTTAAATAAGCTTAAACTCGCGAAAGACGCTGCCACAATAAGGCTTTTTTTGAATGCGTTCACGATAATCACTCCATTTGTTGTAATAAAAAGGTTAAGTAGAAAGTTGAGAATTATTATTAATATCCATACAAAACGTAGATATATTTTCATTCAAGCGTAAGATACCAAAAGAAAAAAGTTTTTCTACTCGCAGAATGCTAAAGTTTGAGCTTGATCAAGCTTATCTTTTAAAATACTCCAAAAGAGGTATATTATTGTTTTAAATAAATTAAGGCGGTATAAAACCGCCTTAATTTTGAGTATTATTATCATTAGTATTGACTAATAATATTTGCTATTCTTTTATCTGATATTTGATATTTCGTCCCTAACTGCTGGGCAAATAAACTGACTCGTAATTTTTCTATCAAGCATTAAATTTATTCGTTAAATCATTAAATTATGTCAAGAGCAGCAATTCACCTAAAAAAGGTTTTGCAGAAAACTGCATCGCCCAAATTTTATCAGTCGTTTTGAATCAGGTAACTACAACCCGCCACTTGCCTTTTTACAACATATTGTAGAAGGATTGGGGAATAAGATTTATGTGGGATTTTGATAAGCACAAGTGCGGTAGATTTTGAAAGTGTTTTTGAGGTTGAAAAACGTTTGAAAAAATGACCGCACTTTTTGAGTAAATATTACTGATTACGCTGGCGCGCGTCTCCTGACGCGTGTCCCTGATATCTGAAAATAAGCACTCGTCGGGAGACGCGCGCTATCGTGGGGGCTATCTTGGAGAATACTTACCCTATTCTGAAACGTTCTGACGATTGTGGAAAACTATCTTGAGCCACCCATGTTTCTAATATATATACTGCTAAAGAGTGTGCGGCATTAACAACCAACCTTGCCTGTCTAACCTCAGGAATATAGGATTCTGGGCCTCTCCCATGGGCTGAGCTTTCGTGTGTCCTTATTGATGCTATACCATCAATTATAGATGTAATACCAGAATTAATTTTCTTTAAATCGTCTTGTACTAATTTACTTAATCCAAACTTAAAATCTTCTTTAACTACTTTCCATAATTCTTTTAATATTTGTGTATTAGGTAGTTTTAAACCTTTCTCCGAAATATAAACTATTAAAAATAGACTCTAAAATATTACATGCAGAAGAAATCGCATCTAATGGATTTGTATTCAAATTTTCTAGCGCCCTATCAAATTCTCTATTTATTGACTCCACATTCCTATTTTTGATCAAATCAGACAAAGTGATACTAGCAGGCGATAACGATTTTGATGGTAAGATTTTCCCATTAATATATGCGAAACCATGCCTATTTAGTTCTGTTTCTATATTCTCTTTAAATGTTTTCTTCTTTTCTTCTCGAGTTTTTGGATATCCAAAGGAAACATCATTTCCCGTCACAGGTTTTGTAGCTTCATTAAGCAAGATCTCTAATTTTTGTATCGGTTCTGAGCAATTATCATTTATATTTGATAATTTGCGTTGAACCTTTTTTTCCCTATTTTCATTAAGAATACTATCCGATGGTATACCTGCAGATAAAAATAATATGTCTAATTCTGTATGTGAATTAAATTGAGGTAACTCTTTAGATAAAAAAGCGATAATCTCTAGTGGAATTAACTGTGTACTCATAAAAAACCTTAGCTACTAATATTTGCAATCAAATTCAACACCCGCTTATCCGACACCTGATACTTCGTCCCCAGTTGCTGGGCAAATAAACTTACGCGCAATTCCTCAATCATATAACGAATCTCCACCACCTCATCAGAAATCGGTTTAGATTTTGGCAGTTTAGCCAGTAATTGTTGGTAAGCCTGTTGCACTTGTTCCACGCGTAGCATCGCGGCACGATCACGGTTTACATCTTGAGCCAACTTATCAATACGTTTATCAATGGCTTGCAGATAACGTTGTAAATCTGGTAGGCGATCATAACCGCTCTTTTGCACAAAACCTTGATACACCAAACTTGCAAGTTGCGATTTGATGTCGGATAATGCAAATGCCATCGTGAAATCCATTTTGCCTTTAAGGCGTTGGTTAAGTTGGTAAGTGAGAGTAAGAATCTGCTCCACTTTCTGCGCAATATCCACGGTCACTTCGTTAAGATTTTCTCGAACGAAATCACGCAATTTTTCAAAACTTGCTTCATCCCAAACAAACCCGCCAAAATCGGCAATCAGTTTATCCACCGCACAAGCAATACAGTCATCGATCAAATCCAATACGCGACCGAACGGAGTAAAATACAGACCCAATTTAGCCTTATTCGGCAATTTTTCATGAAGATATTTAATTGGTGATGGCACATTGAGCAATAACAAACGACGTAAACCTTGCTGCATCGCCACCGATTGCTCAAACTCTGTTTCAAACAGTTTGATAGCTACGGCATCTTTCTCATCTACAATGGCTGGGAACGCTTTGATGCTGAAACCTCGTTGTTTTTGTTCGTAACATTGTGGTAAATCTGCAAAACTCCAAATATGCAGCCCGCTTTGCTCAATGCCATCATCTGCCACAGCAGAAATACTTTCCTGCACACGATCTTTTAAGTTGAATTTCAGCTCATCCAAATTCATGGATTCTGCGATTTTCTTACCGTTTTCATCCACCACACGGAACGTCATTTTCAGATGGCTTGGAATTTGTTCCCAATTCCAATGTTCCGCTTCTACGGTGACGCCAGTCATACGACGCAATTCATAAATCAGCGTATCTAATAATGGTTTTTCCAACGGCACCGCTCGACTTAAAAAAGCTTGGGCATAATTAGGTGCAGGTACGAAGTTACGGCGATAAGATTTCGGCAGCGATTTAATCAGCGAAATCACCAATTCTTCACGCAAGCCTGGAATTTGCCAGTCAAAGCCTGTCATTTCCACTTGGTTGAGCAATGGCAATGGAATATGTACTGTCACGCCGTCCGCATCGGTACCTGGTTCAAACTGATAAGTCAATTTGAGTTTTAAATTACCTTGATGCCAGAAATTCGGGAAATCCAGTTTGCTCACTTGTTCCGCATCATCATTGATCAAAAATGAACGTTCAAAATTAAGCAATTCAGGATCTTTTTGCTGCGCCTTTTTCCACCAGGTATCAAAATGTTTTTGAGAGACAACTTCTGTGCCAATACGCTGATCGTAAAATTCAAAAAGCGTGCGATCATCCACCAAAATATCGCGGCGGCGGCTTTTGTGTTCCAATTCTTCTACTTCTTGAACGAGCCTTTGATTTTCTTTGAAGAATTTATGCTTGGTATTCCAACCCCCTTCCACCAAGGCCGATTGAATAAAAATCTCACGGCTTACCGTTGGATCAATAGCACCGTAATTCACTGGTCGCACAGCCACAATCGGCACACCGTAAAGCGTGACTTTTTCATCTGCAATCACGGCACCACGAGATTTCGACCAACGCGGTTCTGAATAGGATTTTTTAATGAGATGCTCGGCAAGTGGCTCAATCCATTCTGGCTCGATTTCTGCCACCATACGCCCCCAAAGTTTGGAGGTTTCCACTAACTCTGCCGCCATCACCCATTTCGGTTGTTTTTTGAAAAGCACAGAATTGGGGAAAATTGCAAAATGGGCATTACGTGCGCCAAGATATTGTTGTTTCTCCGCTTCTTTTAAACCGATATGAGAAAGCAAGCCACTTAAAAGTGCGGTATGAATTTGCTGATATTCTGCTTTTTCGGAATTAATCGGTAAGCCCATTTCACGCACGGTTAAACGAATTTGATGATAAATATCCTGCCATTCACGAATGCGTAAATAATTTAAGAAATCCTTTTGGCATTGACGACGGAATTGGTTTTTACTCAATTCTTTTTGTTGTTCTTGTAGATAACGCCAAAGATTGAGGAAAGCCAAGAAATCTGATTTTTTATCGGCAAAACGACGATGTTTTTCATCGGAAGCTTGCTGTTTTTCTTGTGGTCGTTCGCGCGGATCTTGAATGGATAACGCAGAGACGATGATCATCATTTCATAAACGCAGCCAAAATTGACCGCACTTAGGATCATTTTGGCAAGGCGCGGATCGACTGGAAGTTGAGCGAGTTGGCGACCAACTCTAGTTAATAGGCGTTTTTCACCCGCTTTGGTGCGAACCATTTCAAACGCGCCCAATTCTTCCAACAGTTTTATCCCATCTTGAATATGGCGTTTATCTGGCGCATCAACAAATGGGAACGCTTCAATATCATCCAAACCCAATGCCGTCATTTGCAAAATAACGGAGGCTAAATTGGTGCGCAGAATTTCAGGATCGGTAAACTCTGGACGAGAATTAAAATCCTCTTCCGAATATAAACGAATACAAATCCCTTCACTTACACGACCGCAACGACCTTTACGCTGATTAGCAGATGCCTGTGAAATAGGTTCAATCGGTAAACGTTGTACTTTGGTGCGATAGCTATAACGGGAAATGCGTGCTGTACCTGGGTCAATCACATATTTAATGCCAGGTACGGTCAATGAGGTTTCTGCGACGTTGGTCGCCAATACAATGCGATTTAAACCACTTGGATGGAAAATTTTATTTTGTTCTTGCGCAGACAAGCGTGCAAAGAGCGGTAGAATTTCCGTGTGTTTTAGATTTTGTTTTTGTAAAGCTTCGGCGGTATCACGAATTTCACGCTCTCCATTCATAAAGATCAAGATATCGCCTCGACCTTCTGCTTGCAATTCATCCACCGCATTCAGAATACCTTGTAGCTGATCTTGATCGTCTTCTTCCACTACGGGACGATAACGCACTTCAACAGGATAGGTTCTGCCTGAGACTTCAATAATCGGCGCATTGTTAAAGTGTTTAGAAAAGCGTTCCACATCAATGGTTGCAGAAGTGATAATAAGTTTTAAATCACGACGACGTGGCAAAAGCTGTTTCAGATAACCAAGAATAAAATCGTTATTTAGACTACGTTCGTGAGCTTCATCAATAATCAAACAAGAATATTGATTGAGAAAACGATCGTTTTGAATTTCCGCTAACAGAATCCCGTCAGTCATCAACTTGATTTGCGTATCATCACTGATCTGATCGTTAAAACGAACCTTATAACCGACTAAACCACCAAGCTCCGTTTCCAGTTCTTCCGCAATACGCGCCGCCACCGAACGAGCAGCAATACGGCGTGGTTGAGTATGACCAATCATGCCTAAATTGCCGAAACCTAATTCCAAACACATTTTCGGCAATTGGGTGGTTTTACCTGAACCAGTTTCCCCTGCCACCACGATGACCTGATGTTCAGAAAGCAGTTTTTGAATTTCGACTTTGCGTTGGCTAACCGGCAAACTCTCTGGAAAAACAATCGGATTTTGTACCGCACTTTTCCGTTGTTCTACACGTAATCTAGCTTGTTCAATTTGCTGTTGGATTTCAGCGGCAACGGCTTGTTGAGCCTCTTGGCTTTTAATTTTTCCAATACCACGAATGCGGGCGGATAAGCGACGTTGATCCACCAGCATGATGTCATTTAATTGAGAAAAAAGAGATTGTTGTAAGGGAGTTAATGTGTGTTTTACCGAGCTGTTTTTCATAGCGATTTACTTTTGAAACTTCCGTAAGCTAAGCTAATCCATCCGATTAAAAATAAAGTCCCACCAATAGGCGTAATCCATACAATTACATTGCTTGCTTCGAAAGCAAGTGCGTATAAACTTCCACTAAATAATAAGATTCCAATTAACCAAGAAGACATAGATAATCGGGCGAATTTGTTGTCACGTAAAGCAGATAATGCAACGGCAAGTACTGCAATGGTATGGAACATTTGATATTCTAACCCCGTATCAATCCATGATAATGCTTTGGCTTCTAATATATGGCTTAAGCCATGAGCTGCAAATGCGCCTAGTGCGACACAGAAGAATCCGCTTAAAGCAACAAGAGTAAGGTATTTGTTTTTCATTTAAATTTTCCCTAAAAGTAAAGCTAATATACCTGCAGCAATAAGTGGGCCAACGGGAATTCCACCTAAAAATGCTACACCAATAATTGTGCCGATAAGCAAGCCAGTGACTAAAATCGGTTGTTCGCCCATTAAAGGCACACCTTTGCCGGCAAGCCATGCCACAAGCACACCAACAGAAATGGAAAGTGCCATTTTCCAACTAAGAAAACCTGATAAATCAGGCAACTGAATTTTCCCTGAAACTAAGGGGCTTAAAACCCCAATGGTTAAAATAATGATACCAATTTTAACGCCATATTTTTCGAGCAAAGGAATATGAGAAGATAAAAAAGTTTGCTGCATGATCAGTAATACGGCAGCAGAAATGGTAATTGCGCTGTTGTTGCTTAATACGCCAAGAATAAGAAGTATCACTAGTAATAGAGCAATGGTATTGAGTTGTAATGTCATAAAGTGCGGTTAAAAAAATGGAAATTTTGGTAAATATTCTAGCATAGAAATTCGTAAAATTATTTTCCATTGTTGTTGAGAAAAAGATAAATGAGAAAAGTTAAAAAGGGTTCATTATGATCTGAACCCTTTTATTTAGTCGGTAAAATTCTTAAATCATTTATTCTTCAAATTTACCTTTTTTTTCTTTATTGATGGTGCATTTTGCACTAGCCCAAATTGCAAACAATACACCCACTACCCAAATCGCATATAACATTCTATTTCTCCTTAGTATAATGAGTGTTTATTTTTATCAATGAAATTAGCATCTAAACGACCAAACATTTTTGAGTAAGACCAAATAGTATAAGCTAAAGCAATGACCACAAAAACAACTGCAAAAATCAGCATTAATGTTAATGTTAATTCACTTGAAGTCGAATCCCACATTAATAAACTTTGTTCAGGATGTGAACTTGAAGGCATCACAAATGGGAACATTGATACTGCTGCAGTAATAATCACACCAGCCATTGTTAATGCAGAGAAGAAAAATGCAAAACCACAACGATTAGCTTTAGAAAATGCAGCATTTAATAATGCAGCAACTACAGCTAACGCAGGGAAAATCCAAAGAATTGGCATTTCATTGAAATTTCTAAACCACGCGCCAGTTTCTACAGCAACTTCTTTATTCATTGGAGACGATGGAGCGAAATGATCGATAGTGCTAGTAACTACATAACCATCTTTAGAATATAACCATACGCCAGCTAATACGAATGCAATCAAAGTCACAATAGAACCAATTTGACTTACTGAACGAGCACGATCACGTAAGGCTTCAGTGGTTTTCATTTGTAACCAGTTTGCGCCGTGAGTGACAAGCATTGATAAGCTAATAACACCACATAATAATGCGAATGGATTTAATAGCTCAAAAAATGAACCTGTATAAGTCACTTGAGTTAATTCGTTAAAATGGAATGGAACGCCTTGTAATAAATTACCAAAAGCCACGCCAAATACTAATGCTGGTACAAAACCACCTGCGAATAATCCCCAGTCCCAAACAGAACGCCAAGTTGGATTATCAATTTTTGCACGATATTCAAAACCCAATGGACGTAAGAATAACGCTGCCAAGACTAATACTAATGCAATGTAAAAACCTGAGAAAGATACTGCATATACAATTGGCCAAGCTGCAAATATTGCACCACCTGCAGTTAATAACCAAACTTGGTTACCATCCCAATGGGGAGCAATAGTGTTGATCATAATACGGCGTTCCACTTCTTTTTTACCTGTTACAGGTAAAAGTGCGGTCACGCCCATATCAAATCCATCAGTTACAGAGAAGCCAATCAATAATACAATAACTAACACCCACCAAATAAAACGTAGAAATTCATAATCAATCATAATTTATCTCCTACTTATTTAGCTGATTGTTCAAAGTAGTATTTGCCGGTTTTTAACGCACTTGGACCCAAACGCGCATATTTAAACATCAAATACATCTCAACAATAATGAACGCAAGATAAAGCGCACAAATTAAACCAATGGAGAACCATAAATCGCCTGTACTTAAATTAGAAGCGGATACGCCAACAGGTAAGATCTCGTAAATAGCCCAAGGCTGACGACCATATTCTGCTAAGAACCAACCGCACTCAATGGCAATCCAAGGTAATGGCAATCCCCATAAAAGAACTTTTAACAATAATGGAATTTGAGTGACTTTATTACGTAAATTTTGAACAAATGCGCCGAATGTAAGTAAAGCAATTAAACCACCAGCGGCAATCATTGCACGAAATGCCCAAAAATTAGGGCCTACATTTGGAATAGTATCACGAGCGGCTTGTTTAATTTGTTCTTCTGTCGCATCAACAACATTGTTTGTATAGCGTTTTAATAATAAACCGAAACCAAGATCTTTTTTAACTTCATTAAATTGTGCTTTGGTTTCTTCATTTACTTGACCATTTGCTTTTTTCTCAGCTCGTAGTTGAGTAAATAATTCATAAGCACGGATACCACTACGTACACGAGTTTCATTTAATGCTTGAAGATCTTTTAGACCTATAATTTCTTTATCAATTGAACGAGTTGCTATTACACCGCCAAGATAAGGAATTTCAATCGCAAAATCATTTTTCATTTCAGCCGTATTTGGAATTGCTACTGGAAGGAATGGAGCAGGTGCTGGGTGAGTTTCAAATTCAGCTTCCATTGCGGCTAATTTTACTGGTTGTGCTTTACCAATATCATAACCAGATTCATCACCAAGAATTAGCACTGAAATAGAGGCGATAAATCCAAAAGTAGCAGCTACGGAGAAAGAACGTTTTGCAAATTCAAAATCACGACCTTTTAGTAAAAAGTATGAGCTAATGGCTAAAACAAAAAATGCGCCTGTCACATAACCTGCAGAAAGAGTATGTAAGAATTTACTTTGTGCAACAGGGTTTAACCAAAGATCTAAGAAGTTAGTCATTTCCATACGTACAGTTTCAAAATTAAATTCTGAACCTGTTGGTGCTTGCATCCAGCCATTTGCAACCAAAATCCACATAGCAGATAAATTAGAACCGAAAGCCACACAATAAGTTGCTAATAAGTGTTTTCCTTTTGATAAACGATCCCAACCGAAGAAAAATAACCCCACAAAAGTGGATTCTAAGAAGAAGGCAAGTAACGCTTCAATAGCAAGTGGCGCACCAAAAATATCCCCCACGTAATGAGAATAATAAGACCAGTTAGTACCAAATTGGAATTCCATAATAATACCGGTGGTCACCCCAAGGGCAAAGTTAATACCAAATAACTTTCCCCAAAATTTTGTCATATCTTTATAAACTTCTTTACCTGTCGCCACATAAATAGTTTCCATAATTACAAGAATAAAGGATAAACCCAATGTTAGCGGCACGAAAATGAAGTGATACAACGCAGTTAAAGCAAACTGCAAGCGAGAAAGATCAACAACGTCTAACATTCTCAACTCCTTTGTATAAACAACATTAGTTCCAACAATGATTAACAAGGCGATGCCTTAAATAATCCCTAATTACTCAACTCCAATCAGCTAAGTTTAAATTGACTTATCTACATAATTATTTTTAAAGGTTAAAAAAACACCAGTTATTATAGAGATAATCCAAATTGGCGGCTATTCTACTACTAAACATAAGGATAAAAAATAGTAAAAAATGCTATATAGATCACATTTTTGATATAAATACAAAAATAGGGCTTATTTGTTATATTTCATTTAATTGACTTAGATCAAATTGACATTTTTTGCAATAATTTTTGTTTTAAAGATGATTAATTTCATTGTGTAAGAGCATATTTTAATATTTGTCTCAACCAACATCATCTCTTGATGTTTTTAACTGCTTGAATAAGTATGTAGTGGCATTTAATACTTAATTTATCATTCAACATTTGTAATGTGAGTGTTGATCCTTTCCAAGGATAAAAAGGATTAAGCCAAAACTAGCATTGAGTTCATTGCGCAAATCAGGTAAACTACCATCCCGTCTTTGATAGCTAATTATCTTCGATTTTTGACCGCACTTTTGGTTGATTTTGTCTGTAAGATGATTAGCTATAATCATTTATATCCCAATACAGATTAGGTTCCCTATGGCTACAAATTATATTTTCGTCACTGGCGGTGTGGTTTCATCGTTAGGTAAAGGCATTGCGGCAGCATCATTGGCGGCAATTTTAGAAGCACGTGGTTTAAACGTAACCATTATGAAGTTAGATCCATATATTAATGTGGATCCTGGTACGATGAGCCCAACCCAACACGGGGAAGTTTTCGTTACTCAAGATGGTGCAGAAACAGATTTAGATTTAGGTCATTATGAGCGTTTCATCCGCACGAAAATGACCAAACGTAATAACTTCACTACAGGTAAAATTTATTCTGAAGTATTACGTAAAGAGCGTCGTGGCGATTATCTTGGTGCAACAATTCAAGTGATTCCACATATCACTAATGAAATTAAAGATCGCGTTATTGCTGGTGCTCAAGGTCACGACGTTGTGATTGTTGAAGTGGGCGGCACTGTTGGGGATATTGAATCACTTCCATTCTTAGAAGCATTACGTCAATTAGCCGTTCAAGTTGGTCGTGAACATACGTTATTTATGCATTTAACCTTGGTGCCTTACATTCCAACGGCGGGAGAGGTAAAAACTAAACCAACCCAGCATTCGGTAAAAGAATTGCTTTCTATTGGTATTCAACCTGATGTGTTGATTTGCCGTTCAGATCGTATGATTCCACCAAATGAACGTGCGAAAATTGCTTTATTTTGTAATGTTGCAGAACGTGCAGTCATTTCATTAAAAGATGTGAATTCAATTTATCAAATCCCCGCATTATTAAAATCTCAAGGTTTAGATGATTTTGTCTGTGAACGTTTCCGTTTAACTTGCCCTGAAGCAGATCTTACTGAATGGGAGCAAGTGCTTTACAAGCAAGCCAATCCAGTGGGAGAAGTAACCATCGGTATGGTAGGTAAATACACTGAGTTACCCGATGCCTATAAATCAGTAAATGAAGCCTTAAAACACGCAGGTTTAACGAACCGTTTAAGTGTAAACATTAAATATATTGATTCCCAAGATGTTGAAACCAAAGGTGTTGAAGTATTAAAAGGCGTTGATGGCATTCTTGTTCCAGGGGGATTTGGTTATCGTGGAGTAGAGGGTAAAATTCGTACCGCACAATATGCACGAGAAAACAAAATTCCTTACTTGGGTATTTGCTTAGGTATGCAGATCGCATTGATTGAATATGCACGTAATGTAGCGGGTTTAACTAAAGCCAATTCATCTGAATTTGATAAAGATTGTGAACAACCTGTGGTGGCATTAATCACAGAATGGCAGGATGCGGAGGGTAATACTGAAGTGCGTACCGATGAATCAGATCTTGGCGGAACAATGCGTTTAGGCGCACAACAATGTCATTTGGTATCAGGTAGCCGCGCTCGCGAGCTTTATGGCAAAGAAACCATTGAAGAGCGTCATCGTCATCGCTATGAAGTGAACAATACCTTGCTTCCACAAATTGAAAAAGCAGGATTGAAAGTAACTGGATTATCTGCAGATAAAAAATTGGTAGAAATTATCGAAGTGCCAAATCATCCTTGGTTTGTCGCTTGCCAATTCCATCCAGAATTTACTTCTACGCCTCGTGATGGTCATCCGTTGTTTGCAGGCTTTGTAAAAGCAGCCTATGAAAATCACAAAAAATCTGTGAAGTAATTCTTGGTCCTGCAATAAGTGCGGTAAAAAAATGAAATATTTTTATTTGGTTATGATATAACTTGATGTTTTTGAAGTAAAAAAATCCCCGTTAAATTTATCATTTAACGGGGGTTTTTTATAAGCTATTTACTGTTTTTATATTTAGGTTAGTACGCTTAACTAATTTCGTCCAGTTATAATAACCATACAACGAGTTAAGTAAGTAGGCTGAATACATTAAGTATATTGCAGGTGTCTCTGCCCAAAGGAAAATAGAAAGAATATTTAATCCAATCCATAACAACCATTGTTCACGATAACGCAAAATCATTAAAATCTGTGCCGCAACCGTAATAATTGTAGTTAGACCATCTAAACCTGTTGAACTACCACCAGCAGCTTGTAATGCTTGAACAAAAAGCAAAGTACCAACCGTAGTCACAACAATTAATGTCATCCATCCTTTAACAGTTAACGCTTTTGCAATCACGCTTTCTCCACCATCGCTATTTTGCATATTGGCTTTCCACATAAAGTAACCAATAAATTGAGAGGGCAAATATACGTAAAGTACAGTATTCATTTCGCCTAAGAAATTCGATCCCCAAGCAACATAAAAATAAGTATAGGCAAAAATCAATCCAAAGAAATAATTACTAATTTTACCTTTACTTACCAATACCACACACAAAATACCCGAAATACCAGAAATCATTGCTAACCAAGAATCAGGTGTTTGTACATAAGCCCAAATTTGCGCAATGATAAAAAGCGCAAGCCAAACCACCTCAAAAGGTTTCCAACCAGAAACAAATTCTCGTTTTAAACGCGCTGCCAAAGTCATTATTTACTCCTATTGACTTAAATTTTGAGGTGACCATTTTCGCATTGTGAATTGGTAATGTAAAGGTGTAGAAGCATTTAATTCTAAAGTTGTGAAATCCATCACGTTTTAATTAAAGCCTACATTATCCATTATTGAGTTTGTTTCAAAAAACGCTCTAAAAATTGACCGCACTTTAAATATAATAATCAAGCTCAAGTGGTATTTTTGCTTGTAACAAGAACTGTTTAGTGCGCTCGTGTTGTGGGCAAGTGAAGAATTTATCTGCTGTATTTTGTTCTACAATATATCCATCCGCCATTAAAATCACACGATCCGCGACATCTTTCGCAAACTGCATTTCGTGAGTAACAATAATCATTGTCCAGCCTTCTTGGGCGAGCATTTTTAGTGTTTGTAACACTTCGCCCACCAATTCAGGATCTAATGCCGATGTAGGTTCATCTAATAAAATAATATCAGGTTTTACCGCAAGGGCTCGAGCAATCCCCACTCGCTGTTGCTGACCGCCAGAAAGTTGGGATGGAAATAAATCCGCTTTATTTTTAAGTCCTACTTTTTCTAGCAAACTAAGTGCTTTTTCACGAGCTTGAGCTTTATCTTGTTTTTGCACAACAACCATTCCCTCCATAACATTTTCAAGGGCAGAACGATGAGGGAATAAATTGTATTGCTGAAAGACCATTGACGAACGTCGGCGTAACTTCAATTCATCTGCTTTACTAATTTTCTGGCTAAAATCAATTTTTAGACTGCCATCAGTAAATTCCAAAATGCCTTGCTCTGGTCGTTCAAGCAAGTTTAAACAACGTAAAAAGGTGGTTTTTCCAGAACCAGAAGGGCCTAAAATTGCGACCACTTCACCTTTATTAATTTCAAAATCAATGCCTTTTAACACATGATTGCCATTAAAGTTTTTCTGAATATTACTTACTTTTAACATAGACATTCCTTATAAATGGCGAGATAAGCGAATTTCAAGACGATCTTGTAAGAAAGATAAAACAAAACAGAAAATCCAATAAATCAAAGCTGCCTCACTATAAATTAAAATAAATTCATAGTTTGCTGCCGTGATATTCTGTGCGACACGGAATAATTCTGTCACTAAAACAAGAGAAGCTAATGAAGTGTCTTTCACTGTACTAATAAAAGTATTAGAAAGCGATGGTACTGAAATACGTAAAGCCTGTGGCATAATTGTACGAATAAATGCTTGTCGATAATTCATACCTATCGCATAAGAGGCTTCCCACTGCCCTTTAGGTATAGCAATAATTGAAGCACGAACTGTCTCTGCTGCATAAGCACCTATATTAATAGAAAATGCAATAATCGCTGTCGGAAAAGGCTCTAAAGTAATACCGACTTCAGGTAATCCATAAAAAATAATAAAAATTTGTACTAACATCGGTGTACCTCGAATTATAGAGATATACACTCGACATAAAGCCTGTAACAATTTTAAGGGTAAATTAGGACTAGGCAAAGTACGAATAACTGCAACAATCACTGCAATAAGCAAACCACAGAAGAAAGAAATGACTGCCAATGGCAATGTGTATAAAATTGCTGCTTCCAACATAGGCCAAAACGAGCTGATTACATAATCAGCTCGTTCTGCACTCATAAATGGAAGACTCGCCAACCAATTATTGAGTAATATCATAACCAAACCATTCAATTGAAATCTGTTTTAATGTACCATCTTGGCGAAGTGCTTCAAGTACTTGATTAAATTTTGTAATCAATGCATCTTCACCTTGTAAAAAAGCAAAGGCAGTCGGAGTTTTATCCCCACGATCATAAGCAATTTTTAAACCAGAATTTGGGTGTTTTTTAAAATAATCTAATACAGCCAATTTATCATTAATTGTTGCTTCTGCACGGCCTTGTTTAATAAGCTCTAAGCTCTGTGCTAAACCATCCACTACAAGAATCTGCGCACCTGCAGCTTTTGCATCTTTACCCCAGTTACTTGTTGCAGATTGCGCAGATTTACGACCTTTCAAGTCTTCAAATGATTTAATACTGTTATCCGATGATTTTGTTACAATCACCCCACCAGAATAATTATAAGGCGTTGTGAAACTGTATTTTTTTAAACGCTCTGGGCTTGGGTTAGTTTGGTTTGCTATCACATCAAAACGTTTTGCATTTAACCCCGCATACATTGCATCCCATTGTGTTTCTTTAAATTCCACTTTCAAACCGAGCTTTTCAGCAACTTTACGAATAACCTCTACATCAAAGCCTGTTAATTTTCCACTTTTATCATGGAAAGTAAATGGTGCATAAGTCCCTTCTGTTCCGACTAATAAAGTTTTCGTTTTTTCAACACGATCGGCAATTTCGCCTGCGTGAGAAAACGTTGAGAAAGCAATAGCTCCAGTTAAAAGTGCGGTCGTAAAAAGTAATTTTTTCATTTTTTCTTCCTTGTGTTGTGTTTGTCTAAGCGTGATTATAAAAACCAAACTTATGAAAAAAAAAGATTATTTATTTATGGTTTATGAATTTTAGTTATAAAAAATTGATATAAGTGATTACTATCAAAATAAGAAAATAATCTACCGCACTTTCTTGTAGAAAAATACGTTTCTAAACAATGCAATCAATCTACTCTTATAAAATTTCAGTAAAAAAATGCCTTTCTAAAGAAAGGCATTAATAGAAATTTAAGATTATAAATAAACTTGTAATGTCTAATAGAAAAGCAGCGTACCTAATTACGCTTCATCACTTCCAGAAAAACGTTCAATTTTCGCACCTAGACCACGTAATTTATCTTCGATATGTTCATAACCACGATCGATATGATAAATACGATCTACAATGGTTTCACCCGTTGCGATACAACCTGCAAGCACTAAACTGATTGAAGCGCGTAAATCTGTCGCTATTACCTCTGTGCCAGACAATTGTTCAACCCCGTGACATACCGCTGTATTCCCTTCAATTTCAGCTTTACCACCCATACGAATTAATTCAGGAATATGCATAAAACGATTTTCAAAAATCGTTTCAGTGATAATGCTTGTACCTTCTGCCACCATATTTAATAAAGTAAATTGAGCCTGCATATCAGTTGGGAACCCCGGATGTGGTGCAGTACGAATATTCACTGCTTTAGGGCGATTACCAAGCATATCTAAAGTAATGCTATTTTCAGTTACATCAACTTGCGCACCAGCTTCACGGAGTTTATCAATTACGGCATCTAAAGTATCCGCTTTAGTATTTTGACAAACAACACGACCGCCCGAAATGGCTGCAGCAATTAAGAATGTTCCCGTTTCAATACGATCTGGCACAACACTATGTTCACAACCAGTTAAACGTTCAACACCTTCAATCGTAATGTGATCAGAGCCTGCACCAGATATTTTTGCGCCCATTTTACTGAGGAAGTCAGCGGTATCTACAATTTCAGGCTCACGAGCGGCGTTTTCAATAACAGTCGTACCTTTCGCAAGGGCTGCTGCCATCATTATAGATAAAGTTGCACCTACACTTACTTTTTCTATTACAATACGAGTTCCCACAAGACGATCTGATACTTGTGCTTTTACATATCCTTCTTCAAGAACGATATCCGCACCTAATTTTTCTAAACCGCTAATGTGGAGATCAACAGGTCTAGCTCCGATAGAACAACCTCCGGGTAATGATACTTGACCTTGATGGAAACGAGCGACTAAAGGTGCCAATGCCCAAATTGAAGCTCGCATAGTTTTAACCAATTCATAAGGTGCAGTGAAATGATTGATATTAGAGGCATCTAGTAAAACTGCACCAGTTTCATCACGATTTGCAATCACGCCTAATTGACGCAAAATATTTAAAGTTGTTTCAATATCTTTAAGTTCGGGAACATTTGTCAATTTAACAGGTTCTGTAGCTAAAATAGCCGCAAAAAGAATTGGAAGTGCGGCGTTTTTTGCGCCTGAAATATTCACACTTCCACTTAAACGAGATTGCCCATAAACACGAAATTTATCCATTTTTAAATCCTTAATTAAACTGGTTTAATGCACGATCGCGTTTCCATTTTTCTACGGTATAAGTTTTGATGGTTAGAGCGTGAATTTCACCAGTACTAAAATAAGGCATTAAAGGGGCATAAATCGTTTGTTGTTGTTTTACACGAGATAGTGCAGCGATTTCATCACTCACAACAATCACACCAAAATGTGCATTTTCACCTTGTGCATAGACTTCTGCAATATTTAGTGTGTCTTTTAAAATTTGTTCAATTTTTTGAAGTTCCATCGGATTTCCGTTTAGTTAAGCTATGTAAAATTTGCGATCCAATCAGATAAACCAAAGAGATCTGCTAGGGTTAATAATTGTTTTGGTGGATAAACTAATCGCACTGTTTTATTAAGCTTTTGACACTCTCGTAAAAAATCACAAAGAGCTGCAAAACCAGCAGAATCAATATGCTGAAGATCATACAAATTCCATTCAACAATAGTTTTATCAAGTGTACTTGCTGACAAAAAAACGCCACGTTGCTGCCACATTGGTAACAACGTGCTGCGAGATAGTTCCCCAAACAAAAAGAGCGTTATTTTATCATTATTTTTTTGCAAATCCCAATTTAGCATAGTTATTCATTTATTGATTGAAAATTATAGGTTGTGAGGCAGATTGCTGCATCTTTGTGATTAATGTATCAATACCTTGTTTGTTTAAAATACCAACCCAATTTTTTATCGTATCTTCCAGCATACTTACGCCTGCTGCTGCCATATCGTAGGCTTTCCATTCCCCACTTTTATTGCCTTTACGCCATTTAAAATCTAATAGGATCGGAGCAACGCCATTAGTTTGAATAATACTTACGCGAATATTTACAAAATTGTTATCGCCTAATTCTTTTTCTGATTCAATTTGAATTTTTTGATTAGAATAATTTGTTAATGCTTGTGCATACTTTTGCTCAATCAATTCGCCAAAAGTTTTGAAAAATTTTTCTCGTTGTTCTGCAGAGGTTGATTTGTAGTATGAACCTAATACTTTAGAACCTGCATATTCTAAGTTTACATAAGGCAATAAATCATTACGAACAATAGTACGTAAATAATTTGGATCTTGTTTAATTTTACTTTGATTAGCTTGTATATCAGAAAATAGTTTATCTGCCGCTTGCTGCATTAAAACATAAGGACTTGTTTCTGCAATAGCTGTTCGTGTAACCAAAAATGCGGTTAATACGAAAGTTAAAATGGTAAACCATTTTTTTAGTTGAATAAGGTTCATTATCAATCTCCTAATTTATAAAATTTAACCTATTGTTCTGCGGATTCTGATTTTTCATTGCCGTCTGATTTTTTACTTCCGTATAAGAATTGCCCAATTAAATCTTCCAATACTATAGCTGATGTAGTGTCTTGAATTTGGCTACCATTTTTAAGCATTGCTGTATCTCCATCATCAAAACCCATTGTCAAGGCAATATATTGCTCACCTAATAAACCTGATGTTTTAATTGATAAAGAACTGTTTTCTGGGATTTCATTATATTCTTGATTAATCGCAATACTGACTTTTGGTAAATAGCTTTTTTCATCAAGCGTAATAGCACTCACACGCCCAATTACTACGCCTCCAATTTTTAGTGGTGCACGCACTTTAAGTCCGCCAATATTATTAAAAATTGCCGTCACGGTATAAGATTTCGTCTCAGCAAAACCTTGTACATTAGCTACGCGTAAACCTAAAAAAACTAAGGCGCCAATACCAAGTAATAAAAATAATCCAACCCAAAATTCATATTTAATTGTTTGTCTCATAAAAAAATCCTTAACCTGCGCCAAACATAATAGCAGTCAAAATAAAATCTAATCCTAGAACAACAAGAGATGCATGCACAACTGTTCGTGTTGTAGCTTGGCTGATACCTTCTGATGTTGGCATACAATCATAACCATTGAACAGCGCAATCCAAGTTACGGCTACAGCAAAGAAAACCGCTTTAATAAAGCCATTTAAAATATCATAGCTCCAACTCACGGAATTTTGCATCACAGACCAAAAGCTGCCTGAATCAACACCTTTCCAATCCACACCAACTAAGGAACCGCCCCAAATACCAATCGCGATAAACAAGATTGACAAAATTGGCATGGAAATAACTCCTGCCCAAAAACGAGGTGCAATCACTCGACGTAAAGGATCAACAGCCATCATTTCAAGACTAGACAGTTGTTCAGTAGCTTTCATTAATCCTATTTCAGCCGTTAATGCAGACCCCGCTCGACCAGCAAATAAAAGTGCGGTAACAACAGGACCTAATTCTCGTAAAAGAGAAAGTGCTACAAGCTGTCCCAAACTTGTTTCAGCAGAAAAATCGACTAACACGACATAACCTTGTAGCCCTAATACCATTCCAATAAATAAACCGGACAACAAAATAATGAGTAACGATTGGACACCTAAAACATGCATTTGCTTCACAAGCAAAGGAAAATGCTTGCGAATTTGTGGCTTGCCGATCAATGCGCCAAATAACATAAAGCCTGCTCGCCCTAAGGCACGGAAAAAGTCGATCACCTGTTTTCCAAAAGCAGAAATAAAATTGATGATCATTCAAACAATTCCTTCACATAATCTTGCGCCGGGTACTTAAAGCGCACAGGACCATCAGATTCACCTTTTAAGAATTGCACCACGCGCGGATCTTGGCTTTGTAAAAGCTGCTCAGATGTTCCTTCTGCGATGACTTTTTGGTCTGCAATAATATAGGCATAATCTGCAATACTCAATACTTCCTCCACATCGTGCGACACCACGATAGAAGTCAAATTTAACGCTTCATTTAATCGTTTAATCAGGCTTAAAATTACGCCCATACTGATCGGATCTTGCCCCGTAAATGGCTCATCAAACATAATTAAATCAGGGTCAAGCGCAATAGCACGCGCTAATGCAGCTCGACGAGCCATACCACCGGAAAGTTCTGAAGGCATCAATGCGGCAGCACCTCGCAACCCAACCGCCTCCAATTTCATCAACACGATTTGACGAATTAAACTTTCAGGCAAATGCGTATGTTCACGAATTGGAAAGGCGACATTATCAAAAGTAGAAATATCCGTAAAAAGTGCACCTGATTGGAATAACATCCCCATCCGCTTGCGTACTTCGTACAGTTCACGATTAGATAGACGACAAATATCTTGTCCATCAAACAAAATTTCACCTTGCTCTGGCATTAGTTGCCCACCGATCAATTTAAGTAAGGTGGTTTTACCAATCCCCGACGGCCCCATGATCGCAGTGATTTTTCCCTTTTTTACTTGCAAATTCAGGTTATCGTAAATCACGCGATCACCGCGTTTAAAGGTGAGATTCTTAACTTCAATTAGATTTTGATTCATTAAAATCTCGTTTATAAATAAAAAGTTCAATCAGTTTTATATGACCTTAAAAAGTTAGATTTGTTTAATTTAAAGATTAAGTTTTGTTATTTATAGCAACACATTTCTTTGGCTTAACTTTAATGTGGTCATAAAAATAGTTATAAAAAATAGTGATAAATTCTATTTTTAATAACTTAAAATTTTGCCATAGTAACATTCTTTTTGACCTCACTAAAGAAGCTTTAAATTTCTTCATTATTTATTGAATTTTAATAATACTTTGTTTATGGAAAATAACATTGATAAATGCCTATAAATAATAAGCCTGTAAAAGATACAGATTTGATAAAAAAGATTGCAAAAGAAAAGTTATAGAGAGGAAAGCAGAAAAACCTAACTTTTGCTAGGTTTTCCTATGTCTATTATTTTGCACAGTTACAGTGTGCTGTTTTTTTGTTCAAAACGTTCTGCAACGAAATCCCAGTTTACCACATTCCAGAATTCTTTAATGTAGTCTGGACGGCGGTTTTGGAATTTTAAGTAGTAAGCGTGTTCCCAAACGTCTAAACCTAAAAGTGGGAAACCCTCACAACCTGCCACTTCTTTACCCATTAATGGGTTATCTTGGTTTGCTGTTGATACAACGGCTAATTTACCTTCAGCGGTTAATACTAACCATGCCCATCCTGAACCGAAACGAGTTGCAGCTGCTTTTTCAAACTCTGCTTTAAATGCATCTACAGAACCGAAATCGCGTTCAATCGAATCTTTTAATACGCCTTGTAAAGTAGTGCCTTTTTTCAAGCTTTTCCAAAATAAACTGTGGTTTGTGTGGCCACCAGCATTATTACGTAATGCTCCACGTTTTTCTGCAGGAATTTTATCAAGGTTAGAAATTAAATGACCCGGATACATTTCTACTAATTCAGCAGGTAAACCTTCTAATGCAGCATTTGCATTGTTTACGTAAGCTTGGTGGTGTTTACTATGATGGATTTCCATTGTTTGTGCATCAAAATGTGGTTCTAACGCATTGTAGGCATAGCCTAATTCAGGGAGAGTGTAAGACATAATGTATTCCTTCTATTGTTAAAAACAGATTTCGTTGAGGTTTTGGTCTATAACCAAAATTGAGCAAATAATAGCAAAAAAATTGATTTAGATCATTAAATGTTTTTCCTTTTTTAAAAAGTGAATTTATTAAATTTTGTTTTAAATCAATAAACCTATCGATCTACTTCTAAAGAGTTATGCGTTTGAGTTGCGAAAATTTCATCAAATATTAGAATACCACCACTTTCTATTTTCCCTCTGTAATTATGTTTGAGCAACACAAGTTATCTCTGCAAAATTTATCCTGCCAACGTGGTGAGCACGTACTTTTTCGTGCTTTGACTTGCGATGTTAATAGCGGTGATTTTGTACAAATTGAAGGGCATAACGGCATAGGTAAAACAAGTTTGTTACGTATTCTTGCGGGTTTAGCGCAACCTTTGGAAGGCGAAGTGCGGTGGGATTCTGAAGCGATTTCCAAACAACGTGAACAATATCATCAGAATTTGCTTTATTTAGGTCATCTTTCTGGTGTTAAACCAGAATTAACCGCGTGGGAAAATTTGCAGTTTTATCAACGAATTAGTCAAGCTGAACAAAACACCGATATGTTGTGGGATTTGCTTGAGAAAGTGGGATTACTAGGTCGTGAAGATTTGCCTGCCGCACAACTTTCTGCTGGGCAACAAAAACGTATCGCCTTAGGTCGCTTATGGCTTTCTCAAGCTCCTTTATGGATTTTAGATGAACCCTTTACTGCGATTGATAAAAAAGGCGTGGAAATTTTAACCGCACTTTTTGATAAGCACGCTCAACGAGGTGGTATTGTGTTACTGACCAGCCATCAAGAAGTGCCAAGTTCACATCTGCAAAAATTGAATCTAGCAGCTTATAAATCGGAATAACTTAATGATTTTTCTAGAAATAATTAAACGTGAACTTCAAATTGCGATGCGTAAAAATGCGGAAATTTTAAATCCGCTGTGGTTCTTTTTGCTTGTGATTACCTTGTTTCCGTTGGTTATTGGGCCAGATCCTAAATTACTTTCCCGTATCGCACCGGGTATCGCGTGGGTAGCGGCATTACTTTCAGCATTGCTTTCTTTTGAACGTTTATTCCGTGATGATTTTATTGATGGCTCTCTCGAACAATTAATGCTAACCGCACAGCCTTTGCCGATGACGGCTCTGGCTAAAGTAGTTGCACATTGGTTGCTCACAGGTTTGCCGCTTATTTTATTATCGCCTATTGCGGCTTTGTTACTTTCTCTTGAAGTGAATATTTGGTGGGCATTAGTTTTGACATTGTTGCTTGGCACCCCTGTATTGAGCTGTATTGGCGCAATTGGCGTGGCTTTAACAGTGGGGTTGCGAAAAGGGGGGGTGTTGTTGAGTTTGCTTGTTGTTCCGTTATTTATTCCCGTTTTAATTTTTGCTTCATCAATATTAGAAGCAGCAGGATTAAATGTGCCTTATGGGGGACAACTGGCGATTTTAGGTGCAATGATGGTTGGCGCAGTAACATTTTCGCCTTTTGCCATCGCGGCGGCACTGCGAATTAGTTTAGATAATTAATTTTATTTCATCGTATAAAAGTGCGGTGGTTTTTCTCTTTAATTTTTAAGGATTTTTTTATGTGGAAGTGGCTACATCCTTATGCAAAACCCGAAACTCAATATCGTATTTGCGGTAAATTGAGTCCGTTATTTGCATTTTTAACGCTTATTTTACTCGGTATCGGCATTGTATGGGGGTTAGCATTCGCCCCAGCTGATTACCAACAGGGCAATAGTTTCCGAATTATGTATGTGCATGTGCCGACAGCGATTTGGTCAATGGGCGTGTACGGTTCAATGGCGATTGCAGCTGTGGTTGCCCTTGTGTGGCAAATTAAGCAAGCTCATCTCGCAATGATTGCAATGGCGCCAATTGGTGCATTGTTTACTTTCTTATCGCTTGTTACGGGGGCAATTTGGGGGAAACCAATGTGGGGTACTTGGTGGGTGTGGGATGCTCGCTTAACTGCAGAATTAATTTTATTCTTTCTTTATCTTGGTATCTTAGCGCTTTATTCTGCTTTTTCAGATCGTAATGTAGGGGCAAAAGCAGCGGGGATTTTATGCATTACAACGGTCGTGATTTTACCGATTATTCATTTTTCGGTGGAATGGTGGAACACGTTACATCAAGGTGCGAGTATCACTAAACTGGAAAAACCATCCATTGCAATTCCAATGTTGGTTCCATTAATTTTGTGTATCTTCGGTTTTTTAACCTTGTATATTTGGCTTACTTTAGTGCGTTATCGCGTGGAATTATTGAAAGAAGATGCGAAACGTCCTTGGGTTAAAGCACTTGCGGAGGGTATCTAATTCCGTGGGTAGGTATACCCACGGTTAATATAAAATGATTCCCCTTTGGGGAAAGTTGAATCTACCCTAAAAGGGTAGTACTTTTACTAACCTAGGGTATAGCTACCCTAGGGTGAGAAATAAGGAATATTTTATGTTTTTCCAAACTTGGAGTGATTTTTTTAATATGGGTGGCTACGGTTTTTACGTATGGTTATCCTATGCAGTAAGTTTAGTGGCAGTTATTGCCTTAATTGTTCAAAGTGTTAAGCAACGCAAGACAGTATTACAAAATGTCTTGCGTGAGAAACAACGCGAAGAACGTTTACAACAAGCAAATAAGGGGAATACACTATGAATCCAAGACGTAAATCCAGATTTAAATTAGTCATTTTTGTTGTATTAGGCATCGCTATTGCTAGTGGGTTAATGTTATATGCACTACGCCAAAATATAGACTTGTTTTATACGCCATCTGAAGTGATTCAAGGTAAGGATAATAATCTGAATCAAAAACCTGAAGTGGGGCAGCGTATTCGTGTTGGCGGTATGGTGGTTGAAGGCTCTGTAGAGCGTGATCCAAAAAGCTTGAAAGTGCGGTTTGATTTAAATGATATTGGTCCTGCGATCACGGTTGAATATGAAGGCATTTTGCCAGATCTTTTCCGTGAAGGGCAAGGTATTGTGGCTCAAGGTGTATTAACTCAGCCAACTGTTTTAACCGCGACAGAAGTATTGGCTAAACACGATGAAAATTATGTGCCGCCAGAATTAGGCGAAAAAATGCAAAAAGTACATAAACCAATGGGAATTGAGGCAGCGGACTTAAAAGGCGAAAGTGCGCGTGATCGTCAAGAAAAAGAAGGCGCAAAATGATTGCTGAATTAGGAAATTACGCGCTTGCTTTAAGTTTAGCTGTATCGCTTATGTTGGCGATTTTCCCTTTGTGGGGGGCTGAAAAGGGCAATGCACAATTAATGGCACTAGCTCGCCCAATGACTTATGGTTTATTTGCAAGCCTAAGCATTGCTTTTGCTGCGCTATTTTATTTATTCGCAGTCAATGATTTTAGCGTGCAATATATTGTAAATAATTCTAATACTACTTTACCCATTTATTACCGTTTGTCTGCTGTATGGGGTTCTCATGAAGGATCTTTATTATTGTGGATTTGGTTACTTGCCGTTTGGTCATCAGCCGTTGCTTTATTGAGTAAACATTTACCCCAAGAAGCGGTTGCTCGTGTGCTTGGTATTATGGGGATTATTAGCGTCGGTTTTGTGTTGTTCGTCTTGTTCACTTCAAATCCTTTTACGCGTACCTTCCCTAATTTCCCAGTGGACGGAAAAGAACTTAACCCAATGTTGCAAGATGTAGGTTTGATTTTCCACCCTCCATTACTTTATATGGGCTATGTTGGTTTTTCTGTGGCATTTGCGTTTGCGATTGCATCCTTAATGACAGGAAAATTAGATTCAGCTTGGGCGCGTTGGTCACGTCCTTGGACGCTTGCTGCTTGGGTGTTTTTAACTTTAGGTATCGTACTCGGTTCTTGGTGGGCTTATTATGAGCTTGGCTGGGGGGGCTGGTGGTTCTGGGATCCAGTAGAAAACTCATCGTTTATGCCGTGGCTTGCTGGTACTGCATTGATTCACTCTCTTTCTGTGACAGAAAAACGTGGTTCTTTCAAAGCTTGGACGGTATTACTTGCGATTTTAGCCTTTTCACTTTGTCTGCTCGGCACCTTCTTAGTTCGTTCTGGTATCTTAGTTTCAGTTCACGCATTTGCATCGGATCCAACTCGTGGTTTGTATATTTTGGCTTACCTCGTTGTGGTAATTGGCGGTTCGCTTGCGCTCTATGCGTATAAAGGCAGTCAAATTCGTTCTCGTGATAATGCAGAACGCTATTCACGTGAAAGTATGTTGTTATTAAATAATATCTTATTAATGACCGCACTTTGCGTTGTATTCTTAGGAACGTTGTTACCACTCGTTCACAAACAACTTGGTTTAGGCTCTATTTCTATTGGTGCGCCGTTCTTTGATCAAATGTTCTTAATTATTATGACACCATTTGCATTATTGCTTGGTATTGGACCTTTAGTGAAATGGCGTAGAGACCAATTTTCTGCAATTCGTACGCCTGTTGTTATCTGCGTATTTGTTATGCTGATTGCAGGTTTTGCGTTACCTTATTTCTTGCAAGATAAAATTACCGTGAGTTCGGTACTTGGTTCAATGATGACTGTGATTATTGCGTTACTTGCGCTTTATGAATTGCAACAACGTGCGACGCATCGTGAATCATTCTTTGTTGGCGTACGCAAACTATCTCGTTCTCATTGGGGAATGATGTTAGCTCACTTAGGCGTAGCTATGACTGTTTGGGGGATCGCATTTAGCCAAAACTTTAGCGTAGAACGTGATGTGAGAATGAAAGTTGGCGAGAGCGCACAAATTGGTCGTTACGATTTTAAATTCGCTGGTGTGACGGATGAAAATGGTCCAAACTATATTGGTGGAAAAGCTCAAATTGATATTTCTAAAGATGGGCAACCAGAGGCGAGTTTATTCGCAGAAAAACGTTTTTATACAGTAAGTCGGATGTCTATGACGGAAGCCGCTATTGCTGGTGGTTTAACTCGTGACCTTTATGTGGCACTTGGCGAAAAACTTGAGGATAATTCTTGGGCGTTACGCTTATATTACAAGCCATTTATTCGCTGGATTTGGATTGGCGGCTTGTTTATGGCGTTAGGTGGATTGTTGTGCATGTTCGATCGACGCTATCGGTTTAATGTGTTGTTGAAGAAATAATTTTATTCTTGCCTTCCCCTGCTTGCGGGGGAAGGAGCCCGAAGGGCGGAAGGGGGATTACGATATCCCCCTCAGTCACTTCGCAACAGCTCCCCCATAAATGGGTGGAGCAAAGTTAATGAAAAAGTGCGGTAAAAAATGAAAAAAAATTTACTCGTTCCTCTTATTCTCTTTTTATCGATAACAATTGCCTTTTTAGTGCAATTAAAACGTAATGCGCAAGGCGAAGATATTAAAGCATTAGAGTCAGCTTTGGTTGGAAAGCCTGTGCCAGCAAAAAATTTGACGGAGTTGTTTGAAAATAAAGCTTACACGAACGAATTGTTTCAACAAGGTGAGCCAGTTTTGCTTAACGTATGGGCGACTTGGTGTCCGACTTGTTATGCAGAACATCAATATTTAAACAAACTTGCTAAAGAGGGTGTGAGAATTATTGGTTTAGATTATAAAGATGAATCACCTAAAGCAATGAAGTGGCTAAAAGATCTTGGCAATCCTTATCAAGTTGTTTTAAAAGATGAAAAAGGTTCTTTCGGTTTGGATTTAGGAGTATATGGTGCACCAGAAACGTTCATTGTAGATGGAAAAGGTGTGATTCATTATCGTTATGCTGGAGATGTAAACGAGAAAGTTTGGACTCAGACTTTAAAACCAATTTATGACAAACTTTCGGAGCAACAATAATGAAAAAAACATGGCTATTTTTGACCGCACTTTTGTTTAGTTCAGTGGCATTTTCAGCTATTGATGCATTAAATTTTAGTTCTCCACAGCAAGAGAGTGATTACCATCAATTAACACAATCTTTGCGTTGCCCTCAATGTCAAAATAACAATATTGCGGATTCCAATGCGACTATCGCTGTGGATATGCGTGGCAAAGTATTTGAGCTTTTACAAGAAGGCAAATCAAAAAATGACGTAGTGGATTATATGGTGGCACGTTACGGCAATTTTGTAACCTATGATCCTCCTATAACAGCGAGTACATTAGTGCTATGGATTGCGCCATTATTGCTTGTGTTGTTAGGCGTGGTGTTTTTATTAAGACGCAAACCTAAAACCCAAAGTGCGGCGAAATCCCAAGAGGTTTTAACGGATGAAGATAATGCGCGTTTGGCAGAATTATTAAACAAGGATAAATAGATGAATTTTACATTAATTTTTATCTTAACCACTTTAGTTGTGGCGTTAATTTGTTTTTATCCTTTATTACGTCAATTCAAAGCGAAACATGGGCAAAAACGTGATGATTTAAATAAGGCGTTATATTTCTCGCGCTTGGAAGAAATTGAGCAAGATAATTCCCAAGGTTTAGTTGAAAATGTTGAGCAACTCAAACAAGAATTACAGAAAACCTTGCTTGATGATGTACCGAGTAAAGTCCAAGAGAATGTGGATTATTCTGGCAAATCTTATGGAAAAATTTGGTTTGTCTCTGGTGTATTAGCGTTAGGAATTATCGCAGGTTCTTCTTATTTTATGGTGGGATCTTGGCAAGCCGAATCGATGTTAGAGCAAACTTATGCGAAATTGCCCTATTTCTTTGACCGAATGAAAGATGAAGATAAAAATCCATTTTCTGATACAGAAATGCAGCAATTTTCTATCGCACTTCGAATCGATTTGCAAAAAAATCCAACTGATGCCAAAAAATGGTGGATGCTCGGTCAAATTGGGATGAATTTAGGTGATGCACGTTTGGCATTCGATAGCTATCAAAAGGCTAATAAACTTGAACCAGATAATGTGCAATATAAATTAGGCTATGCTCGTATATTGATGTTCTCTGAAGATGCGACTGATAAACTTAAAGGTGGCAATTTATTGCGTGAAGTGATTCGTCAAGAACACACTAACATTGAAGCATTGAGTTTACTCGCATTCCGTTATTTTGAAACGGAAGATTATAAAATGGCGGCAGTGACTTGGGCGATGATGCTACGCTTAATGCCGAAAGATGATGAGCGAGTTCCATTAATTGAAAAAAGTATTCGTACCGCGCGTGATGCTTTAGAAGCGCAAAATGAAGAAAAATCAAAAAGTATCACTCCCAAAAAATAACCTAGTACGTTATAAGACTTTTTGATATAGTGCGAAAAAATTATTCGTAGTCGAACAGATTAGCATTTAATAAAGTACTAAAGGAACGAGAAATGAATAACAAAAATTGCACTTTTTTTCTTTGTTCTGCGTCATTATTGGAAGTTTATTTACTTCACAATTTTCGATTGCAGAAAATGATTCTAGTGCAGTCACTTATATTGATTCTGAAGATAAAAAAGCATTTAATTCCGATGTTTCAAATAATAATGCTCAAAAACTAGCTCAAAGTATTGAATTTAAAGTTTATAAAATAGATGAAACCACTTCATCAGAAAGTATTTATGAATCTCCAGCTGGAATTTGTCAGGGATTTAAGATTACAAGAGGTGTAGATTACACAAATTCGACTTACCATTATTTATCCAGACAATAGAGGAGAATTCTATGGCAGTGTGGTTGGTGCAACTATTTATAACCAAAAAGATCCTCAAAATTTAAGTTATGTGCCAGTTTATTCAATTACAGATAAAGATTTATCTAAGTGCATTCAGGCACAAGAAAATAAAAAATTAAAAGAAACTGCCATCAATCATATTTCAGAAGGCATTACCGTATTAAATGATGTAATTTGCAAATAGGTTATATTAAATGAAAAATTTCGTTTTTATTAGTGTTGTTATGTTATATTTGGTTGGATGTTCATCTCAGTCAGAACAACACAGCCACGCTGTTTACGATATGAAAACTGTGCAAGAATATAATGCTCGAGTTATTAGTGGTAATACTGTTACACAAACTCAAAAGGATAAAATAACGCAACAAATTGATACAAGTTTAAAATTAAACCAAAGTGACAATAAAGTTAAAACGAGAACAAGACGTGTATTGCCTGTTCTTCCAGTCACACCAAGCGTCGGATATCATTATAATTATCACTATTTTAGATAAAAAATTATCTTGTTATCTGTGCTAAAAATTCTTCTTCTGTTAATACTGTAATATTTAGTTCTTGAGCTTTTGCAAGTTTAGAGCCTGCTGCATCGCCTGCGATAACGAAATCTGTTTTACTGGATACCGAACCACTTACTTTTGCACCAAGCTGTTGTAATAAGGCTTTTGCTTCATTACGCCCCATTTGTGTAAGAGTGCCTGTCAGTACTACAGTTTTATCTTTGAACAAGTTTTCACTTGCTTCTTTCACTTCTACAGTTTCCCAATGCACACCTTGTTCGATTAAATCCTCCACGACTGCAACATTATGCGCTTCACGCCAAAATATAAAAATTCGGTTCGCTACAACTTCCCCTACATCAGGCACTTGTTGAAGTTCTTCAAGATTTGCGTCTTTAAGCGCATCTAAAGTTTTGAAATGATTAGCAAGATTTAATGCAGTGGCTTCGCCCACTTCACGAATGCCTAAAGCAAAAATAAAGCGAGCAAGCGTCGTGCTTTTTGCATTTTCAAGACTATTGAGTGCGTTTTCTGCAGATTTTGCACCCATTCTTTCTAAGCGTGTGAGCGTGGTTAAATCAAGTTTAAATAAGTCCGCAGGTGTATGAATCAGTTCTCGATCGACTAATTGCTCTATTAATTTTCCGCCTACACCATCAATATCCATTGCTTTACGAGAGACGAAATGTTTTAACGCCTCTTTACGCTGTGCTGCACAGAATAATCCTCCCGTGCAACGTGCTACTGCTTCGCCTTCAATACGAATAATTTGAGAATCGCACACAGGGCAATTTGTTGGGAAAATGATTGGTTTAGCATTATCAGGGCGACGTTCGTGTAATACGCCAATAATTTGTGGAATTACATCGCCTGCTCGACGAATAACAACAGTATCGCCAATAGCGATATTTAAACGTTCAATTTCATCGCCATTATGTAAGGTGGCATTACTTACTGTAACGCCTGCAACAAACACTGGCTCTAATTTGGCAACTGGTGTGATTGCGCCAGTTCGACCCACTTGGAATTCAACATCATTCAACAGGGTTAATTCTTCTTGGGCGGGGAATTTATAAGCAATCGCCCAGCGAGGTGCTTTAGAAATAAATCCTAATTCATTTTGTAAGGCTATATCATTGATTTTTAATACCGTTCCGTCAATATCATAACCTAACGAGCTACGTTTGTTTTGAATATCTCGATAAAAACCTAAAACTTCATCTGCACCATTACATAAACGAATTTCAGGATTTACTGGAATCCCGATAGATTTTAGCCATTGCAAACGAGCATAATGCGTAGTCGGCAGATCAACCCCCTCAGCAATTCCAATACCATAAGCATTTAATACCAGCGGGCGTTTGCTGGTAATATTAGGATCAAGCTGGCGTAAAGAGCCTGCCGCTGCATTGCGAGGATTAGCAAAGGTTTTTTCATTATGTTCTAACGCATATTTATTTAAACGCTCAAAGCCTGCGTGCGGCATAAAAACTTCGCCCCGCACTTCTAAACGTGCTGGAGGATTATCTGTTAAAAGTTGTAATGGAACATTACGAATCGTGCGGATATTTGCCGTAATATCTTCGCCTGTGGTGCCATCACCACGAGTGGCGGCTTGTGTAAGTTCACCATTAACATACAAAATACTCACAGCCAAGCCATCAAGTTTAGGTTCGCAACAGAAAGTAAGTGGTTTCGGTAATAGGATTAAACGATCTTCAATGCGTTTTACAAAAGCATTAAATTCTGCATCGGAAAAAGCATTATCCAAAGAGAGCATAGGAATTTCGTGACGAATTTGGCTAAACCCAGAAAGTGGTTTTGCACCAACACGTTGAGTTGGCGAATCTGACGTCAGAAATTCAGGATGCTCTAATTCTAGGGCTTTGAGCTGATGAAATAAACGATCGTATTCGCTATCAGGCACGCTCGGATTATCTAAAACGTGGTATTCGTATTCATATTGGCGCAAGGTTTTGCGTAGATTGTCTAGTTGAGTTTGAATATTTGTCATAAAATTCTCGGAGAAAAATGACCGCACTTTTCTATGTATTTAGCGTGAAAATAGACAGGTACAAAGCCTGTCTAAATGAATATAAAAGTGCGGTAAATTTAAGGTATGAATTTACACTCGAGCAAGATAGGCTTGCTCTGCATTTGCATCAAAAATTTCTTGTTCTTCAGTCAGTATAACACCTTGTAAATCTTCGGCTAATGTATGGGCAGCACGCATCATCATACGTAAATTAGCAAGATTATTACCTGGAGAGGGCAATTGCATAAATAATACAATTCCTATGGTGTTAAATTCCGCTAAGTTATAAGCATTGAATGTGCCGGGTTGTTCTAAATTTGCCACACTAAAAAGCACAGGACTTGCCACACTTAAATCTAAGTGACGATGATACATTTCATCTTTACCCAAGATAAAACCCAAGTTTTCAAGAGCCTGTACCAATTTAGCACCATTAAATTCTTCGCTAGATTTTGGAATAAGATAAAGTTGAATATAGCCAGTTGTTTGTTTTGGCTGAGCTGTCGTTTCTGCTTTTGGTTCATTGAACGAGAGGTTGTAGTCTACTTGATGTTCTTCGTGAGATAATTCTGCAAGCTGCACTCTTAATTCTGGCGATGATGAATTAATGCCATTAAAACCAACATTTTGACTTTGTGCTTCAAGTTGTTCTAAGGTCATACTTGCGACATTATTTGCGGTTGGCATATCGTATTGAGGTTGCGTTGGTTGTATTGGCTCGGAACGATGATTCCCCATATCATAAATAGGTTGCGTGTTAGGAATAGAAATTTTGATGTCATCCACACTTTTATCACTTTGGCGATAATCGATCAATTCAGCTTCTGATGGTAATTTTTCTGTGGTCGGTTGAGGAATTGGTGTATGCCCATTTTCCACATAGGTATTTGGCGAAATATTGTTTGGCTGTACCATTTCTTCTTGCGTATGGGATTTAGATGTTGGAGAAGTGCGGTCAAATTTATTGGCTTTATCGAAATATTTTGATTTCTCACGACGATTTGACCATAATCCGTGTACGATTAAGGCGACAAGTGCTACGATACCCACAATAATCAAAATTGTATTTAAATCCATTTTTATTCCTTACGCGCGATAGTTCGGCGAGAGTGCTATAAATGGTGCTAATGCTACCATATTTCAGTAGATGAAAAAATACTTCAAAGTGTGGAATTTTAAAGGAAAAGTGCGGTCTGTTTTAAGCATATTTTTATTGAAAGGAAAGAAAAATGTTGAATCTTAATGAATTAAAATCTGGTTTCCATTATTTTGTGATGGGCTGGCATTTCATCACACAAAAAGGTTTGCGCCGCTTTGTTATTATGCCAATTTTGCTCAATACTGTTTTGCTTTGTGGTTTATTTTGGCTTTTTATTAGCCAAATCAGCAGTGCCATTGATTGGGTGATGAATTTTATTCCAGATTGGCTTAGTTTTCTCAGTGTCATTTTACTGACACTTTCGATTTTAACGATTTTATTGCTCTTTTATTTTACTTTTACCACGTTTTCTGGCTTTATCGCAGCCCCCTTTAATGGTTTGTTGGCGGAAAAAGTAGAAAAAATGCTGACGGGGGAAAATATTAATGATGATGGTCTCGTGGATATAATGAGGGATGTGCCTCGTATGCTTGCTCGAGAGTGGCAAAAATTACGTTATAGCCTACCCAAAATTATCGCCTTATTTTTACTGAGTTTTATTCCTTTGGTTGGGCAAACCATCGTGCCAGTACTTACTTTCTTGTTCACTTGTTGGATGATGGCAATTCAATATTGTGATTATCCTTTTGATAATCACAAAGTCTCTTTTGATATCATGAAAAATGCACTTGGCAATCAAAGAACTCAAAGTTTAACTTTTGGTGGATTGGTTACTTGTTGCACATTTGTGCCAGTGATTAATTTATTAATTATGCCTGTTGCAGTATGTGGTGCGACGCTGATGTGGGTGGAAAATTATCGTAATGACTTAGGTTTTAATATGAATAGATCTTTTTCCTCTCAAACGGGGCTTGATGTTCGTTCAGAAAATACAGGGATTGTTAAATAGCCTACAGTTATAAATAGATCAAATAACTATTTTTTTAATCAAAAGTGCGGTACTATAAATAAACCAACATTAACGAAGTCCAACGAAAGGGAAATATTATGACAATTTATGCAGACAATTCTTATTCTATCGGAAATACGCCGCTTGTGCGTTTAAAACACTTTGGCCATAACGGCAATGTGGTGGTAAAAATTGAAGGTCGTAACCCAAGCTACAGCGTAAAATGCCGTATTGGGGCGAATATGGTGTGGCAAGCAGAAAAAGATGGCACGCTCACAAAAGGGAAAGAGATTGTAGATGCAACGAGTGGTAACACGGGCATTGCTTTGGCTTATGTTGCGGCGGCTAGAGGTTATAAAATCACGCTCACTATGCCAGAAACAATGAGTCTTGAAAGAAAACGCTTATTGTGCGGATTGGGTGTAAATTTAGTGCTTACCGAAGGCGCAAAAGGAATGAAAGGTGCTATTGCGAAAGCAGAAGAAATTGTTGCTTCTGATCCAAGCCGCTATGTCATGCTTAAACAATTTGAAAATCCAGCCAACCCACAAATTCATCGAGAAACAACAGGGCCTGAAATTTGGAAAGATACGGATGGCAAAGTCGATGTTGTTGTTGCTGGCGTAGGAACAGGTGGTTCGATTACGGGTATTTCTCGTGCGATTAAATTAGATTTTGGTAAACAAATCACTTCTGTTGCCGTTGAGCCAGTGGAATCTCCGGTCATTAGTCAAACTTTAGCGGGTGAAGAAGTAAAACCAGGCCCACACAAAATTCAAGGTATCGGTGCGGGTTTCATTCCCAAAAATTTAGATTTATCTATTATTGATCGCGTAGAAACTGTTGATAGTGATACCGCACTTGCCACAGCTCGTCGCTTAATGGCGGAAGAAGGCATTCTTGCAGGTATTTCATCTGGTGCAGCTGTCGCGGCTGCAGATCGCTTAGCTAAATTACCAGAATTTTCCGATAAACTCATTGTTGTTATTTTGCCTTCAGCTTCTGAACGCTACTTAAGCACAGCACTGTTTGAAGGGATTGAGGGATAAACAAAAAAGAATAAAGTGCGGTGAATTTTTACCGCACTTTTATTAAGACTAGAGTAGTTCAATCTGAATGACATCAGATTGTTTAATCCCCTTATTTTATCCTTTCCTTCTTATTCAAAATCAATTTTTTATTCTTCTTTTCGTATTCTGTTCATTGAATTTTTTCATCAATGCAGTAAACTAGCCACCGATTTTTAATCATCTTTCTTTTCACTTTAAATGTTACCCGCGAGTAACAAAAGGACACATCATGACAAACAAAGTAAACAGTTATGGCTGGAAAGCCTTAATTGGCTCTGCCGTCGGCTATGCAATGGACGGTTTCGATCTTCTCATTTTAGGTTTCATGCTTAGTGCAATTTCCGCAGACTTAAATCTAACACCCGCCCAAGGTGGCTCTCTCGTAACTTGGACTCTGATTGGTGCCGTATTTGGCGGCATTTTATTTGGTGCATTAAGCGATAAATACGGTCGTGTACGCGTACTGACTTGGACTATTCTTCTCTTTGCGGTATTTACTGGTTTATGTGCGCTCGCACAAGGTTACTGGGATTTACTGATTTATCGCACAATTGCTGGCATTGGCTTAGGCGGTGAATTTGGAATTGGGATGGCTCTAGCAGCAGAAGCATGGCCTGCACGCCACCGAGCTAAAGCAGCATCTTATGTTGCATTGGGTTGGCAAGTTGGTGTGTTAGGTGCAGCATTGCTTACACCATTATTGCTCCCGCATATTGGCTGGCGTGGAATGTTCTTAGTGGGTATCTTCCCTGCATTTGTCGCTTGGTTCTTACGTTCTCATCTGCACGAACCTGAAATTTTCACGCAAAAACAAACCGCACTTTCAACTCAATCCAGCTTTACTGATAAATTACGTTCATTCCAGCTTCTTATTAAAGACAAAGCCACAAGCAAAATTAGCCTTGGTATCGTCGTACTCACCTCCGTACAAAACTTCGGTTATTACGGCATTATGATTTGGTTACCTAATTTCTTATCAAAACAACTTGGATTCAGTTTAACTAAATCTGGGCTTTGGACAGCCGTTACCGTCTGCGGCATGATGGTTGGCATTTGGATTTTCGGACAACTCGCCGACCGCATCGGACGCAAACCAAGTTTCTTACTTTTCCAATTAGGCGCAGTGATAAGTATTGTGGTTTACTCACAACTTACCGATCCTGACATCATGCTTCTTGCTGGGGCATTTTTAGGTATGTTTGTGAACGGAATGCTGGGCGGTTACGGTGCATTGATGGCGGAAGCCTACCCAACAGAAGCTCGAGCAACGGCACAAAACGTACTTTTCAATATTGGTCGTGCCGTAGGGGGATTTGGACCTGTAGTTGTGGGCGCAGTTGTACTTGCCTACTCTTTCCAAACGGCCATCGCTCTACTTGCGATTATCTACGTAATTGATATGTTAGCGACAATTTTCTTAATCCCCGAATTAAAAGGTAAAGCCTTAGACTAAGAAAATATAAAAGATAAAAATGCTCGCCAAATGCGAGCATTTTTTTATGAAACAAGTCATCTTATAAGTAATATCTTTATAAGTTTTCTTTTCACTAAGCAAATTTTCATTATTTTGCCAACAGTTCGTTCAGTTTTTCTAATGCCATTTCTGGCGTAATATCAATCAAACTTTGATGATACCCCCCCTCTTTGTCGCCTTTACGGACTTTAATCAATCCACCTTCAATTAAACGAATAATCGTTGCTTTATCTGAAAGCGGCGGCGTATATTGCGGGCTAGTTGGGCCATAAAGTGCAATCAATGGACGATTGACTGCTGCCGCAATATGCATTAAACCACTGTCATTGGTCACGACTGCCGTACAATTTGCAATTAAATCCACCGCTTCATTCAAGTTGGTTTTTCCTGCTAAATTGACACAAAACTCACGCAACTCTTCTGGCAGCGCTTGACGAATTTCTTCGCCCACTGGTTCATCTTTAGCAGAACCAAATAGTGCCACCGCATAGCCTTGGGTAATTAACATTTCTGCTAATTTTGCATAATGATAATGTGGCCAACGTTTTGCTGGGCCAAATTCCGCACCAGGACAAAAACCAATAATTGGACGCTCGCCTAAAAGTGCGGTTTGTTTTTCAAATTTTTTTAAGGTTTCAGCTTGTTGCGCTGGCTCAACCGTCAAATAGGGTTTCAAGACAGGAATATCATCAGCTTTTGGTACAGCATCTTTTTCAAAAGCCAATGCAACATAACGCTGCACCATCATTGGATAATCTTTTTTATTGGCTCGTAAATCATTCAATAAAATATAACGGCTTTCGCCTTTCCAACCGCGACGATGGATAATCTTTGCAAAGAAAGGAATAAACGCCGATTTCAATGAATTAGGCAAAACAATCGCCATATCATATTGTTCACGCAAAGACTTTCCTAAACGATAACGCGTTCCCAATTCAAAGGCTCCGTGCCCTAATGGCATTTCAATCGCCTTACGCACCTCTGGCATTCGCGCAAGCAAAGGCTTACACCAATTCGGTGCCATCACATCAATATTGCAGTTTGGATATTGAATTTTCAGTTGCTGGTACAAACTGTGCGACATCATCATATCGCCAACCCAAGATGGGCCAATAATTAGAATATTCATTTTCTGTCTTTCAGATAAAAGTGCGGTCAAAAATACTTGTTATTATGGCACAGAGTTGAATAAAAATATGCTCCTTTAACAATTTAGTCGAAACTCTTTAGGAGTCATTTCAAATTCTTTCTTAAAAACAGAGTAAAAATATTGAATTGATGGATAGCCGCAAATCTCAGCAATTTCTTGAATAGAAATATCTGTTTGTTGTAATAAATTCTTTGCTCGGGAAATTTTTTCTTCGTGGATGACTTGGTGAATTGTTTTATTCATTTCATTCTTAAAACGTTGTTCAAGATTAGAACGTGAGGTTTCAAGATGATCTAAAACTTGTTCTACTTTAATTCGATGACAGGCACGATGACGAATATAATGCATTGCTTGAATGACAAGCGGATCTGTTAATGATCGATAATCTGTAGAATTTCGAGAGTGAACGGTAATCGGTGGAATTAAAATAGGGGTATGTGAAACTTTTTGACCATTGAGTAATTTGTGTAATAATTTCGCAGCTTGATAACCAATCTCTCTCGTGCCTTGTTCTACGGAGGAAAGGGACATACGCGATAAATATTGGATCAATTCTTCATTATCAATACCGACCACACAAAGCTCTTCAGGTACAGCAATTTTACTGTATTCACAAGCCTGCAATAAATGACGAGCACGCGCATCCGTAACAGCAATAATACCAGTATGAGAAGGAAGAGATTTTAACCAGACAATTAGCTTTTGTTGCTCTTCCAACCAATTTTGAGCATGAACCTGCACACCCTCATATAGGTAAATAGGGTAATGATTTTTCTCCATCAACTCTACAAAAGCATCTCTTCGTTCTATAGACCAATGCTTATGAGTATTTACTTGCAAACCATAAAATGCAAACTGTGACAGTCCTTTCTCCTGTAAATGAGATAAAGCCATTTCAACCAATGCCATATTATCTGTTGCTACATAAGGAAAGTGCGGATAAAAATCAGCTTGTTTATAAGATCCACCAACTGCTATAGTGGGAATAAGAGTGTGTTGCAATAATTCAACAGTTTTTGGATCATCAAAGTCTGCAATAATGCCATCAATAGAAAGTTGATTAATAGTATCAGTATGATAGATAAATTCATCTTCTACAAAAATATCCCACATGCATTGCGATGCCTGAATATATTGTCCAATACCCTCCACCACCTGCCGATCATATACTTTGTTTGCATTAAATAAGAGGGCAATTTTGTAGTATTGTTCCGTCATTTTATATCCTTATCTATGGGAAATTGCTATTTAAGTTATAATAGAAAAGATATTTAGCTTCAAGATAAAAATAGCCAGAATAACTGGCCATTTTTATATCCAATACCACATTTATTTTTTTAGCTTCGCAATACCTATTCCACTTGCACCATAAATAATAGCAAAGATAATACCGCTCCAGCATAAAATTGCCCAAGGTAAATAAGACAATGTTGCAACACCTAATGTGCCTGCCATATATGCACCTGCGGCAGTCCATGGCAAAATAGGTTCAATAATTGTTGCGGAGTCTTCTGCTGTTCGACTTAGATTTTTTGGATGTAATCCTTTTTCTACATACGCATTTTTAAGCATTTCTCCTGGAATTAGAATAGAAATTTGCCCATTACAAGTAACCCCAATCATTGTTAGACCGCAAAGAATCGTTGTAATAATCAAAGAAAGAGTTGAATGAACAAAGGTGAGTAATTTTTGAATAATCACGGTTAATGCACCGCTCAATTGTAATACACCTGCAAATGACAATGCACAGAAACAAATTAATAGTGTTCCCATCATTGAGTTCATTCCACCACGATTCAACAAACGACTTAAATCAGAGCTAACTGAAGTATGGTGAATCATTGAGGTATCAAATCCATTAACTGCGCTATTAATCACATCAGATAGAGAGAATTTTTGAATTAAGATAGCATTAATAATTGCGATAAATGCTGATAATAACATCACTGGAATAGTCGGTTTCTTAGTAATAGATCCCCATAATACAATAGCGACAGGAATAAGTAATAGAAAGTTAAAATGATAAACTTGCTCTAACTCATGAATCATTGTATTTACTTTTTCTGGAGTCGCTACATTAGAAAAATCGTAGTTTAAACCATATACCACATAGACAGTAGCCGAAAGAATAAAAGATGGTAATGTTGTATAAAGTAAGTGAGCGATATGCTCATATAAATCTACGCCAGCAGCTGCGGATGCAATATTGGTTGTATCAGATAATGGCGATAATTTATCTCCAAAATACGCACCAGCGACCACAGCACCTGCCGTAGCAGCCAAATTGGCGTCTAATCCAATCGCAACTCCCATAAATGCCACACCAACAGTCCCTGCTGCCCCCCAAGAGGTTCCAGTACAAATGGAAACAATAGCAGTAAGGAATAAGGCTGTCACATAAAGATATTCTGGTGATATCGCTTTTAGTCCGTAGTAGATCATCATAGGAATTGTTCCTCCACTAATCCAAGTTCCAATTAATAATCCTACAGTAATTAAAATTAATAGCGCAGGCATTGTTTTAGCTATTTTTTCTGAAATGGCGTCTAAAATATCTAAATAGCAATGACCTAATTTAATAACTAAAAAACCAGCAAATACCGTTGAAATAATCATTAATGGCTCTGCTGGCAAATCAAATAAAGCATACCCAAGCCCTAACAGTAATAGCATCACAATGATTGGTGAAAAAGCTTCTAATGTTGTTGGCATTCTTGTGCGATGAGTGGTTTTCATATTAAATCTCCCTATTGTTTAATAAACAAAACCCATTTTTGATTCGATTCAATGCTTCTAATAATTTTTTTCTAGGCATAGCGACATTCATACGAAAGAAACCATCTCCCTCTTTGCCAAATTCACTCCCCAAAGATACTTTTACTCTTGATAAATTATTAATCCAATAAGCTAATTCATTTTCATTTATACTTAGCTTTTTATAGTTTATCCAAAGTAAATAAGTTCCATCACTTTCAGTAATATCTAATAATGGAATATACTCATTGAAAAATTCTTTTACTATCTTCTTATTATTCTTTATGTATTCTTTTAGATAGATTACCCAATCAGTACAATATTTATATAACGAAATAATAGCTGGTATAGAGAAATAATTTGGATTATGTATACCTAATGCCATCATTTCTTTTATAAATTTTTCTCGAATTTCTTTATTCTCAATAATTAGGTTAGCTATTTCCAATCCAGGAATATTAAAAGTTTTTGCTGGGGATAAACAGATCATTGAGTGATTTGCTACCCATTCATCTAATGATGATATTAAATAGTGGGAGTCATTTGTTAGTGTAAAGTCTGCGTGGACATCATCGGAAATGATAAATACATTATGTTTTTTAGCTAAGTTTATAATTTTAATAAGGACTTCTTTATTCCAAATCGTTCCAGTTGGATTATGAGGAGAAATTAAAACAAATACTTTAGAATGTTTAAAACATTCCTCTAATAAATGAAAATCAATATGATACTTTCTATTTTCATAAACCAAAGGACATTGATATAATTTTCTGTCATTTAATTTTATCGTGTTTAATATTGGACTATATGAAGGTGATAGAATACATATTCCATCATTTTCTTTTGTAAATGCTCGTATATAAATAGATACGGCTTGGATTATTCTTGGGCAAAATACAATTTTTTCAGAGAGAACAGAATAATGATATTGTTCGAAAATATAATCACTGATTATCTTGTAATAGTCGGCTGGTAATTCAGTATAACCATAAATTCCTAAACGATTAAATTTTTCTAATTCATCTATCATTATCTGAGGGGCTGGAATATCCATATCCGCAACAGACATTGGAATAATATCATTATCTACATTCCATTTAGCACTAAATGTATTTAGACGATCAATAATCACATCAAAATTATAAAAATTATTCATTATTCCTCCTGATGTATAAGGCAAATTTACTTTAGTCAAGGAAGAAAAGAATTAAAATTACTAAAACTACTTTATCTATTACGTTTTTTCACAACTGTGATCCACGCCACAGTTGCAAATAATCAACATAGAAAAATTAAATAACATAATTGATGAAAAGTTAGTTTTTCACAAAAATACGAAAAATTTCATCATCTAGAAAGCGGTATGTTAGGTAACCATTTCTATAAAATTAAAAAACCGCCATTTTATAAATGACGGTTTAAAATTAATAATTACATCTTTTTCTTATTACTAGTATCTATCCATACAGCAAGCAACAAAATGCCACCTTTGACAATATATTGCCAAAAAGTTGGCACATCAAGCATACTCATACCATTATCAAGCGATGCGATGATAAGTGCACCAATAACGACCCCAAATACACTTCCTACACCACCAGCTAAGCTTGCCCCTCCAATGACACAAGCTGCAATCGCATCTAGTTCTGCATTTTGCCCAGCAGATGGAGAGCCTGCACCTAAACGAGCGCTTAAAATCAACCCTGCTATTGCAACTAACACACCATTCATTGCAAAGATAATCAGTTTTGTTTTCTCTACATTGATACCAGATAATTTTGCCGTATCAATATTGCCACCAATCGCATAAACGTGGCGGCCGAATGAAGTTTTACGAGAGAGGAATAACCCTAAGATTGCAAGAACTGCCAGTACTAAAACAGGAAATGGAATGCCACGATAATCATTAAGTAAATAAATTGCTCCTAATACAATGACTGCAAACAAAGCATATTTCGTAAAATATTTTGATAATGCAGACACTTCCAGCTGGAGCTGCTGGCGACTTCTACGTTGATAATTTCCCCAAAGAACAAATCCAATAACTGCAATACCACCTAAGATAACCCCTGCAATATCTGATAAATAACCTTGCCCAATAACTGTCATAGTTCCACTAATAGGAGATACAGTTGTGCCATTAGTCAAACCAATCAAAATTCCACGGAATGCGAGATAACCTGCAAGTGTAACAATGAAGGATGGCACTTTGCGATAAGCCACCCACCAACCATTCCAAATACCAAAAATTAAACCAAGAGCAATTGTTGCAATAATAGTTACAGGTAATGGGAAGCCCCACCAAACATCGGCAATAGCTGCAAATCCGCCCAGTAGGCCCATAAGTGAACCAACAGATAAGTCAATTTCAGCAGAAATAATGACAAAAACCATTCCAATTGCAAGAATGCCAGTAATTGAAGTTTGGCGTAACAAGTTAGAAATATTTCTTGCACTTAAATAAGCGCCATCAGTAGCAACACTAAAGAATGCCATAATGACTGCAATAGCTATTAACATAATGTAAACTTGTAAATTTACGGATTTTAACTTAAACATAGATTACTCCTTAAGTGCTGTTTCCATAACTTGTTCTTGAGTAAGAGCAGTATTGATAAGACTAGCTTTAAGTTTACCTTGGTGCATAACAAGAACTCTATCACTAATGCCTAAAACTTCTGGTAGTTCTGATGAAATGACAATAATAGCAATCCCTTCTTGTGCTAATTGGTTAATTAACTTATAAATTTCATATTTCGCACCAACATCAATTCCTCTTGTTGGTTCATCTAAAATCAGTATTTTAGGATTTAACAATAAACATTTTGCTAGGATCGCTTTCTGTTGATTACCGCCACTAAGTCGTCCTATTGGCAAATCTGGTGAAAAAGTTTTTACCTTTAGTCGTTTGATGGCTGAGCCAATTATTTGCTCTTCTTTTGCTTCATTAACTACCATTTTTCCGAAACAATAAGATTTCAAAGAAGAAAGCGTAATGTTTTTGCCAACTCCCATAATAGAAACAATGCCGTGTTTCTTCCGATCTTCAGGAACCATCACAATTTTATGTTCAATCGCTTGGGCACAATTTTTGATATTTACTTGTTTTTGATTGATAAAAATATTTCCTTCAAACTTACCTTCATAAGATCCAAATAAGCATTGCACCATGTCTGTACGACCTGAACCAACTAAACCTGCAACACCTAAAATTTCCCCCTCATGAAGACTAAAACTTACGTTATCAACACGCTTAATATGTGTATTGATTGGATGCCAAGCAGAGAGATTTTCTACTCGTAAAATTTCATCTTTGATTTCATGAGGTTCATGTGGATAAAGTGAGGTAATTTCCCGACCTACCATCATGGTAATAATGTCATCTTCTGTCATTGTTGAAGCGTCTTTCGTACCAACATGTTCACCATCACGAATGACGCAAATTTTGTCAGAGATAGCCTTAACTTCATTGAGTTTATGGGAAATATAGATACAAGCGATATTGTGTGCTTTAAGATCCTTAATAAGATTTAACAAAATTTCCGTTTCTTTTTCAGTAAGTGAAGCCGTTGGTTCATCTAAGATAAGAAGTCTTACTTGTTTATTCAAAGCCTTAGCTATTTCAACTAATTGCTGTTGCCCTAAACCTAATTCTCCTACTCGTGTATTGGGATCGGCATCTAATTGCACCTGCTGTAATAAATTTTTGCAACGTAAGTACATTTCATTATCTGCTGTCAAACCTTTATGAGTTATTTCGTTACCCAAAAAAATATTCTCCAATACAGACATATTCTTTACGAGAGTAAGTTCTTGATGAATAATTGAAATGCCTTTTTCTTCAGTATCTCTAATATTCCTTGCTTTTAGTTCACTTTCTGAAAAGTAAATATCACCGCTGTAATCTCCACAAGGATAAATACCGCAAAGTATTTTCATTAATGTAGATTTTCCAGATCCATTTTCACCACATAAAGATAAAATTTCCCCCGCTTCTAATTCAATGGATATATTATGAAGTGCGGTCACATCACCAAATTTTTTTGTGATATGTTTCATTTCCAACAATGCCATATCGTAACTCCTTAAGAGGTAAGGGAAGAGTTTTCTCTTCCCTCTTAAAGTTAATGATAAATACTTTCCTTAGTATGAAAACCATCTTTAATTATAGTTTCATTAATATTACGTTTATCAACAGCGATAGGATCAAGTAAATACGCAGGAACATTTTTTAAGCCATTATTCAGTTCTGCATTAGCTTCTACTTTTTCATTCTTACCTAATTCAACCGCAATTTCTGCCGCTTTATCTGCAAGTTTCGTAATTGGTTTATAAACAGTCATAGTTTGCGAGCCATTGACAATACGTTTAATTGCAGCTAAATCTGCATCTTGCCCAGAAATTGCGACTTTCCCAGATAAGCCTTGTGCACTAAGGGCTTGAATCGCACCTCCAGCAGTAGCATCGTTAGATGCAACAACAGCATCCACATTATTTTTATTAGCTGTTAATGCGTTTTCCATAATTTGTAACGCTTTTTCAGCTAACCAAGAATCAACCCATTGATCTCCTACAACCTTAATTTTCCCACTGGCAATTAAAGGATCTAATACTTTCATTTGCCCTTTTCTAAATAATTTCGCATTATTATCTACAGGAGATCCCCCCATTAAAAAATAATTACCTTCTGGTTTTACAGCCACAATACTTTTAGCTTGTAGTTCACCCACTTTTTCATTATCAAAGGAAACATAAAAATCTAAATCTGCATTATTGATTAAACGGTCATACGCTACTACTTTTATTCCTTCCTTTTTAGCTTCAGAAATAACGTTACTTAATACTTCACCGTTATGAGGAATAATTACTAATACATCAATATTTTTATTGATCATATTTTCGATTTGAGAAATTTGTGCTGAATCATCACCATTTGCAGATTGGACAAACACTTTTGCACCCATTGATTCTGCTTTGTTTACGAAAATATCTCGATCTTTTTGCCATCTTTCTAAACGTAAATCATCAATGGATAAACCAATTTTAAGATCTTTGGAATGGGCAGAACTACTAAATACAGTTAATGCACCAACAAGGGTAAGTAAAGCTGATTTGATTTTCATATTGATACCTCAATAGTTAAGTGAAGGACTAGTTATTGCTCCAGTTGTTAGTTTTCACACTTTAAAAAAGGCTTTCAATTATAAAATCTTTCTCCATTATTACGTTTTTTCACAACTGTGATCCACGCCACAGTTGCAAATAATCAACATAGAAAAATTAAATAACATAATTGATGAAAAGTTAGTTTTTCACAAAAATACGAAAAATTTCATCACCTAGAGAGGAAAATGTTATGACAACCTATTTCGATAAAATTGAAAAAATCTCCTTTGAGGGAGAAAAATCCACAAATCCTTTTGCTTTCAAACATTATGATGCTAATCAAGTAATTTTAGGTAAAACTATGGCTGAACATTTACGCTTAGCGGTGTGTTATTGGCATACCTTTTGCTGGAATGGGAATGATATGTTTGGGCTAGGTTCTTTGGAACGAAGTTGGCAGAAAAATCCAAATTTGCTTGCTGGCGCAGAACAAAAAGCCGAGATTGCTTTTGAGTTTTTGAATAAGTTAGGCGTGCCTTATTATTGTTTTCATGATGTTGATATTGCACCTGAAGGTAATTCAGTGCGGGAATATGTACAAAATTTTCATCATATTGTTGATATTTTAGAACGCAAACAAGTAGAAACGGGTGTAAAACTCTTATGGGGAACTGCAAATTGTTTTACTAATCCTCGTTATATGTCTGGTGCAGCAACTAATCCTAATCCTGAGGTTTTTGCTTGGGCTGCAACACAAGTGTTTAATGCGATGAATGCCACTCAACGTTTAGGTGGAGAGAATTACGTATTATGGGGTGGACGTGAGGGATATGAAACTTTATTGAATACCGATTTGAAACGTGAACGTGAACAAATTGGTCGTTTTATGCAAATGGTGGTAGAACATAAGCATAAAATTGGGTTTAAAGGTACATTATTAATTGAGCCAAAACCGCAAGAACCAACTAAACATCAATATGATTATGATGTGGCAACAGTGTATGGTTTCCTAAAACAATTTGGTTTAGAAAAAGAAATTAAAGTTAATATTGAAGCTAACCACGCGACGCTTGCTGGCCATACCTTTCAACATGAAATTGCAACAGCTTGTGCATTAGATATTTTTGGCTCAATTGATGCTAATCGTGGCGATCCACAATTAGGCTGGGATACCGACCAATTCCCAAATAGTGTTGAAGAAAATACGTTAGTTATGTATGAAATTTTAAAACATGGCGGTTTTACTACTGGAGGCTTTAATTTTGATGCGAAAATTCGCCGACAAAGTATTGATCCTTATGATTTATTTTACGCTCATATCGGTGCAATTGATGTATTGGCATTATCCTTAAAACGTGCAGCAAAAATGTTACAAGAGGAAACCTTACAAAAAATTGTTAATGAACGCTATGCAGGTTGGAATAGTGAACTTGGTCAGCATATTTTGCAAGGTAAAACTTCACTTGAAACACTTGCGCAACTTGTCCAACAAAAAGATTTAGCGCCAAAACCAGTTTCAGGTCAGCAAGAATATTTGGAAAATTTGGTAAACCAAGTTATTTATAGCTAAAAATGAAGCAAAAGTGCGGTTGTATTTCACCGCACTTTTTTATTTTAGGAGACATTATGTATATAGGAATTGATTGTGGCACACAAGGAACAAAGGCAATAGTGCTTGATTCTGTCCAAAAAAAAGTGATTGGAGTTGGTTACGCAAAACATGAATTAATTACACAATCCAATGGAAGACGTGAACAACAACCAAATTGGTGGATTGAGGCATTACAACAAGCATTACAAATTGCATTGAAACAAGCAAAAAATTCACCGCACTTTTCACCTAATTTAGTGAAGGGAATAGGCATTTCAGGACAACAACATGGACTGGTAATGTTAGATAAAAACGATCGTCCTCTATATAAGGCTAAGCTTTGGTGTGATACAGAAACCGCTACGGAAAATGATATACTGATCGAAAAATTAGGCGGACAAACAGCCGTATTTGAAAAATTAGGCATCATTTGCCAAACTGGTTACACGGCTTCAAAACTAAGTTGGTTTCGTCAAAATTATCCTGACAAATTTGCCAATATTCGCAAAATCATGCTGCCACACGATTATCTAAATTATTGGCTAACAGGAAAATTCTGCACTGAATTTGGTGATGCTTCTGGTAGTGGTTATTTCGATGTTGTGAAAAGAGAATGGAAAAGAGAAGTCTTCAAATATCTTGCACCAGAATTAAATATGGATGAAGTGTTACCAAAATTACTTTCTGCTGAACAAAAAATCGGTGTGATTAAACCTGAAATTGCGACTTTATTTGGTTTTAATGAGAATGTCATCGTCTCCACAGGTGGAGGCGATAATATGATGGGAGCAATTGGTACAGGAAATATTCGAGAAGGGATTGCTACGATGAGTCTCGGTACTTCTGGTACCTTGTATGCTTATACGCAAAAGCCATTACTTAATTTACCACCAATGATCGCAAATTTTTGTTCAAGTAATAATGGCTGGTTACCACTGGTTTGTGTAATGAATATAACCTCCTCAAATAAACAGCTAATGAATTTGCTCAATATTGATATTGAAGAATTAAATCAACTTGCTCAACAAGCACCTATTGGCGCGAATGGCATCACTATTTTGCCATTCTTTAATGGTGAAAGAGTTCCACCTTTACCCAATACAAAAGCGAGCATTTTAGGATTAGATTCAAGTAATTTCACACGAGAAAATCTTTGTCGAGCAATGATGGAAAGTGCTACTTTTACGCTTCGCTATGGCTTAGATTTATTTCGTCAAGCTGGCCTCGAAACCTCACAAATTCGCCTAATTGGAGGTGGCGCGAAAAGCTCATTTTGGCGGCAAATGATTGCTGATGTGATGAATTCTGAAGTGGTATGTTTGCAGGACGAAGAAGCTGCTGCATTAGGAGGAGCAATTCAAGCTATGTGGGCAAATGGAGAAGGAGAACTGGAATTTTTATGCGAAACCTTCATTCACTTAGATGAAAACTCAAAAGCTTATCCCAACTTATCACAGGTGAAAAATTATCAAAATGCTTATGAGCGTTATTTAACACATTTATCACAATTATATTAAATAAAATCCCCTATACCGATAAGCTATAGGGGATTTATTACATTAATAATTTATTTTCTATTCAACCACGCCATATATTCAGCCACGCCTTCGGCGACTGTTTTGAATGGTTTATCGTAGCCTGTTGAACGAAGTTTAGTTAAATCTGCTTGAGTATATTCTTGATAACGAGATTTCAAATGTTCTGGGAATGGAATGGTTTCAATCTCGCCTTTACCGTGGAATTTCACTACTGCATCAGCCACCGCACGGAAACTTTCTGCATTTCCTGTACCAAGGTTGTAAATACCCGAAATGCCATTTTGCCAGCACCAAATATTCACTGCAGCCACATCGCCCACATAAACAAAATCACGGCGGAAGTGTTCGCTGCCTGAAAATAATTTTGGATTTTCGCCTTTTAAGATTTGGTTATTCAAGTGGAATGCCACACTCGCCATAGAACCTTTATGATTTTCACGCGGCCCGTAAACATTGAAATAACGGAAACCACATACTGGCGATTTTGCTTCTGGCAAAATGTTACGCACATATTGATCGAACAAGAATTTAGAATAGCCGTACACATTTAATGGGCCTTCAAATTCACGTTCTTCACGGAATACTTTGGTGTCTCCATAAGTTGCTGCACTTGAGGCATAGAAAAAAGGAATTTCGCGGTCAAGGCAATAGTGCAATAACTCCTTAGAATATTCATAGTTATTGTGCATAATGTATTTGCCATCCCATTCCGTAGTCGCAGAACAAGCCCCCTCGTGGAATACTGCATCAATATCGCCAAATTCATCGCCCGCAATAATAGAAGCAATGAAATCTTCTTTATCACAATAATCTGCAATGTCTAAATCAACTAAATTTGCGAATTTTGTGCCATCTTTTAAGTTATCGACCACTAAAATATCTTTGCGCCCTAAATCATTTAATGCTTTGACAATATTACTGCCAATAAAACCAGCGCCGCCTGTTACGATAATCATAATTCTGTCCTCTTTAAAATAAGTCTGCGTATTGTAATAGATTTTCTACTGCTTAGCCAAAAAACTCTGCGAAAAACAACCGCACTTTTAATCCCCAATAACTCGTAAGGCCTGTCGTAACAAGATCCATTTTGCCTTTACTCAACAGCACAATTGTGGGCGTCACATTAATTTGCCATCGTTCTGCAAATTCCCCTTTAGGATCATTAACCGTAGTGAAGTGGTAGTCATGCTTACTTAAATAATCATTTACGTCCGCCTCATTGCCTGAACGTAATGCCACCGATACAACTTGATAGCCTTCGTTTGCTAAAGAATTAATTGCTGGCGAAGTATAACGACAATAACCACACCAAGTTCCCCAAAAATAAAGTAATGTGGGTTTGTTTTGATCAAGACTTTCAAGAGAGAACGTATTCCCTTGAAGATCTTGTAACGTGATTTTATTTATTTCCTCTGGCACTACAGGGCGACGAACAAAATCCAGTATGCTAGTTATCACAATAAAAGTTAAAAAGAGGGATAATCCATTCTTGAGTAATTTTTTAATCTTCATTTTATTTATTCCTTATCTTGTTGAGATGATTGTAATTGAGCGTAAAACCATAGTCAAAAATAAAGAATTTTTGCTACAATAGGTAAAACATAAATAAAAGGAGGAAAATCATGACACCGAATCAACTTGCTCAATATATCGATCACACCGCACTTACCGCAGAAAAAAATGAACAAGATATTTCGACACTCTGTAATGAAGCGATTGAACACGGATTTTATTCTGTATGTATCAATTCTGGTTATATTCCACTCGCTAAAGAAAAACTTGCTGGCTCAAATGTAAAAATTTGTACTGTGGTGGGCTTCCCTTTGGGGGCGAATTTAACCTCAGTCAAAGCATTTGAAACGCAAGAATCTATTAAAGCGGGTGCAAATGAGATTGATATGGTAATTAATGTAGGTTGGATAAAATCGCAAAAATGGGATGCAGTAAAACAAGATATTCAAGCTGTATTTAATGCTTGTAATGGCACGCCATTAAAAGTGATTTTAGAAACTTGTTTGCTCACTAAAGATGAAATAGTGAAAGCCTGTGAAATTTGTAAAGAAATCGGTGTGGCTTTTGTTAAAACATCAACAGGCTTCAATAAAGGCGGTGCAACCGTAGAGGATGTTGCATTGATGAAACAAACGGTCGGCAATATTGGTGTTAAAGCATCAGGTGGTGTGCGTGATACTGAAACGGCACTTGCGATGATTAAAGTGGGTGCAACTCGCATTGGTGCAAGTGCGGGCATTGCAATTATTAGCGGTACGCAAGATACCCAAAGCACTTACTAATCCTTTCACGCGTGGTATTCTTTCCACGCGTTTTTACATATTCGACAATTTCTGCAACAAACGATCCATTGCTCGATAGCCCAAGGCTTCCGCTAAGTGCGGTTGAGAAATTTGTTGTTCTTCTTGTAGATCGGCAATGGTTCGAGACACTTTCAAAATACGATGATAAGCCCGAACAGAAAGCCCAAGTTTATTCAGTGCTTTTTCAAGGAAAAAGGCATCTTTATCGTTTAACTTGCAATCACGCTCAATCTCTTTACTGTTCAAATAAGCGTTAATTTTCCCCGCTCTTTCCATTTGAATCTCTCGCACTTTTAACACTTTTTTACGAACTTGTGCGCTGGTTTCGCCACGATCGCCCGTATTTTGTAAGCTACCTTGTGGCAATAAAGGCACTTCAATAGACAAGTCAAAGCGATCTAAAAAGGGTCCTGAAAGTCGATTTAAATAACGCATAATTTGTTGCGGCGAAGTGCGGTTATGTGTTCCAGTATAATGACCTGTGGGGCTTGGATTCATCGCAGCCACCAATTGAAAACGAGCCGGGAATTGAATTTTTGCATTAGCACGAGAAATAATAATCTCACCACTTTCCAAAGGCTGACGTAGCGCATCTAACACTTTTCGTTCAAACTCTGGAAGTTCATCAAGAAACAATACGCCATTTGTTGCTAAGGATATTTCACCAGGTTTTGGGATCGTTCCACCACCAACTAAAGCTGGCATTGATGCACTATGGTGCGGGGCGCGAAAAGGACGTTGTTTCCAATTATGAAAATTTAACTCGTTTTGCACTAAACTCGTTACAGATGCCGTTTCTATCGCTTCTAAATCAGTCATTTCAGGTAAAAGCCCTGTTAATCGGCTGGCTAACATGGTTTTCCCTGTACCCGGTGGGCCAAGAAAGAGTAAATTATGCTGCCCTGCTGCGGCAATGGTCAATGCTCGTTTGGCATGCTGTTGTCCGATAATATCCGTTAAATCTAATGTATTTTTACCCGAAAAATTTACCGCACTTTCTTTCACAATTTCAGTGGCGAGAGGTAATTTTTCTTGACCATTGAGAAATTGCACTACGTCTAAAAGTGTTTGCGCAAAATAAGTATTTTGATCAGAAACAAGTGAGGCTTCATTGGCATTTTGCTTTGCGATAATTAACTCTCGCTTTGACTTTTGCGCTGCAAGAATAGCGGGAATTACACCATGTACACCACGCAATTGCCCCGTTAGCGCAAGCTCTGCCACAAATTCAAATTGCTTTAAGCGGCTCGCATCAAGCTGATCCGATGCGGCTAAAATACCGATGGCAATAGGCAAATCAAATCTTCCGCCTTCTTTCGGTAAATCTGCTGGTGCGAGATTCACGGTAATGCGTTTGGCTGGGTATTTAAATTGTGCATTCATCAACGCACTACGCACCCGATCTTGTGCCTCTTTCACGGTTTTTTCGGGCAAACCAACAAGTATAAATCCGGGTTTTCCGTTGCTTAAATGTACCTCAATAGTAACAAGCGGCGCTTGCACCCCCATAGAGGCACGGCTGTAAACAATAGCAAGAGACATTATAATCCTTAAAGTGCGGTAAAAATGGAGATAGTTTTGGCACTATAAAAAAAGCACGTAATGAAATCATTCATCCCGTGCTTTTTTTGCGATCTAGATCGCAATATTTGTATTTTATTCCGCAAAAAGTGGCGAAAACCAAAAATCTAATTTCGCTGCAAGTTTATCAATTCCAATTTTATTTTGTGCAGAAAAAGCTTCAACTTGTATATCGCCTTGAAATGGAAGAATTGCTTCACGCACCATTTTTACTTGTTTACTACGTGAGCTTTGGCTTAATTTATCGGCTTTAGTCAGTAATAAAAGAACTGGTAAATCAGCTGAAACCGCCCATTCAATCATTTGTTGGTCAAGATCTTTAAGCGGATGGCGAATATCCATCAACACAACTAACCCTGCCAAACATTCGCGTTTTTGTAAATATTCGCCTAAGGATTTTTGCCATTGAATTTTCATCTGCTCTGGCACGGCAGCATAACCATAGCCTGGTAAATCCACTAATTTACAATTTGGCTCCACTTCAAATAAGTTGATTAGTTGAGTACGCCCCGGCGTTTTTGAGGTGCGAGCCAAGCTTTTTTGATTGGTTAATGCATTAAGTGCAGTTGATTTTCCTGCATTTGAACGACCCGCAAACGCAATTTCAATGCCCGTATCTTCAGGAATGGAACGAATATTCGGCGCACTCGTTAAAAAGTGAGTTTTGTGGTAATTAAGTTTAATTTCAGACATAAGGATTCCTTTTAAAAATTGTGTTTAGAATAGCATAAATGGAAAATTTCCTGAAATTATGTCAAAATTCTCTCCGAAATTATAATCAACTAATGGCACTCCAGATGACAACAAAAACAACTTACCAATGGCCTCAATCTAAGGATCTTTATCCATATCGACCAGGGCGTTTTGATGCGCCCAAACATTGGCGTTACAATTTACGTAGCTTTTTAAATCGTGGTTCAATTCGTCGCTTTGAACAATTTATCAATCAATATCCTTTTCTCGTCGATATTTTTAATACGCACTTGGATTATAGTTATCCTGTTGCTTGTCGTTTTTTAGATAAGCGTTTTAACGCATCACAACGTTTTCATGCCGTTTGTGAGAATCTTTTATTTTTACCCGAAAAACTTACCGCACTTTCGACGCCGTTATGGGAAAAACCATTAAGTTTTGGCGAAGTCATTCCTGATTTTGAAATGACATTAAGCATGACAACCCATCAACCAATGGAAGGATATTGGGTATTGGAGCTATGGCATAAACCAAGAAATGAATTAGTTTATTTGCTTACTTTTGCCAAATTAGGCGATGCGTTGCTTATTGCTGTTGTACAAGGGCCAAATTTTGAAGGTTCAAAAGAAATGGTGAAGCAACTAACCAAATTATGCCACGGTTTGCGCCCTGCCTATTTAATGGTTGAAACCATGAAATCACTCACAAAAATACTAGGCTACGATAAATTGCTTGGCATTCCGCAAAAATACCAAAATAAATCTCGCTTCATCCAAAGCAAACAATACACAGTGGATTATGATGCAATTTTTGGCGAATCAGGCGGAGAATTAAAAGATTACTGGGAATTACCTTTAGAAATGGATAGAAATCTGGATGATATTCCAAGTAAAAAACGTTCCATGTATCGTAAGCGTTATGCGATGCTAGATGATTTGGCTAAGGTAATTGAAGAAAAGTTAGGATTGTAAAAGTAAAAAGTGCGGTGAATGTTGACCGCACTTTTTGTTTTATAAGACTTTCAAGCAAGCCACAAAATGGCTGTTGTTTTGGCTGGTGAAAGGTGGTTTTTGTTTCGCACAATTCTCATCAGCCTTTAGACAGCGAGTACGAAATACGCAACCAGACGGTGGATTAATTGGTGAAGGCAAATCACCTTCAAGTAATTCGATGGATTTATTGCGTTCCAATTTTGGATCGGGGATCGGAACAGCAGACATTAAGGCTTTGGTATAAGGATGTTTGGTATCGTTATATACTTCCACATCGCTGCCTAATTCCATTGCATTGCCTAAATACATCACCAACACGCGGTCAGAAATATGTTTTACCACCGCTAAATCATGAGCGATAAAAATTAAGGAAAGCCCCATTTCTTTTTGCAGGGATTTCAATAAATTCACCACTTGAGCCTGAATCGACACATCTAACGCTGAAACGGGTTCATCACAAATGATCATTTTGGGCTCAATGATTAATGCACGAGCAATACCGATACGCTGACATTGACCACCAGAAAATTCATGTGGGTAGCGGTTAATCAAGTTCGGTAAAAGCCCAACTTTCAACATCATAGCTTGCACTTTTTCTTTCACTTCGGCGGCACTTAAGTGCGGTTGGTAGATCTTTAATGGCTCAGCAATGATTTCGCCAATATTCATTCGCGGATTGAGAGAGGCTAGTGGGTCTTGGAAAATCATTTGAATATCTTTACGCGTTTCTTTCCATTGTTTCGCTGATTGTTTTCGTAAATGTTTACCAAGCCACAAGATTTCCCCTTCACTCGCTTCGACTAAACCGATAATAGTGCGTGCAAGTGTGGATTTACCACAACCAGATTCACCTACTACGCCGAGAGTTTCACCTGCGTAAAGTTTAAAAGACACATCCTTCACCGCTTTTAAGGTTTGCGGTTTGGCGAAGAAAAGGGATTTATCATTTTTAATTTTAAAACTGACGCCTAAGTGATTGACTTCAAGGAGTAATTCTTTGTTGTTTGAGACTGTCATAGGTTAAATTTCTCCGTTGGTAACCAACAATTACGTAATTGACCGTGATTAAATGTAGTCAGTTTTGGCGCAATTTGGCATTGTTCAGTAGCAAATTGGCAACGAGGTGAGAATGGACAACCTTTTGGCAAATGCAATAAATTCGGTGGATTGCCAGGAATGGTTACCAAGTGTTCTTCATTGCCGTCTAAGCGAGGAATCGCATCCATTAAGCCTATGGAATAGGGATGGGTTGGATGATAGAAAATTTGTTCCGCTGTGCCGTATTCCATGGTTCGTCCAGCATACATCACCATGACTTGATCGCAAATACCTGCTACCACACCTAAATCGTGAGTGATCATAATAATTGCAGTATTAAATTCACGTTTTAGTTCATTTAATAAAGTCATGATTTGTGCTTGAACGGTCACATCCAAAGCTGTTGTTGGTTCATCTGCAATGAGTAGTTTGGGACGGCATAATAAGGCCATCGCAATCATCACCCGTTGACGCATACCGCCAGAAAACTCGTGCGGATACATGCCCATGCGTTTTTTAGCTTCTGGCATTTTAACTGCGTCTAACATTTTCACGGATTCGGCAAAGGCAGTTTGTTTATCATAGCCCTTGTGCAATTGCAGCACTTCCATGAGTTGTTCACCGATTTTCATGTAAGGATTTAGCGACGTCATTGGATCTTGGAAAATCATGGAAATTTGCTCGGCGCGGATTTTATTCAATTCAGCATTCGGTAAATTAACTAATTCTTTCCCTTCAAAAATGGCAGAGCCTTCCACTTCACCGTTGGCTGCCAATAAACCCATTAAGGCAAAGGCTGTTTGTGACTTGCCTGATCCACTTTCGCCTACGATGCCCAGCGTGCTTCCTGCATTCAGCGTGAAGTTTAAGTCATTCACTGCTGTAACGACGCCATCTGGTGTTTTGAAGCGAACGTAGAGATTTTTTATATCTAATAAAGGATTCATTATTCGCTCCTATCTATCTTTCGGATCAAGCGCATCACGCAACCCGTCACCGATAAAGTTAAAACAAAATAGGGTAAGGCAAAGGAAAAATGCCGGGAAAATTAATAACCAAGGCGACACTTCCATTTGTGCAGCACCATCACTTAAGAGTGCGCCCCAACTACTCATCGGTTCTTGAGTTCCTAATCCTAAGAAGCTTAAGAATGATTCAAATAGAATGAGTCCAGGCACTTCAAGCGAGGCATAAACTGCCACTAAGCCTAATACATTCGGAATAATGTGTTTCAAAATGATTTGGCGACGAGGTACGCCACAAACGATGGCAGCTTCGACGAATTCTTTATTTTTTAGGCTGAGGGTTTGTCCGCGTACAATACGTGCAAGACCAAGCCAAGCAATGGCCCCGATAGCGATAAAAATTAAGAAAATGTTTTGGCCAAAAAGGGTCACCAACAAAATCACGAAAAACATAAATGGAAATGAGCTAAGAATTTCCAAAAAGCGCATCATCAGCATATCTGTTTTACCGCCTACATAACCGGAAATCGCCCCATAAATTGTGCCGATAGTGACGGAAATGAAAGCACCAGCAATACCGACCAATAATGAAATACGTCCACCGATAGCAGTACGTACCAACAAGTCTCGACCTGAGGCATCGGTACCGAAGAAGTGATAGCCTTCCATTGTTGGTGCGGCACTCATCATATTCCAATCGGTATCTTCATAGGTAAATGGGAAGAACCAAGGCGCGACGGTAATAAATATAATAATAAACGCCAAAATAATCAGACTGGCAACGGCCGCTTTGTTGCGGAAAAAACGGCGTTTCGCATCTTGCCATAGGCTGCGGCCTTCCAGTTGCATTTCTTCAATACGGTCAGCCACTTGTTCCACAAAATCCGCATTTTTCTGATTAATCGGCTGAGTACGATAATCTGTCATAATTTATCCTTAATAACGAATTTTTGGATCGATGATGGCGTATAAAATATCCACAATCGCATTAAATAAAATGGTTAATGTCCCCACTAAAATGGTGAGGCTCAAAACTAAAGAGTAATCGCGGTTCAATGCGCCGTTTACAAATAATAACCCCATGCCAGGTAAACCAAATACGCTTTCGATGACCATTGAGCCAGTAATAATCCCTACGAAAGCAGGTCCTAAATAGGTTATCACGGGTAAAAGTGCGGGACGCAAAGCGTGTTTTAAAATGATTCTCGACATGGAAAGTCCTTTAGCTTTGGCGGTTCGAATAAAGTTGGAATGTAACACTTCAATCATCGAACCACGCATGATACGCGCAATCCCTGCAACATAAGCGATAGTTAAGGAGGCTACAGGTAAGATCATGTACATGGCTGTACCGCCGTTCCAGCCGCCAGCTGGCAGCCATCCTAGATAAATGGCGAAAATTAGCACTAAAACAGGTGCAAATACGAAGCTTGGCATAATGACCCCAAGCATCGAGAAACTCATTAAAATATAATCCCAACGGCTATTTTGATTGAGAGCGGCGAGCGTACCTGCTGTTACTCCTAGCACGACTGCAAAGGCGAAGGCCGCCATTCCCAATTTTATGGAAACAGGGAAAGCTGACGCGATTAAATCATTGACTGATTGGTCTTTATATTTAAAAGAGGGACCAAAATCTCCTTTGGAAAGATTTTCTAAATAAAGGAAATATTGTTTATATAATGGTTCATTTAAATGATACTTCGCTTCGATATTAGCCATGACTTCTGGCGGATAAGCGCGTTCAGAAGTGAAGGGGCTGCCAGGGGCGAGACGCATCAAAAAGAAAGAAAAAGTAATCAAAATAAACAGCGTCGGCAAGGCTTCCAACAGCCGTTTAAAAATAAACTTGAACATAACAACTCCAACCAAAATGGGCGAAAAGTGCGGTCAAAAAATACGACGATTTTTAACCGCACTTAAATACGAGCAACGAATTAATGTTTAATAATATAAAGGTTTCGTAAGTAGATGTGATCTTGCGGATCTTTGCCTGAATAACCTTTTACGTAAGGTTTCACTAAGCGTGGATTCACATAGTTAAAGATTGGTACGATACCGTAATCTTTTGCAAGAATTTCTTCGGCTTTCGCATAAGCTTTTGCACGACCTTCTGCATCAGTTGCTGCGTAAGATTCTGCCATCGCTTTATCATATTCTGGATTTGCGTATTTCGCAGTATTGTTACTAGAATTAGATAAGAAATAGTTGCCGAATGTTGTTGCTTGGTTGTAATCCGCACTCCATCCTGCGCGTGCCGCATCGTAACGACCTGCACGACGGCTATCAATGTAAGTTTTCCACTCTTGGTTTTCTAATTTCACATCAATCAAACCTTTGGTGTTCGCTTTCCACATAGATGCTGCAGCAATAGCCACTTTTTTGTGGTTTTCATTGGTATTATAAAGAATGCTGAATTTCAACGGATTCGCTTTACTGTAACCAGCTTCTTCTAAGAGTTTAATTGCTTCTTCATTACGTTGTGCCATCGGTTCTTTTGAATAAGCAGGTTGTTGAATGAGATGACCTTCTTCGATGTAAGTTGGGGTAAACACATAGGTTGGTGTTTGACCTTGGCCCAATACTTTATCGGTGATCACATGACGATCAAGAGATAAGTTCAAGGCTTTACGAATATTCACGTTATCAAAAGGTGCTTTCTTATTGTTTAATTCATAAGAATAAGTTCCTAGGGTACGAGTAACGTATACTTCGCCTGGCAATTCTTTTTGTAATTTAGCGAATTGTTCTGGCGGTAAACCATAACTGGTCATGTCTAAATCGCCCGCACGATAACGCGCTACATCGGTACTTGGGTTTTCAATGGCGAGGAATGTCGCGCTATTGATTACGGTTTCTTTATCGTTCCAATAAAGTGGGTTACGTTCAAATTCGATTTTTTCGTTAATGATGTGGTTAGCCAGCTTATACGCACCGTTACCCACGTAGTTTTCTTTTTTCACCCATGCATCACCCAATTTTTCGACTACTTTTTGTGGTAATGGCAATAAGGATTGGTGAGTCGTTAAACTGACTGCATAAGGCACAGGATTGATTGCATGAACCACAAAGGTGTAATCATCTTTTGCTTCCACGCCTAATTCAGCCGGTTTTTTCTTACCGTCAATAATGTCTTGCGCATTTTCAACTTGTAAATAACTTAAGTAACTCGCATAAGGTGCAGCAGTTGCAGGATCCACTAAACGACGCCACGCAAACACGAAATCGTGTGCAGTAACAGGATCTCCGTTTGACCATTTAGCATCTTTACGTAAATGGAATGTCCAGGTTTTGAAGTCAGGTGTATTTTCCCAGCTTTCAGCCACACCCGGTTGAAGTTTACCTTCAGAGTCTGAGGTGACTAAGCCTTCAAGTAATTGATAAGCAACGTTAGATTCTGGCACACCTTCGGTTTTGTGTGGGTCAAAACTTTGTGGTTCAGCCCCATTATTGAACACGATATGCTGTTTTTCATCTAATTGTGTTCCTTCAGGCACTATAACTGCTTGCGCAGAATAGGAAAGAGCAAGAGCGATTGCAGAGAAGAGTAGTTTGTGTTGCATTTGAGCCTCCTTGTCATTAGGCGATATTTTTATAAAAAGTCTTCTACTTATTAGCTCAAAAATTCATTTTTGTAAAGATTTGTCAGGAAATTATTTGAAGAAAAATTGAGTTTTGTGAGTTGTGTCTAATAAATCGCTAAAAAAATTGCTAAAAGTGATGATATGAGAGGGGGGAATCTAGGATGTATTGATTTTTCCTATTGTAAATATTTTCCTATATAAATTACCCTTTTAATGCTAATTGTGCTATCGTAACCTGATTAGATTTAAACAAGTCCATTCAAGGAGAATACAATGACAACACAGTTAGATTCACTTCGTAATATGACCGTCGTCGTAGCTGATACTGGCGATATTGATGCAATCAAAAAATACCAACCACAAGATGCAACAACAAACCCATCATTAATTCTAAGCGCATCTGCACTTCCACAATATGCGCCATTAATTGATGAAGCGGTAGCTTATGCAAAAGCTCAAAGCAATGATAAAGCACAGCAACTTATTGATGCAGAAGATAAATTAGCGGTAAACATCGGCTTAGAAATTTTAAAAATTGTTCCGGGACGTATTTCTACTGAAGTGGATGCTCGCCTTTCTTACGATACCCAAGCAACGGTTGAAAAAGCACGTAAATTAATCGCACTTTATAATGCAGCTGGCATCTCAAATGATCGTATTTTGATTAAAATCGCTTCCACATGGCAAGGTATCCGAGCTGCAGAAATCCTTGAAAAAGAAGGCATTAACTGTAACTTAACCTTATTATTCTCTGAAGCGCAAGCTCGTGCTTGTGCAGAAGCGGGCGTTTACTTAATTTCGCCATTTGTAGGTCGTATTTTAGACTGGTACAAAGCAAACTCCGACAAAAAAGAATATGCGCCAGCAGAAGATCCAGGCGTTATTTCTGTCACCAAAATCTACAATTACTACAAAGAATATGGCTACAACACAGTTGTGATGGGCGCAAGTTTCCGTAATGTAGGCGAAATTACTGAACTTGCAGGTTGCGATCGTTTAACCATTGCACCAGCATTACTGAAAGAATTACAAGAAAATTCAACCGCACTTGTACGCAAATTAGAATACAAAGGCGAAGTAAAAGCGAAACCACAGCCATTAACAGAAGCTGAGTTCTACTGGCAACATAACAGCGATGCTATGGCTGTTGAAAAATTAGCAGAGGGTATTCGTAAATTTGCTATTGACCAAGAAAAATTGGAAACCATGCTTTCAGCAAAACTTTAATCTATAATTCAATATAAAAAATAACCGCACTTCAATCTGCTCTTGAATTAGTTAAAGAAAATATTTAACTAATTTGAGTGCAGATTTTTTTATTTATTAAGATATAAAAGTGCGGTAAAAATTCGGTGTATTTTTGTTTATTTACTCCTAGCAGCGATAGATAATGGTTACAGAAATATTATTAAGTAATACATTTTCATAACAAAATAGATGAAATTTATTATAAAAATATTTTAATAAAGATAAATTATATTTTTAATTTATACTAAATTAGTAGTTAGAATTTTAACTTGCGATAATATCAGAGAAAAGTGGTAGTCTTCCCAAGATTTTATACATTCTGGAATGATTACCATTTGATATTTGATTATAAATTAGCTTAATAAATCACTTAATTTCTTAATTAAGATAATTTTTCTTTCCTCAAAGAATTGAGCAAAATTACCAATAGATAAGTCCACATCAGGTATAAAGATGGTTGTCGAGAAAAGAGGTTATATTAGATTTTGTATTTTTATTTACCCATTCTTCAAGAGAAGCATCTTTTTTCGATGTATTTTCATCAAGCCATTGTAAGTTATAAATAGAATTATAATTTTTATCAGCTTTTTGAGTTAATAGTAACTCCTTAATAAATTTATCATTGATAGATTAATTTACCATCCAGCTTGTGACTGCGATAAAAATTGCAAAGATGCAAAACCAGATTATGTGGAGTTTTGTGCTTTTACGATTGACTTCTTCATTATGTAAGCGTTGATCTTCTAATCTTTGTTTGTACATCTCTAGATCTTTTTGTTTGAAAGAGAAGCCGCAATTAGGGCAATTTTCTGCATTTTCACTAATCTTTTTTCTGCATTCAGGGCATCTTGTTAAGGACATATTTGCTTTTATACCTATTCAATTACTTATTTATTAGCATTTTAATGGATGTTTTAGATTTTACAAATGTGATACAAGTCACAAATCTTATAAAAATCTTTAAATTCAATTTTGATTTGACGTAATTTGAAATAGAATACAGCCGCTTGTTTAGGGCATATAAATACTTTTACTTTATTTTTTGAGGAGCCTTCCTATGTTATGGTTTTTCTTTTGTGTAGCCGTGTTGATTATCGGTTACTTTATTTATGGAAAAATTATCGAAAAAATTTTTGTGATTAATCCAAAACGTCAAACACCTGCTTACCAAGTAAATGATGGTGTGGACTATATGCCAATGTCTAAAACGAAAATTTGGCTAATTCAATTATTAAATATTGCGGGAACAGGCCCTATTTTTGGCCCTATTCTTGGTGCATTATACGGACCTGTTGCAATGCTTTGGATTGTTATTGGTTGTATTTTTGCTGGCGCAGTACACGATTATTTCTGTGGTATGTTAAGTATTCGTCACGGTGGCGCAACAATGCCATATTTGGCGGGTAAGTTTTTAGGTCGTCCCGTTAAAGTCTTTATCAATACATTAGCACTTGTGTTGCTTTTACTTGTCGGTGTTGTGTTTGTGGCAAGCCCAGCTCAATTGATGGGTACCATTACAATGGATGTATTTGGTGCTTCGCAAGGTGCGTTAGTGCTTGGTGATGCAGAGGCAGTTCATCATTCTGTTGAAGCTGGTGGGATTAAAGTATGGGGAATGGATAAAGCAACAGTGGTTGCTCTGTGGACAGCAATTATTTTTGCTTATTATATTCTTGCAACCTTACTCCCAGTTGATAAGATTATTGGTCGAATTTATCCACTCTTTGGTGCGTTATTACTCTTTATGTCAGTTGGTATGGTATACGGATTAGTTGTTTCACATTTTAGTGCAACAGATCCAATTGAGTTTTTCCGTACAATCAATGCTGATGGCGAGGGTTTAACTTGGGCGAAATTTACACAAAATTTCCAAGTGAAAGGTGATGTTCCAATTTGGCCACTTTTATTCTTAACTATCTCTTGTGGCGCATTATCAGGTTTCCACGCAACGCAAACTCCATTAATGGCACGTTGTACAGAAAATGAAAGTGAAGGTCGCTTCATTTTCTACGGTGCAATGATTACTGAGGGGGTAATTGCATTAGTATGGTGTATGGTTGGTCTTGCATTCTATGAAAATCCACAAGCGTTACAAGATGCAATTTCAGCAGGTTCTCCATCTAAAGTTGTGTATGATAGTTCGTTACATTTCTTAGGTTTTATTGGTGGTATTTTTGCTATATTAGGCGTGATTGTTCTTCCTATTACTTCTGGCGATACTGCATTCCGTGCTGCGCGTTTACAGATAGCCGAAATTTTTAATGTTGATCAACGTTCATTACCTAAACGTTTATTAATTGCTGTGCCGTTGTTTGTATTAGGTTATTTTATTTCAACCATTGATTTCAGCGTATTATGGCGTTATTTCACTTGGGCAAACCAAATGACAGCAATGGTAATGTTATGGACTGCAGCGGGATATTTATATCGTTATCATAAATTCCACTGGGTTGCGTCTCTTCCTGCGTGGTTTATCACAACAGTATGTGCAACTTATTTGTTCTACAACAAAATTGGTTTCGGCTTAGATTATCAGCTTTCTGTGTATCTTGGTTTAGCAACAACCATCGTTTGTATCGTATTGTTCTTCACAATGCTTAAACCATTAGGTACGCGAGATGAAGAAGCTTATATAAATAATTAGTCAATAAAATTTGATGAAAAAAGCCGTTTGAATTGTTTATTCAAACGGCTTTTTTATTTTGATAAAAATCAGTTGCTTTAATGTGGAATTACTTGCAAGTTGAGCGAACAAATTATAAACTTGCTAGAAGTGGAGAAAAGTGGTGTTTTGTGGAGATTTTTAGAGATTTTCTAAAAATAAGTTCAATTTTTAAGGTGTAATATGTTTCGTGGTGCAACGGCGGTTAATTTAGATTCTAAGGGACGTGTAGCGATCCCAACTCGCTATCGCGCTGAAATTCTTGAAAAGAACCAAGGGAAAATGGTTTGTACTGTAGATATTCGCCAACCCTGTCTTTTACTTTATCCCCTTGATGAATGGGAAAAAATCGAACAAAAACTTCTCGCACTTTCTAACTTTGATCCTACCCAACGCCGTTTGCAGCGAGTAATGCTTGGTCATGCCACTGAATGTGAGATGGATGCTCAGGGTCGTATTTTGCTTAGTGGGCCATTACGCCAACACGCAAAATTAGAAAAAGGTTTAATGTTGGTAGGGCAACTTAATAAATTTGAAATTTGGAGCGATGTAGAATGGCATACTCAAATTGCAGAGGATATAGAAATTGGCTCCAGCGCAGATTTTGCTGCTGATGCGTTAAATGATTTCTCATTATAGAAAATAATGTAGTACTTTTATCTTAAATTTATGAATAGCGAAAATTCCTTTTCTTCATCTGAACATATTACAGTTTTACTTCACGAAGCCGTGAATGGCTTGGCATTGAAGGAGAATGGCATTTATATTGATGGTACTTTTGGGCGTGGGGGGCATTCTCGGTTTATCCTTTCTCAACTTTCTTCTAATGGTCGTTTGATAGCTGTAGATCGCGATCCTCGTGCTATTGCAGAAGCACACAAAATCCAAGACTCGCGTTTTCAGATTGAACATAACAGCTTTTCGCATATTCCTGAAATTTGTGACAAATTAAATTTAGTGGGCAAAATTGACGGTATTTTGCTTGATCTTGGTGTGTCTTCCCCTCAGCTTGATGAAGCAGAACGTGGTTTTAGTTTTATGAAAGATGGCCCGCTTGATATGCGTATGGATACAACTCAAGGTTTATCTGCTGAAGAATGGTTAAAACAAGTGTCCATTGAGGATTTAACTTGGGTGTTGAAAACTTTTGGCGAAGAGCGTTTCGCTAAACGTATTGCCACTGCTATTGTTGATTTCAATAAAAGTGCGGTAAAAAATGGCACAGAATTTTTATCGCGTACCAGTCAATTGGCGGAACTTATTTCACAGGCAGTTCCTTTTAAAGATAAACATAAACATCCTGCGACGCGTAGTTTCCAAGCTATTCGTATTTTTATTAATTCGGAATTAGATGAATTAGAAAGTCTGCTTAATTCTGCGTTAGATATGTTAGCACCAGAAGGTCGTTTATCAATTATTAGTTTCCATTCTTTAGAAGATAGAATGGTGAAACATTTTATGAAAAAACAAAGTAAGGGCGAGGATATTCCCAAAGGTTTACCATTGCGAGAAGATCAAATTCAGCGTAATCAAAAATTAAGAATTATTGGTAAAGCCATTCAGCCAAGTGATGCAGAAATTCAAGCAAATCCTCGTTCAAGAAGTGCCATATTACGTGTGGCAGAGAGAATTTAGCGATGTCTGAAAATAATAAGCCTCGTTATCCGTTACAGCAGATTTTAGTCGAAGATTTATTTTCTTCAAATAAGTTAGTGGTGTTGCTGTTGATAGGGATTTTAGTTTCTGCAATGGGAACGATTTGGATAACCCATAAAACTCGCCAACTAATTTCTGAAAATGGAATGTTAATTTTACAGCGTCAAGCACTTGAGAATGAATACCGTAATTTACAAGTGCAGGAAGCTACGGAAGGGGATAGCACGCGAGTAGAATCTATTGCGATTAGTACATTAAAAATGAAAGTTGTTTCTTCAGAGCAAGAAGTTGAAATTAGAGAATAATAGGTAAAAAAATGGTGAAATTTAATTCCTCGCGTAAATCAGGTAAGTCAAAAAAAACAATTAGAAAATTGACCGCACCTGAAACTGTAAAGCAAAACAAGCCTCAAAAGGTGTTTGAAAAATGCTTTATGCGTGGACGTTATATGCTTTCTACGGTTCTTATTTTACTTGGTCTGTGTGCTTTAGTCGCACGAGCAGCTTATGTTCAATCTATTAATGCCGATACGTTATCAAATGAAGCGGATAAGCGTTCTTTGCGTAAAGATGAAGTATTATCGGTGCGTGGTTCTATTTTAGATCGTAATGGTCAGCTTTTATCTGTAAGCGTGCCGATGAGCGCGATTGTGGCAGATCCAAAAACGATGTTGAAGGAAAATTCGCTTGCGGATAAAGAACGAATTGCAGCTTTAGCCGAAGAATTAGGTATGACTGAAAATGATTTAGTGAAAAAAATTGAGAAAAATTCTAAATCTGGTTATTTGTATTTAGCACGTCAAGTTGAATTAAGTAAAGCTAACTATATTCGTAGATTAAAAATTAAGGGTATTATTTTAGAAACAGAGCATCGCCGTTTTTATCCTCGTGTAGAAGAAGCTGCACACGTGGTGGGTTATACGGATATTGATGGAAATGGTATTGAAGGCATTGAGAAAAGTTTTAATTCCCTGCTTGTTGGTAAAGACGGTTCACGTACTGTTCGTAAAGATAAACGTGGGAATATTGTTGCACATATCTCCGATGAGAAAAAATATGATGCACAAGATGTTACCTTAAGTATTGATGAAAAATTGCAATCTATGGTGTATCGTGAGATTAAAAAGGCGGTGTCTGAGAATAATGCGGAGTCTGGTACTGCGGTGTTAGTTGATGTTCGTACTGGGGAGGTGTTAGCTATGGCGACTGCGCCCTCTTATAATCCAAACAACCGTGTCGGCGTGAAATCAGAGTTAATGCGTAACCGTGCAATTACCGATACTTTTGAGCCAGGTTCTACGGTAAAACCTTTCGTTGTTTTAACCGCACTTCAACGAGGTGTAGTTAAACGAGATGAAATTATTGATACTACGTCCTTTAAATTAAGCGGTAAAGAAATTGTGGACGTTGCACCACGTGCTCAGCAAACTTTAGACGAGATTTTAATGAACTCTAGTAACCGTGGTGTAAGTCGTCTTGCATTACGTATGCCACCTAGTGCATTAATGGAAACTTATCAAAATGCAGGTTTAAGTAAACCGACAGATTTAGGCTTGATCGGCGAACAAGTTGGGATTTTGAATGCAAATCGTAAACGCTGGGCAGATATTGAGCGTGCAACAGTCGCTTATGGTTATGGTATTACTGCGACACCTTTACAAATTGCTCGTGCCTATGCAACCCTTGGTAGTTTCGGTGTTTATCGTCCGCTTTCTATCACTAAAGTTGATCCGCCAGTTATTGGGAAACGGGTTTTCTCTGAAAAAATAACTAAAGATATTGTGGGAATTTTAGAGAAAGTAGCAATTAAAAATAAACGCGCAATGGTGGAAGGCTACCGTGTCGGCGTAAAAACAGGTACGGCACGTAAGATTGAAAATGGACATTATGTAAATAAATATGTGGCATTTACTGCGGGTATTGCACCAATTAGTGATCCTCGTTATGCATTAGTGGTTTTGATCAATGATCCAAAAGCAGGAGAATATTATGGTGGTGCGGTTTCTGCCCCTGTATTCTCTAACATTATGGGCTATGCGTTACGTGCAAATGCTATTCCGCAAGATGCTGAATCAGCTGAAAACACAACAACGAAAAGTGCAAAACGTATTGTTTATATTGGCGAACACAAGAATCAAAAAGTGAATTAAGGAAAAATTATGAAAAAACTCACCGCACTTTTTAATTTGCCTGAATTAAAGAATGATATAGAACTCCATAATATGGTGTTAGATAGCCGTAAGGTTAAAGCTGGCGATCTTTTTGTGGCGATAAAAGGGCATCAAGTCGATGGAAATCAATTTATTGATTCTGCTCTTCATTCTGGTGCAAGTGCGGTGGTTTCTGAGACAGAATTATCTAGCGAGCATTTAACTGTGGCGTTTATCAGGAATGTGCCGGTAGTTAAATATTATCAACTTGCACGTCATCTTTCGTCTTTAGCTGATGTTTTTTATGATTCGCCCTCTAAAAATTTAACCCTTGTTGGTGTTACAGGAACAAATGGCAAAACCACTATTTCTCAATTATTAGCGCAATGGGCGGAATTATTGGGGCATCGTGCGGCTGTGATGGGAACCATTGGTAATGGACTTTTTGGGCAAATTGTAGAAGCTAAAAATACGACAGGTTCAGCAGTAGAAATTCAGTCATCTCTTTCAACTTTCAAACACGCAGGTGCAGATTTTACCTCTATTGAAGTTTCATCACACGGTTTGGCGCAGCATCGTGTAGAAGCCTTGCATTTTAAAGCAGCAATTTTCACGAATTTAACCCGTGATCATCTAGATTATCATCAATCTATGGAAAATTATGCTGCGGCGAAGAAACGCTTGTTCACTGAATTAGATACCCAAATTAAAGTGATTAATGCTGATGATGAAATTGGATACCAATGGCTAACTGAACTACCTGATGCTATTGCCGTAAGTATGAATGCGGATTTTAAAGTAGGTTCACACCAATGGATGAAAGCAATAAATATCCATTATCATTTTAAAGGTGCAGATATTACTTTTGAATCTAGCTGGGGTAATGGTGTTTTGCATAGCCCATTAATTGGTGCTTTTAATGTAAGTAATTTATTATTAGTAATGACCACGTTGTTATCGTTTGGTTACCCATTGGAAAATTTACTCGCTACGGCGAAATCTTTAAAAGGAGTATGTGGAAGAATGGAAATGATTCAATATCCAAATAAACCAACCGTTATTGTAGATTATGCGCATACACCAGATGCGTTAGAAAAAGCGTTGATTGCTGCGCGTGAACATTGCCAAGGCGAATTATGGTGCATTTTTGGTTGTGGCGGAGACCGTGATAGAGGCAAACGTCCGTTAATGGCACAGGTTGCAGAGCAGTTTGCTGAAAAGATTATTGTGACAAAAGATAATCCACGAACAGAACCACAAAGCCAAATTGAAGCAGATATTGTCGCTGGCTTTAAAAATATGGAAAAAGTGGGGATTATTCCTGATCGCGCACAGGCGATCCAGTTTGCGATTGAAAGTGCGGTAGAAAATGACGTGATTTTAATTGCTGGAAAGGGTCATGAGCATTATCAAATTATTGGTTCGGAAGTTGTGCATTTTTCCGACCAAGAAATTGCACTTGATTTCTTAAAATAATAATCACTCAATTATGATTAAACTCTCTACTGTACAACTTGCACAGATTCTTCAAGCTAAATTAATTGGCGATGAAAATGTGCAAGTTGCAGAAATTAATACGGATACTCGAAAAAGCGTATCAAATAGCTTATTTTTTGCTTTAAAAGGCGAAAAATTTGATGCTCATCAATATCTTGATCAAGCGGTGTCACAGGGTGCGCTTGCGCTTGTTGTTCAGCAAGAAAACTCGTCTATTTTAGTTCCTCAACTTGTGGTTAAAGACACTCGTATTGCTTTGGGCGAGCTTGCAAAATGGTTACGTGAGAAAATTAATCCACGTACTGTGGCGATGACTGGCTCTTCTGGTAAAACTACGGTAAAAGAAATGACGGCAAGTATTTTGCAGCATACCGCAGCTGATTCAGAAGCGGTACTTTTTACCAATGGTAACTTCAATAACGATATAGGTGTGCCTTTAACTCTGCTTCGCTTAACAGAAAAACATCGTTTTGCTGTGATTGAACTTGGTGCAAATCATCAAAATGAAATCAATTACACCACAAAATTAGTTCAACCTAATGCCGCATTGATTAATAATATTGCGCCTGCACATTTAGAGGGGTTTGGTTCTTTAGAGGGCGTAGCACAAGCTAAAGGTGAGATTTATCGTGGTTTAACATTGAATGGCGTGGCGATTATTAACGCAGAACATAACCATTTAGATTGTTGGCAAAAAGAAATCAGTGAACATGAGATTCAATATTTTAACGGTAAAGATTATTCTGCAAAAAATATCCATCATACTGATCAAGGTTCCACTTTTACACTTATTTCCCCACAAGGTGAAATTGAGATTAACTTACCTTACCTTGGTGAACATAATGTAAAAAATGCTTTAGCTGCTACCGCACTAGCGATGAATGTTGGTGCTACGCTTGCCGATGTCAAAGCTGGATTAGAACAACGTTCACAAGTGAAAGGGCGTTTATTTCCTATTCAAGTAACGCCTAATTTATTGTTATTAGATGATACTTATAACGCAAATAAAGATTCTCTCTGTGCGGCTATTGATGTCCTAAAAAGTTATGATGCTTTCCTTATTCTATGTGTCGCAGATATGAAAGAATTGGGCGAAAATTCTCTCGCTATTCATCGTGAAGTTGGACAATATATTAATTTGGTAAATTTAGATTTAGTGTGTTCTTATGGCAATGAAAGTGCGGTTATTTCTGAGGCTGTTTTGGGCAAGCATTTTACGGATAAAACTGAAATGGTGGATTTCTTAGTTCCACTTATTGAAAACCAATTACAACAAAATAAAAAAGTTGTGGTGCTAGGAAAAGGCTCACGCTCAATGAAAATGGAAGATGTGATCTATTCATTAAAGGATAAAATTAAATGTTAGTCTGGCTTGCTGAATATCTTGTTCGTTACGAAACCGCCTTTAATGCGATTTCTTATATTACCGTCCGTGCAATTCTTGCATTATTAACCGCACTTTTTATCTCACTTTGGATTGGTCCTAAAGTGATCAAACGCTTGCAGATCTTAAAATTTGGCCAAGAAGTGCGAAATGATGGCCCTGAAAGTCACTTTGCAAAAAAAGGCACACCCACTATGGGAGGTGTGATGATTTTATTCTCTATTGGCGTAAGTACGTTATTATGGGCAAATCTTGCTAATCCGTATATTTGGGTTTGTTTATTTGTTTTATTTGGATACGGCACAATTGGTTTTGTGGATGATTTCCGCAAAATTACCCGTAAAAATACTGATGGATTGATTGCTCGTTGGAAATATTTCTGGATGTCTGTGGTGGCATTAGTGGCAATCCTTTGGCTTTATTGGCTTGGTCACGACACTGATGCCACCCGTTTAGTGATTCCATTCTTTAAAGACATTATGCCTCAATTAGGTTTGTTCTATATTGTGTTATCTTACTTTGTGATTGTTGGCACGGGTAATGCAGTGAATTTAACCGACGGTTTAGATGGATTAGCGATTATGCCTACTGCGCTTGTTGCAGGTGCGTTTGCTTTAATTGCTTGGGCTACAGGTAACGTGAATTTCGCAGAATATTTGCACATTCCGTATATTAAATACAGTTCTGAAGTAGTGGTGTTCTGTACAGCTATTGTTGGCGCGAGTTTAGGATTTTTATGGTTTAATACTTATCCAGCTCAAGTATTTATGGGGGACGTGGGTTCTCTAGCATTAGGTGGAGCGCTGGGTGTCGTAGCAATTCTTGTTCGTCAGGAATTTTTGCTTGTGATAATGGGTGGCGTATTTGTTGTTGAAGCGCTCTCTGTTATTTTGCAAGTAGGGTCTTATAAGTTACGCAAACAACGCATTTTTAGAATGGCACCGATTCATCATCATTTTGAATTGAAAGGATGGCCAGAACCAAGAGTGATTATTCGGTTTTGGATTATTTCCTTAATGTTAGTGTTGATGGGATTAGTCACCTTGAAGTTGCGTTAATAAATGTTGTGAGGTTCGCTCTTTCAGTTTTTGAAAGAGCGAGCTTTTACGTTATAAATTGATATTCCCATCAGCAAAATTTAAAACTTATAGTAATTAAGAAGAAATAAAATGAATGCCTATCAAAACAAAAATATTACGATCATTGGGCTTGGCAAAACAGGTCTTTCTTGTGTGGATTATCTCTTATCCCAACAGGCTAATATTCGTGTGATTGATACTCGAAAAAAGCCTACTGGTATTGATAAACTTCCTCAAAATATCCCTCTTCATACTGGTAGTTTAAATCAGGAATGGTTACTTGAAAGCGATATGATTGTTATTAGCCCAGGGCTTGCGGTAAAAACACCAGAAATTCAAACCGCACTTAAAGCTGGCGTAGAAGTAATCGGTGATATTGAATTATTCTGCCGCGCAGCGACAAAGCCAATTGTGGGAATTACCGGTTCAAATGGAAAAAGTACCGTAACTACTTTAGTTTATGAAATGGCGAAAGCTGCTGGCGTGAAAGTTGGTATGGGTGGAAATATTGGGATTCCTGCTTTGTCATTGTTGAATGAAGATTGTGAACTTTATGTATTAGAGCTTTCTAGTTTTCAGCTTGAGACAACTTATAGCTTAAAAGCTGCGGCTGCGACTGTCTTGAACGTGACTGAAGATCATATGGATCGCTATATGGATTTAGAAGATTATCGCCAAGCAAAATTACGCATTTATCATAATGCTAAAGTAGGTGTGTTGAACAATGAAGATAGGCTGACTTTTGGGGAAAACGAAAATCAAGCGAAACAAATCGTTTCTTTTGCGGAAAATAGTGCGGATTATTGGCTAAAAACTGAAAATGGCAAGCAATATTTAATGGTAAAAGATGAAGTGATTTTACCTTGTGAAGAAGCTACATTGGTTGGTCGCCATAATTATATGAACATTTTGGCAGCAACAGCATTGGCACAAGCTATAGGTATTAATTTAGATTCAATTCGTGCCGCACTTCGCCATTTCAAAGGGTTAGATCATCGTTTTCAATTAGCGCATCAAGCTAATGGCATTCGTTGGATTAATGACTCTAAAGCAACAAATGTGGGGAGTACAGTTGCTGCATTGGCTGGGCTTTATATTGAGGGTAAATTGCATTTGTTGCTAGGCGGAGACGGAAAAGGGGCTGATTTTTCAGAATTAGCTGAATTAATTAATCAACCACACATTATTTGTTATTGTTTTGGTCGAGATGGTGCGCAGCTTGCAAAACTTTCATCACAAAGCTATTTGTTTGAAACAATGGAACAAGCGATAGAATTTTTACGCCCAACATTGCAAAGCGGAGATATGGTATTATTGTCGCCTGCTTGTGCAAGTCTCGATCAGTTTGCTTCTTTTGAAAAACGTGGCGAAGAATTTACGCGTTTAGCTCAATGTTTAGCCTAATTTAGTAACTCACGAAATAAGATGGAATTTTTACAAAATATCAAAAAAAATTACGATGAATGGACACGCATCACACCGCAAGGTTTGTTGTATGATCGTGCACTATTTTGGTTATTTGTTATTTTGCTTTTAATTGGTTTAGTGGCAGTAACATCTGCTTCTATTCCTTATAGCTCTCGTTTATTTAATGATCCTTTTTACTTTGCAAAACGCGACGCTATTTATGTGCTACTTTCTTTGCTCACTTGTTATATTTCATTACAAATTTCTTCTTCGCAATGGGAAAAATGGCACGCTAAAATTTTTTTATTTTCTGTCATATTATTATTGCTTGTCCTTTTTATCGGTACATCGGTTAATGGCGCAAAACGTTGGATTTCATTGGGGATCTTAAACTTTCAACCTGCAGAATTTGCAAAATTGGCTTTGACTTGTTTTTTAGCAAGTTATTTCACTCGTCGTTATGATGAAGTGCGGTCGCGACATGTTAGTATTTTTAAACCGTTTATTGTTATGCTTGTATTGGGTTGTTTTCTTTTATTGCAACCTGATTTAGGTAGTACAGTCGTGCTATTTATTATTATGTCTGGGATGCTTTTTATCGTAGGGGCGAAAATTTTACAGTTTGTAGGATTGATAGCATTAGGTGGAATCTTATTCGTTTGGCTAGTATTGACCGCCTCTTATCGGTTAAAGCGATTTATAGGTTTTTTAGAACCCTTTAAAGATCCTTATGGCACTGGTTTCCAATTAACAAACTCTCTTATAGCATTTGGGCGGGGAGAAATTACTGGCGAAGGATTAGGTAATTCAATTCAAAAATTAGATTATCTGCCTGAAGCACATACCGATTTCATTATGGCGATTATCGGCGAAGAATTTGGATTTATCGGTATATTGATTGTTATTCTTTTATTAGGTTTATTAATTTTTCGTGCAATGAAAATTGGACGAGAATCCTTAATGTTAGAACAACGTTTTCGAGGTTTTTTTGCATTAGGTATTGGTTTTTGGATTTTCTTTCAAGGCTTTGTGAATTTAGGTATGGCTCTTGGAATACTACCAACTAAAGGTTTAACCTTTCCACTCGTGAGTTATGGTGGTTCGAGTATTATCATTATGTCCGCCACTATTGGTATTTTATTGCGAATTGATCACGAAAATCGTTTATTTCGTATAGGTCAAGCACGCTTGCGTGATGATTAGAGATAGAAAAGATGAAAAATAAAAAATTATTAGTGATGGCGGGTGGCACTGGCGGTCATGTTTTTCCTGCCATTGCAGTTGCTCAAACTTTACAAAAACAAGAATGGGATATTTGCTGGTTAGGTACGAAAGATAGAATGGAGGCTCAACTTGTACCAAAATATGGTATTCCTATTCGATTTATTCAAATTTCTGGCTTGCGTGGTAAAGGTATAAAAGCTTTGTTAAATGCGCCTTTTGCCGTTTTTCGTGCGGTGTTGCAGGCAAAAAAAATTATTCAAGAAGAAAAGCCTGACGCTGTACTTGGTATGGGAGGCTATGTTTCTGGCCCCGCTGGCGTTGCGGCAAAACTTTGTGGTGTACCAATCATTTTACATGAACAAAATGCGATAGCGGGTTTAACGAATAAATTATTAGGTAAAATTGCAACCTGTGTATTGCAGGCATTTCCAACGGCTTTTCCTCATGCTGAAGTAGTAGGAAACCCAGTTCGAGAAGATTTATTTGAGATGCCAAATCCTGATATTCGTTTCTCGGATCGTGAGGAAAAATTACGTGTCTTAGTGGTTGGTGGTAGTCAAGGAGCGAGAGTGCTTAATCATACTTTACCTAAAGTAGTCGCCCAGCTTGCAGATAAATTAGAGCTTCGTCATCAAGTAGGTAAAGGTGCGGTAGAAGAAGTCAGCCAACTTTATGGCGAGAATTTAGAACAAGTTAAAATAACAGAATTTATTGATAATATGGCAGAGGCTTATGCTTGGGCTGATGTGGTTATTTGCCGTTCTGGCGCATTAACCGTATGTGAAATTGCAGCAGTGGGAGCCGCAGCAATTTTTGTACCCTTCCAACATAAAGATCGCCAACAATATTTAAATGCGAAATATTTATCAGATGTTGGCGCGGCGAAAATTATAGAACAGGCAGATTTAACGCCTGAAATTCTAGTGAATTCTTTAAAAAATTTCACTCGTGAAAATTTATTGCAGATGGCATTGAAAGCGAAAACAATGTCGATGCCTAATGCGGCACAACGTGTAGCTGAAGTAATTAAACAATATTCAAACTAGGGGTTGTGGCGTTTTATAAATAGCCTCAGCCATAAGTATTTTTATATCCAAAAGTGCTAATATTAGAAATAAAAACGTTGCGAATTTTAACCGCACTTTTAGTTGAGTTTTGTCATTGGGAGAAAAGGAAAAATAAATGAAACATTCCCACGAAGAAATTAGAAAAATTATCCCTGAAATGCGCCGTGTACAGCAAATTCATTTCATTGGCATTGGTGGTGCGGGAATGAGCGGCATTGCAGAAATTTTATTAAATGAAGGTTATCAAATTTCAGGTTCAGATATTGCCGATGGCGTAGTCACTCAACGTTTAGCTCAAGCTGGGGCAAAAATCTACATTGGTCATGCAGAAGAACATATTGAGGGTGCCAGTGTTGTTGTTGTGTCTAGTGCGATAAAAGATGATAACCCTGAATTAGTCGCATCGAAACAAAAACGCATTCCAGTGATTCAACGCGCACAAATGTTGGCGGAGATTATGCGTTTTCGTCACGGTATTGCTGTTGCAGGAACACACGGGAAAACGACAACAACAGCAATGATTTCAATGATTTACACCCAAGCTAAACTTGATCCGACTTTTGTAAATGGCGGTTTAGTGAAATCGGCGGGTAAGAATGCACATTTAGGGGCAAGTCGTTATTTAATTGCCGAAGCCGATGAAAGTGATGCGTCGTTTTTGCATTTACAGCCAATGGTATCTGTTGTAACTAATATGGAGCCAGACCATATGGATACTTACGAAGGCGATTTTGAAAAAATGAAAGCCACTTATGTGAAATTCCTGCATAATTTACCATTCTATGGTTTAGCCGTGATGTGCGCTGATGATCCTGTTTTAATGGAACTTGTGCCAAAAGTTGGTCGCCAAGTGATTACATATGGTTTTAGTGAACAGGCAGATTATCGCATTGAAGATTATGAACAAACAGGATTTCAAGGTCATTACACAGTGATTTGCCCAAATAATGAACGTATTAATGTACTGTTAAATGTGCCAGGAAAACATAATGCGTTAAATGCAACGGCTGCACTTGCTATAGCAAAAGAAGAAGGTATTGGCAATGAGGCTATTTTAGAAGCCCTTGCTGATTTCCAAGGTGCAGGTCGTCGCTTTGATCAGTTAGGTGAGTTTATTCGTCCAAATGGTAAAGTACGTTTAGTTGATGATTATGGTCATCATCCAACAGAAGTGGGCGTAACCATTAAAGCAGCGCGAGAAGGCTGGGGAGAGAAACGTATTGTTATGATTTTCCAACCGCATCGTTATTCGCGCACTCGTGATTTGTTTGATGATTTTGTACAAGTGCTTTCGCAAGTAGACGCTTTGATTATGCTTGATGTGTACGCAGCAGGAGAAGCCCCTATTGTTGGCGCTGACAGTAAATCTCTTTGCCGTTCCATTCGTAATCTTGGTAAAGTTGATCCTATTTTGGTATCAGATACTTCGCAACTAGGCGATGTTCTCGATCAAATTATTCAAGATGGCGATTTGATTTTGGCACAAGGTGCGGGTAGCGTAAGTAAAATTTCTCGTGGCTTGGCTGAATCTTGGAAGAATTAATGCCAGATGGATTGATTGAAAATCTTAGTATTAGAAAAGTATCATCATAAGAAGAAAAACAGGATAGAAAATGAACTTAAAACAAGAAAAAATCGCGGTGTTATTAGGCGGCACATCTGCTGAACGTGAAGTTTCTCTCAATTCAGGCAAAGCGGTATTAGAAGCATTATTAAAACAAGGATATAATGCGTATCCTATTGATCCTAAAGAATATAATGTTGCAAATCTTAAAAAGGATGGCTTTAATCGAGCATTTAATATTTTGCACGGTCGTGGTGGAGAAGATGGCACAATTCAAGGTTTATTAGAGCAAATTGGTTTGCCTTATACGGGGTGTGGCGTGATGGCTTCTGCATTAACGATGGACAAAATGCGTACAAAAATGTTGTGGAAAGCTTTTGGTTTACCTGTTGCAGATATGAAAGTGGTTACCCGAGAAACTTTTTCTGAATTGGATCCTCAGGCTGTTGTGGCAAAATTAGGCTTACCATTAATGGTTAAACCCTCTTTAGAAGGCTCTAGCGTTGGCTTAACGAAAGTAAAAGCGGTAGAAGAGTTAAAAAGTGCGGTGGAATATGCGCTTAAATTTGATAATACCATTCTAATTGAAGAGTGGTTAGCTGGCGATGAATTAACTGTGCCTGTGCTTGACAATCAAGTATTACCCGCAATTCGTATTGTTCCAGAGGGCGAATTTTATGATTATGAAGCGAAGTATATTTCTGATAATACGCAATATTTCTGCCCAGCAGGTTTAACGCCTGAACGCGAGCAAGAGTTAGCAATATTAGTAAAACGTGCTTATGATGCAGTGGGATGTCGTGGTTGGAGTCGTATTGATGTAATGTGTGATGCAAAAGGTAATTTCCGTTTGGTTGAGGTTAATACTAACCCTGGAATGACGAGCCATAGTTTATTCCCAAAATCTGCAGCGACAGTAGGTATTTCTTTTGAGCAACTCGTCGTGAAAATTTTGGAGTTGAGCCTGTAATGAACATTCTGAAAAGAAAAACGCCACAGAATATTCGTTTTGGAGAACAAAAGCCTAAATATTATTTTCATATTCGGACTTTTGCGGTATTGCTTGGTGTCTTTTTTTTACTTGGTGTTTATTTTAATTGGCAAAGCATTTTAGAAAAAATGGATGATAAGCCGATTAGCGCATTTGCACTTGTGGGACAAAATACCTTTACTACTGCTGATGATATTAAAGAAAGCCTATTAAAAATGGGCGAATTAAAAGGATTTTGGGGGCAAGATGTGGCACCGATTCAAGAGCAAATTGAGGCTTTACCTTGGGTTAAAGGTGCAATCGTAAGAAAAATGTGGCCAAATCGTTTAAGTATTTGGGTATCAGAATATCAACCCGTTGCGTTTTGGAATCAAAATCAATTTGTTACCCTTGATGGTATCGTTTTTCAGCTTCCTTCTGTACGTTTAACTGCAAAAAATTTGCCCTATTTGGGCGGGCCCGATTATCAGAGTTTGAAAGTAATTGAGACGTGGAACCAAATTTATATTAATTTAAAATCAAATAATATAATGGCAAAGGGAATTAATATTGATGATCGCGGTGCGTGGCAGATCCAGCTTGATAATGATATTGTGCTAAAATTAGGTCGTGGCGATTGGAAATCAAAACTTGAGCGATTTGTCACAATTTATCCGCAAATTGATGTGCCAGAAAACAAAAAAATAGATTATATAGATTTAAGATATACGGCAGGTGCAGCTGTAGGTATGGTTGATAGATAAAAATAACTGGGTGCGAAAATGGTTAAAGGTGTGGAAACAAAAACAATAGTAGGTTTAGAGGTTGGCACGTCAAAAGTGGTCGTTGTAGTTGGCGAAGTATTTCCTGATGGTGTAGTGAATGTGCTTGGTGTAGGCAGTTGTCCTTCAAAAGGGATTGATCGTGGCAGCATCACTGATCTTGATGCCGTGGTGGGTTCGATTCAACGTGCTATTGAAGCGGCAGAATCTATGGCTGATTGTCAGATTATGAGTGTGACTTTAGCCATTACTGGAGAGCATATTCAAAGCCTCAATGAAAGTGGTTTTGTGCCGATAGCAGAAAGTGAAGTAACACAAGAGGAAATCGATTCCGCACTTCATACAGCAAGCTCAATAAAATTGCCAGAAGGCTTATCTTTATTGCATGTTATTCCACAAGAATACGCTGTTGATCGTCAGATGAACATTAAAAATCCATTGGGATTACAAGGCGTGCGTTTAAAAGCACAAGTACATTTGATCGCTTGTCATCAAGATTGGCAAAATAACTTAAAAAAAGCCGTTGAACGTTGTGGATTGCAAGTGGATAAAGTGGTTTTCTCTGGTTTTGCAGCAACACATTCTGTGCTAACTGAGGATGAAAAAGATCTCGGCGTGTGTTTAATTGATTTTGGTGCTGGCACAATGAACGTGATGGTTTATACGAATGGCGCATTACGTTTTAGCAAGGTAATTCCTTACGCAGGAAATATTGTGACAAATGATATTGCGCACGCTTGTACAATTTCGCGAGCAGAAGCAGAACGGATCAAAGTGAACTATGCTAGTGCATTTTACCCAGCTCGTTTGCACGGAGATAAAAAAATTGAAGTGGCAAGTATTGGCGGTCGTGCGCCTCGTTCATTAACAAAAAGTGATTTATCTTTAATTACATCAGCTCGTTATACGGAGCTTTTAGGCGTGGTAAAAGATGAATTAGATAAGTTAAAAGCTGAATTAGAAGCAAAACATATTAAATTTGAATTAATTGCAGGTGTGGTAATAACTGGTGGTGGAGCACAGATTGAAGATCTTAAAGAATGCGCTTCAAATGTTTTTTATTGTCAAGTGCGTATTGCGAGTCCATTAAATATTACTGGTTTGACTGATTACGTGAATCGTCCACAATATTCAACGGTGGTGGGATTATTGCAATATAATCACAGTAATAGTGATGATGATTTAATTTCAGGAAGTGATGATTCTGAAGGAACTTTCTTTGAATCTATTTGGCAAGGAGTAAAAAAAATTGTCAATAAAGTGCGGTCAGAATTTTGATTATTTTAATTTTTCATCTACAATAAAGGGAATTTATATTTTATATATTTAGTCAGCTTATCTGGCAGTAACGGAGAACATCAATGCTATACCCAGAGTACCCTGAGTACGATAATTTTAACGAATCCGGCGCACTGATCAAAGTCGTAGGTGTAGGCGGTGGCGGTGGCAATGCCGTAAACCATATGGTAATGAATATGGTAAAACAAGAAATGGGCGGAACCTTTGTTGGCGAAAGTTCATTAACATCAGAGGAACACGGTCGCATAGTATTTTATGCCGTCAATACTGATGCTCAAGCATTGCGTAAAAGTCAAGTTCAACAGACCGTACAAATTGGTGGAGAAACAACCAAAGGTTTAGGTGCTGGGGCAAATCCGAATATTGGTCGTAAGGCAGCTGAAGATGATCAGGATGAAATCCGCAAAATGCTTGAAGGTGCCGATATGGTCTTTATTGCAGCAGGTATGGGCGGCGGCACAGGTACGGGTGCGGCACCTGTTGTTGCTAAAATTGCTAAAGAACTCGGTATTTTGACTGTTGCTGTAGTGACTAAACCTTTTGCCTTTGAAGGCAAAAAACGTATGCAATTTGCAGAGCTTGGTATTAAAGATTTATCCCAATATGTTGATTCAATGATTATTATTCCGAATCAACAAATCCAAAAAGTTCTCCCTAAAAATGCTAAATTAATTGATGCTTTTGCTGCTGCAAACGACGTATTGCGTAATTCTGTAATGGGAATTTCAGATATGATTACCTCTCCTGGTTTAATTAACGTGGACTTCGCTGATGTAAGAACGGTAATGTCAGTTCAAGGGCAAGCTATGATTGGTTTTGGTTCAGCTGTGGGAGAACCCGGTGCAGGTAGAGCAGAAGAGGCAGCTCGTCTTGCAGTACGCAATGATCTTCTAGAAAAAATCGATCTTTCTAACGCTCAAGGAATTTTAGTTAATATTACTGCTGGAATGGATTTAGTTTTTGAAGAGTTTAACATTATAGGTGAGACAATAGGTAGTTTTGCTTCTGAAGAAGCGACAGTTGTTGTTGGTACGAGTTTAGTGCCTGAGATGAGCGATGAAATTCGTGTAACTATTGTGGCAACTGGTCTCGGTGAAATTGCAGGAAATGAACCAATTCAGGTTGTTCGTCAAGGGCTTTCTACGCAGAATATTGAAGGTGAAGGACGTGTAAACATTGTTCCTGAACTTCATCGTCGTGAATCTGTTGAAGTGTCAAGAACTGCATCAGAAGAATATCAACGGCCGTTAGATAAACCGATTACAGATCGCTTGGAAGCATTTAAGAAAAATAATTTCTTTAATCCTGCACAGCGTGAAGAAAATTAATAAGTTTCAGAAAATACCTAGTAAATGAAGGTAGTAGAATGATTAAACAAAGAACATTAAAACAAAGTATTAAAGTTACAGGCGTTGGCTTGCATAGCGGTGAAAAAGTGACATTAACCTTGCGCCCAGCTATGCCAAACACTGGTGTTGTTTATTATCGCACAGATTTAAACCCTGCGGTGGCATTCCCTGCTGATCCTAATTCAGTGCGTGATACAATGCTTTGTACCGCGCTAATTAATGAACAAGGTGTGCGTATTTCTACCGTCGAGCATTTAAATGCAGCTTTGGCAGGGCTTGGTATTGATAATATTATTATTGAAGTTGATGCTCCTGAAATTCCAATTATGGATGGTAGTGCTAGTCCGTTTATCTATTTGTTGTTAGATGCGGGAATTGAAGAACAAAATGCAGCGAAAAAATTTATTCGTATTAAGGAATATGTTCGAGTTGAAGATGGCGATAAATGGGCTGAATTTAAGCCTTACAATGGTTTTCGTTTAGATTTTACTATTGATTTTGACCATCCTGCTATTGGCAAAGATGTACGTAACTATGAAATGAATTTTTCTGCCCAAGCATTTGTTCATCAAATTAGCCGAGCAAGAACTTTTGGCTTTATGAAAGATATTGAATATCTTCAATCTCAAGGTTTAGTATTAGGTGGTAGCCTTGATAATGCGATTGTTCTTGATGATTATAGAATTTTAAATGAAGATGGTTTACGTTTTAAAGATGAACTTGTTCGTCATAAAATGTTAGACGCAATTGGTGATCTTTATATGGCTGGTTATAACATTATCGGTGATTTTAAAGCCTATAAATCAGGTCACGGTTTAAATAACAAGTTACTTCGTGCTGTTTTAGCAAATCAAGAAGCGTGGGAATTTGTAACCTTTGAAGATAAAGCGCAAGTGCCACAAGGGTATGTAGCTCCAGTGCAAGTGCTTATTTAATTGTTTTATTGTTGAAAAAGCTATATTTCTGGTGGGAAGTATAGCTTTTTTATTTCATCTCGTGCTTAAATATCGAATGTACTAAAAGTGCGGTCAATTTCGTGGGATTTTTTATAAGGAAGCATTATGGCATTAGAATTATCTGACATTCGCCAACAAATTACGCAAATAGATCGTAGTTTATTAAAATTACTTTCTGAGCGTCATCGTTTAGCTTTCGATGTAGTGAGAAGTAAAGAGATCTCGCAAAAATCTTTACGTGATGTAGAGCGAGAACAGCAACTTTTACAAGAACTAGTGCAATTTGCAGAAAATGAAAATTATCAGCTTGAAGCACAATATATCACTTCAATTTTCCAAAAAATCATTGAAGACTCGGTATTGACCCAGCAAGTCTATTTGCAGAATAAACTTAATGAACAACGTAATCAAAATTTACATATTGCTTTTTTAGGTAAACGTGGTTCTTATTCTAATTTAGCTGCACGTAATTATGCTGCTCGTTATCAAAAACAATTTGTAGAACTAGGATGTCAGTCTTTTGAGCAAGTATTTGAAAAAGTTCAGACTGGAGAAGCTGACTTTGGCGTATTGCCTTTAGAAAATACAACATCGGGTGCAATTAATGAAGTTTATGATTTACTTCAGCATACTGATTTATCATTAGTGGGAGAGTTGGCATATCCAATCAAACATTGCGTACTTGTCAATGATAAGACAGATTTGAGCCAAATTGATACGTTGTATAGTCATCCTCAAGTGATTCAACAATGTAGTCAATTTATTCATAGCCTTGATCGCGTGCATATTGAATATTGCGAAAGTAGTTCACACGCAATGCAATTAGTCGCAAGTTTGAATAAACCTAATATTGCAGCATTGGGCAATGAAGACGGTGGAAAATTGTATGGACTTAGTGTATTAAAAACTAATATTGCTAATCAAGAGAACAATATTACGCGTTTTATTGTGGTGGCTAAAGAGCCTCGCGAAGTTTCATCACAGATTCCCACAAAGACCTTATTATTAATGACAACTTCACAGCAAGCTGGTGCGTTAGTGGATGCTTTATTGGTGTTTAAAAAGCATCAAATCAATATGACAAAACTGGAATCTCGACCGATTTATGGTAAGCCTTGGGAAGAAATGTTTTATCTAGAAATTGAAGCAAATATTCATCATCCAGATACAAAACAGGCTTTGGAAGAACTAAAAAATTATAGTAATTACTTAAAGATTTTAGGCTGTTATCCTAGTGAGATTGTAAAGCCTGTGAATGTATAAAAAAGTGCGGTCAATAAAAATAATGTTTTTATGACCGCACTTTTTATATTTTTTTGTTCCGTTCTAAAGATTTATGTTGAATTTTCACCGTTTTTCCTTTGGCTTGAAAATATTCGCCTAATTGCTGAGCAATATAAACGGAGCGATGTTTTCCCCCAGTACATCCGATGGCAATCGTCAAATAGCTACGGTTATTTTTTTCTAACATTGGCAACCAAGTATCAATGTAATGACGAGTGAGATAAATAAATTCATTGACTTCTGTATGACTATTTAGAAATTCTGCGACAGGGGCTTCTAATCCAGTCATTGGGCGTAATGTTGGATCCCAATGGGGGTTAGGTAAAAATCGTACATCGAAAACATAATCCGCATCTAAAGGAATCCCATATTTAAAACCAAAAGATTCAACAATAATTTTTAATTCTTTTTCACTATTACCGCGTAAAAATTCGTGTAATCGCTCTGCAAGACTATGCGTAGAAAGATGGGTGGTATCAAGAATAAGATTTGCGTGTTGAATCAATGGTTCAAGATAGCAATATTCTTCATCAATTGCGGCTTCAAGAGATAAATCTTTTAATGAAAGCGGGTGCAAACGGCGTGAATCGCTATATCGGCGAATTAGGGTGGCACGATCAGCCTCTAAGAAAATGATTTTAATCTGATGATGCTTTTGTAATGTTGAAAGGGTTTGCTTAAGAGAATGAGCGGAGTTTGGAATATTACGAATATCAAGACTGATGGCGACAGATGATTGGGATTGAGATAGAATATCAGTCAATTGAGGAAGTAAATCCAGAGGAATATTATCAACACAATAATATCCTGTATCTTCTAATGCTCGTAAGGCTACAGATTTTCCTGCGCCAGAACGTCCACTAATAATGATAATTTCCATAAGTTTCCCCACTGTAATTATTCTTTCACTTCTTCAAATGTCGTTTCTGATTGATCGGTAATTTCAAAAACTTGCCAAATTTCATCCGCACTTTTGGCTGATCGTAATTGTTTCAACACATTTTTATCAGTCAGTTTTTCTATTAATGATGCTAAAACTGGAATGTAGGTTTCACATTGATTTTCTGGAATCAGCAAGGCAAAGATTAAATCCACTGGTTTACCATCAAAAGCATCGTAATCAATCGGATTATCGAGTTGCATAAACACTGCGATTGCTTTATCTGATACTGTTACGGGGATTTTCGCTTTTGGCATTGCAATCCCATTTCCTAAACCAGAATTCCCCAGTTTTTCACGTTCAAAAAGGCATTCAAAACAGGCTTGTTCGCCTTGTTCTGCAAGGATTTGTTCTTCTACAAAATGCGCAATAGACTCAAATAATCGTTTTTTGCTAGAAAAACTAACGCCCTGACGAATATTCTCAGGGCTTAATAGTTCAGTTATTTTCATTTTTATAATTTGAATTGTTCGCCAAGATAAACGCGTTTAACCTGTTCATCGTTCATCACTTGTTCTGGTGTGCCTGTTGCGATAATTTTACCTGCGCCAACAATATAAGCGCGTTCGCAAACATCAAGGGTTTCACGAACATTATGGTCAGTAATTAATACACCTAATCCACGATTGCGTAAATCAGTAATAATTTTCTTAATATCGCTCACAGAAATAGGATCTACACCAGCAAAAGGTTCGTCTAATAGAATAAATTTTGGATTTGCTGCTAAGGCACGTGCGATTTCTACACGGCGACGTTCTCCGCCTGATAAGGCTTGCCCTAAATTATCTCGAATATGACTAATGTTAAATTCTTCAATTAATTCATCTGCTTTTTCGCGACGTTGTTGTGGGGTTAAATCTTTACGAATTTCCAATACCGCCATCAAATTTTCATAGACAGTCAAACGGCGAAAAATCGAGGCTTCTTGCGGTAAATAACCAATGCCACGTTGCGCACGATTATGCATTGGGAGCAAACTAATATCTTCGCCATCAATAACAATTTTACCTTGATCTTGGCGAACAAGCCCAACGACCATATAGAAAGTTGTTGTTTTACCTGCACCGTTTGGCCCGAGTAAACCAACAATTTCATTAGAATTTACGGTTAAACTAACATCCGAAACAACTTTACGACTTTTGTAGCTTTTAGCTAAATTCTCTGCAGTCAAAATTGACATAGATTACTTCCCTTTAGCTTGTTGTAATTGAGATGGAATAAGAACTGTTGTTACTCGTGATTTTCCATTACCATTAGCTTTAAGTTGTTGTTTTTTCACATCATAGGTAATAACACTGCCATTAATTTTACTATCAAGCTGCTTTAATTCGGCATTGTTAGTTAATGTTAAAAATTCGTTACCAAGATCATAATGAACTTTATTTGCTTTTCCATCCACTGGCTTACCATTATCTAACTGTTGATGGAATGTGACTGGCGTGCCGAATGCTTCTACGGTTTCTTTTTTCCCTGATTTTTCAGCAGGACGAGTGATGACAACTTTATTTGCTTTGATAACAATAGACCCCTGTGTAATTACCACATTATCTGTGAATGTCACTACACTTTTTTCCATATCTAAGGATTGATTATCCGAAACAATATTTATCGGCTGATTAACATCATCTTTCAATGCAAAAGCTGAACTTGATGCTAATACCATCGTTGCAAGAAAAAGAATTTTATTGCTTACTAACTTCATAATATGTTTTTACCTGTTCCTTTAATGTCGCCACTTGTTGGCGTAAATTTCCGACTAATTTTAATCCTGTAGAACTAAAATTTTTACCCTTAATTTTAACCTGTGTTTCGGAAGTTATATCCTGTGTTTTCAAATTGACGACCGCTGATTCTGTTTCAATGCGTTGCAAACGTGAATCTGATGTTAAATTTTGCGCGACGACATTACCCTCTAAATACAATATTTGATCTTTTGTCAATCTTGCTTGATTTGCGCTTAATTTCCAGCTTTGTGTGCTAAAAAAATCTACATTTTGATTGGCATTTTTTTCCTTTTCCTTTTCATTTGATGTTGTGGGATATAAATAAACTAAAGGCGCGGTAAAAAGGGTTTGTTCATTGACTGTATAATGCTCAATTTTATCGGATAAAGCCAAATATTGTTTTTTACCCTCAGGGGAAAAAACCGTAGTTTCCATTTTATAACCCACATAATCAGGACTATCTGGCTTTTTCACAAGTTTAGATAAATCTGCGGTTTCCTGATTTAAGGAATAAAACCACGCCAAAGCACAAAGTGCGATAACGCCCAAAATTACATTCCAACGAATATTCATTTTTATTTCAATCACTTATCCACAAAGTGCGGATGAAAATTTCAGTGTTTTTAATCTTCCAACATTAATACCTTGAGCATTTGATAAATTTCTCGATAGGCTTTCGATGGTTTATTTTGCTCCAGTTCTTTTTGTGCAGAACGAATCAGATTGCGTAGTTGCTGACGATCGCCATTAGGATAATCATTTAATAAATCTGTTAAAGCCACATCGCCTTTTTCCACCAATTCATCGCGCACTTTTTCGATTTTATGCAGCATAGCTTGTTGTTGGTTATGCTTATTTTCAATTTTATCTAAGGCTTCACGAATGGGTTCAACATCAATTCCACGCAACAATTTACCGATATATTGTAATTGACGGCGGCGAGCTTCTTTTTGTAAACGCAGTGCAAGTTCAATGGCATCAAGTAAGGATTCATCAAGTGGGATTTTGGCAAGATTAGCTTTGGTTAAATTGACAATCTTTTCGCCAAGTTGTTTTAAATCTTCCGCATCGCGTTTGATTTCGCTTTTACTCACCCAAATAATTTCTTCTTGATCTTCATCTTCCCAATCGAAAACTTCTTTTTTCTTACGTTTTGCCATTTTTTATCCTTTATAAAAATTGGCGTGCATTTTACCATAAACTTTGAAAATAAGATAAAATGTTGAAAATTTTTAATAGGAAAAAATAATGAAAACAGCTGAAAATTCAACCGCACTTTTAAAAGCACAAGAACAAGAATTACGTCAAGCCGTCAGTTTTGCAGTGGAGTTAGCAACGAAAGCTGGCGCAAGTGCAGAAGTCGCGGTCACAAAAGTGAGCGGTTTATCCGTATCTGCTCGTTTGCAAGAAATTGAAAACGTAGAATTTACTAATGATGGCGCATTGGGGATCTCCGTTTATATGAGGCAACAAAAAGGCAATGCTTCTACTTCCGATCTAAGCGAAAGCGCAATTAAAAATGCGGTAGAAGCCGCACTTGCAATTGCAAAATACACTTCACCCGATGATTGCACAGGCCTTGCGGATAAGGATTTAATGGCTTTTAATGTGCCTGATTTAGAACTTTATCATGCTGCTGATGTGGATGTCGATAAAGCAACAGAACTTGCACTTCAGGCTGAAAAGGCGGCTTTAGAGGCGGATGAACGCATTATAAATAGTAATGGTGCAAGTTTTACTTCACATACAGGCGTGAAAGTTTATGGAAATAGCCATGGCATGTTGCAAAGTTATTTATCAAGCCGTTATTCCTTATCTTGTTCGGTTATTGGTGGCGTAGAAGATGCCTTAGAAAATGATTATGAATACACGATCTCTCGTGAATTCGATAAACTCCAATCGCCAATTTGGGTTGGCGAAAATTGTGCAAAGAAAGTCGTTTCTCGTTTAAATCCTCAAAAATTGAGTACACGAGAAGTGCCAGTTATTTTCTTAAATGATGTTGCAACCGGTCTTATTTCTCATTTTGCCGCTGCAATAAGTGGTGGCAGTTTATATAGAAAATCGAGTTTCTTACTCGATTATTTAGGTAAACAGGTCTTACCAGATTGGTTTAATATCAGCGAACGACCACATTTATTACGCCGTTTAGCTTCCACGCCTTTTGATAGTGAAGGTGTCCGTACGCAAGATCGTGAAATTGTCGAAAACGGCATATTACAAACTTATTTAGTGACAAGTTACAGCGGTAAAAAACTTGGTATGCCAAGTACAGGGCACGCTGGAGGTATTCACAACTGGCTTGTTAAGCCAAATTTAACGGGTGGATTGACCGCACTTTTACGTGAAATGGGAACAGGCTTACTCGTAACAGATGTTATGGGGCAAGGTGTCAATATCGTTACTGGCGATTATTCCCGTGGCGCATCAGGTTTTTGGGTGGAAAATGGAGAAATTCAATATCCAGTCGCCGAAATTACCATTGCGGGACAATTGCAAGATATGTTGAAGAATATGGTTGCTGTAGCGGATGATATAGAGCATCGTTCTAACATCCAAACGGGTTCTATTTTGTTAGATAAAATGAAAATTTCAGGAAATTAAGAATATTTTTGAAATTGAGAATAATTCTTATTGACAATGGATAAATATCTGCTACTATACGCACATCTGTTAAGCGATTGCAGGTTGCTCCAACAGGTAGAGTAGAAAGTAAATTCGTTAGGGTTCAAAAAGGCTGAAGGTTTAAACTTCAGCCTTTTTTTTGTAAAATAGCAAACTATTTTATCCCCTGTCATTTCATAAGGAAACACAATGAAAAAACACCACGTAGATGTTTTAATTTCAGAGAACGATGTTCATGCTCGTATTGCTGAATTAGGTACTCAAATTACAAAATTTTATCAAGAAAAACAGATCGATAGCCTTGTTGTAGTGGGGCTTTTACGTGGTTCCTTTATGTTTATGGCGGATATTGTTCGTCAGATAAATTTACCTGTGGAAATTGAATTTATGACTACTTCAAGTTATGGCACTGGTATGACCGCGAATCACGACGTTCGTATTACCAAAGATTTGGACGGCGATATAAAAGGTAAACACGTTTTAATTGTGGAAGATATTATTGATACGGGCTATACCTTGGAAAAAGTGCGTGATATTTTGAATTTGCGTGATCCTGCGAGCCTTGCAATTTGTACGTTACTTGATAAACCTTCTCGTCGGGAAGTGGAAGTGCCTGTTGAATGGATTGGTTTTGAAATTCCTGATGAATTTGTGGTGGGGTATGGTATCGATTACGCGCAACGCCATCGTAATTTAGGCTATATCGGTAAAGTTGTTTTAGAAGAATAATTTGATTTTATTGAAAAGTGCGGTTGAAATTTTAAATGAATTTTTAGCCGCACTTTTTTGTATTATTTCATTGCTATTTTCTCGATCACTTGCTAAATCTTTTTACAGCAAATACAGCCGTTATATTGATAATCTTGCTGGGGCAATTTTCTTATTTTTCGGCGACTATTTAGTTTATTCAGGCGTGCTAGCCACTGCAGCCGCATTTTAATTACCAAAAAGTATAAAATATAACGAAAGAAAACTTGTTATTTTTACTGAAGTTGATAGTCTCCAAACACTTTAATCAGTTTTGGAGATTTTTTATGTTATTAGTCAATTTGGCGATATTTATTGCTTTTTTATTGCTGTTAGCACAGCTATATCGCAAAACCGAAAAATTAGGGCAAACGGTATTTATCGGTTTATTGCTCGGTTTGCTTTTTGGTGCGGTATTGCAATCCGCTTTTGAAAAACCTTTGTTAGACAAAACTTTAGATTGGATCAACGTGGTCAGTAACGGTTATGTTCGTTTATTGCAGATGATCGTGATGCCGTTGGTGTTCGTGTCGATTTTATCTGCTATCGCTCGTATCAATCAAACCAGATCATTGGGCAAAGTCAGCGTTGGCGTGTTATCCACCTTGCTGATTACCACCGCCGTTTCCGCTGCAATTGGGATTGCGATGGTGCATTTATTTGATGTGTCGGCGGCAGGATTAATCGTGGGCGATCGTGAATTAGCGGCTCAAGGCAAAGTGTTAGATAAAGCAGGGCAAGTGTCCAATTTAACTGTGCCTGCGATGTTGGTGTCCTTTATTCCGAAAAATCCTTTTGCTGATCTCACGGGTGCCAACCCAACGTCCATTATTAGTGTCGTAATTTTCTCAGCATTACTTGGCGTGGCGGCTTTGAGTTTAGGCAAAGAAGATCAAGCACTTGGCGAACGAATTGCACAAGGTGTAGAAACTTTAAACAAATTAGTGATGCGTTTGGTGCGTTTTGTGATTCGCTTAACCCCTTACGGCGTGTTTGCGTTGATGATTAAAATGGCTGCCACCTCAAAATGGGCGGATATTGTCAATTTGGGCAATTTTATTGTGGCTTCTTACGCTGCTATTGCCTTAATGTTTGTGGTTCACGGCATTTTATTGTTCTTCGTCAAAGTCAATCCCGTGGATTACTACAAAAAAGTGTTGCCAACCTTAAGTTTTGCGTTTACATCTCGCTCAAGTGCGGCGACAATTCCGTTAAATATTGAAACGCAAACCGCAAAATTAGGTAACAGCAATGTCATCGCCAACTTTGCTGCCACATTCGGTGCCACTATCGGACAAAACGGCTGTGGCGGCATTTATCCAGCGATGCTTGCTGTAATGGTCGCCCCAATGGTCGGCATTGACCCTTTTAGTTTCAGCTACATTCTAACCTTAATTTTCGTGGTCGCCATTTCTTCATTCGGCATCGCAGGCGTAGGTGGCGGAGCCACATTCGCCGCTATCGTCGTGCTATCTACATTAGGTTTACCACTGGAATTAATCGGTTTACTCATTTCCATCGAACCGCTCATCGATATGGGACGTACCGCACTTAACGTAAACGGTGCCATGGTGGCAGGCACGATTACGGATCGCTTGCTAAATAAGTAACTGGAAATCAATAAAAAAATCTGCAATTGAGAATTCAGTTGCAGATTTTTTATCGCTCAATACTTTTGACTAAAAAGTGCGGTGGTTTTTTTCAGTGTTTTATAACTTAAATCGATGAATAATTTGGTTTGCGGAACCTCGCCAAACTAAACTTGGGTCTGCCTGTTCTTGAATAAATTTCCCATCAATTAACACATCAATATAAGGCAACATTGCACGTTGTTGTTTGTCTAATTCATCCAGCTTATAACCTGTCCAAACCCAGATGTCTTTATCGGGGCATTCTCGTTTTACGCGTTGCACAAAGGGCAATAATGTTTCTATGTTACGGGGATGAAGTGGATCGCCACCTGAAAGTGTCAGCCCTTGGCGTTTAATGCGTGTGTCTTTTAAATCATTGATGATTTGTTGTTCCATTGCGTCATCAAATAATACCCCTGCTGAAAATGACCAACTTTTTTGGTTATAGCAACCTTTGCAAGCATGCGTGCAGCCACTGACGAAAAGTGTGCATCTTGTACCTTCGCCATTAATCACATCGGTCGGGTAGTATTGGAGGTAGTTCATTTCATAAAAATCCTAAAAAGGTGGCTTAAATTCTCGCCAAATTCACCGCACTTTTGAATTAGTCTTTGCAATACGGCGGTAATTTTTGCATAATAGCACGCAATCGCATTGCGATATCAATGGAAACCTTCTCGGTCTCTCGCAACGGTGTCTGGTTTACTCGGTCAGGTCTGGAAGGAAGCAGCCAAAGTCGGAATTACTGTGTGCCGAGAAGAAGCTGGTAAGGTTTCCGCCCAACTTCCTTTTCTTATACCCGCTCAATCAATCTTTTAAAGAACCCATTTTCTTTTGTGATTAAACTATTGTAATCGCCTTCTTCGATTAATCTTCCGTTATCAATTACACAAATTTTATCGAATTGTTCAATTGAACTGAGACGGTGAGTGACTATAATTAGGGTTTTATTTTCGGCATGTTGCAGAATTAAACGTAAAATTTGACGTTCAGTTTCGCGATCTAAGCCTTCTGTCGGTTCATCCAATAATAAAATTGACGCATTATTGAGTAAAATACGCGCTAAACCTAAACGGCGTTGTTCCCCACCAGAAAGTGGACGACCGCCATCCCCAAGCCAAAGATTTAAACCTTTTCCTTCTTGCTCAAGTAATTTGCTTAAGCCAACTTGATGTAGTACTTCAATCATTTTTTCATCAGAAATTTTATCCGCACTTGCAAATTGTAAATTTTGACGAAGTGTATCGCTGAATACGTGAACACGTTGAGTTAAAAAACAAATTTGGCGGCGTAATGTTTCTTCTGAATAGGCGGAAATGGGTTTTTCTGCCAATAAAAGCTCACCTTGATTCGCATCATAATTGCGTACTAAAAGTTGAAGAAGTGAAGATTTTCCACTTCCAGTTTTGCCTAAAATAGCAATTTTTTTGCCCTGTTCTAAATCTAATGTAAGATTTTTTAATACGAGTGTTTCTTGTTCGGGATAGGAAAAATTTAAATTCTTCGCAGAAATTAACCGCACTTTTGTTTCAAATTCCTCGTTACCATTAAACTCAACAAGCGGTTTTTGCTCAATGATTTCGGTCACACGTTCTGCTGCCGCAATAACTTGACCTATATGTAAAAATGCTGCACCCAGTGGCATGATGATCTCAAAGGCTGCAAGTGCAGCAAAAGTGAAAAGTGCAATATAAGCCGTGCGGTATTCATCTGTGCCAAAATTGGCGTTACTTGCAAACCATAGCATTCCAGAAATCAACAAACCATTAAGAAAGAGAACAAGTGCGGTAGAAAATCCGCTTAATTTTGCTTCTTTGGCTTGATCTTCCTGCCATGTTTTTTCTGTGACTGACATTTTTTCTTTTAATCTATCTTCCGCATTAAATAATAAAAGCTCGGCTTGTGCTTGGATAAATTCTAAAAACTGGGTTCGATAGGTCGCACGTGCTTGGATTAAGCGTTCGCCAAATTGCTGTCCTAGTCGATAGAAAACAGTAGGGATAATTATTAATAAAATTAACAAAAATAAGCCTAAACCAAGTGCGAGTGGAATATTGATAAAGCTAAGTCCAATCGTTATGGCAATGATTACAAATACAGCAGTGAAAAATGGCGCAAGTAAACGTAAATAGAGGCTATCAAGGGTATCCACATCGGAAACTAAACGATTTAATAAATCGCTGTTGCGATAACGATTTAATACCGCTGGGCTTAAAGGAATGATTTTTTCAAATACTTGTACGCGTAATTTCGACAAAATGCGGAATGTTGCATCATGCGTCACTATTTTTTCAAAATAGCGCATGACGGTTCGTCCGATAGCTAAACCTCGCACACTGGCTGAAGGGTAGAAAAAGTTAAATAGCGTGCCTAGTCCTGCAATGGCTGTAGCGGCTAAAAACCAGCCTGAAACGGTAAGCAAGCTCATGCTGGATCCCAAGCCTAAAATCATCAGCACCAAGCCTAAAATAAGAGGAAATTTGGCGAATTTAAATAAACGTATAAACGGAAGTAATGTGTGCATTATTGGATATCCTGTTGTCGTTGAGCGAGTAGTTCAGCAAAGAAACCTTCATGTTGTAATTCGGTAAATTTACCTTGCTGTACTATTTCTCCTCGTTGCATCACAAAAATTTGATCACATTGTTTCAAATCTTCAATTCGGTGTGTAATCATCAGTGTAGTTTGATGCTGACTTGCTTCATTCAATGCTTGTAAAACAAGATTTTCTGATTGCGCATCTAGGCTTGCGGTTGGCTCATCGAGCAGAAGTAAATCGCCTTTGCGTAACAATGCCCGAGCAATAGCAAGGCGTTGTGCTTGACCCACAGAAATGCCTAATCCACCATCTTTTATTTCGTGATGAAGTCCAAGTTTATCGGTAAATTCTTTCGCTTGAGAGCGTATTAACGCTTGATTAATTTCTTCATCGTTGGCTTGAATATTGCCAAGTAGTAAGTTTTCTTTAATTGTGCCTTGTAATAACAATGGATTTTGTCCTACCCACGCAATATGTTTGCGCCAGTCAGCTAGATTACTTTCGCGAAGTTCTTGCCCATTAATTTTAAGAGAGCCCTCATAAGGTAAAAAGCCCAAAATTACATTCATTAATGAGGTTTTCCCTGCGCCACTTTGTCCTACAAGCGCAACATTGTGATTTGCTGGAATTTGGAAGTTTAACGGCTTGGTTAATGCTGAACCCTGTGTCGAAAGCACCACTAAATTTTCGGCAGAAATTTCAACCGCACTTTCTAAAGAAATTGTTTTTTCATTTTGATGAACGGTTAAATAATCGGATTCTAAGAAATCAACAATGGCATCTGCGGCACCAATACCTGCTGCGCGGTCGTGGTAATAAGTGCCCAGATCGCGTAAGGGTTGATAAAATTCAGGTGCAAGAATTAAACAAAAGAAACCTGTGAAAAGTGTAAGCGGTGTATTATAGGTACCAAATTCAATTTGACCTAAGTAGCTAAAACCAAAATAGACCGCCATCAGTGCAATGGAAATAGAGGTAAAAAATTCCAATACTGCAGAAGAGAGAAAAGCGAGTTTTAGCACATCCATTGTGGTTTCACGGAAATCTTCAGTGGCATTTTCAATATGCTCCGTTTGTTCAGAAGTGCGGTTAAAAAGACGCAAGGTTTCCAAACCGCGTAAGCGATCTAAAAATTGGGCACTGAGGCGAGAAAGGGTATCCATATTTTTTTGGCTGTTGTCAGCCGCAGCAATACCGACAATGATCATAAACAGAGGAACAAGCGGTGCGGTAATCATTAAGATTAAGCCTGCCGCCCAGTTCAAGGGAAATACAGCAATGAAAATAACCACTGGAACAATGGCTGAAAGACTTTGTTGAGGCAGAAAACGGGCATAGAAATTATGTAAGTTTTCAACTTGTTCCAACATAATGCTTGCCCAACTTCCAGCTGGTTTTTGATTGATTGTCGCAGGGCCGACAAGATGAATTTTATCCAGAATTTTTTGACGAATATGGTTGCGTAATAATTGTCCGCTTTGGAAACCTATTTTTTCGCGTGCCCATAAAATAATAGCACGCATCCCGAAGCCGATAATTAGCCCGAGAAAATAAGGAATAAGTTCATCACGAGGCACATTTTGTATAATCAATTTATCGAGCAACGTCGCAAGAAAATAAGTTTGTGCGACTAAAATGAATGAAGAAAGCGTAGCTAAGACAATGTTCACACGCATTAATTTTTTGATAGGTTCTTGTTGTGCGCGAAGCCATTTTTGTAAATATTTTTGGCGAAGTTTGTTCATAGTTTTATCGTGATATAGAGAAAGTTCCCCTCTTTTTAAAAGAGGGGAATTAGTTAGAGAATTTATGCTTCTTGAGAGTCTAAATAGCGTTCTGCATCCAATGCTGACATACAACCAGTTCCCGCGGAGGTAATGGCTTGGCGATAATTGTGATCCATGACATCGCCAGCTGCGAACACGCCTTCCACAGAAGTGGCAGTTGCATTTCCTTCAAGACCAGATTTTACAACGATATAGCCATTATTCAATTCTAGTTGCCCTTGGAAAATTTCCGTATTTGGCGAATGACCAATCGCCACGAATAAGCCATCTAATTTGAGTTCTTCTTTCTCTCCAGTTTTTGTGTTGGCTAAACGTAATCCAGTTACGCCCATGTTGTCACCCAACACTTCATCTAAAGTGCGGTCAGTATGAAGAACGATTTTCCCTTCTTCTACTTTTTTGTATAAACGATCGATAAGGATTTTTTCCGCACGGAAGCTATCGCGACGGTGGATTAAATGCACTGTACTTGCAATATTGGCTAAGTAAAGCGCTTCTTCCACCGCTGTATTTCCACCACCAATTACACCGACTGGTTTATTGCGATAAAAGAAACCATCACAGGTTGCACAAGCAGAAACGCCACGGCCTTTGTAGTTTTCTTCTGAAGGTAAGCCAATATAGCGTGCAGAGGCACCCGTTGCGATAATTAACGCATCACAAGTGAAATTTTGCACATCGCCAAAAAGTTTGAATGGGCGAGAAGATAAATCGACGCGATTGATATGATCGAAAACGATTTCTGTTTCAAATTTTTCTGCATGTTGCAACATACGTTGCATTAAACCTGAACCAGTAGTCATCTCAAAATCACCCGGCCAGTTCTCAATTTCATCTGTAGTGGTCAGCTGCCCACCTTGTTGTAAACCAGTCACCAATACAGGTTTTAAGTTTGCACGTGCTGCATAAATGGCTGCTGTATAACCAGCAGGGCCTGAGCCTAAAATTAAAAGTTTTGCGTGTTTGATATCTGACATAAAGAATCCTTGTTTGTAGTTAAGTAATAATATAATGCAATAAGTTGCATTTTACTGATTATAAACTTTTTGCTTAATAAAGCAGCGAATAAAGTAATCGACGAAATTTATTTGTCAGCGGATCAGCATTGCCCATTGCGCTTAAAATAGATAAAAATTGTTGTTTAACTTCGCCATTCTGCACGCTTAAATCTGTTTTTAAAATGCCGAAAAGTAGTGTTAATGCTTCTTCATTTCGTCCAGCTTGATGAAGTTGTACGGCAAGTTTTATTGCAATTTCAGCTGTTGGGTTTTTAGCATAATCAGCTTGTAATTGTTGGATTTCAGGTGTATCGGCTGCTTGAATTTGTAGCTCAATTTGTGCTTGTAATCCGTGCCAACGGCTATCTCGATCTTGCAATGGAATTTGATTTAAAATTTCTTGTGCTGGCTCCGTTTTCTTCATTGCAATATAGGTTTCCGCATAGAGCAGGGCAACATCACTGTTTTTCTTATCGGAAAGTTCCCATGCGTCTTTCAACAATGGCAATGCAGCTTCGTAATTTTCTACTTGCAAGAAATCTAATGCTTGTTGGAATTTTAAATCTTCCTCTTTAGGTAAAATAATGCTTAATCGTTGGATTAATGATGCTTTATCAAGCATGCCTGGAAATGCATCTAATGCCTGTGCTTCTTTAAACAAATAGGTGGTTGGCAATGCTTGGATGCGGAATTGTGCGGCAATCATTTGCTCTTTTTCACAATCTACTTTTCCAAGAATAAATTGTCCTTGATATTGTTCTGCAACTTGCTCAAGTAGCACCAAAAAATCCGCCGATTCTTTATGTGTTGGTGCGTAAAAATTGATGACAAGTGGTTTTTCTAAGGATTGTTGCAGTATTTCAGTAAGATTTTGTTCGTTGATCTCAACGATAAAAGGAAAATCAGCCATGTTTTATCCTTGTGAAAAAATAATGGCTGATTTTAGCAAAGTGCGGAAGATTTTAGAAACGTTTTACCATTTCTATTATTAATCAAGTTTCTTTAAGATCAATTTTCCCATCATTTCAATATGTGCATGCTCTACATTAAGTGCAGGAATATATTGATAAGATTGCCCGCCATTGTTTAGGAAATTTTCTCGATTTTCTTTGTCAATTTCTTCAATGGTTTCTAAACAATCTACGGAGAAACCCGGGCAAACAACAGCAATTTTTTGAATGTTCTGTGTTGCAGCAGATTCTAAAAATTTATCGGTATAAGGTTGCAGCCATTCTTCACGGCCAAAGCGAGATTGAAACGTCATTCCCCATTGGTTTTCTGTTAAGCCCAGCTTATTAACAACTGCAATAGTCGTTTGTTTACAATGTTCACGATAATAATCGCCCATTTTTTCATAACGCAGAGGAATACCGTGATAAGAAAATAACAAAAACTCATCAGGTTTTAACCGCACTTTTATGGAATTTGCTAAGGCATTAATGTAATTTTCATCGACGTGATAAGAATGGATGAAATCAAAAGGCACTAATCCTCGTTCTTCTTTAAGGGCATTAGCGAAAGCATCAAATACTGCACCCGTGGTTGAGCTAGAGTATTGCGGATAAAGAGGCAAGACAATAATTCGCTCAACTTGATTTTTAAGCAAGTTTTTCACCGCACTTTGCATTGATGGATTGCCGTACGTCATGGCAATTTCTACTTGTGTATCGATATTTTGCTTATCTAAATAGGCTTGTAATGCGTCTTTTTGTTGTCGTGAAATGGCAAGTAAAGGCGAACCTTGTGCTGTCCAAATGGCTTGATAATTTTTGGCGATACGTTTTGAACGCAATGGCAAAATAATGGCTTTAAGCAGTGGATACCATTTGCAACGGGGTAAATCTACCACGCGAGGATCCGTTAAAAATTGCCATAAATAGCGGCTAATTGACTTCGGTGTTGGGCTATCTGGCGTGCCTAGATTGGCAAGTAACACGCCGATTTTTGCGGATTTTGTCATAAATTGATTACGGAAAGGGTTAATCGAGAAACACAACAAAGTTTATTCTCTTCTGTGCGGATGTCAATTTGCCAAACTTGGATATTTTTGCCTAAATTAATTGGCGTGGCTCTCGCAGTCACTTTACCTGAACGCACAGGGCGAAGATGATTGGCGTTAATATCCAATCCCACCGCAGCTTTGCCTTCTTCTAAACAAAGCGAACCCGCAAGAGAACCAATTGTTTCAGCTAAAGCAACCGAAACCCCGCCATGCAATACACCAAACGGCTGCATAGTACGATGATCCACTGGCATTGTCGCTTCAATCCAATCCTCGCCAAAAGCAGAAATTTCAATGCCAAGATGGCTAACTGCACTGTTGGAGCAAAGTTGATTTAAGTTTTTGAGGGTAAAAGTTTTTTTCCAGAGCATTTAATCTATTCCATATTATCAATTATCTTGGCTCCACCCATTTATGGGGGCTGCCGAAGGCTGAGGGGGGATAAATGTTCAATTTCAACATAAATTGTTTTAGGTACATTATCTATATTTTTTAATATTTCATCATTTCAAAATTTTATTTCGCATATCCCTATATCCCCCTTCCGCCCTTCGGGCACCTTCCCCCGCAAGCAGGGGAAGGCAAGTTTTTAAAACCTCTAATAAGCAGGGAAAGGTAAGTTATCATTATTTATTTTATAACTTCTAATCTTGGCTCCATCCATTTATGGGGGGAGCTGCCGAAGGCTGAGGGGGGATAAATGTTCAATTTCAACATAAATTGCCTCAAGTACATTATCTATGTTTTTTAGTACTTCATCATTCCAAAACCGAATAACTTTATAGCCTTGTGCTGTTAAGAATTTTGTTCTTTCTAAATCATATTGTTCTTGTTCTACGTGCTGAATACCATCTAATTCAATAACAAGTTTTAATTTTCTACTGCAAAAATCCACAATGTAATGACCAATAATAACCTGTCTATTAAAACGGATACCATAAAAGAGTTTATTTCTCAAATGGTACCATAGTGCATACTCTGCATCTGTCATATTATGTCTTAATTCTGTAGCATATTGGGCTAATCTTTTATTTTTATTTCGCATATCCCTATATCCCTATATCCCTATATCCCTCTTCCGCCCTTCGGGCACCTTCCCCCGCAAGCAGGGGAAGGCAAGTTATCATTCTTTATTTAAATATCTCAAGTAAGGCTTGAACAGGGTGTTTTAACACCACATGTTCATAACGTTTTACCTGACTGCGGCAAGAATAACCAGTTGCTAAACAAAAGTGCGGATCTTTTTCATGCAGTTTTTTATGCCAGGATACATCGTAGATTTCTCGGCTCATTTTTTGATTTTGCACTTCATGTCCAAATACACCAGCCATACCGCAACATCCTACTTTTTCTACATTCAGTTGTTGTCCAAATCTTCCAAAAATTTCTTGCCATTCTTTTGGACTGTTCGGCATAAAGGTAGATTCCGTACAATGCGGGAATAAATACCAATCGGAAGTGCGGTCAGTTTTGGCAATGTTTTTCAGTTTATCTTTTAATGACGCATTTTGTAATCTTTGTTTTAACCATTCGTGTGCGGTGAGAACGTGAAAATTGCCCCGTTTTTCTTGTAGTACTTCTTTGTATTCATCTCGATAAGACAGCACGATGGCTGGATCAACGCCTACAAGTGGAATGCCTAATTTTGCCATTCGATTTAAAAACTCGGCTTGGTTTTGTGCTGTTTTGCTAAAGCGTTTTAAGAGACCTTTAATGTGCATTGCTTTGCCGTTTGGTTTAAATGGCAACAGAATTGGTGTGAAGCCTAATTTCTGCGTAAGCATAACAAAATCGCGAATCACTTTCGCATCATAGTAAGATGTGTAAGGATCTTGCACAATAAATAAAATATCGTTTTTTTCTACCGCACTTAGGTCTTCCAATTCTTCCAAGGATTTGCCTTGATAATGAATTTCCACCAGTTGTTGTTGCAAATTGGGTTCTGAAAGTAACGGTAAATCAGTCATTCCTAATGTTTTTTTCACTAATGTTTGCGTGACTTTTAGCTTGGTAAAATAATTAAAGAATTTTGCCTGTTTTGCCATATAAGGCGCTGCGATTTCTAAATTTGCCACAATGTGATCTTTTGCCGGTCGTAAGTAGCGGCTATGATAAAAATGAAAGAATTTTGCGCGGAAACTTGGTACATCGATTTTAATCGGGCATTGACTCGCACAGGCTTTACAAGCAAGGCAAGTATCCATTGCAGATTTCACTTCGTGAGAAAAATCATAGTCGCCTCGCCATTTTTGAACTGTATTGCTTAGTCTTTTTACAAGTGCGGTTAGTTTTATTTCTGTTTTACGGAAGTCTAATTGTGCGGGCGAAACATTTTCATTCGCCATCAATCGAAGCCATTCTCGAACCATGGCTGCGCGACCTTTCGGCGAAAATACACGGTTTTTACTGACTTTCATCGACGGGCACATAATGCTGTGTTCATCAAAATTGAAACATAAGCCGTTTCCATTGCAGTTCATCGCACCCTTAAATTCATCACGCACTTGGATAGGAATTTGGCGATCCTTATCAGCTCGCATCGGCGAAAGAATAGAATAAAGTTCCTCTTTGGAATCCAAAGGCGTACAGATTTTGCCGGGATTTAAGCGATTGTTCGGATCGAATAAGGTTTTGATATAACGAAGTTCGTGCCAGAGTTCTGGGGTAAAGAATTTTTCGCCGTAATGGGAACGCACGCCTTTTCCATGCTCTCCCCAAAGTAATCCACCATATTTAATCGTAAGTTCTGCCACTTCATCTGAAATTTGTTTAAATAATTTCACTTGTTCTTTATCGCATAAATCAAGCGCAGGGCGAACGTGTAACACACCAGCATCCACGTGCCCAAACATGCCGTATTGTAAATTGTGCTGGTCTAATAAAGCGCGAAATTCACTGATGTAATCCGCAAGATTTTCTGGGGGGACACAAGTATCTTCCACGAAAGGAATCGGTTTAGCTACACCTTTTGCATTACCAAGTAAGCCCACTGCTTTTTTTCGCATTGCATAAATACGCTCGATAGAAGGTAAATCAGAACAAATTTGATAGCCAATAATGTGATCTTGGTTATGTTCGATTTTTTCATCAAGTGAGCGACAAAGTGCGGTGACTTGACGGTCTATTTTTTCTTTATTATTACCAGCAAATTCCACAATATTTAAACCAAGAATTGGATCTTTTTCATCTTCTGTAAGAAGTTCATTCACAGAGTGCCAAATAATATCTTGTTTAGCGAGGTTTAAGACTTTGGAATCAACGGTTTCCACAGAAAGCGCATTGGCTTTCACCATAAAGGGTGCATTGCGTAATGCCGCATCAAAAGAACGATATTTAATATTGATGAGCGTGCGATACTGCGGAATTGGCAGAAGATTGAGTTTGGCTTCGCAAATAAATGCGAGAGAACCTTCAGAACCAGTGAGAATTCTCGTGAGATTAAATTCACTTTCATCTTCATTGAATACATTTTTCAGATCGTAACCTGTTAGAAAACGGTTAAGTTGTGGCAGATCTTTAATGATAGCCGCTTTTTTTTCTTTACAGTGTTGTGCGATTGTTTGATGGAGTCTTTTGCTACTCTCACTTAATTCAAGTGCATCAATGTTTTCTAAAACATCAACAGAATTGACCGCACTTGTATCTAAAATTTCGCCATTTATTAAGACTGCGCGTAATGCCAAAACATGATTAGAGGTTTTACCGTATTGCAATGAACCTTGCCCCGAGGCATCTGTGTTAATCATTCCGCCTAAAGTCGCTCGATTGCTGGTGGATAACTCTGGAGCAAAGAATAAACCATGTGGTTTTAAAAATTGATTAAGTTGATCTTTTACAACGCCTGCTTGTACTTTAACCCAACGTTCTTTTACATTGAGTTCTAAAATGGCAGTCATATGACGAGAAAGATCCACTATTATATTGTTATTGATGGATTGTCCATTTGTGCCAGTGCCTCCACCGCGAGGCGTAAAGCTGATTGATTGATATTTTGGTAAATTTGCCAATTTGGTTATACGCACTATATCAGCAACATTTTTCGGAAAAAGAATCGCTTGTGGAAGTTGTTGGTAAACGCTGTTATCCGTAGCCAGACTTAATCTATCCGAATAATTTGTTGCAATATCCCCCTCAAAATGTTGGCGTTGAAGATCACTAAGATAATCAAGTACATATTGTTCAACTTGAGGAATGCGATTTAGATTTGGCAACATAGTATTTGACCCATTTAAACATATCAGATGGAGACTTTGATAATATCCTAAGGCTAGAATAATGTCGATTAGGAAAGAGAGAGGAGAAGGTAAAAAGTTTGTTTAAGAAAGTGTTATTTTGGATAAAAACTAAACAAATAATTCAAAATAATTTGATCTTTTTAAAATTCATAGGATAATGATCACACTTTTGAACGTTCCTTTGGGGTAAACATAAGCAAAGGAATTGAATTTGTCAAAAGGTAATAAAGTAGGGCAAATTCAAAACCCTAGTTAAGTGACTGTTTAGAATGTAACTTTAATTAAAAGTTCAGTATAAACAAGGACACTTTTTTATTACTATTCGATCACTAAATAGAGGACATCAAAATGAAAAAAACTGCAATCGCATTAGTAGTTGCTGGTTTAGCAGCAGCTTCAGTAGCTCAAGCAGCTCCACAAGAAAACACTTTCTACGCTGGCGTTAAAGCTGGTCAAGCATCTTTTCACGATGGACTTCGTGCTCTAGCTCGTGAAAATAAAGTAGGTTATCACCGTAATTCTTTCACTTATGGTGTATTCGGTGGTTATCAAATTTTAAATCAAAATAACTTAGGTTTAGCGGTTGAATTAGGTTACGACGATTTCGGTCGTGCTAAAGGTCGCCAAGCAGGTAGAACTGTTGCTAAACACACTAACCACGGTACTCACTTAAGCTTAAAAGGTAGCTATGAAGTGTTAGAAGGTTTAGATGTTTATGGTAAAGCAGGTGTTGCTTTAGTTCGTTCTGACTATAAATTCTACGATAATAAACACATCGATAGTCACAGAGCACGTGCCTCTGGTTTATTTGCAGTAGGTGCAGAATACGCAGTATTACCAGAATTAGCAGTTCGTTTAGAATACCAATGGCTAACTCGCGTAGGTAAATACCGCCCTCAAGATAAGCCAAATACCGCACTTAACTACAACCCTTGGATTGGTTCTATCAATGCAGGTATTTCTTACCGTTTTGGTCAAGGCGCAGCGCCAGTTGTAGCAGCACCTGAAGTTGTAAGCAAAACTTTCAGCTTAAACTCTGATGTAACTTTCGCATTTGGTAAAGCAAACTTAAAACCTCAAGCACAAGCAACATTAGACAGCATCTATGGCGAAATGTCACAAGTTAAAAGTGCAAAAGTAGCTGTTGCTGGTTACACTGACCGTATTGGTTCTGATGCGTTCAACGTAAAACTTTCTCAAGAACGTGCAGATTCGGTAGCTAACTACTTTGTTGCTAAAGGTGTTGCAGCAGATGCAATCTCTGCAACTGGCTACGGTAAAGCAAACCCAGTAACTGGCGCAACTTGTGACCAAGTTAAAGGTCGTAAAGCGCTTATCGCTTGTCTTGCTCCAGACCGTCGTGTAGAAATCGCGGTAAACGGTACTAAATAATTTTAGTATTTGTTTAACGAAAGATTAAATACAGCAAAAGGCTTAAACTTCGGTTTAGGCCTTTTGTTTTAAATGAATATAAAACCAAGCATTTCAATCAAGTTTTAACTTGTGATAAAATGCTTACCTCGTTTATTTATAGGGAACATTATGGAAACCTTAGACAAAATCAAAAAGCAAATTAGTGAAAATCCCATTCTTATTTATATGAAAGGTTCGCCAAAATTACCATCTTGTGGTTTTTCTGCTCGTGCATCTGAGGCATTAATGCACTGCAAAGTGCCTTTTGGTTATGTGGATATTTTGCAACATCCAGATATTCGCGCTGAATTACCAACATATGCAAATTGGCCAACTTTTCCGCAATTATGGGTTGAGGGAGAATTAATTGGTGGTTGTGATATTATTTTAGAAATGTATCAAGCAGGCGAATTGCAAACTTTATTAGCTGAAGTGGCAGCAAAGCACGCTTAATCACAGTGGAAAAATAAAACCCGCAATAAGCGGGTTTTTTATATAATAAGTTTCCCTTTCATTATTAAATAATAGATTAAGCAAACTTTAATACCTTAGAAAGTGCGGTGAAAAATTTATCGTTTTCTTCAGGTAAACCAATACTTATACGTAAATGATTCGGCATGCCATAACCAGCAATTGGGCGAACGATTACGCCTTCTCGTAACAACGCATCATAAATTGGTGCGGCAGGTTGTTTGAAATCAATGGTTATAAAATTTCCTTTAGAGGGAATATAATCCAATTGATTTTTTTGACAAAAGTCTTCATAACGTCGCATTTCTATTCGATTATTTTCAGCGACTTTTTCAACAAATTTATCGTCATTCATTACGGCAACAGCAGCGGTTAATGCCAACGAATTACAGTTAAATGGTTGTCGAACTCGATTTAATAAATCTGCGATTTCCGGATTAGATACCGCATAACCAATGCGTAAGCCTGCCAAGCCATAGGCTTTAGAAAGAGTGCGTGAAATAATTAAATTTGAATATTTTTTTAATAAACTGAAAGAGTCCACTCGTTCTTCAGCTTTGGTAAATTCCGTGTAGGCTTCATCTAATACCACGATTACATTTTCGGGGACTTTTGCTAAAAAATCTTCAATTTCTTGCGATGTTAAAAAATTACCCGTTGGATTATTGGGATTAGCAATGTAAATGAGCTTTGTTTTATCAGAAAGTGCGGTTAAAAATCCTTGTAAATCGTGCCCCCAATTTTTAGCTGGAATTTCTTTTGCAATTGCATTAATCGCTTTAGTCACTAAAGGATAAACAATAAAGGCATATTGTGAATAAATGATTTCATCGCCTTCGCTTGCGAAAGTGTGAGCAAAAAGTTCTAATAAATCATTTGATCCATTTCCGAGCGTAATTTGATTTGGTTGAACACCAAATTTTTTTGCGATAGTTTGTTTTAGTTCAAAGCCATTCGCATCTGGATAACGAGTTAGTTTATCTAATTGTTCAAAAATTGCTTTTTTTGCACTTTCTGGAAAACCAAATGGGTTTTCGTTTGAGGCAAGTTTAACGATATTGGAAATACCAAGTTCTCGTTCTAATTCTTCAATAGGTTTGCCTGCTTGATAAGGGGATAAGGATTTTACGCCACGATTGGCAATGTTGATGTACTGCATAGTGTTATTTGTAAATATTGATATGAATTAGTATGAATTTTCTAGTAAATTTGGGCGTAAATACGCCCATTGGAAATGTTTTTCCTATTGAGGAAGATTTTCAGTTTCAAATTTTTTCATAAATGAAATGAGTGCCTCAACACCATTTTGCGACATTGCGTTATAAATAGATGCGCGCATTCCACCTAAAACCTTATGACCTTTCAAGGCTTGCAAGCCCGCAGAAGTAGATTCTGCGACAAATTTTGCATCTAATTCAGGATTACCTGTGATGAAAGTGACATTCATTGTTGAGCGGTTTTCTTTTGCTACTACATTGCGGTAAAGTTTGCTCGAATTAATATAATCATAAAGGGTTTGTGCTTTTAGTGCATTACGTTTTTCGATTATTTCTAAGCCGCCTATTTCTTTAAGATGTTTAAATACGAGGGAACATAAATACCACGCAAAAGTTGGAGGCGTGTTGATCATTGAATTTGCATCACGTTGAGTGGCATAATTCCAAATAGAGGGAGTTTCTTTACGTGCATTACCGATTAAATCATCACGAATAATGACTAATGTAATGCCCGCAGGGCCAAGATTTTTTTGCGCACCAGCATAAATTACACCAAATTTACTGATATCGATTTGACGTGAAAGAATATTTGAAGACATATCCGCGACCAATACGGCATTGCCTACATTTGGCACATCAAAAATCTCCACACCACTGATGGTTTCATTCGGGCAATAATGAACGTAGTCATATTGATCAGCGATATGGCTAAAATCAAGATCGGTAATTCGAGTCTGTTCGCCATTTTCTACAATAGTGATTTCATCAATTTCTGCAAAATTTCTTGCTTCTTTTGCCGCTGTAGCTGACCAATGCCCACTATTTAAATAAAGGGCTTTGCCTTTTTTACCGATTAAGTTCATCGGAATCGCGGCAAATTGACCGCGAGCACCACCTTGTAAGAAAAGTGCACGATAGTTATCAGGAATATTGTAAACCTCACGTAGATCTTTTTCCGCTTGGGTAACGAGTTCCATAAAATACTTTCCGCGATGGCTTACTTCCATTACAGAAACACCTTGATTGAGCCAGTTTATAAGTTCATTTTGTGCTTTTTGCAACACTTCTGGGAAAATCATCGCAGGGCCTGCGCTAAAATTAAAGACTTGTGACATTGTATTTCCTTGCTTTTTATGAAAATAATGATGTCTTTTTTATCACTACAAAAATCGATAATCAATGCTTTTTACTGAAATCAAAAAAATTCTTTCTATCATTCATAAAATAGAGGGTAAATTTTGACGATTGATTAAAAAAAAGCTAAATTACGGCACAGTCATTTTATTTATTTTAAAGGGAGTTGTTATGGAAATTGTGAATAAACAATCTTTTCAAGATGTGTTGGAATACGTGCGTATGTATCGTTTAAAAAATAGAATTAAACGAGATATGGAAGACAATAATCGTAAGATTCGCGATAACCAAAAACGCATATTGTTATTGGATAATTTAAATCAATATATTCGTGATGATATGACTATTGCAGAAGTACGCGGAATTATTGAAAGTATGCGTGATGATTATGAAAGCCGTGTGGATGATTATACAATTCGCAATGCTGAACTTTCTAAGCAACGCCGTGAAGCGAGTACGAAAATGAAAGAACAGAAAAAAGCACACGCAGAATTATTGAAAAATGCTGAAAAATAATAGGATAACTAGAGCCGACTGAATCAGTCGGCTTATTTTTTATAAGCCATTCATTGCGTTAATGATTTTAATTTCGTCAAAATTGACAATATCTTCTTGGAATATTGTGCGTTCTTGAATTTTCCCTTCTTGTAATAATTTTTCTCGTTGTGTGCCTAAAAGCAATGGCGTGTCTGGCGTGTACCATTTTTTTCCTTGGCGAAAAATTAAATTACCGATGGAACAATCTGTCACTTTTCCATTTTTGATAATCATAATTTCATCACAAGCACCACGTTGAGCAAATAATGTATTAATTAAACTGCGATCTAAATATTTCAAACTATATTCAATGTCATCACAAATTACAGGTTGAAAAGTGCGGTAGATTTTTCGTTGGTATTCAAAATATTGAATTTGTGTGGTTTCGGCATTGTAATCAATGCGGCAGCGAACTAATTGATTTTGTAAAGGCGTTGGAAGTTGAATGAGTGAAAAAAGATTAAAAATTTTCACCGCACTTTTACCATAATATTCACGTAAACTACGTTCATATCGAATTTGGTGTAAATCGATATTTTGAATTTTCCCGTTTTCAATACAAAGGGTTTCAAATAGAGGATACATTAATCAACACCTTCAATCGGTAAATAGACTTTTTCTAACAATTCTTCATATTCATCTTGTGCATTGCTATGAATGGTAATCCCGCCTCCACTATGAAAATAACATTTTTCATCTACTTGAGAAATAAATCGAATTGCCACCGCACTTTGTAGTGTTTTGCCATCAAATATGCCAAAAATTCCCGTGTAATAACCGCGCTTTTGTTTTTCTGCTTGTTGAATAATTTGTGTGGTTTTTTCTTTTGGTGCGCCACTAATAGACCCAGCAGGCAACAGTTTCTCTAAAATATCCCCAATTTGATTTTGCCAGTTTTCATTCAACTTTCCGTAAATTTCAGAACTGGTTTGCAGTATTTCGCCTTTCTGGGTTTTGATGCGATCGATATAACGAAATTTTTTCACTTGAATGTGTTCTGCCACCATGGATAAATCGTTACGCATCAAATCAACAATCGTGTAATGTTCGCGTTGTTCTTTTTCATTTGTGAGTAACTGATTTTCTGCATCGGGCAGGGTGGCATTAATTGTCCCTTTCATGGGATAGGTAAAAATATTGTTGTCATGAATATTGACAAAACATTCAGGTGAAAAGCAAACGAATTGATCTTGTAACCACAATTTATAAGGTGCATTGGTTTGATGAAAAATTTGTTCAAGTGACAGATTACCTGACATTTCAGTGGGGTAGGTGAGATTTAATAAATAAGAATTACCTTTTTGTAATTCACTTTGAACAAGTTCAAAACCTTGTTGATAATGCGAGAAAGGCATTGGATGTTTGGTAAAATTAAGAGGGAGAGGTCGTGGAGAAATTGTGCAATTTCTTTTGCCTAAAATATCAAAATAAATGCCTTGTTGTGCAGAATTTTCGAGAGGACAAATCAGTGGTTTTTCTTTTTCAAAATCAATAAGAAAGAAAAATGGCGTGCGTTGTTTGCCATAATGATTAGCCTGTTCAATAAAATGTTGCATTGTGCTTTGTGCCATTTTGCGTAAAATGACCTGATTATAACGAATACCGAACTGTTATGAAATTACTCATCATTAATAATCACGATTCTTTTACTTTTAACTTGGTGGATTTAATTCGAAAATTAAATGTGCCTTATGATGTTTTAAACGTAGAAGATTTGAAAGAAAATACAGCGGAAAATTATAGCCATATATTGATTTCGCCAGGACCCGATGTACCACGCGCTTATCCACAACTTTTTTCCATGTTGGAAAAATATCATCAGAAAAAATCTATTTTAGGTGTGTGTTTAGGGCATCAAACCTTATATGAATTTTTTGGTGGTACATTGTATAACTTAGAGAATGTTCGTCACGGGCAGAAACGAACATTAAAAGTGCGGTCAAATTCTCCATTGTTTTTTGATCTTCCAACTGAATTTAATATCGGCTTATATCATTCTTGGGCTGTACAGAAAGAAGATTTTCCTGATTGCCTAGAAATCACCGCACTTTGTGATGAAGATGTAGTGATGGCAATGCAACATAAATCTTTGCCAATTTATAGTGTCCAGTTTCATCCAGAATCTTATATGTCAGATTTTGGCGAGCAAATTTTGCGTAATTGGTTGGCGATTCATCCCACAACTACCCCATAATACCGCTTGCTTATTAAGCAAAAATGCGTATTATAGCCGTCTATACGTCAATACATCTAAATTTAGAAGAAAAAGAGAGAAAATATGTCTAGCTATTTATTTACATCTGAATCTGTCTCTGAAGGGCATCCAGATAAAATTGCCGATCAAATTTCTGATGCAGTACTTGATGAAATCCTAAAACAAGATCCAAAAGCACGAGTAGCTTGTGAAACTTACGTAAAAACCGGTATGGCATTGGTTGGTGGGGAAATCACCACATCAGCATGGGTTGATATTGAGAATTTAACCCGTAAAGTGATTTGTGATATTGGTTATGAACATTCTGAAATGGGTTTTGATGGTCATTCTTGTGCGGTGCTTAATGCGATTGGTAAACAATCTGCAGATATTAATCAAGGCGTTGATCGTGAAAATCCATTAGATCAAGGCGCAGGCGACCAAGGTATTATGTTTGGTTATGCCACCAATGAAACGGATGTATTAATGCCTGCAGCCATTACTTATGCACATCGTTTAATGGAAAAACAAGCTGAAGTGCGTAAAAGCGGTAAATTAGCATGGTTACGCCCAGATGCGAAAAGCCAAGTCACGTTAAAATATGAAGATAATAAAATTGTTGGTGTGGATGCGGTTGTGCTTTCTACTCAACATTCTGAAGAAGTTAGCCAAAAAGATTTACATGAAGGTGTGATGGAAGAAATTATCAAACCTGTGTTACCAAGTGAATGGCTTTCTAAAGAAACAAAATTCTTCATTAACCCGACTGGTCGTTTTGTTATTGGTGGACCGATGGGGGATTGTGGTTTAACTGGCCGTAAAATCATCGTAGATACTTACGGTGGTGCTGCTCGTCATGGTGGTGGCGCATTCTCAGGAAAAGATCCATCTAAAGTAGATCGTTCTGCGGCTTATGCTGCACGTTATGTCGCAAAAAATATTGTGGCAGCTGGTTTAGCAGATCGTTGTGAAATCCAACTTTCTTATGCGATTGGTGTGGCTGATCCAACATCTATCATGGTCGAAACCTTTGGAACTGGAAAAGTTGCGAATGAATTATTAGTGTCATTAGTTCGTGAGTTTTTTGATTTACGTCCTTATGGCTTAATTAAAATGTTAGATTTAATCCAACCAATCTATCGTGAAACGGCAGCTTATGGCCATTTCGGTCGTGAACAATTCCCTTGGGAAAAAGTGGATCGCGCAGAAGATTTACGTATTGCGGCAGGTTTAAAATAATAGGCTTGAATTTTTAGTTTGAAAGGCTTATATTGAAAAGGCAACAAGGTTTCTTGTTGCCTTAGTTGGTTTAGGTAGCTACCAAGCTGGGGAGCTAAAGGACAGCAACAAGAACCCGATAATAATCATTAAGATGATTTTTATCATAAGGCTATCTCCTTTCAGAGTTGTTAAACAAAGCTGATCGAGATTGAGTTACTGCCTGACCCGCCAGTCAGGCAATAACGTACCTGACCAACCACTGGTTATTCTATCATATAAAAGCCGCTTATCTAGCGGTTTTTGCTTTTACCGATGACATCAATATCACTCATTCCATTTCGTCATTTAAAAATGCAAGTGCAACGCAAATTGAATCAGTCTTTGCTGCTTGCAGAGGCTTATTTTAAGCGAAAATTTACAATGCCAGAGGTAAATTATGAGTTACGTGGCATAAAGGCAGGCTTGGCTTACCTACAAAAAAATGAAATAAAATTTAACCGCACTTTATTGCAAGAAAATACGGATGAATTTATTCGACAAGTCGTGCCACATGAGCTTGCACATTTGATTGTGTATCAAATGTTTGGTCGCGTAAAACCACACGGGAAAGAGTGGCAGCTTGTAATGAATGAAATTTTTAAGCTTCCCGCAGACACTTGCCATCAATTTGATATAAAAAACGTGCAAGGTAAAACCTTTGAATATCGTTGTGCTTGCCAAACCCATTTTCTAACTATTCGTCGGCATAACAAAATAATGAAAGAAAACATCGAATATTTGTGTAAAAAATGTAAGGGAAAATTAGTTTTTGTCGATGATGAAGAATAATTTTTGTGATATATTTTTCCAATTTATTCAATAAATAAAGGAGTTATCCAATGAAAAAATCTTTATTAGCAGTTATTGTTGGTGCATTTGCCTTTGCTTCTGTTGCAAATGCGAATATTTATGCTGAGGGCGATATCGGTTTATCTCAAACTAAAGCAAACGGTAGTAACAATACAAGAGTTGAGCCTCGCGTATCCGTGGGTTATAAAGTAGGAAATACACGTGTTGCGGGTGATTATACTCATCATGGAAAAGTTGATGGCACAAAAATTCAAGGTTTAGGTGCATCAGTATTATATGATTTTGACACGAATTCTAAAGTGCAACCTTATGTTGGTGCTCGTGTAGCGACTAATCAATTTAAATACACCAATCGCGCAGAACAAAAGTTTAAAAGTTCTTCTGATATTAAGCTCGGATATGGGGTTGTAGCAGGTGCAAAATATAAGTTAGATGGCAACTGGTACGCAAATGGTGGAGTTGAGTACAATCGTTTAGGTAATTTTGATAGTACCAAAGTTAATAACTATGGTGCAAAAGTTGGTGTGGGGTACGGATTCTAATTTTTAGAATACAAAAATCTTTTTTATAAAACACTTTAATTTAACGGTGATCGTTTAAAACAATCACCGTTATTTATTTTGGGATTATTTCAATACGCTAAAACCCAAAACTTACCCCAGTTGCAGCACCCACACCGTTATTGGTATCAGCAGAGCCTGAAAGGCTAATTACCATATTTGGTTTAGGCGTATAACGGACTCTAGCTGCAACGGCAGATTGTCCTCGATAAGTCCCTGCAGCTACGCCAGTAATTTGGCGGGTTATGCCTCTTATTTCATTCCCCGCTGAAACCGAACCCGCAGTGCCTTTCCAAGTTGAAACTAATTCATTTTTAGCTGTTTCATAAGATTTAGTTGCGTTGTCAATCTTAGCTTGATTTGGATTAGCTGCGGTTTTCAACTGTTCCATATTGCTTTTTAACCCAGCAACTTCCTCTTTTTTTTTTCGGCAAATCGTAAAGAATATTACGTAATTTTGCCAAATCAGCATAATTTTGATGCTCTGTTTTATAAGCATTTTCCAATGGCTTAATATCAAAAATATGTGATCAAGATCACAAAATAAAAAATCCCAACGGAGATTGGGATTTAAAATCACTAAAAATTTTACCGCACTTTATGCTTTGCTTACTTCAAAACGTTCAAATGCCAATACTTTTTTCTCTAATTTACGTAGTAATAATGTTGCAATGCCTGTGATAATTAAATAGATACCGCCCGCAATGCCGTAAATTGTGAGTGCATCATATTCTGTCCCATAAAGTTGGCGAGCGTAACCCATAATATCCATAATCGTAATGGTGGATGCTAATGCCGTTCCTTTAAATACCAAAATAATTTCGTTACTGTAAGACGGCAATGCGCGTTTTAAAGCGTAGGGAATTAAGATTTTGAGTGTCTGTAATCGGCTTAACCCTAACGCTGCGCAACTTTCCCATTGTCCTTTGGGAATGGCTTTCACTGCGCCATGAAATAATTGGGTGGAATAGGCTGCACTGTTTAGTGCTAAAGCTAATGCAGCACAGAACCACGCATTGGATAAGACATACCATAATGGGCTGTCAATAATCCATTGAAATTGGCCTGGTCCTGCATAAATTAAAAAGAACTGTACTAACAGTGGCGTGCCAGTGAATAAAGTAAGGTATAAATTAACCGCTCTTTTTACCCATTTGTTTTCCATTGAAAGTAAAAAAGTAAGAAATAAGGCTAAAAAGAAAGCAATCAGTAAGGATACGACAGTAAGCAACAAACTCGTTGGAATCCCTTGTACGATCACGCTTAAATATTCTTGAAACATTATTTCACGCCCCTTTCAAAACGAGTAAAACGCAGCTCTAATTTTCGAATACCAACTTGGCTAATTAATGTCACTGCCAAATAAATTAACGCAGCAATACCATACCAAGTAAAAGGCTGATGGGTGTTGGTATTAATCAGATCCGCTTGGCGCATCAAATCGTCCACGCCAATTAATGAAACCAATGCCGTATCTTTTAGCAATACAAGCCATTGGTTGCTTAAACCAGGTAAGGCGTGACGCCATACTTGTGGCATAACAATATGAATGAACGTATAGCTTTTGCTTAAGCCTAACGCTGCACCTGATTCCCATTGTCCTTTTGGTATGGCTTGAATTGCGCCGCGTAATGTTTGTGAAGCATAAGCTGCAAAAATAAGAGAAAGCGCAAGCACGCCACAGCCAAATGCACCAAATTCAATGTATTCTCCTGTCAGCATTTCTACTAATTCAGTAGAACCAAAATAGACAAGTAATACAACAATAATTTCGGGTAAGCCACGTAATAATACCACAAATACTGTCATCGGCTTGCCAACAAAACGATTTGCTTCAAGTGCGGCAAAAATTAGGCTTAAAAATAAGCCTAGGATTAATGAACAGACCGCAAGCCCTAAAGTCATTAGAGCAGCGGTAAACATTAAAGAAAGAAAGTCAGAAAACATAAATTATTTTGTCATCCATTTATCATAGATTTTTTGGTATTCACCATTTGCTTTAATTGCAGCTAAACCTTTGTTTAATTGTGCAGCCAAATCTTTGTTTGATTTGTGCATTGCAATACCTAAACCATTACCAAAATATTTTTTATTGGTCACTTTTTCGCCTATAAATTGAATTTCTGGCTCTTTGGAAATCATATCGGCGAGCACGGCGGTATCGCCAAAAATAATGTCAATCCGACCGCTCTTTAAGTCTAAAATGGCATTTTGTAAACTTGCATAGGATTTTGGACTATATTGCTTGGTTTCTGCTACGGTATATTGTTGGAATGTTGTACCATTTTGAACACCTATATTTTTTGCACTTTCTAAGGTTGCTTTGCCTTTAAGAGCAACATAGCTTGCAGAGCTATCGTAATACGCATCAGAGAATAACACTTGTTTTGCACGAGCATCGGTAATATCGATTGCGGAAATTGCTGCATCAAAACGTTTTGCTTTTAAATTTGGAATTAACGCATCAAAGGTTTCGCTCTTGAATTTACAGGTTGCTTGAATTTCTTGACAAATTGCATTTGTCACATCAACATCAAACCCGATAATTTCGCCTTTTGCATTTGTGGTTTCAAATGGTGGATAGCTAGGTTCCATTGCAAAAGTGAGTTCTTGTGCGCTTACAGCAATAGATGATCCCAATAAAATGGCAGTTAATAATGTTTTTTTCATTGTAAGTTCCTTATTTTCTAGTGAGAAAGATAGTGTTTAAATTGTTCCGTTTTTGGATTTTCAAAGCAATCAGCCGATCCCATTTCGACGATTTTACCTTGTTCCATATAGACGACTTTTGTCGCCACTTTTTGCGCCACATTGACTTCGTGGGTCACAATCACTTGCGTAATGCCAGTTTCTTGTAATTCTTTAATAATATCTACAACTTGCGCTGTAATTTCTGGATCTAGCGCAGCCGTTGGTTCATCAAATAATAGAACTTGTGGCTTCATCATTAGTGCGCGCGCTATTGCAACACGTTGTTGCTGACCGCCTGATAAATGCAATGGAAAGCGATCGGCAAGTTGTTCTAAACGTAAACGTTTTAACAATTCCATTGCATCGGTTTTCGCTTCATTTTCACTCACACCACGCACTTTCATTGGTGCTTCAATTAGGTTTTCAATTACCGTTAAGTGCGGCCAAAGATGATATTGTTGAAAAACCATTCCTACATCTTGACGTAATTGTCGGATTGCTTTGGGATTTGCCATTGCATTGGATAAATTAAATTCATTGTTTGCAATACTTAATTCACCAGACTTTGGCACTTCTAACAAATTTAATGTGCGAATTAATGTACTTTTGCCTGCACCACTTGGGCCCAGCAACACAACGGTATCGCCTTCTTCTGCTTCAAGGTTAATATCAAATAACGTTTGTGATGAACCGTAAAAGAAATTGAGATTTTTAACACGAATAGCCATTTTTCTTCTCTATGCTTTATAAGATGAAAAAATATTACATTTTTATGCATAATTATGCAAGTGCTATTAATAAAAAATCCCAAAAAATTTGGGATTTTAAAAACTCGATTGAAATCAACCGCACTTTAGGCTTTTTTTGCCATTTCAAACTCAATTAACATCATTAAAATATGAATAACTTTGATATGGATTTCTTGAATACGATCTGCATAACGGAAATGGGGTACACGAATTTCAACATCCGCTAATCCTGCCATTTTTCCGCCATCTTTGCCTGTCATCGCAATGACTTTCATGCCTTTTGCTTTTGCCGCTTCAATGGCGTTTAAAATATTTTTTGAATTACCAGAGGTTGATAAACCGAATAACACATCGCCTTTTTGCCCCACCGCTTCAACATAGCGAGAAAATACATATTCATAACCAAAATCATTACTTACACAGCTTAAATGGCTTGCATCTGAAATCGCAATAGCGGGGTAGCCAGGACGATTTTCACGATAACGACCCGTTAATTCTTCTGCAAAATGCATCGCATCACAGTGCGAACCGCCATTACCACAAGAAAGCACTTTGCCTCCTTGTTTGAAGCTATTCGAAATTAATAATGCCGCTTCTTGAATTAATTTAATGTTATTTTCGTCAGAAATAAATTTGTTTAACACATCTTGTGCTTCCACAAGTTCCGCTTTGATTTGATCTAAATACATTGATTGCTCCTTGTTGGGAATAAAATCGCGATGGCATTGTATAGCAGATGAAGATTCTTCGCTAGCCTAAATAAAAATTCATCTTTTTTCGATGAAATAATGATTTTTTGCGATTTAGATCGAAAAAATAAGTTTGAGTAGTTGGGGATTTTTCAAGATATGTTTATCTTACGTAAATTCTTAGCCCTTAATTTTCAAAAACACAATGAAATTTTACCGCACTTTGTTACTTTTCTTTGCTAGTTCTTTTGCTTTTGCTAACTCAGATTTAATGCTTCTTCATACCTACAATAATCAACCCATAGAGGGTTGGGTGATGTCTGAAAAGTTAGATGGCGTACGCGGTTATTGGAATGGAAAGCAATTATTAACCCGACAAGGGCAACCTTTATCGCCGCCAGCTTATTTCATTAAGGATTTTCCGCCTTTTGCGATTGATGGCGAATTATTTAGTGAGCGAAATCATTTTGAGGAAATTTCATCCATCACAAAATCTTTTAAAGGCGATGGTTGGGCAAAACTTAAATTGTATGTTTTTGATGTGCCTGATGCAGAGGGCAATTTATTTGAGCGTTTAGCTAAATTGAAAGCCTATTTACTTGAATATCCTACAACTTATATTGAAATTATTGAGCAAATTCCTGTTAAAGATAAAACCCATTTATATCAATTTCTTGCACAAGTCGAAAATTTGCAAGGCGAGGGCGTTGTTGTACGTAACCCTAATGCACCTTATGAACGTAAGCGAAGCTCACAAATTTTAAAATTGAAAACAGCACGAGATGAAGAATGTACGGTTATTGCACACCATAAAGGCAAAGGACAATTTGAAAATGTGATGGGTGCTTTAACTTGTAAAAATCATCGGGGAGAATTTAAAATTGGTTCGGGTTTTAATTTAAACGAACGAGAAAATCCCCCTCCGATAGGATCTGTGATTACTTATAAATATCGAGGCATTACGAATAGTGGAAAACCTCGATTTGCAACCTATTGGCGAGAGAAAAAATGAGCCTATTTATAAATCTGACAAAATGAATTTAATCAATATGGAAACAAGCGATTAATTTTCCATCAGTATATTGTTCCAAGTGCGGTTGATTTTCACGACATTTTTCTGTCGCTTTCCAACAACGAGGATTAAATGCACAGCCTTTTGGCGGATTAATTGGGCTTGGCAATTCGCCTGTCAGTTTTATGCGTTCACGGCGCAAGTTTGGCGACAAACGTGGTGTCGCTGAAAGTAACGCTTTGGTATAAGGATGCTGAGGATTAGAAAAAATCTGCTCTGTCGTCCCTTTTTCAATACAACGACCTAGATACATTACCATCACTTCATCAGCGATATGTTCTACCACAGAAAGATCGTGTGAAATGAACACGTAAGACAAGCCTAATTCATCTTGTAAATCCATCATTAAATTCAGTACTTGTGCACGCACGGAAACATCCAATGCAGAAACAGGCTCATCGGCAACAACGACATCGGGATCTAACATTAAACCACGAGCGATGGCAATACGTTGGCGTTGTCCGCCTGAGAACATGTGGGGATAACGATCATAAAATTCAGCGCGCAAGCCCACTTTTTCCATCATCGATAAAACTTTTTCTCGCCGTTCTTTGGCGGAAAGTTTTGTATTGATGATTAATGGTTCTTCCAAAATTGAACCAATCTTTTTGCGTGGATTTAACGATGCGTAAGGATTTTGAAAAACTATTTGAATTTTTTTACGACGTAGTGCTTTTGTTTCAGAATCATTTTCTAAAAAATTATGCCCTTTGTAATAAAGTTCGCCTTTGGTTGGTTCTTCAATCATTGTCAATAAACGACCTAGCGTTGATTTTCCACAACCTGATTCACCCACGACTGCTAAAGTTTTACCTCGTTCAAGCTGAAAAGAGACACCATCCAACGCTTTTACTTGCTGTGGTTTTGCAAACAAGCCTTTTTTTACAGGGTAATATTTTTTTAAGCCAATGGCATTTAATAATGGCGTATTTTCTTTTACTTCATTCGTCATTATTAAGCTCCTTGATATTCAACTGGATTGCCTTGCTCGTTCAGCGGAGTATGGCATTTTACTTTACGCGAACCGATATGATGCAATTGAGGTTCAACTTGGCGACAATATTCGGTGGCATAAGGGCAGCGAGGATTTAATAAACAGCCTGTTGGGCGATCGTATTTTCCAGGGACGACCCCTTGTAATGATTCTAAGCGAGATTTTCCCTCTGCAAATTCAGGTAATGAACGTAACAAGGCTTGTGTGTAAGGATGTTTTGGTTCGCGGAAAATATCTTTTGCGGTGCCTTCTTCAACGATTTGTCCAGCATACATCACGATAATTCGCTCTGCCGCTTCAGCCACAAGTGCTAGATCGTGAGTAATCAAAATTAGGGACATACATTCTTTCTTTTGCAATTCAAGTAAGAGTTCCATAATTTGAGCTTGGATAGTCACGTCCAATGCCGTGGTTGGTTCGTCAGCAATCAATAATTTAGGTCTGCAAGCAATTGCCATCGCAATCATCACGCGCTGGCTCATTCCACCAGACAGCTGATGGGGATAAACATCAATCCGAGATTCAGGATCAGGAATACCGACCAATTTTAAAAGCTCTAAAGTGCGGTCTTTTCTCGCCTTTTTTGTGCCGCCTTCGTGAGTTTTTAACGCTTCCATAATTTGGAAGCCCACAGTATAAGCAGGATTCAAACTTGTCATCGGATCTTGGAAAATCATTGCAACATCAGCACCAATAAGCTGACGTTTAGCTTTACTCTCTAAAGTGAGTAAATCAGTATTTTCAAATTGCAAGGATTCAGCAGATACACGTCCAGGATGATCAATTAATCCCATAATTGCGAGAGAACTCACAGATTTACCTGAGCCTGATTCTCCTACAATGCCAAGCACTTCGCCTTGTGCGACTTGATAGCTAATGCGATCCACTGCTTTAAATGGCGTTTTTTTATCGCCAAAGTGAACAGAAAGTTCTTTTACGTCTAATAATGCCATTCTGTTTTCCTATTGTTTGAGTTTTGGATCAAGGGCATCACGCAAGCCATCGCCCATTAAGTTGAAAGCAAGTACCAAAGATAAAATCACTAAGCCAGGAATTGTAACCAACCAGTTTGCCGCTTGCATAAAACCACGTGCTTCGGAAAGCATTGTGCCAAGTTCAGGTGTTGGTGGTTTTGCACCAATGCCTAAGAAACCAAGTGTCGCGAGTTCTAAGATAGCATTGGATATTCCCATAGTCATTTGCACAATTAAAGGGGCTAAACAGTTTGGTAAAATCACAATAAACATGAGGCGTAAAATACCTGCCCCTGCCACTTTAGATGAAGTCACATAATCACGATTTTTTTCATTCATCATCGCTGCTCGAGTTAAACGCACATAGCTAGGAATCGATACCACGGCGATCGCTAAAGTGGCATTGGCGAGTGATGGCTCTAAAATAGAGACGACTACAATCGTCAAAAGTAAGTTTGGAATTGCGAGCATAATATCAATTAGGCGAATGATAATTGTATCTAGCACGCCGCCATAATAGCCAGAAATCAAGCCAAGGCTGGTACCAAAGGCGCAAGATAGTAATACGATGATAAATCCCGCAAAGACGGAAATTCGCGTTCCATAAATAATACGCGAAAGAATATCTCGCCCAATATCGTCTGTGCCGAGTAAATAGGCAGGATTACCGCCCTCATACCAAGCAGGGGGAAGTAAAAGTGCGGTACGATTTTGTTCTGTTGGATCAAAAGGTGCAATATAAGGCGCGAGAATGCTGATTAAGGCAACAATCAAAATAAAAATTAAACCAATTAGCGCGCCACGATTTTGTTTAAAGTAAAACCAAAATTCTTGTAAGGGTGTTTTTGGCACGAAAGTTAAAGGCGTGTCAGACATAATTTCTCCTACAATTAATGACGGATACGCGGATTGACCACGCCGTAAAGTAAATCGACGGTTAAATTTACCACAATAATAATCGTCGCAATAATCAGTACAGAACCTTGCAACACAGGATAATCACGGGCTTGAATGGCATCAATAATCCATTTTCCAATCCCCGGCCAAGAGAAAATAGTTTCTGTGAGAACTGCACCAGAAAGCAATTGACCTACAATTAATCCCACCACAGTGACAACAGGAATTAACGCATTACGCAATGCGTGAACAATAACAATTCGAGTATAGCTTAAACCTTTTGCTTTAGCCGTGCGAATGTAATCTTCACCTAACACTTCCAGCATTGCAGATCGTGTCATACGCGTAATAATGGCGAGAGGAACGGTGCCTAGGACTATTGCAGGAAGAATTAAGGATTTCACTGCATTTTCGAAGGCACCTGGCATACCAGAAAGCCAGCTATCAATAAGCATAAATCCTGTTGGTGTATCGATCCAAAATTCATTATCTAAACGTCCACCTTGTGGCAAACCGAGTTGTGGCGAAACATATAAAATTAAAATTAAACCCCACCAGAAAATCGGCATAGAATAACCTGTGAGCGAGGCAGCTGTAACGGTGTGAGAAATCCAACTGTCTTTTTTTACTGCGGCAATCGTGCCTAAAATTATTCCACCTAATAATGACCAAAATAACGCAAAAAAAGCTAATTCAGCGGTAGCAGGAAAAAGCGTAAAAAATTCAGTAAGGACAGGTTGTTGAGTGCGGAACGATGCACCGAAATCCCCTTGAATTACATTGCCAATATAGTGGAAATATTGCTGATAAAGAGGTAAATCTAAACCCAATTGGTGCATCATTTGTTGATGTACTTCTGCCGTTAAGCCACGTTCCCCCATCAGAATTTCCACAGGATCACCGGGAATAAAATGCACAAGGGCAAAGGTAATAAGAGTAATGGCAATAAAAGTAGGGATCACCATTAAGATTCGTTTGAATACAAATTTAAACATTCCATCACTCGTAGATAATAAAAGTGCGGTAAAAATTCACCGCACTTTTCAAAGAAATTAATCGGTAAAAAATATAATACTCTTGAATTCTACCGCACTTTTTCCAATTTTGCCAAATGCGCAATCAACCATTTAATGCCTTGAGCTTGGAACGCTATTTGTAAACGTGTGTTATTTTCAGATCCTTCCACATTAATCACTGTGCCGAAACCAAATTTTTCGTGTTTAACTTTTTGACCCATTTTCCATTCATTTTCGACCGCACTGGTATTCGACAATGAACCGACTTTTGCTAGGTTCATCGCACGCGTGACTGTCCCTCGTAAACGAATTTCTTGGATACATTCTCTCGGTAATTCTGTGATAAACCGTGATGGCAAATGGCGTTCTTCTTTGGCATATAACCGACGGCTTTCCGCATAAGAGATGGTCAGTTTTTTCTGCGCACGAGTAATACCGACATAAGCTAAACGACGCTCTTCTTCTAAACGTCCGGGTTCTTCAAAAGAACGAAAACTTGGGAATAATCCTTCTTCTACGCCCACCATAAATACACGAGGAAATTCTAAGCCTTTCGCAGAGTGCAACGTCATCATTTCTACACAAGATTGATGCGGCGAGGCTTGTTCTTCGCCAGCTTCTAAGGAAGCGTGCGTTAAAAAGGCAGTGAGTTCGGTCATTTCTTCCGCGTCATCAGGTTTGATAAATTCACGGGTTGCGGTAACTAATTCTTCCAAGTTTTCAATACGCACTTCGCCTTTTTCGCCTTTTTCTTGTTGATACATTTCATATAAGCCCGAATGTTTAATCACAAAATCAGTTTGTGCGAAAAGCGGCATTTCTGCGGTATCAAGTTGTAGTGAATTAATTAATTCTTGGAAACGTAATAAGGCTGTTGAGGCTCGCCCTGCTAACATATTTTCTTGTGTTGCGACTTGTACTGCTTGCCATAAGGTAATTTGGCGTTCGCGTGTTAAGTTACGCAATATATCTAAAGTGCGGTCGCCAATGCCACGGGTTGGCGTATTAATTACACGCTCAAAAGCCGCATCATCTTGACGATTATTAATCAAACGAAGATAGGCTAACGCATCTTTAATTTCTTGACGTTCGAAGAAACGCATACCGCCATAAATACGATATGGAATTTGACAACGAATTAAGGCTTCTTCAATAACCCGTGATTGGCTATTACTACGATAAAGTACAGCGCAATCATCAAGTTTTCCGCCATGTTCTACCCAATCCTGAATTTGTGAAGCGACAAATTTTGCTTCATCTAATTCATTAAAGGCAGCATAGATGCCCACAGGATCGCCTTTTTCACCCTCTGTCCATAAATTTTTACCAAGACGATCACTATTGTTTGCAATTAATTCATTTGCGCTGTTTAGGATATTGGCGGTAGAACGATAGTTTTGTTCAAGGAGAATTGTCTCGGCTTTGAAATCTTTCAAGAATTTTTGGATATTTTCAATTTGCGCACCACGCCAACCGTATATAGATTGATCATCATCGCCTACGATCATGACTTTGCCTGTTTTTCCAGCAAGAATTTTAATCCACTTATATTGAATTTTATTGGTGTCTTGAAATTCATCCACCAAAATATGCTGAAAACGTTGTTGATAACGTTGCAAAATTAATGGTTTTTTCTCAAATAATTCATAGACCCGAATTAATAATTCAGCAAAATCGACCAACCCTGCGCGATCGCAAGTGTCTTGATAGATCTGATAAATTTTAATCCATTCACGTTCTTGGCGATCATTAAAATCTTCAATATCATTTGGTCGCAAGCCTTCATCTTTTTTGTTATTGATGTACCAACAAGCCTGTTTAGGCGGAAAAGCTTTTTCATCAAAATTATGTAATTTTAATAATCGTTTAATTAAACGAAGTTGATCTTCTGAATCTAAAATTTGGAAATCTTGTGGCAATCCCACATCTAAATGATGAGCTCGCAACAAACGATGAGCAATGCTATGGAAGGTGCCAATCCACATACCAACTAATTGATGTTGTGCGTGTTTGGCAAGGGTAGATTGAATACGATGACGCATTTCTGCTGCGGCTTTATTGGTAAACGTCACCGCCATAATGCTGCCTTCAGAAATATTTTCGACCGCAATTAACCAAGCAATACGGTGCGTCAATACACGCGTTTTGCCCGAGCCTGCACCAGCTAGCACTAAGTGATTACCAAGAGGAGCAGCTACGGCTTCGCGTTGTTTATCGTTGAGTCCGTCAAGTAATTCCGCAATATCCATCATAAACTATCTTTAATCTGTTTAAATTTACAGTTATTATAGTCCCATCTATCTTGTGAAACAATAAGATTTGTGAGTATATCAAAAGTAGGGTAGAACATTTTAAGAATAATATTAAGCGGGATTCTCCTATATCCTTAAACTCAACATCAAAACCATATGCTTTGAAAGCTATTTTTATACTATTTATAAACAAACTTTTAATTCGTTTACCTCTCATTCCTAAAATGCAAGGTTTCTCATTTTTCCAAAAATACCCATGATGAACAATAATAGCATAGGAATGTTGTTTAATGACTTAATCAATACTTGATTTGCTAGGATTCCTGTAATGATTTTATAAACATTTGCTTTTCCTTCTACTTGCACGCCATTTTACGCATAGTCGGTGATTTTGTCCGAATTAAGTTTTAGGTTAAAAAGTTACTCAAATTCAATGTTATTCATAATTAATACAAATAAGAAAGAGTGAGATATGGTACAAAATTCCAAAAAATGGTTAGCACAAAGGAATGGGAGAAGTGTGCTATCCAAGTTTCATTATGATCACTCTAAAGTAGAGAACGTCATATACTAAATTATATACTGATCAAAAAATAATATTTCCTTCTATTACTCAATACCAATCAATTTATGTGTTTGTAAACTTAGCTGCCATTTAGGTTTATTTGAACGTTGATTCAATTGACCAAGTAAAGTGATAGTCTCAAGTAAATTCATTTTCCCATCAATTTCACAAGGTGAAAGATAGTAATTCTTTGCTTTTATTTTTTGCTCGATCAATTCACAAAATGATGGCATATTACTGTCCATTACAATACGTACTTCATTTGCAAATGGAATGCAACGCTTTTCATACTTATGAGCATAAAGGCTCTTAGGACTCGTCGCAATATAATCTATTTGTGCAGGAATTGCTTTTAGACCATTGGTTTCAATTGCAAGAAAATAGCCATCTGATTTAAATTGTTCAAGTAAGTATTCAATTTTTGGTACAATTGTTGGCTCACCACCTGTGATGATAATATTCTTTGACGAAAATGACCGCACTTTTTCTAGAATTTGTGATACAGACCAGCGTTTAAAATTATTATAAGGTGTATCACACCAAGGACAGTCTAGATTGCATTTACCAAATCGTACAAAAACACTTGGCATTCCCGTATTGAAGCCCTCCCCTTGCAGACTTTCAAAAATTTCGACTATGTTAAAGTTCGGTTCAAAATCATGATATTTTTCCATCAACATTTACTCCTGATACTCGCAAAATGAAGTTGGGGTTTCCCATAAACGAATGGATGATATGGACAGTTGTTCATCATGTTTTAAACGATTAAAAATAAAACGAGCTATTTCTTCTGCCGTAGTTCTAAAGGGAACACCAAAAGTTTTTGAGTTTAACTTTTGCAATAGAGTGGCAATTTGGCTTTCTCGCTCATTGGTTTGATCATAAATAAAGGCGTGATCCATCGGATCTAAAATAACTTTTTTCACAATAGACTTTAGATCTGAAAAATCAATGACCATTGCTTTTTTTGCACCTGATTTATATAAGTCGCCCGAAATTTCAACTTGTAATTTATATGTGTGTCCATGTAAATTTTGACATTTCCCATCATGTCCATCTAATAAATGTGCCATGTCAAAGCTAAATTCTTTGGAAATTTTAAACATTTTTTCTACCTTTTTGAGTCAAATATTTCTTTAGACCTTTATTGCGTAAAATACAGCTTGGGCATTTTCCGCATCCACCTTCGATGCCTTCATAGCAAGTGTGAGTATGTTTTTGTACATAATCTAATACGCCTAATTCATCAGCAAGTTGCCAAGTTTGGGCTTTAGTGAGATACATTAATGGTGTTTTGATATTGAATTGATAATCCATAGCTAAATTTAATGTGACATTCATTGACTTGATAAACACATCTCGGCAATCTGGATAACCGCTGAAATCTGTTTCACATACGCCAGTGATAATATCTTGAATGCCTTGGCCTTTCGCATAAATCGCTGCATAAAGTAAAAATAGGGCATTGCGACCATCAACAAAAGTGTTTGGCAATTCATTCTCTTTTTGCTCAATATGCGCTTGTTCATCCATTAATGCATTATGCGTGATAGCTTTCATAACAGATGTATCAATCAAGGTTTGTTTAATGCCGAGATCTTGCGCAATGGTGCACGCCTTTTCTAACTCAATAGCATGACGCTGCCCATATTGAAAGGTAATGGCTTCTACGTTTTCTTTGCCGTATTCAGCAATAGCTTGGAATAAACAAGTCGTGGAGTCTTGTCCACCTGAAAAGATGACAATCGCTTTACGATCGTGGTTTGGATTGAAAATATTCATATTTTACCTAGTTTTTTATTGTAGGAGGTTTGCGAACTACGGGGGTATTCTAGTGGGGAAGTTCTATTTTAGCAAGACAAGTGAAATATTTCGTTGGATGTGAAGTCGTTGTGCTACAATTCGCAGGTTTTTAATTTAGCAAAAAGGTTTACTTATGAAAAAATGGTTGTTGATTATCGCAGGCGTGTTGATTATTTCAGCTTGTGCAAATAAGGATGTGTATTTTAACGGTGCAGAAGGTTCGCATTCAGGTGTTAAATTTGATAAAGATTCTCGCCAATGGGGATTGAATCAATAAAAAAGTGCGGTTGATTTTTAACCGCACTTTCGTTTTTCTATTGGTAGAAATTATTCTACTTTCACAATCCAGCCTTCAGGTGCTTCGATATCACCGAATTGGATGCCTGTTAATTCATCATAAAGACGACGGGTAACAGGGCCTACTTCAGTTTCTGAATAGAATACGTGGAATTTTCCGTTGTGTTGAATGCCGCCCACTGGAGTAATCACCGCCGCTGTACCGCACGCACCAGCTTCTACGAATTGATCGAGTTGATCGATATACACATCGCCTTCAATAGCTTCCATACCTAAACGCTCTTTTGCGATATGTAAAAGAGAGTATTTAGTGATACTTGGTAAAATAGATTCTGATTTTGGTGTGATGAATTTATTGTCTTTTGTGATCCCAAAGAAGTTTGCCGCACCGACTTCTTCAATTTTAGTGTGAGTTTTTGGATCTAAATAGATTGCATCCGCAAATTTACGTTCTGGCGTACCTTGTTCTGCGGCTAATTCGTGTGGAAGTAAGCTTGCTGCGTAGTTCCCACCCACTTTCACACCACCAGTGCCCATTGGTGCAGCACGGTCATAATCAGTCGTGATAAAGTTTGATGGAGCCAAACCACCTTTGAAGTAAGCACCCACTGGGCAACAAAAAACAGAGAAAATAAACTCTGGTGCCGTTTTCACGCCGATATTTTCGCCCACGCCAATTAAGAATGGACGTAAGTATAAGGTTGCACCAGAACCGTAAGGACCCAACCAATCTTGGTTAGCGTTAACCACTTCTTTACATGCACGCACGAATAATTCAGTTGGTACGCGTGGCATTAAAAGACGGTCTGCGGTACGTTGCATACGCTCTGCATTTGCTTGCGGGCGGAATAAGTTGATTGAACCATCTTTGCAGCGGTACGCCTTTAAGCCTTCAAAACATTGCTGACCGTAGTGAAGAGCGGTTGAACCTTCGTGAATATGTAATGTGCTATCTGTAGTGAGTTTTCCTTCGTCCCATTTGCCATCTTTCCAGTGAGCGATGAAGCGGTAATCTGTTTTAATATAACTAAAACCAAGGTTATTCCAGTCTAAGTCTTTCATTTTACTTCCTTAATATTATTTTTTGAATGAAATTTCGCTTAATCTACACCATTCCTGAAGTGATTTAAATAATAAATTCTCGAAATGATGCAATTTTTAGCCAACTAAAAAGGAATAATGAAATTTTGGAAACAGGGCAGGAAATAACGATATAGTTATGCTAAAATCGGGATGAAAAAAACGCCACTCAATGAGAGCAGCGTTTAACCAAATCGGTTTAATAATATACAGGAAGTAAATGAGTAACAAATTGTTACTCAAGTTCGGTTTCCCGAACTATATGCAAACACAACATCATACTTAAGTCTGAAACTCATTAACTAGTAAGGAATTACCAATCATTAAGTATGGTTGTATTGTAAGGAAAAGGGTAGGAAAGGACAAGTGACGTTTTTTTATTTGAGGTATTAGAAAAACTAATTTGAAATAAATCTTGTCCATTATAGACGAAAATTTTATAAATGGAAATACTTATGTATAAACGTTTGCCACCATTGAATTCACTAAAATCTTTTGAGTCGGCTGCTCGTTATTTAAGTTTTACTAAAGCAGCAGATGAGCTTTGTGTTACACAGGCGGCGGTTAGTCATCAAATTAAATTATTAGAAGAATTTTTAGGGATTGAATTATTTAAGCGAAAGAATCGTTCTTTAGAATTAACGGAGCTTGGTAAAGCTTATTTTGTTGATATTAATAAAATTCTGCGTCGCTTAAATGAAGCAACAGAGCGATTGTTGATGTTAAAAGCAGATCCTCACTTAAACATTAGTGTGCCACAAACTTTTGGTATCCAATGGTTAGTGCCACATTTAAGTGAATTTAATCAGCTTTATCCGCAAATTGAGGTTCGTTTAACAGGCGTGGATCAAGATGAAGGTTTGTTAAATAAAGAAATTGATCTTGCTATTTATTATGGTTTGGGAAATTGGCAGAATCTTCAAGTAGATCGTCTTTGCGAAGAAAATTTATTGATTTTAGCCTCACCTGAATTGCTAGCAGAAGATCCAATTATTCAGCCTGAAGATTTAAAAAAACACACATTAATTCACATTCATACCTGTGATAATTGGCAAGCGATGGCAAATCATTTACAGTTAGATGATTTAAATATTCAGCAAGGACCGTTATTTAGCCATACATTTATGGCGTTACAGGCAGCAATTCACGGGCAAGGCATTGTATTAGCTAATCGCTTATTAGCCTTGCAAGAAATTGAAAATGGATCATTGCAAGCAGTGTTGCCGACTAATTTGCCTGATCCAAAATCATTTTATGTGGTCAATCATCTTGATCGCCTTGATGACCAAAAAATTCAAGCATTCCGTCAGTGGATTATTAACTCAATTAAACAAGAAGAAAATGAATAAACTCGCATTATATTGTCGCCCAGGTTTTGAGAAAGAAGTCGCCGCAGAGATTACCGATCAAGCAAGTCATTTAGGTGTATTTGGTTTTGCTCGAGTACAAGATAATTCGGGCTATGTCATTTTTGAATGTTATCAACCTGATGAGGCAGATCGCCTTGCGCGAGACATTCCTTTTAACCGTTTGATTTTTGCTCGTCAGATGATGGTTATTTCCGATTTATTGGAAGATTTAGATCCCGCTGATCGTATTAGTCCCATCGTGGCGGCGTTTGAAGAATTATCACAACAAGTTAATTTTGCTCAATCTAGCGAGCTTTTTGTAGAAACTGCAGATACAAATGAAGCGAAGGAGCTTTCCACTTTTTGTCGTAAATTTACCGTGCCTTTACGTCAGGCATTGAAAAAACAAGGTTGGCTTTCGGCAAAGGCGAGTCAAAAGTGCGGTCAATTTTTACATTGTTTTTTTGTAAAACCGAATTGCTGTTATGTGGGATATTCTTATGTGGATAATCATTCCTCCCATTTTATGGGAATCCCTCGTTTAAAATTTCCTGCAGATGCGCCGAGTCGCTCCACGTTAAAACTAGAAGAAGCTATTTTGACTTTTATTCCGCGTAAAGAAGAGAATAAACGTTTAAATGAAAATATGATTGGCGTTGATTTAGGGGCTTGCCCTGGTGGTTGGACGTATCAATTAGTTAAACGCGGTTTATTTGTTTATGCTGTTGATCACGGAAAAATGGCGGCGAGTTTGCATGATACGGGGCGCATTGAACATTGCGCGGAAGATGGTTTTAAATTTCAGCCTCCCAAAAGGAAAAAAGTAGATTGGTTAGTCTGTGATATGGTGGAGCAACCAAGTCGTATTTCTTTATTGATTGGTAAATGGTTGTTGAATGGTTGGTGCCGAGAAACCATCTTCAATTTAAAATTACCCATGAAAAAACGTTATCAAGAAGTGATATTATGTTTAGAAAACTTGGCTGTTATGTTGGCTGAGCAGAATTTAAATTTTGATATCCAAGCAAAACATTTATATCACGATCGTGAAGAAATCACGGTTCATATAGCATTAAAACCTTGAGTGAACTGTTTTCATAACCAAAAAGGACGTCGCGAATGAATTTACACGAATACCAAGCAAAACAACTATTTGAGCATTATGGATTACCCGTAAAAAATGGGGCAATCTGTCAATCTGTTGAGGATGTCGATTTGGTACTGGCTCAACTTTCTGGCGATAAGTGGGCAGCGAAATGCCAAGTTCATGCTGGTGGGCGTGGTAAAGCGGGTGGCGTTAAATTAGTGCAAGATGTAGAGGAAGCGAGATCTTTTGCAGAAAAATGGCTGGGACAACGTTTAGTCACTTTTCAAACGGATAAATTGGGTCAGCCAGTAAACCAGATTTATTTTGAAGAAACTTGCGATATTGATAAAGAATTTTACTTAAGTGCGATTGTTGATCGTGCCTCTCAAAAAGTGGTGTTTATTGCTTCTCCTGCTGGTGGAATGAATATTGAAGAAGTCGCGCAAAATTCACCGCACTTACTCCATAAAGTCGAGATTGATCCTTTATTTGGAGGATTGCCTTATCAAGGCCGTGAATTGGCGTTTAAATTAGGGTTAAGTGGTACGCAAAACAAACAGTTTACCGATATTTTTATGGGATTATCTCGTTTGTTTTTAGAAAAAGATTTATCTTTAGTGGAAGTCAATCCACTTGTTCTCACTCAACAAGGCAATTTGGTTTGTCTCGATGCCAAAATATCTGTCGATGATAACGCTTTATTTCGCCATAAAGATTTATTGGCACTGCAAGATTTAACTCAAAATGATGCCCGTGAAGCAGAAGCTGAAAAATTCCAGTTAAACTATGTGGCTTTAGAGGGCGACATTGGTTGTATGGTAAACGGGGCTGGGCTTGCAATGGGCACCATGGATATTGTGAAACTCTATGGTGGGAAGCCTGCGAATTTTCTTGATGTGGGTGGAGGTGCAACGCAAGAGCGGGTTGCTGAAGCGTTCAAAATCATTTTAACCGATCCTTCCGTTAAAGTGATTTTAGTGAATATTTTTGGTGGCATTGTTCGTTGTGATTTGATTGCTGAAGGCGTGATTGCTGCAGTAAATGAAGTGGGCGTGAGAGTGCCTGTGGTTGTGCGATTAGAAGGAACGAATGCTGAAATGGGTCGCCAAATTTTAGTGGAAAGTGACGTTAATATTCTTACCGCACAGAGTTTACAACAAGTCGCAGAATTAGCCGTGAATGCAGCAAAAGGAGAACACTAATGGCGATTTTAATTGATAAAAATACCAAAGTGATTTGCCAAGGTTTTACTGGTGGACAAGGGACTTTTCATTCTGAACAAGCATTGGCCTACGGAACGCAATTAGTTGGTGGCGTATCGCCAAATAAAGGTGGAACCACTCATCTTGGTTTACCTGTATTTAATACAGTTCGTGAAGCTGTTGAAAATACGGGGGCAACAGCAACAGTCATTTATGTGCCAGCATCATTTTGTAAAGATGCCATAATTGAAGCTATTGATGCAGGGATTCAGTTAATTGTCTGTATTACTGAGGGTATTCCTACATTGGATATGCTTAAAGTGAAACAGAAATTAAATGAAACGGGCGTAGTAATGATTGGGCCAAATTGCCCAGGTGTGATTACGCCTGATGAATGTAAAATTGGCATTATGCCCGCTCACATACATAAAAAAGGTAAAGTGGGGATTGTTTCTCGTTCTGGAACTTTAACTTATGAAGCGGTAAAACAAACTACAGATGAAGGCTTTGGACAATCGACTTGTGTGGGTATCGGTGGTGATCCCATTCCGGGTTCTAGTTTTATTGATATTCTCGAAAGATTTCAACAAGATCCCGAAACAGAAGCCATTGTGATGATTGGCGAGATCGGCGGCTCTGCAGAGGAAGAAGCGGCAATCTTCATTAAAGATAACGTCACCAAACCAGTGGTTGCCTATATTGCGGGAATCACTGCGCCAAAAGGAAAACGGATGGGGCATGCGGGAGCCATTATTAGCGGCGGAAAAGGTACTGCAGTAGAAAAAATTGCAGCGTTAGAAGCCGCTGGTGTGACCTGTGTAAAAAGCCTCGCTGAAATTGGTGAAGTCTTGAGAAAGCTATTAAAATCATCTAAAAATTAACCGCACTTTAGTTTTCTAAAGCGTAGATTGGCTTTCTACGCCTTTATTTTTATATGCTCGCCATTATAAAGTGAGCACAAAATTGCTATAATCAGCGCACATTTTTTAAGGAAGAAACACATGAGCCAATTTTTCTATATCCACCCTGAAAATCCACAAGTGCGCTTGATTAATCAAGCCGTAGAGATTTTACAAAAAGGCGGTGTGATTGTGTATCCAACGGATTCGGGATATGCCTTGGGCTGTATGATGGGCGATAAACACGCAATGGATCGCATTGTAGCAATTCGTAAATTGCCTGAAGGACATAATTTTACCTTGGTGTGTAGCGATTTGTCGGAACTTTCAACTTATGCAAGGGTAAATAATACCGCTTATCGTTTGATTAAAAATAATACGCCAGGGCGTTATACTTTTATTCTTACAGCAACGAAAGAATTACCTCGCCGTTTAATGACATCAAAACGTAAAACCATTGGTTTACGCGTACCAGATAATAAAATTGCTTTAGATTTGCTTTCAGCCTTAGGCGAGCCGATTTTATCTTGTTCGTTAATGTTGCCAGGTGAAGAACATACCACACAATCTGATCCTGAGGAAATTCGAGATCGTTTGGAGCACCAAATCGATTTAATTATTCATGGTGGATATTTAGGGCAAGAGCCTACAACAGTGGTAGATTTAACGGAAGAATCGCCAGTGATTTTGCGCGAAGGAAGTGGAAGTACTGCTCCTTTTATTTAACTTATAGACGCTTGTGAAAGCGACCTTTCCATTATTCAAGGAAAACAATGAAACTTAGTCAAAAACAAACTCAAAGACAACCGCACTTTTCCAAAGATTCAGCAAAGAAACGTGATTTTTCAGCTAAAAATGACAGACGTTCAGTATCTCGTACTGCTCGCATAGAAACAGCAAATACGAAAAAAAGTGCGGTTAATTCTGATAACAAATTTTTAGCGAAGCCAAAAGCGAAACCTGTTGTAAGAGCCTCGAATCAACCGAAAGCAGAGGGCGAAAAATTACAGAAAGTTTTAGCGCGTGCTGGACAAGGCTCTCGTCGTGAAATTGAAACGATGATTGCCGCAGGCAGAGTGAGCGTAGAGGGTAAAATTGCGACTTTGGGCGATCGTATTGACGTACATTCTGGTGTGAAAGTGCGTATTGATGGTCAAATCATTAATCTTAGCCACGCACAAAAAGAAATTTGCCGTGTATTAATGTATTACAAACCTGAAGGCGAACTCTGTACACGTAGCGACCCAGAAGGGCGTGCGACCGTGTTTGATCGTTTGCCGCGTTTAACAGGCTCTCGTTGGATTGCGGTGGGGCGTTTAGATATTAATACATCGGGTTTATTGCTTTTTACCACTGATGGCGAATTAGCAAATCGTTTAATGCACCCAAGCCGTGAAGTTGAACGTGAATATTCTGTGCGTGTATTTGGTCAAGTTGATGATGCGATGTTAGTGCGTTTACGTAAAGGCGTTCAGCTTGAAGATGGTCCTGCTAATTTTAAAGAAATTAAATTTACAGGCGGTGTGGGTATTAACCAATGGTATGACGTAACCTTGATGGAAGGACGTAACCGTGAGGTTCGTCGTTTGTGGGAATCCCAAGGGATTCAAGTTAGCCGCTTGATTCGTATTCGTTACGGAAATATCAAACTGATGAAAGGTTTGCCTCGTGGTGGCTGGGAAGAAATGGATCTTGAAAACGTCAATTATTTACGTGAATTGGTGGGATTACCTGCTGAGACTGAAACGAAATTAGATGTAAAACAGGCTAGTCGTCGTCCAAAATCTGGGCAAATTCGTAAAGCGGTAAAACGTTATTCGGAGATGAACAAACGTTATAAAAAATAAGGACTTTTTTATGAAAATGCATCAATTGCGTTATATCGTTGAGATTGTAAACCAAAATTTGAATGTCACAGAAGCGGCAAATGCACTTTACACATCACAGCCGGGTATCAGTAAACAAGTTCGCCTATTAGAAGATGAATTAGGTCTAGAAATTTTTGAGCGTCATGGCAAACATATAAAATCAATTACACCAGCAGGGAAAAAGATTATCTCAATTGCACGCGAGTTACTTGTTAAAGCGCAAGGTATCCGTGCCGTTGCCGATGAATATACTCGGCCAAATCACGGTGTATTACGTATTGCGACGACAAATACTCAGGCACGTTATATGCTGCCAAGCGTGATTGAACGTTTTTCTAAAAAATATCCTGATGTGAGCTTGCATATTCATCAAGGTTCGCCAACACAAATTCACGATGCTTTAATGTCAGGTGAAGTGGATTTGGCAATTACCACTGAAGCACCTTATTTATTTGATGATTTAGTTCAGATTCCATGCTATTGGTGGAATCGTGCCGTGATTATTTCGCCAGAACATCCGCTTGCCAAAGTGAAAGAACTGACCATTGAGGAATTAGGCAAATACCCACTTGTGACTTACACGTTTGGTTTTACGGGTGTTTCTGATTTAGATTACGCATTTAATAGTGCAGGCATTTTACCAAATATAGTTTTTACGGCTACCGATGCTGATGTTATTAAAACTTATGTGCGCTTGGGTTTAGGGGTGGGCATTATGGCATCTATGGCACATACGGCATTAGATACGGATCTTGTGCTAATTGATGCAAGCCATTTGTTCCGCCCGAGTATGACGAATATTGCATTTAAACATAGCACGTTCTTACGTAATTATATGTACGATTTCATGGAATATTTTTCACCGCACTTAACTCGTAGTGTCGTAGAAAAAGCCGAGCGTTTGCGTGATAACAATTCAGTGAAAAAATTATTTGAAGGCATTGAATTGGAAACAAGATAACAATGTATAAATGAAGTGCGGTTGAAATTTAATAAGAATTTTAACCGCACTTGAAAGATTAAAACAGATCGTGATATTTCACTAAATCTTTACGCTGAATAGCAAATACGCCTAGTCCGCCATTTTTAAGTTCTACCCATTTAAATGGTACATCTGGATATTGCTCAATTAAGCTAATCATACTATTACCCACTTCACACACTAACACGCCATTTTCGGTTAAGTAATCTGGAGCTTGTTTTAAAATTTGTTTGGTAATGTTTAAGCCATCACTGCCAGAACCTAAGGCTAACTCTGGTTCAAAATGGAATTCTTCTGGCATATCGGCGAGATCTTCTTCATCCACATAAGGTGGATTGGTCACGATAAGATCGTATTTTTGTCCCAAAATATTTTCAAATAAGTTTGATTGAATCGGGAATACGCGATGCTCTAATTGATGGCGTGAAATATTGATCTCCGCGACATTAAGTGCATCAACCGATAAATCTACCGCATCTACTTCCGCATTCGGGAAAGCATAAGCACAAGTAATGGCAATACAACCGCTGCCTGTGCATAGATCGAGAATATGATTTGGTTCTTGTGAAATTAAATCTTCAAATCGATCTTGAATTAAAGCACTAATTGGAGAACGTGGAATAATGGTTCGTTCATCGACATAAAATTCGTGACCGCAGAACCAAGCGCTATTTGTTAAATATGCCACAGGTACACGTTGTTCGATTCGGGTTAATACAAGTTGAACTAAGGTTTCTTTTTCAGATGGGGTTAATCGACTGTTAAATAATTCGGTAGGTAAATCAATGGGTAAATGTAAGCTACTTAAAACGAGTTGCAGGCTTTCATCCCAAGGATTATCGTGCCCTTGCCCGAAGTAAACATCAGATCGATTGAGAATGCTATACGTCCAACGCAGAAAATCTTGGATGGTTTGCAGTTCGTTTGCAACATTATCTTCCAAGATAGTTGCAACTAATTCTTGGTTATGTGAGGTTTCCATCGCATTTCTCCATAAAAGTGAGTAGAAAAGTTAGTATAAAATTAGGTATGAAAATTTGGCGTAGTTATACCACAGATGAGAATGTAGAACTATGATATGATACGCAAAATTTGAAATTAATGAGAAAAAAATGCAAGACGAATTTGATTTATTCCGAGCGGAAACCAAAGGCGTTAAGCCAATTAAACAAGATACTTTTGTTGCCCCCCGCCAAAAACGTGATCAGAAAAAAATAGAATTGAAAGAATTACGAGTTAAAGAAGATACATTGTTCTATTTTTCTGATGAATATGAGCCATTACTGAATGACAATGATGGTGTTGTGAAATATTTACGTGATGGGGAAGATTCCCATTTATTAAAACAACTTCGTCGTGGAGATTTTTCGCCAGAATTGTTTTTAGATTTACACGGTTTAACCCGTGAACAAGCTAAGCAAGAATTAGCCGCACTTTTACTGGCTTGTGAAAATGAGCATGTAGATTGTGCCAACATTATGACGGGCTATGGCACCTTTACATTGAAAAAACAAATTCCACGTTGGCTAGTACAACATCCTAAAGTGCGGGCATTACATCAAGCACCAAGGGAGTGGGGCGGTGAAGCCGCAATTTTGATTTTGGTTGATTTGTAAAAAAACGTTATAAAAAAATACCGCACTTTTACTGCCTGGGGCAAAGTGCGGTATTTTCTTTTATATTTTTACTTGAACTATTGTGTCGCTTGAATTGCGGTTAAGGCAATTGTGTACACAATATCATCAACTAAGGCACCACGAGATAAGTCATTGACTGGTTTGCGCATACCTTGAAGCATTGGGCCAATAGACACTAAATCTGCAGAACGTTGTACTGCTTTGTAAGTAGTGTTACCAGTATTTAAGTCAGGGAATACGAATACTGTTGCTTTACCTGCTACTGGTGAATTTGGTGCTTTAGAGCGAGCCACATCTTCCATCACAGCCGCATCGTATTGTAATGGGCCATCGATTAATAAATCAGGGCGTTTTTCTTTCGCAATACGAGTTGCTTCTTTCACTTTTTCTACATCAGCACCGCTACCAGATGTACCTGTTGAGTAAGAAATCATCGCGACTTTTGGATCAATACCAAATGCTTTCGCAGAATCCGCAGATTGAATTGCAATTTCAGCAAGTTGTTCTGCAGTTGGATCTGGGTTTACCGCACAGTCACCATAAACAAGCACTTGATCTGGTAATAGCATAAAGAAGATAGAAGAAACAATCGAACTACCCGGTGCAGTTTTGATGATTTGCATTGGTGGTCGAATGGTGTTTGCAGTGGTGTGGACAGCGCCAGATACTAAACCATCTACCTCATTTGCTTCTAGCATCATTGTGCCAAGTACCACAGTGTCTTCTAATTGCTCACGAGCCGCAGTTTCGGTCATACCTTTTGCTTTACGTAATTCAACTAAACGATCAACATAGTTTTCACGAACGTCAGCAGGGTTGATGATTGTAATACCTTTACCTAATTTAACACCTTGTGCTTCTGCAACTCGTTGAACGGATGCAGGATCTGCTAAAAGCACACATTCCGCAATGCCACGTTCTGCACAAAGTACGGCTGCTTTGATTGTACGAGGTTCATCGCCTTCAGGAAGCACAATACGTTTTTTCGCCGCACGAGCAAGTTCAGTTAATTGGAAACGGAATGCAGGTGGGGATAAGCGAGGTAAACGGCTGGAATCTGCAACTAAATTATTGATAAAGTCAGCATTAAAGTGTTGGCTAATGTATTGTTTAATATTTTCAATACGTTCTTTGTCATCAACAGGCACTTCAAGATTAAAACTTTGTAAACTTAATGCAGTTTGCCAAGTATTGCCTTCAATACGGAAGATCGGTAATTTCGCTTTTTCAAAAGTTGGACGGCAAAGTTTATTAATTTGAGCATCAATTTTGTAGCCGCCTGTTAATAGAATACCGCCGATTTCAATACCGTTTGCAGCAGCAAGTGAAGCAGCAACAATTACATCAGGACGGTCAGCAGAGGCAACCAATAAGCTACCTGCGCGGAAATGTTCTATCATATTTGATAAACTTCTTGCACAGAAAGTGATGCCACGGATACGGCGATTGATTTCTCCTTCATTAATGATTGATGCACCTAAATGTTTGACTAAGTCAATTGCTCGTGTCGCGATTAAATTTGCATTCCAAGGCACACAAGCTAATAACTTGATGGCACTACCTGCAAATAACTTGTTTACTTCTGTTTCGCTAATATGATTGTGTTGGAATGAATCAAAAATTTCAGCAAGATCTGGACGAGTACGACCTGATTCATCAACAGGTGCATTGAATTTGTTTACAACAACACCTAAAAGATTTGGATTGTTTTTACCACCAAATAGAGAGGCTGCAGCTTCTACGCGATCTTTTAATTCGGTTGGCGTTTCAGTTGCAGGTGCTGCAACTAATACGATTTCCGCATCTAATGCTTGTGCAATTTCATAGTTGATACTGTTTGCGTAACCGTGTTTTCTTGTGGGTATTAAGCCTTCAACTACAACGATGTCATTATTTTTGGTTAATTGTTGGTGGTTAGCTACAATTTTTTCTAACAATACGTCAGACTGATTTTGACCAATTAATGATTCTGCCACGCTTAACATAAAAGGTTCGGCAGTTTCAAGGCTAGTGCTAGTGCGAATAATAGAAGTTGTGCGATCCAATTTATCTTCGCCAGTGCTTGGTTGAGAAACTGGTTTCATAAAAGCAACTTTTGTGCCTTTTTGTTCGAGAGAGTGGATTAATCCAAGACTAATGCTAGTTAAACCCACGCCTGTACTTACAGGGATAAGAATAATCGTGCGAGACATAGTTAAACCTTAATATGTATATTTTATAAATAAAAACTGCCGAAAAATTCGGCAGCTTGTTGTTAAATTAGAAACAAAGTTTTGCGGTATCTTGTGCGATAACCAATTCTTCGTTAGTTGGAAGAACAATTGCTTTAAATGCGGAATCATCAGTGGTGATTACACCATCTTTACCAAAACGTGTGGCAAGATTTCGTTCGTTATCGATTTTAATGCCGAATAATTTTAAGTGATTTAAGGCTAATTCACGAACGTGCGCTGAGTTTTCGCCAATACCACCAGTGAATGCAATTGCATCTAAGTGATCATCGCCCAACACAGCCATATAAGCACCAATGTATTTCGCTAAACGATAGCTATAAACATTTAAAGCACGTCTTGTTTCTGGTTTAGATTCATCATCGTAGTTATCTTCAGCATAACGGCAGTCGCTTGTTACTTCAGTTAAACCTAAAAGACCCGATTTTTTCACTAAAGTCTCTTCGATTTGATCCATAGACATACCTAGTGTTTTGTATAGGTAGAATACGATTGCGGGGTCAATATCGCCACAACGCGTACCCATTACTAAACCTTCTAGCGGAGTTAAGCCCATTGAAGTATCAATACATTGACCGTTACGCACAACAGAAACAGAACCACCATTACCTAAGTGACAAATAATAGCATTTACTTGATCTGCAGGTTTGCCTACATATTCAGCGACTTCACGAGAAACGAAGTAGTGACTTGTGCCGTGTGCACCATAGCGACGTACGCCGTGTTCTTTATATAAAGAGTATGGAAGGGCATAAAGGAAGGCTTCTTCAGGCATAGTTTGGTGGAATGCTGTATCAAAAACTACCACGTTTTTATCTTTTAAGTGTGGGAATGCCTTGAATGCTTCGCGAATACCAATTAAGTGAGCAGGGTTGTGAAGTGGCGCAAATTGTGCAGCATCTTCAATTCCTTTAACAACTTCATCTGTTACGATGACAGATTGAGTGTATTTTTCGCCACCGTGAACGATACGATGACCAATTGCCGCGATAGAATTTTTAAGCTCATCATTCAGAATGTTAGATGCGATAAAATTAAGCGCTTCAGTATGCGCTGCACCTGCGCCTAAATCTGCGTTACCTTTCTCTCCATTGAGTTTCCATTTGATACGTGCTTCTGGTAAGAAAAATGCTTCGGCTAAGCCAGATAATTTTTCTTCCCCTGTTGCTGGATCAAGAATTGCAAATTTGAGTGAAGAACTACCACAGTTAAGGATAAGAACAAGTTTTGACATAGGAACCCTATATTTGATTGAGGTTAATAGAAATCCATCATCTAAGATGGTTTGAAAAATCAGACATAGAATACACCTTTTGATGAATAAAATAAATTCATCGGTAAGGAAAAAATACAAACTTTATCGTATTTTTTGAAAAATTAAACTATTTTTACTAAAAATAGACTTAAAATAGCGTATGATAAGTGCGGTCAATTTTTGAGGTGTTTTTTATGGCATTTTTTTCCATTTTAAAACAGGGACAAATTTATCTTAATACTTGGCCGCTGGAGGCGAAGTTAGGCATTATTTTCCCTGAAAACCGTATTATGAAAGCCACGAGTTTTGCACAAAAATTTATGCCTTTTGTTGCTGTGTTTGCAATTCTATGGCAGCAGTTTTATGCAAAAAATGATTTGATGGCATTTTCTATTGCAATTTTGACCGCACTTTTTGCCTTGCTTATTCCTTTTCAAGGTCTTTATTGGCTTGGTAAGCGTGCCAATACGCCATTAGAAAATCAAAGTGCGGTATGGTTTTACGATATTTGCGAACGCTTAAAACAACTACATGAACCCTTGCCTTTTGTGCAAGAAAAACCGACATACCAACATTTAGCAGAAGTCTTAAAGAAAGCTCAAAGTAAATTTGAACGTGCTTTTTGGCAGGAAATTTAGTTTACGCAAACGTTTTCTTTTTGGCTTTATTTTTGTAGAATAGCTCGGTCGTTTTAAACGGCCGTTTTTCATTGAGAGATTTTTTAATGATCGATTACATTATTATTGGCATTATCGCTTTTTCCATTCTTGTTAGTTTATTACGCGGTTTTGTTCGCGAAGTGCTTTCACTCGGTAGCTGGGTTGTGGCATTTATTGTAGCAAGTCAGTTCTATCCTTATCTTGCTGCTTATCTTACGCAAATTGAATCAATGTATGTTCGTAATGGAACTGCAATCGCCATTTTGTTTGTTCTGACTTTAATTGTGGGTGCCATAGTAAATTATGTGATTAGTCAATTAGTGGATAAGACGGGTTTAAGCGGTACTGATCGCGTATTAGGTGCAGCTTTCGGTTTAGTGCGTGGTGCGCTGATTGTGGCTGCGTTGTTATTTTTTATGGATACTTTTACCAATTTTGAACAAACTGATTGGTGGAAAGAATCTCAATTAATACCGCACTTTGGTTTTATTATTGAATGGTTCTTTCAACAACTTCAGGCGAGTTCAAGTTTTTTAACTCCAACGCTTAATCAATAAGGAACACAAAATGTGTGGTATTGTCGGTATTGTTAGCCAAAGTCCGGTTAATGAATCTATTTATGCAACATTAACCCTTTTGCAACATCGTGGACAAGATGCGGCAGGTATTGTAACGGTTGATGATGAAAACCGTTTTCGCTTACGTAAAGCTAATGGTTTAGTCAGTGATGTGTTCCATCAAGAACATATGCTACGATTGCAAGGAAATGCTGGATTGGGGCATGTTCGCTATCCTACAGCGGGGAGTTCTAGCGTCTCAGAGGCTCAGCCTTTTTATGTGAATTCTCCCTATGGTGTCACTTTGGTGCATAACGGCAACTTAACCAACTCAGTGGAGTTAAAAGAAAAAGTCTTTAAAACAGCTCGCCGCCATGTAAACACGAATTCAGATTCCGAACTTCTTCTTAATATTCTCGCTAACCATCTCGATCACATTCCTCAAGATCACCTCGATCCACAAGATATTTTCTATGCCGTTCGTAAAACTCATAACGATGTTCGTGGTGCTTATGCTTGTTTAGCGATGATTATTGGGCATGGCATGGTTGCGTTTCGTGATCCTTTTGGCATTCGTCCTTTGGTGCTGGGTAAACGCGAAGAAAATGGCAAAACTGATTATATGTTTGCCTCTGAAACAGTGGCTTTAGATATTGTAGGTTTCGAATTTGTGCGTGATATTGCTGCAGGCGAAGCTGTTTATGTGACGTTTGATGGCGAGCTTTATTCACAACAATGTGCTGAAAGTGCGGTGTTAAATCCTTGTATTTTTGAGTATGTTTATTTTGCACGCCCAGATTCAACGATTGATGGCGTCTCTGTTTATGCTGCGCGTGTTCACATGGGCGAAAAACTTGGACAAAAAATTGCAAAAGAATGGGCTGATGAAATTGATAATATTGATGTGGTGATTCCCGTTCCTGAAACTTCAACAGATATTGCGTTACAAATAGCTCGTGTACTAGGGAAGCCTTATCGCCAAGGATTTGTGAAAAATCGCTATGTTGGCCGTACCTTTATTATGCCAGGACAAGCACAGCGTATTAGTTCGGTTCGTCGTAAATTGAATACCATTAAAGCTGAATTTAAAGATAAAAACGTGTTATTGGTAGACGATTCTATTGTTCGTGGCACAACCTCTGAGCAAATTGTTGAAATGGCTCGCTCAGCTGGTGCGAAGAAAATTTACTTCGCCTCGGCTGCTCCAGAAATTCGTTATCCGAATGTATATGGTATTGATATGCCGAGTCGCGATGAACTGATCGCTTATGGACGAAATGTTGATGAAATTGCAGAATTAATTGGCGTAGATAAATTAATTTTCCAAGATCTGACCGCACTTACTGAATCTGTTCAATTGGAAAACCCAGCCATTCAAGGTTTTGATTGTTCTGTTTTCACAGGCGAATATATTACAGGCGATATTAGCCCTGAATATTTAGAGAAAATCGCAACTCAACGCAATGATAACGCAAAGAAGAAACGAGAAAAACAAGCATCCAATCTTGAAATTTACAATGAACAATAAATGCTAGGCATTTAGAGGGATAAAAATCATCGTATTAAAAGTGCGGTGATTTTTTTATTTGTTTTTTAGGATGTCTTCTAGATAGTTTTCGCAATCAGCATATTGAAATTGGAATCCAGCGTTAAGTAATTTTTCAGGTACAACATTTTGACTTTCGAGTAATAGATTTGCTCGCTCGCCAAGAATAAAATGTAATAGCCATTTTGGAATGGTTGCAAAGGCAGGACGTTTTAATAGTTGAGCTAAGGTGCGGTTAAATTTATGCTGTTTTATAGACTTGGGGGCAGCGAAGTTAAACGCCCCTCTGCATTCTGAATGATCGAGTAAAAATAAAATGCCGTTTACCATATCTTCCAAAGCAATCCAAGGGAAATATTGCTCTCCCTTGCCCAGTTTACCGCCAAGTCCCCATTTGTATAAAGGCAACATTTTAGCAAGTGCGCCACCTTTTGTAGAAAATACCATGCCTGTTCGAATCAAACAAACTCTAGCATGTGCTTGTTGCGCAATATTTTCCCAATCTTGGCATAATTGTGCAGTAAAGGTTTTTGCTGTTTTGCTTGTTTCGGTAATTTTTTGTTCGTCTTGATCGCCGTAAATTCCTGTTGCTGAACCTGATATAAAAATAGGGTGTTGCTGATACTGATTGATGAATTCAACCAGTTGAGTAGTGAGGCTTAAACGACTTTCTCGTAAAATAGATTTCTGGTTTTTCGACCAAACTTTATGAAAAATTGGCTCGCCAGCAAGATTGATGATGGCATCAAACTGTTCTTGTGAATTAAGTTGGGAAAGTGCGGTAATAAATTTGATGTTTTTGTGCTTTGAGAGAGTGTGCAGCGAACTTGAGCGCGTTAAGATCGTCACTTGTTCATTGCGTAAACAGAGTTGTTCGACAAGTGCTTTGCCGATAAGTCCTGTTCCTCCCGTTAATAGAATATTCATTACAATGTGTTTTCAAATAAACGTTGGATATTTTGCAATAATTCGTCGATAGGTTTATTGTTTGTGGGCGTGACAAAAATAGTATCATCGCCTGCGATAGTACCTAAAATGCCTTCTGATTTTCCAATGGAATCAAGTAATCGTGCAATTAATTGAGCAGCACCGGGCGTCGTTTTTATTATGATTAACATCGCATTGTGATCAACATCTAAGACAAGATTTTTTAATGGACTACTGGTATTGGGAACACTTAATTCATTTGGTAAGCAATAGACCATTTCCATTTTGGTATTACGGGTGCGAACCGCGCCAAATTTGCTGAGCATTCTTGATATTTTTGATTGATTAATACCAGTAAAGCCTTGTTTTTTTAAGGCATCGACAATTTCACTTTGAGAACCAAAGCGTTCTTGGTTGAGTAATTCTTTAAAAGCGCGAGTTAAATTCTCAGTCATCTTTATTTTTCAATAGTCAAAATTTGCATAAGAATTGCATAAAAATTCACTTTCATCAACTGAAATATGAATAAGAACAAAGAGAAGAAAATATTTATCTCAGAAATGTGAACTAGATCATAGAATGATATTTCTCTATTTGTAATTGTAAGATGAACATTTTAAAATCAGTCTGTTTTAAATTAACTAACATATAAGGAGTATTTATGAAAGTTGCTGTATTAGGTGCCGCAGGTGGTATTGGTCAAGCATTAGCGTTATTACTAAAACTTCAGTTGCCAGCAGGCTCAGATTTAGCATTATATGATATTGCCCCTGTTACCCCAGGTGTTGCAGTGGATGTGAGCCATATTCCAACGGCAGTGAATGTGAAAGGTTTTTCTGGTGAAGATCCAACTCCAGCACTTGAAGGTGCGGATGTTGTATTAATTTCTGCTGGTGTTGCACGTAAACCTGGTATGGATCGTTCAGATTTATTCAATATTAATGCAGGTATCGTGCGTGGTTTAATTGAAAAAGTCGCGGTTACTTGCCCGAAAGCCTGTGTTGGTATCATCACTAACCCAGTAAATACTACCGTTGCGATTGCGGCTGAAGTGTTGAAAAAAGCAGGTGTTTACGACAAACGCAAATTATTTGGTGTGACAACTTTAGATGTGTTACGTTCTGAAACCTTTGTGGCTGAATTAAAAGGTTTAAATGTTTCTCGTACAAGCGTTCCTGTTATTGGTGGTCACTCTGGAGTGACTATTCTTCCATTACTTTCTCAAGTTCAATATGCTGAGTGGAATGAAGATGAAATCGAACCATTAACAAAACGTATTCAAAATGCAGGTACAGAAGTGGTCAATGCAAAAGCGGGTGGCGGTTCAGCAACTCTTTCAATGGCACAGGCTGCAGCACGTTTTGCTCGTTCTTTAGTAAAAGGATTAAGTGGCGAGACAGTGGTTGAATGTACTTATGTTGAAGGTGATGGCAAATATGCTCGTTTCTTCTCTCAACCAGTTCGTTTAGGTAAAGAAGGTGTAGAAGAAATTTTACCAATTGGCCCATTAAGCAATTTTGAACAACAAGCTCTAGAAAATATGTTGCCGACTTTACATGCAGATATTGAATTAGGCGAAAAATTTATTAATGGTTAATCATTAAAAAATAAGGGGGGAGTTAGCTCCCTTTTTTATGTTTCGATAAAAAAGCCACCATTTGGTGGCTTTTGTTTGTATCTTTATTATTTCTGACGCATTGCAGGGAACAAGATCACATCACGAATGGATGGTGCATTTGCATAAAGCATCGCTAGACGGTCGATACCTAAACCTTCCCCAGCTGTTGGAGGTAAGCCGTGTTCTAGTGCAACAACAAAGTCTTCATCTTTAAACATCGCTTCATCATCGCCCGCTTCTTTCGCAGCCACTTGTGCATCAAAACGTTCATTTTGATCTTCCGCGTCATTTAATTCTGAGAAACCATTACCGATTTCACGTCCGCCGATGAATAATTCAAAACGGTCAGTCACTTCAGGGTTTTCATCATTACGACGTGCAAGTGGCGAAATTTCCGCAGGATGAGCCATTAAGAATGTTGGTTGAATTAAGTGATGTTCAGCCACTTCTTCAAAAATTGCATTGACAATGCTGCCTAAACCCCAAGATTTTTGTACTTCAATACCTAAGCGTTCAGCCGTGGCTTTTGCACGATCAAAATCATATAAATCTTCTTTTACGATACCTTTGTCAGCACCATATTTAACCGTTGCATCGTGTAATGTAATACGCTCAAATGGTTTGCCGAAGTCAAATTCTAAATCACCGTATTTCACAATGGTTGTACCAAGAATATCAATCGCTAATTTACGAAGAAGTTCTTCGGTGTTATCCATTAAATCGTGGTAATCTGCATAGGCTTGATAGTATTCAAGCATAGTAAATTCTGGATTATGACGAACAGAAACCCCTTCATTACGGAAGTTACGGTTTAATTCAAATACTCGTTCAAAGCCACCCACTACTAAGCGTTTTAAATAAAGTTCAGGTGCGATACGTAAATACATATCCACATCTAATGCATTGTGATGAGTTACGAAAGGACGCGCAGATGCACCGCCTGGAATAACTTGTAACATTGGCGTTTCCACTTCCATAAAGCCTTTAGAAATGAAATATTCACGAATACCCGCGACAACTTTAGAACGAATAATAAAAGTGCGGCGAGATTCTTCGTTAGAAATTAAATCTAAATAACGTTGGCGATAACGAACTTCTTGGTCGGTTAAACCGTGGAATTTATCTGGTAATGGGCGAAGTGCTTTAGTTAAAAGTTGAACTTCAGTGGTTTTTACAGTGAGTTCATCGGTTTTTGTTTTAAATAAAGTGCCTTTAACGCCAATGATGTCGCCTAAATCCCAAGTACCAACGTCATCTTTATAAACACCTTCAGGCAAATTATCGCGTGCAACATAAAGCTGGATTTTACCGCTCATATCTTGAATAGTGATAAAAGTTGCTTTACCCATTGCACGGCGAGTCATAATACGCCCAGCAACTTGTACTTCAATGCCTTTCTCTTTTAAGATTTCCCCATCTTCTGCATCATATTGATTGTGCAAATCTTGTGCGAGCGCATCACGACGAAACTTGTTTGGAAAGGCATTACCTTTTGCACGTAATGCGGCTAATTTTTCACGACGAACGAGCATTTCGCCATTGAGATCTAATTCTTTAACTTCTTGTTCTGACATATTGTTTACCTTTTTTATAAATTAATAAGAAATTTTTATTTTCTTTGTTTACTTTAGGAGCTGTTGAAGACTAAAGGAAATATATTATCGAAAGCCCCCTTCCGTCGCTTCGTGCCACCTTCCCCCGTAAACAGGGGAAGGCAAGAAATTTTTACAAGCCTGCTTTCAAACTCGCTTCAATAAATCGATCTAAATCCCCGTCTAATACGGCTTGCGTATTACGGTTTTCTACGCCAGTACGTAAATCTTTAATGCGTGAATCGTCTAATACGTAAGAGCGAATTTGGCTTCCCCAACCAATGTCCGATTTATTATCTTCCATTGCTTGCTTATCCGCATTTTTCTTCTGTAACTCAAGCTCATACAATTTCGCTTTTAATTGTTTCATCGCTTGATCTTTGTTTTTGTGCTGTGAACGGTCGTTTTGACATTGCACTACAATGCCACTTGGCATATGGGTAATTCGCACCGCACTTTCAGTTTTGTTTACGTGCTGACCACCTGCCCCTGATGCACGATAAACATCAATACGTAAATCAGCAGGATTGATTTCAATATCAATATCGTCATCAATTTCAGGATAGACAAATGCTGCACTGAATGATGTGTGACGACGGTTATTGGAATCAAATGGACTTTTACGCACTAAACGATGAATGCCCGTTTCTGTTCGTAACCAACCAAAGGCATATTCACCGCTCACTTTAATGGTTGCTGATTTTAATCCTGCTACATCGCCGTCAGAGACTTCCATCAGTTCTGTTTTAAAGCCTTTGCTTTCTGCCCAACGAAGATACATACGCAGCAACATTTCTGTCCAATCTTGAGCTTCCGTACCGCCAGAGCCAGCTTGTAAGTCCACATAGCAATCGCAAGCATCATGTTCGCCACTAAACATTCGACGGAACTCTAATTTTTCGAGTTGTTGTTCGAGTTCATCTAATTCAGCGACCGCTTCATTGAAGGTGTCTTCGTCTTCTGCTTCGATGGCGAGTTCTAACAAGCCATCAACATCTTCTAAGCCTTGTTCTAAATTTTTGATGGTATTTACAACTTGTTCTAAAGAAACCCGTTCTTTACCAAGCGTTTGGGCTTTATCTGGATCATTCCAAACATCTGGTTGTTCTAATTCGGCATTGACTTCTTCTAAACGCTCAACTTTGGCATCAAAGTCAAAGATACCCCCGAAGCACCGAAGTGCGGTCAGATAAATCGATGATTTTATTTTTTACAGGATTGATTTCAAACATAATAAATTCACTGTGTGATAAAGTGTGGAATTATATGCTATTTTCTGATTTTTGGATAGTTTGACCTTGCAGAAATTAGCAATCTCTCTATAATTTTAGGCTTTCTTACTCAAGTAAATTTAGGAACAAAAAATGAAGAAAATTTTTACCGCACTTTTGTGCGTGGCTGCGGCTAATGCAATGGCAGATGATGCGGCAATTAAACGCAAATTACAGTCTTTTAATGTATCAAATATTGCTATTAAATCTTCGCCGATTTCAGGCATTAGAACGGCTGTCACGGATCAAGGTATACTCTATGTGAGCGAAGATGGAAAATATCTTTTTGAAGGTAAACTTTATGAACTCACAAATAATGGCCCTATTGATGTCGCAGGTAAAATTTTAGTGGATAAACTTAATTCTTATAAAGATGAGATGATTGTTTATCCTGCGAAAAATGAAAAACACGTAGTAACAGTATTTATGGATATTACCTGCCATTATTGCCATTTGTTACATCAGCAATTAAAAGAATATAACGATCTTGGTATTACTGTGCGTTACTTAGCTTTCCCTCGCGTAGGTATGAATAATCAAACGGCGAAACAAATGGAAGCGATTTGGACGGCGAAAGATCCCGTTTTTGCTTTAAATGAAGCAGAAAAAGGCAATTTACCAAAAGAAGTTAAAACGCCAAATATCGTGAAAAAACATTATGAATTAGGTATTCAATTTGGTGTACGAGGAACACCAAGTATTGTTACCTCAACTGGTGAGCTTATTGGCGGTTATTTAAAACCAGCTGATTTATTAAGAGCACTTGAAGAAACAGCACAATAATTTTATAATGAAAAACAAGGGGCAGTTGCCTACCCCTTGTGTTTTAATAGTCGGTATGCTTAATATGCTGGGGAGCTTAAAAGCATTAACAACACAAAAATTATGATATAAATACATAATTTAGGCATCATTAAAATCCTTAGCTGACACAATAGTTAGACTAATGGTCAGTAGGGCTTTTAACCCCTGTCAGCATTCAGGGTTAAAAGCCCTGACCGACAGGAAAAAGTATAGATAAAAGAGCTGTTGATTTCAACAGCTTTTTGCTTTTAGGTATGAATTAATATCCAGTGAAAAAACTTATCAAACGCCGTGAAATTCCAGTTGGAAATTCTGTTTCAACCCATCCGTTATTAGATCGCCTTTATCGTGCTCGTCATATTCAAAACACTAAAGAATTAGACCGCACTTTGAAATCAATGCTCAATCCAAATCAATTATATGGCATTGAGCAAGCTGTAAATTTATTAGTGGAAGCCTATCAACAACAGCAAAAAATTGTGATTGTTGGGGATTTTGATGCTGATGGTGCAACCAGCACAGCATTGAGTGTGCTGGCTTTAAGACAACTTGGCTTTTCTGATGTGGATTACCTTGTGCCAAATCGATTTGAACAAGGTTATGGTTTGAGTATTCCCGTGGCTGAAATGGCAATTGAAAAGGGCGTTCAGCTTTTAATGACGGTGGATAACGGCGTTTCATCTTTTGACGGTGTGGCATTTTTGAAAGAAAAAGGCATTCGAGTTTTAGTCACGGATCATCATTTACCCCCCGAAACTTTGCCGCCAGCCGATGCGATTGTTAATCCTAATTTAAGTCAGTGTCATTTCCCTTCAAAATCCTTGGCAGGTGTGGGTGTGGCATTTTATTTGATGTTAGCCGTACGAGCAAAATTTCGTGAACTCGGTATTTTTACGGCAGAAACACAACCTAATTTTACTGACTTGCTTGATCTAGTGGCACTTGGCACTATAGCTGATGTTGTGCCTTTAGATCAAAATAATCGTATCCTTGCTTATCAAGGTTTAATGCGGATTCGTGCTAGACACTGCCGTCTTGGTATTATTGCGTTGGCAGAAGTGGCTAACCGTAATGTAGAGCAGTTTACTTCAAGTGATCTCGGTTTTTGTATCGGGCCTCGTTTAAATGCGGCAGGGCGTTTAGATAATATGTCGATTGGGGTGGAGCTTTTGCTGGCGAACGAAATGTCAAAAGCCAGAGAATTAGCTTTAGATCTCGACGAACTCAATCAAACGCGTAAAGAAATTGAAGCAGGTATGAAGCTTGAGGCAATAAAAATTTGTCAAAATCTTACCGCACTTTTTAAAGAGTTACCCTATGGTATTACGCTTTATCAACCTGATTGGCATCAAGGCGTATTAGGCATTGTGTCATCAAGGATTAAGGATCAATATCATCGTCCAGTGATTGCCTTTGCACAAGATAGTGAGGGAATTTTGAAAGGTTCCGCGCGTTCTATTGAGGGGTTACATATGCGTGATGTTTTAGAGCGTATTCATTCGCAACATCCTAATATGATTTTAAAATTTGGCGGACACGCAATGGCGGCAGGCTTGAGTATTCGCGAAGAACATTTTGCGGATTTCCAACATATTTTTAATCAAACCGTTGCCGATTGGTTTGATGAAGAACATATGCAAAGCATAATTTGGACAGATGGCGAACTGAATTCAAATGAATTTAATCTTGAAACGGCAGAGTTGATAAAATCGGTAGGCACTTGGGGACAAGGGTTTCCTGAGCCTTGCTTTGATGGCGAATTTAAAATTTTGGATCAGCGTGCGATTGGGCAAAATAAAAATCATCTAAAAATGTTGCTAGAACCGAAACAAGGTGGGGTTTTATTAGATGCGATTGCGTTTAATATTGATACAAGATTGTATCCTGATCTTTCAATTAAACAGGCTCGTTTAGCCTATAAATTAGATATTAACGAATTTCGTGGCAATCGTAGCCTACAATTATTGGTAGATTATATTGAGCCTATAGATGAGTGATAGAATGAAATTAAAAGGGCTGTTGGCATTTTGTTTGCTTTTTTTATCGTCGTTTGTTTTAGCAGAAGTCAATCAGAAAGAATTTTCAGTACAAAATTCTCCGTACTTGCCATCACGGGACACCATTTATTTTGAAGATGGGCGCGATTATTTTTCTTATCAAGAACCTATTGAACAAGCGTCTCGAGCCGATAAAAAAATACGGATTCAATTCTTTTTTGATTATGATTGTCGAGTATGTTCTTCAGCGCAGGATATTTTAGAACTTTATAGCCAAATACGCACACATAAAGTTGTGTTGGAACAATATCCTATTGCAACTGCCGATAGCCAGTTTAGCGCACGCATTTTTTATACTTTGCAAGCATTAAGTGCGGTGGAATTATCTAATGTTTTATTATTTGAAACTTCAGAAAAATCCCGTTATACAGAATTGTCTACATCAAATAAAATTCAGCAATGGGCGGAAGAACAAGGGCTAGATAAACAGTTATTTATTCAAACTGAAAATTCACAAAGCGTAAAAGAACAAATTCAAGATGCGATTGAATTGACGGAAGAATATGGTGTGTTTACCTATCCTTACGTTGTTATTGGGGGAAAATATGTACTCACTGCGAGTACGCTTTATAACGATGATTATAGCGTTGCAGTGTTAGATTTTTTGGTAAATAAAATAGAGCAGGAACAAAAACAATGAAAATCGGAATTGTTGGCGCAATGGCGCAAGAAGTGGAAATTTTAAAAAATTTAATGACAGAGAGAACGGAAACTTGCGTAGCAAGTGCGGTCATTTTTGAAGGCAAAATTAACGGTAAAGATGTTGTATTATTACAATCAGGCATTGGCAAAGTGGCAGCTGCAATTGGCACGACGGCATTATTGCAATTAGCCAAGCCAGATTTTGTAATCAATACTGGCTCTGCAGGTGGGGTAGCAAAAGGCTTGAAAGTGGGGGATATTGTGATTTCTGATGAAACACGCTATCACGATGCGGATGTGACCGCTTTTGGCTATGAAAAAGGGCAATTGCCTGCTAATCCTGCGGCATTTTTATCAGATAAAAAATTAGCAGATCTCGCTCAAGAAATTGCAGAAAAGCAAGGGCAATCAGTAAAACGTGGCTTAATTTGCTCTGGCGATAGTTTTATTAATAGTGAAGACAAAATTGCACAAATAAAAGCAGACTTCCCGAATGTGACGGGGGTTGAAATGGAAGCCACAGCGATTGCACAAGTTTGCTATGCGTTTAATGTGCCTTTTGTGGTGGTTCGAGCAATTTCTGATGGCGGCGATGGCAAAGCAAGTATGTCTTTTGAAGAGTTTTTACCATTAGCGGCGAAGCAGTCTTCGGCGTTAGTGTTGGGGATGATTGACAGACTGTAGTAATAATCTTTTAATAAGATAATAAATTCTAAAATTAAAGGCATAGCTTATTAGCTATGCCTTTTTATATGAACCTATTAGAATTTATAGTTTAAACTCAGAATATAAGTTCTTCCACGTGCAAAGTTATAAAGCACGGTTTTATCTGAACCACCGCTACAAGCAGAAGGATCTGCCGCACATTCGATAGAATTATTTAAACTTGAATAATAACGTTGCGAAGCCGCGTCATTTCCAGCATCTAATGGATCAACATAACGTTTATCTAATAGATTTTGTACTTCCGCTTTAATAATCAAATCTTTGATTGGTTCATAGCTGACGTGTAAATCTAAAATAATCGGTTGTTTTTTAATCTCTTCTGTTTTTTTCACGGCATAGTAAGTTCTTTGACCTAAAGTATATTTTTCATAGCGAGAGCCATTGATATATTCTTCTTCAATTGTCGCACGTTTACTTTTTCCATAATAACGAGCTGCCATACCCAAAGTTAATTTTTTATCAAACCAACGTGTACCAAGCTCTAATCTGCCGTAGTCTTTTGGTAGCATTGAAACACGAGATAAGCCATAACCTTGTTTCAAAATATCTTCTTTTGAAGCATTATTCGGACGTGGGCTGGCATCGGCATAATTGGTTGGCTGATTAGTACGTTGATAAGCGTAAGAGACATTCGCAAAAAAACGTCCCATATCATAATTAAGCTCTAACTCAGCACCGCTTTTTTTCACGATAGGTTGATAATTTTGATGTGCGATATTAAAGCGAAAACCATTACTGCTTGCCCACGTAGGTACAACGCCATTTCTCCACCAAACACCGTAAACATTATGGATATAGTTTTTAATAAAGCTACGATAACCCACTAATTTGATGCCTAGCACATCGTCTTGAGTGAATAGACCTTTTTTATAAGTATTAAAGCCTAATTGATAGGTGTCAGATTGTTCAGGTTTTAATGCCGTGTTTACCCCTACATCAGACACTTGAGAGAAAAACATCTCTTGAATATTCGGCATTCTGTGTGTGCGTGAATAAGTGAAAAATGGCATAAAATAATCGCTTAGTTCTGCACTTAATGTAGCAGAATGATTGAATGCCTTTTTATGACCTGATTTATGCAAAATCGGTTCCGCTCCATTTTCATATCCAACATACTCACCATTAAAGGCATAATGGGTAAAATTCACGCTGTAATTTAAATGATAAATGCCTTTAGAAAGTGCGGTATCAAAATAGACCGTTTTAAATTTTTGCTTGCCAGAAGGTTGTAAAATCACTGAACGTTGGGGTAGTAAACTTCGGGTACCTTTAAATCGTCCTAAATGGCTGTAGTTACCTTGATCGTGTGAAGCATCGTTATAAAACAAACTTAATTCTTCTGGAAAACGGTTTTTACTGTATTCATTGGTAAAATAGTTAAAACCTAATGTGGTTTTTAAATCAATTTCTTTTGGCAACAAGAAAGTATGGCTGTTATTTATATCAACAATATTTGCGACATTTTTGGTAATAAGTTTGTCTGCCACTTGCCAGCCAGCAAAAAATCCACCCTTAGGATAAATGGTTTTACCAATGTTATGTGCAGCCATTAAATTAAGATCAAGATAGCTGTTATTATTGAAGTTATAATTGACTTGGTAATTACGGTTTTCAATTTTGCGAGAACCAATTTTATTATCCAACGTGCGTAATTGCGCCCCTAAATTTTGGTGATCATCGCCATATTCAAATTTTAATAAATGGCTACGAGAACGAGATTGCAAACTACCCGGCTCAATCGGTGCAACACTATATTGATCTTTATTACGTTCAAATGATTTGTCAGTTTCTTCAATTCCATCATTACCTTTTTGGAGCTTTTCAATATCCTTAGGTTTTTTTCCATTTGTTAATAATTCTTGTAGAATTTCTCTTCTAGTCTTTGCAGCAGATCCAATACGATAATAACTACAATCACCATTTTTCTGATAATCTGGTTTGTTACAAGACCAATGTTTTTTGCTTAAATCAGGTGTCCATTGCCCTTCAGGATTTAAAATATAACCCGCATTACGAAAATAAGCTTCTTTTTCTTTCGCGAGAATATCCTGCCCTAATGATGCTAATCGTTCTCCGCCACCGATACGGTAATCTTGAGATACTTCACGTTGGCTATAACCATACACCACGCCTACATAGCCACCATTATCAAGCCATTTTCTGCCAGCAGCCATTGTCATAAAATTGGATTTAGTGGCATTACTCCCTGTCATTCCTTTCAGAATAATGCCAAATGGTTTGTCATCGGTAATAACATCATTAACGCCTAATGTTCTAAAATTAGCACTGCCTGCTAACGCATTTATACCGCTTGCTCCTGAAAAGTTGCTTTTATTAACATCTACACCTGCAATAAAATTAGGATCGATTGCCGCACCAAATTGAGAACTTCCGCCTGATTGACCTGAGTCTAAGGCTGTAGAATAGAAGGTCTGTGTTACACCATCAACCATAGTATTGACACGACCTAATCCATTTTCGCCACGAATATTCACAGAAACGACACCCGAGCCTTTATCTTGTTGAGTAAATGCACCAGGGATACTTCGAATCACTTGGTCAATGGTTTGTGTTTCCTTAAAGACATTTTCACGTGTACTTTTGGCTTTGGCTTCAGTGAAAGGTTTTTTATCGTTTGATATAACTTTTTCCACTACATCAATTTGTCCTAATGTTTCTTCGGCTTGAGCTTGTGTAATCGTCATACCGATCGTATTAATTAGGCCAAGTGTAATTAAATTTAATTTTATAGCTTTCTTCATTATAGTTCCTATTTATTTTTGAGAAATATTATGATTATCCATTTTATTAAGAGGGATCTCAAGGAATGATTTAATAAATTTAATGAAAATACCTAAAAAATAATAAAAAAATTAATTTTTAGAGAGAAAATACGTTTAGAAGATAGAGAAAAAGAAAGTTTGGTTTTTGCAAAATGGACAAATTCATTCGCAAAATCAACCGCACTTTAAAATAGGAAATGACCGCAAAAGTGCGGTCATTTTTGGCGTAAATTTTATAGATTATAAAATAAAGGTACTAAGAACAGCGCGCCAAGTGCGGCAATGATACCGTAAATGATCATAGGTATAATGGTTTTCTTAATAATTGTGCCTTCTTGGTTTGAAATATTTAACACTGAACTTACCGCTACAATGTTATTTATACATACCATATTCCCCATTGCCCCACCAACAGATTGTAAAGCAAGAACAAGTGCGACAGAAATGCCTGTTGTTTCTGCGGTAGAAAGTTGAACACTACCAAATGTTAGGTTGGATACGGTATTTGAACCTGAGAAAAAGGATCCAATCGCGCCTAAGAAAGAGGAGAAAATAGTCCAGTTACTACCAGAAATTTCAGCAAAAGTTCTACCTATAATTTTTACCATAGAATGTTCGCCACCCACTAACATTAGGTTTACCATCACTAAGGCACCAATTAAGGCAATAAATGGATTTTTAGATTGTTGTAAACTTGATACAAAAATCTGTTTAACATTTGAACTGGAAATTTTAAAGAAAGGAATCGCAATTAGTACTGTAATGACAAATGGAATCAATGCGGGTACGTAAAGAAGTTTATAGCTTGATGAAACATTTGAGCCAAAAATATTTTTTAAGCTAAAGATTAAACCTTTGCTAATTTCAAATAATCCTAACGAACCTAATGTGGTTGAGAACCAAATAGTTGCGTCATTCATCATTGCTTTGAATGGTAATTGATGAATACGAGTCACAATTAAAAATGCAATAAGTAAACCTGTCGGAAATAATGCTTTAACTACTTCTCCTGCACTTACCGCATTATTATCAAGGGTATTTGTTACTTTTGCTAAACCAATATTGCGATTAGCAGCCCATACAGAAATAAATAAGCCGATTGCCCCCCCAACGAGTGATGGAAATTCGTAATTGACTTGAGCAATCAAGAAATAAGGTACTACGCAACCCAGTACGCTAATATAGATAAATACGATGTTTTTACGAATATCATCCCAATTTACTAAGATACGAAGTGCTAATAATGGGATAATAAGTGCAGCAATGGAGTGTATAAATGCTGTAATAGACCCAATTTCTAAAATCATATCTTCTGATAATTTTAAAGCACCAAAACCAAACCAAGTTGGTGTACCTACCGCACCAAAGGATACGGGAACTGAGTTCATAATAAGTGCCAACATCGCCACTTTTAATGGATGAAAACCTAATCCCACTAAAATAGGTGCAGCAATTGCCGCTGGTGTACCAAAACCACTTGCTCCCTCGATCATAAAAGCAAACGCCCAACCAATAATCATTAATTGTGCAACGGGATTTGGATTAATATTTCCTAGCCATTTTCGCATAATATTTGTTGCGCCTGAAATTTCAGAGAAACGGTTAAAGAGAATCGCACCAAAAATTACTGTAATAGGTGTTTGTACCGCAATAATTGCAGAAACAACATTTGCACTAATAGTGACAATATCTGTATTAAAGTGTAAAAGATGAACACCCATAACTAATGTCGCAATCCAAGGTAAGGCAACATAAGAAGGTAGCGCGTTTCTTTTTACCATAAGATAAATCAGTAAAACGATAGGAAAAATACTTAGAATAAAAGACAGCATAAAATATCCTCAGAGTTAGATTAAAAGATGTGGTTATTTTATGGATTTATATGCAAAAGCATATACCTATTTTAAGAAAATGTGATCAATATCTCATAAAATTTAACATTTTATTTTCATTTTTTACATTTTTATTACTATTTGTGTTTAGTTATAGTATTAATAGAAGAATATGGAATATGATAAAGATTGTTTAATGCCATATTAACATTAGCAGGATTACCAAATTCTCACTATAATGCGCAAAATTTTGAGAATGAAAGGATAATTTGTATGGGAATGATTATTACTGTTGATGGTCCTAGTGGTGCTGGGAAAGGGACGCTTTGTTATGCGTTGTTATGCGTTGGCTGAAAAGTTGGGCTATGCTTTTTATTGATAAAAATCTCCCCTTTTAATCGAGGAGATTTTTATTATTCTTCTTTAAATTCTTCCATCATTTCTTGCGCTTTTTTTACCATATCTTCTGAACCCACAAATAATGGAGCACGTTCATGAAGTGCGGTTGGTTCGATATCTAAAATTCGACGATAACCATCCGTTGCGACACCACCAGCTTGCTCCGCTAAAAATGCAATAGGATTGCCTTCATATAATAAACGGAGTTTTCCATTTGGATAGTTGGTTGCACTTGGGTAAATATAAATGCCGCCTTTTAATAAGTTTCGGTGGAAGTCTGCTACAAGTGAACCAATATAGCGAGAGGCGTAAGGGCGATTGGTCGCTTTGTCTTCTTCTTGGCAATATTTAATATATTTTTTCACACCTTGTGGGAATTTGAGGTATTGTCCTTCGTTGATGGAATAAATACGCCCCGTTTTTGGCATTTGCATATTTTCGTGGGAAAGACAGAATGTACCGATTGATGGATCATAAGTAAAACCATTGACTCCGTTACCTGTGGTATATACCAACATAGTTGATGAACCATAAACAATATAACCTGCGGCAACTTGTTTATTCCCAGGTTGTAAGAAATCTTCTAAGGTTACAGGCGTTCCAATTGGAGATATGCGACGGTAAATGGAGAAAATTGTTCCTACAGATACGTTTACATCAATATTTGAAGAACCATCAAGGGGATCCGTTAAAATAATATATTTTGCATTACGTCCACGTTCCGTATCAAATGCGATAAAACTTTCTTCTTCTTCAGAGGCAAACCCAGCCACTTCTTCACGAGCCATTAATGCCGCTTTCATCGTGTTATGGGCGAATAAATCGAGTTTCATTTGACTTTCGCCTTGTACATTTTCAATACCAGATTGACCGAGAATATTTGTTAAACCTGCTTTGTTAATATCTCGATGAATAATTTTCGCTAAAAGACGAATTGACGACAAAATACCACTCAATTCCCCCTTTGCATTTGGGTATTCTGCTTGGCGTTCAACGATAAATTCACTTAATGTTTTCATAATTTTCCTTTTAGTTTTTCATAATACGTTGATTAATTATAGGGAATCTGGAGTGTAAACTCTAATGGCAGATTATCAGAATGAGATCTTTATCACAAAAATTTCACATTAATTGTTGTAATTTTTAGAAGCTATCACTTATTTGTTAATTAATTCTGGAGTGATTTTGTGAATTTGCGCTCCAAATAAACTTGGGCTACCATAACCGCACTTTATTAAGCCAAAAGGTAAAAAATGAAAATTGCATTAGGCATTGAGTATAACGGGCAAAATTATTATGGTTGGCAGAGACAAGAAAAAGTCCGCAGTGTACAAGAAGAATTAGAAAAGGCACTTTCTCACATTGCTAATGAAAAAATTGACATATTTTGTGCGGGGCGAACGGATTCTGGCGTAAGTGGAACGGGGCAGGTTGTTCATTTTGAAACCAATGCGGTTCGTCCAGAGAAGGCTTGGGCTTTTGGTACGAATGCTCATTTACCTGATGACATTGCGGTGGCTTGGGCAAAACAAGTCGATGATGAATTTCACGCCAGATTTTCCGCAACAGCACGCCGTTACCGCTATATTCTTTATTGTAATAAATTACGCTCTGCGATTTTAGCGGGAGGAATAACCCATTGTCATTTAGATTTAGATGCGGAAAAAATGCATCAGGCAGGGCAATGTTTACTTGGCGAACAGGATTTTTCCTCTTTCCGTGCGGCGCAATGTCAGTCTCATACGCCTTGGCGTAATGTGCATCATTTGAATGTGTCTCGTATCGGAAAATATATTATTGTTGATATTCAGGCGAACGCTTTTGTGCATCATATGGTGCGCAATATTGTGGGAAGTTTGATTGAGGTCGGTGCTGGAAATCAGCCGATTGAATGGATGCAATGGCTACTTGAGCAGAAAAATCGTCAGCTTGCCGCACCAACAGCAAAACCCGATGGATTGTATTTGGTGGATGTGATTTATCCACAAAAGTTTGATATTCCTAAACGCCCAATTGGCCCTTTATTTTTAGAGGATGGTTTATTAAATCGTCCTTTCAAATAAAGCGTAATTTCATCTTTTAAATAACCATATCTGAAAATATTCTTCATAAAAAAAGACCGTACTTTAAAAGTGCGGTCAATGTTAAGTGAATTTTATATTAATTTTGATATTCCATAGTTCACTAAAAATCCACCAATCACTAGCCATAAATAAATCAGCATCCCTAAAATCAGAGGTTTTAGTCCTGCTTTCTTGATTGAGCTTGCTTGTGTCGTTAATCCAAGTGCAGCCATCGCTGAAATTAATAAGAAAGAATCGATTTCAACGAATAATTTCACGAGTTCTTTTGGTAATAAATCAAAAGAATTAAAAATGGCAACGCCAATAAAAAGTACAGCAAACCAAGGAATTGTAATTTTGTGTGACGTATTTTCTGATACCCCATCACTACGTGTTAATAACCAAGAAAGCATTAATAAAAATGGTGCAAGCATCATCACTCGGAGCATTTTGGTAATGACGGCGGTATTCGCCACGATAGGATCTATATTTCCCCCGATAGCGTAAACTTGAGCCACTTCATGCACGCTAGAACCAACATAAATACCGAATTGATGAGCGTTAATTAAATGTTGTGACCAAGTGTAGAAAAATGGATAAGTAAAAATAGAAAGCGTCCCGAAAATGACCACTACGGCAATCGCCACTGAAACTTTATGAGATTCTGCTTTGGTAACAGGCTCTGCCGCCATAACCGCTGCCGCACCACAAATACTACATCCTGCCCCAGTGAGATAAACCAATTGTTTATCCATTTTTAGATAACGAATGCCCAAAAGTGCGGTAAGAAAAAAGGTTGAAATTAGCATAATGGCATCAGTGACAACAGCATTTAAGCCAACATCGGCAATATCGCCAAAAGTGAGGCGAAAACCATACAGCACAATGCCAGTGCGAAGAAGCGTGCCTTTGGCAAATAATACGCCTTTTTCTACTTGTGTTGAAAATTGCGGGTAAATGGTATTGCCGATTGCCATTCCCAGTAAGATGGCAATAATTAAGGCACTGATATGATAATGATGGGAAAAGTCGGTGCTTCCTAAATAGTTAGCAAGTACAGCGATAATCGCGATAAATATAAGTCCGAAATAAAAGGGACGAGTGTTCATTTTTTCTTTCCTTAGTGAGCGTTTTTGTCTTTTACCCAAGCGGTTTCATCTAAAATTTTGCCAAAATAGCTTTCGACTAAGCGACGAGTAACATCAGTTTGTGGATCAGTAAAAAGATTTTGAGGGCTGCCATATTCAATCATTTTTCCTTCATCCATTACGATAATCGTATCTGCAATATGTTTAATTACACCGAGATCTTGCCCTACATAAATATAAGAAATACCTAAACGTTGCTGCAGATCAAGGGTTAAATTTAGTAATTGAATGCGCACCGAGACATCTAAATTACCAATTGCATCATCTATAATAATTATTTCAGGTTCTAAAATCAGCGCACGTGCCAAAGCGACACGCTGTTTTTGGCTAATAGAAAGATGCTTAATATTGAGATTTGTGTAATCAGGATACAGCCCAACAAGAGAGAGGGTCTCAAAGATTTTTTCATTACGTTGTGTTTCTGTCCAATCTGTCGCTAGGCTTAATGGTTCGTCTAATATTTGTCCAATATTTAAACGTGGGTTAAATGCAGAATTGACATCTTGGAAAACCATACGAATATGTTTAGCTCTAGATTGGGCATCCTGATATTGTAATTCTCGATCATTAAATAAAATTCGACCAGAAGTTGGCGGAATAATGCCTGCTATCATTTTCACTAGGGTTGATTTACCAGAGCCATTATTGCCAATGATTGCAAGTGTTTGTTTACGTTCAAGGGTAAAACTCACTTTATCCACTGCATTGAATTGATTTCGACCAAATAAACTGGCGTGACCTTTAAAAGTTTTAGTTAAATCTTCCACTTGTAATAAGGGCATTATTCATTTCCTTTGCAATTAAGTATAAAAGGGGTGGCGGTTGTTTTTTCTTTGAAATTTTTTTCTCGTAAATTAATAGGATAATGACAAGAAAATTCGTGTTGTTTTATTTTCAATCGTCTTGGTTTTTCCATACATTTTTTTTGTGCAAAAGGGCATCTTGGGCCAAGACGACAGCCAATTGGCATTTGCTCTAAAATAGGCGCGGTGCCTTCTAACGTACCCAATTTAGTTTTAAACCCCAAAGGTTGAGTAAAATCGGGTACTGCATTAATTAAGGCTTGGGTATAAGGATGATGGGGACTTTCGATTAATATTTCAGTCGGGGCAGATTCGGTATTTTGCCCACAATAAAGCACTGAAATTTGATCGCACCATTCACTAATACTTTTAATATCGTTACTCGTAAGTAAAATTGTTGTTCCCTGATTTTGGTTCATACTGGAAAGTAAACGAAAAACTTGTAGGGCAGTGGTTGATTCTAATGCATTTGTTGGTTCATCTGCGATTAATAAACGTGGCTGATTAGCGACAGCCATTGCGATCATAACTTTTTGTCCTTCGCCTTCTGTCAGTTCGTTAGGATAGCTTGCCATAATATCACGATGATCTTTAATTCCTACGCGATGTAACAATTCAATAGCACGTCTTTTTTTCCACCCAAACCATTTCCACCATTTATTTTTAAATGTCCAATTAGGAATATTTTGGATGAGTTGTTTCCCTATTTTTCGACTTGGATCAAGGCAAGATAAGGGATTTTGGAAAATCATGGATATTTCTTTACCCACTAACTTTCGGCGTTTATTAGGACTGAGTTTAAGTAATTCGACATCGTGAAAACGAAAGCGATCGGCAGTAATAATCCAATTTTCTTTGATTGCATTACAAATGACTTTAGCGATTAAGCTTTTTCCTGAGCCTGATTCGCCAACTAATCCACTGATTTCCCCTTCGTTAAGGGAAAGATTGACGCCATCTACAATTTTTATACGTCCATTGGAGGTTTGAATTTCAATATTGAGGTTACAAATGTCTAAAAGTGCCATAGGCTATTCTTGATGTTGATTGATGGCTTTAGTTAAGCCATTACTGAAAATAATACTTAATAAAATAGTAAAAATAATAGCGAAACCGGGTAAAAGTACTGTCCAAGGTGCAAGATAAAGTAGTTCCAAAGAGTCTTTTATCATTGCCCCCCATTCTGGTGTAGGTCGTTGTGCACCAAGAGAAATAAAACTTAACGCGCTAATATCCAACACGGCTATAACAAAAGCATGAGCCACTTCTTGAATATAAATAACAGTAATATTCGGTAAAATAGTGCTTTTTAATAAGGCTTGATTGGAAATGCCTTCAAGTTTTAGCATTACAACATAATCCTTTTCTAATTCTTTTTGAATAGCGCGATAGATAGTGTGAATAAAATAAGGCAAAATCGCTAATAGCGTAGCAAACATTGCATTCCATAAACTTGGTTCCATTAATGTTGAAATAACAACGGCAATTAATAGAATAGGTAACGATAAAAAAGCATCAAAAATATGCCCGACAAAACGAGCTTTAATACCTTTCAGTAGTCCTGCAATAATTCCTAGTGCGCCGCCTATTATTGCCACTGAAAAGACAACCAGTAAAGCAGAACCTAAGGTATAACGAGTACCCATAATTAAACGACTTAATATGTCGCGACCTAAATCATCAGTACCAAAGAAAAAAGCAATTTTTCCTCTATCTACCCAAGAAGGAGGCATTAATTCTTGCCCAATAAATTGTCGATTATCAGCATAAGGTGCAAGATAACTAGCAAAAAGTGCGGTAAAAATTAATGCGATTAATAAATAAAAGCTAAAAAGTGCGATGGTATTTTGACGAAAGCGTAACCAAATTTGAAAGATTGAGGTGCTTTCGCGGAATTCATCAGGTTCTTTATCTTGCATACCAACCTTTCTTTTTAAATGGATCGAGTATAAAAGTGAATATTTTAGTGAATGTATCAATCAAAATAATACATACACCAATAACAATTACACCTGCGGCAATGCTGTTGTAATCTTGTTCATTTACGGCATTAATTAACCAACGACCAATGCCAGGCCAACCTAAAGCCGTTTCTACCAACATACATTGCGTTAATACTAATGTGAATACACGTGGTACTTGTGGAACAAGCAGGGGAAAAGTATTACGGAATACATATTGATGGAGAATTTTCCATTTTGACCAACCCCGTGTTGTCGCTACTTTAGAAAAATTTTGATTCAAAATATATTCTGCTCGTTGATGAATAATGCGGATAATTTCCATTGTTGGCAAAATACACAATACCAATGTTGGTAAGGCTAAATGTTGCAATATATTTTGTACGATTTTTGTACGATAAGGCACTTCCAGAAACCACATATCAATAACAGGAAATCCCGTAATGGGTTTAATTTCGTAAAGCAAATTATATTGTCCAATAGCGGCAATTTCCCAATGTGAGAGCGCGGCAACATACAGTAAAATGGGGGCTAACCAAAATATTGGAATAGATAGCCCTACATAAGATAGGATTTGTAAACTTTTTGCAAAAACTTGTTCAGAATTGACCGCACTTATAATGCCAAGTGGCAAACCAAAAATAAATGCCAAAAACAATGTAATGAAACAAAGTTCCAATGTGGGAGGAAGAACCGTAAGAATAAGGTTCATTAATGATTTTCCACCGTTATAGGTAATGCCAAAATCACCTTGTAACAAGGTGCCTAAATAATGGAAATAGCCGATATAAATGTTTTGTGTAACAAGATTCGCATTAAGAGGATCGCGCAATAAAATGACAAAGCCTAATAGCGATAATACGAGTAATAATAATGCCACCCACAGAATATGGCGAAGAACCGACCATAACATTAGTGTTTCTCCTGAATAAAATATAAGGTGGAAAAATCTAAGCTACCAAAAGGCGTCATTTTTACTCCTTTCACACGACTATTTGCGACTAAAATTCGTTTTACATTGGCAATAGGAATAATGGGTAATTCACGTAAAACGAGTTCTTGGGCTTCATTATAGGCTTTTGCGCGTGAACTTAAATGTGAGGTGGTAATGGCGCGATCCATAAATTGATCAAATTCTTCATTACACCAATTAGATAAATTAGTGAGTTCATTTTTTGTTCCACAGCTTAAAATTGGACGCATAAAACCATCAGGATCAAGATTACCAGCTAACCAACCAGATAGAATCAAATCATAATTTTCCGATTGATTGCGTAATTGTGCAGTTAAAAATGGACGAGTTACGGCACGCACTTTAACTTTCACACCCGCTTGAGCTAAATCCCATTTTATCATTTCAGCTATTTTAAAAGGTGCAGGATTATAGACTTGTTCTTCATTAATTACCCATAAATTTAACAAAAGGTTTTTATCTGCTAATTTATTTTTGGCGATTTTGGGATTGTAATCAAACTCAAATTCTGGCGTATTGACACTTGAAGCCCAAGATACTTCAGGAATAATGTTATTCGCCACTGTCGCAGTATTGTGATAGATGTTGTGAATAATACGTGCGCGGTTCAAACTTTGTGAAATAGCGGCACGGATTTCGTGATCTCGCATTAATGGCTTATCAAAATTAAACGCTAAATAGGCTAAATTCATACCATCAGTAGATTGCATATAATAATGTTTGTCATCATTTTTTAATAAGCCAATTTGGCTTACTTCAGGATAAGAGGCGATTTGACATTCATTATTGAAAAATTTGACTAAACGTCCGCTGCGATCAGTAGAAAGATCCACAATAATATGTTCTATCTTGGCTTCTTTTTTCCAATAGTTTTCGTTACGCACTAAGCGAACATATTGGTTATATACATAATCTTTTACTTGATAAGGCCCTGTGCCTACTGGGTGGGTATCTAATTGAGCAAGGTTGTCATCTGCGCTTAATTGATAGGCATATTCTTGTGAAAAAATAATGGCATACTGGCTGGCAAGATGCGACAAGATGGAGGAATCTGGTGCAAATAATTCAATTTTTACTTGATAAGGCGAAAGTGCGGTCACAGATTTGATTTTTTCGTTAAGTTTAATGCTATCAAAATAAGGAAAACGCACTTTTCTTGCTTGTTCGTGAAACACTCTATATTGTGGATTACTATAGGTAACATTCGTCTCTGCTAAGGTTGGTAAATAAGTATTATGCCCTAATACACGATTAATCGAAAATACTACGTCTTCAGCGTTAAAATCACGTGTTGGGGTAAACCAAGGGGTTTGGTGAAATTTTACGCCGTGACGTAAATTTAATAAAATTTCTTTACCATCAGCTGAAATGGAATAAGATTGTGCCAGCATTGGTGTTAATGTTGCACTGTGATTTTTTATATCAAATAATTTGTTATAAATTTGTTCCGTGACCACATTCATACTGGTTCCTGCATCTGCTGTTTGCGGATTAAATGAAAAACCTGAAGCGTGGGTGCAATAAGTTAAGCCATTTTCAGTTAAAAATGTTGGAACACTTGGCGCAGCCTGTAATTCTACACTTTGGATTATACAGAGCAGAAAAGATAAAAATCTCAGATTTAGACGTAACATAACAAATGCATTGTGATAAATTATGTGTCAAATTGTAAGGCATATTAGTAAAAATGGCTAGGATATTGAATGTTTAATCGGGTTCAAAAGGAAATCAATCAAATTATTAATCGTGGTTTTGACCGCACTTTGCGTTTAGCGGTGACGGGGTTAAGTCGGAGTGGAAAAACGGCGTTTATTACAAGTTTAATCAATCAACTTCTCTCCATTAATCAACATTCATCACAGAATTTGCCCTTGTTTGAAGCAGCTAGAAATGGTGCGATCTTGGCAGTCAAACGAGTATCCCAACAAGATCTCAGCGTGCCACGTTTTGATTATGAAAGTAATTTAAATGATTTGTCACAAAATCCGCCTCAATGGTTTCAGTCTACTCGTGGCGTGAGTGAAACGCGTTTAGCAATTCGTTTTCAACGCCAATCTGGCTTGCTACGCCATTTGAAAGAACGAGGCACGCTTTATCTGGATATTTTTGATTATCCAGGGGAATGGCTACTCGATTTGCCGTTATTAAATCTAGATTTTCAACAATGGTCACAAGAGCAAATTAAGGTAATAACAGGCATTCGTGAAGAATTGGCGGAGAATTGGCTCGCTATGTTGCAGGATTTGGATTTAAGTGCGGTCGCAAATGAAGATGTTTTAGCCAAGATAGCGAAAAGTTATACGGATTATTTACATCAATGCAAAGTGCAAGGCATGCAATTTATTCAGCCTGGGCGATTTGTATTGCCGAGTGATTTAGAGGGCGCGCCAGTATTGCAATTTTTCCCATTGATTCATCTTTCGGAAGAACATTGGCAAACCTTGAAAAAAACAGCCAAATCGAATAGCTATTTTGCCGTGCTGACAAAACGTTATAATTATTATCGCAATAAAATTGTGAAAGGTTTTTACGAAAATTATTTTTCTACCTTTGATCGTCAAGTTATTTTGGCGGATTGTTTAACGCCTTTAAATCACAGTCAGCAAGCCTTTTTAGATATGCAAATGGGCTTAAATCAGTTATTTAATAATTTCCATTATGGCAGCAGAAATTTTCTTCATCGTTTGTTTTCTCCGCAAATTGATCGATTAATGTTTGTTGCGACAAAGGCGGATCATATTACTCGTGATCAAATTCCTAATTTAGTGAGTTTAATGCGCCAAATTGTGCAAGAGGGCGGTCGCCATGTAGAATTTGAAGGAATCGATACAGAATATACCGCTATTGCAGCTGTTCGTACCACAAAGCAAGTGATTGTGAATCAGCAAGGAAAAGAAATTAAAGCAATTCAAGGGATTCGTTCTATTGATAAACAACCGATTACGATTTATCCAGGAACGGTGCCGAGTAAATTACCAAAAACAGAATTTTGGCAAAAACAACCGCACTTTGATTTTGATAGTTTTGAACCTCAGCCTTTAGAACAAGGGGAGAGCATTCCTCATTTGAGAATGGATGCGGTTTTACAATTTTTATTAAGTGATCGATTTGAATAAAAAAGTGCGGAAAATTTTCCGCACTTTTTTCATCTTTCTAGCCCGTATTGCGCATCCCAGCAGCGATACCTGTGATGGTAATCATCAATGCTTGTTCCACATCGGGATTGACTTGCTCTGGATTTTCACGGAAACGGTGGAGCAATTCCACTTGCAGTAGATTGAGTGGATCCGTGTAGATATTACGCAATGCAATTGAATCTGCAATCCAAGGTAAATCAGACATCAATTTACTTTGGTGAGAAAGTGAAAGCACAGTTTGAATATCATCTTCAAGTTGCTTACGTAAATTTTCGCCTAAATACCAAAGTTCTTTTTTCACTAATCGTTGATCATATTGTTGGGAAAGCCAAGTATCCGATTTACTAAAGACCATTTCCAACATTCCGATTCGCGTTGAAAAGAACGGCCAGTTTTCGCACATTTTATGAATAATATCGCCTTTGCCTTGTTCAATAACTTGACGAATAGCTGCACCAGCCCCTAACCAAGCTGGCAGCATTAAACGGTTTTGCATCCAAGCAAAAATCCACGGGATCGCACGTAAACTTTCCACGCCGCCATTTGGATTGCGTTTTGCAGGGCGAGAGCCAAGCGGCAATTTGGAGAGTTCCTGTTCTGGCGTCGCACTACGGAAATAAGGCACGAAATCTTTATCGGCACGCACCACACCACGATAAATATCGCAAGAAATCGTGGAAAGCTCGTCCATTATAGTACGCCATTCTGGTTTCGGTTCTGGTGGCGGTAAAAGATTTGCTTCTAAAATGGCGCTGGCGTAAAGATCAAAGGTTTCTACTGCTACTGCGGGTAAACCCAGTTTGAAACGAATCATTTCGCCTTGTTCTGTTACACGTAAACCATTTTTTAAGGAACGAGGTGGCTGAGAAAGTAATGCCGCATGTGCTGGCGCACCACCACGACCAATTGTGCCACCACGTCCGTGGAATAAAGTAAGTTCAATGCCAAGTTTTTCTGTTAAATTCACTAAGGCTTCTTGCGCACGGTATTGCGCCCAAGAGGCTGCCATCATTCCCGCATCTTTTGCCGAATCTGAATAGCCAATCATTACCATTTGACGATTATTGATCACGCCACGATACCAACCCACATTGAAAAGTTGAGTCATCACTTTTTCGGCTGCATCTAAATCCTCTAAGGTTTCAAATAATGGCACAACAGGAATGTGATATGGCACGCCTGATTCTTTTAAGAGTAAATGAACGGCTAAAACATCAGAGGCACTGCGCGCCATCGAAATAACATAACAAGCTATTACACCTTGTTTTTGTTGAGCAATGACTTTACAAGTATCTAAAATTTCTTTGGTTTCAGGCGATGGCGTCCAGTTTTGCGGAATTAATGGGCGACGTGAGCTTAATTCACGAATTAAGAAAGCCTGTTTATCGTCTTCCATCCATTGAGAGTAATCGCCCAAACCAATATAGCGCGTGATTTCAGCGATGGCATCGGTATGACGGGTGCTTTCTTGGCGAATATCCATTTGAGAAAGTGTCACGCCAAAACAACTAATACGGTGCAAAATATTCAGCAATGAACCATTCGCAATAATGCGCATACCGCATTGAATTAAAGATTGATAACAATCGTAAAGCGGTTCCCACAGTTGATTATCTTCCAAAATAATCTCGCTTTCGGAGACTCTTGGTGTGCGATTAGATAAGTGATCATCAAAATAAGCTAATGTTGCTGTAAGTTGATTGCGTAAATTTTTTACTACGAAACGATAGGGTTCTAAATGTTCGCCGTATTTATCACGAAATTCATCGCTACATTTCATCATTGAAAGTTCATCGGCTAATTTGCTGATGTCTTGTAAGAATAAATCCGCCGCTTTCCAGCGGGCAAAATAAAGTACTTTTTTGGTAATTTGTGCGGTAACAAATGGATTTCCATCACGGTCGCCGCCCATCCAAGAGGAAATACGCACAGGTTTTAATCCTACTGGCAAATCGTAACCTAAAAATTCACGGGTGGTTTCGTTGAGTTGGCGTAAAAATTCTGGCACAGCTTGCCACAAACTGTTTTCTAACATCGCAAAGCCCCATTTCGCTTCATCAAATGGTGTTGGGCGAACAGTACGAATTTCGTTGGTATGCCATGCTTCAGCGATTAAACGAAGTAATAGACGTTCAATAATATTGCGTTCTTTTTCCGTTAAATCATGATGTTCTAGCTTGCTTAAACATTTATTGATTTCAATGTGTTTATGAATTAATGAACGACGTGTTGTTTCTGTTGGATGTGCGGTCAGAACAAGCTCAATTAATAATTTTTCGACGGTTTTATGCACCTCTTCCACTGAAGCATTTTGTTCTTTTAAGCGTTTGAAAAGTTCGCTTAAGGATTGAGAAGAACTTTGTGCAAGAGAATGTTCACGGGAAATTGTTTGATATTGTTCTGCTATGTTAGTGAGGTTTAAAAATTGACTGAAAGCACGTGCGACGGGAATAATATTTTCATTAGAAATACTACCGAGCGTATCGAGCAATGCTTGTCTTGCTTTATCATCGCCAGCACGAGAATTACGAGAAAGTTTACGAATGTTTTCGATTAACTCGAGAATATCCTCGCCCTGTGCATCATTGATGGTTTCTCCTAGAAAACGCCCTAACATACTAATGTTATTGCGCAGAGTACTGTACTCTTGTGTCATAGGAACTCCTACTAAAAGTAAAAATAAAATTTGTCAGTTAGCGATAGATATAACTAAAAATAGGGTGGAGGGCAAATGCTATTCAGAGAAATTTTGAAAATAATCAAGAAAAGCTAAAAAATAGCTAAAAAAGAACCGCACTTTTTAGGGATTGTTTAAAAAGTGCGGTCTATTTTTGCTAAGTTTATAAAATCGATTTAACGGATTTTCGAATGATAAGCTCAGGGGTTATATCAATACGACTATATTGTTGAACACCTTCATCTTTGTGAGTAATTCGTTCTAACAGAATATTTACTGCCTGTCTGCCTAAACGTAGTTTTGATTGATGAATGGTGGTTAATGGTGGCGCATAGAAACGTGAGGCGTGAATATCATCATAGCCGATAATTGACATATCCTCTGGCACACGCAAGCCTTTTTCTGTTAGTGCTGATATTGCACCGAGTGCCATCACATCGTTACAGCAGAATAGGGCGGTTGGTAATTCCTCTTGAGTCAGTAAACGATTCATACATTCATAGCCATCTTCAGGCTCAAATGCACCCTCTAGTACCCAAGACGGATTGATTGTTAATTTGGCTTCTTCCATTGCTTTTTCAAAGCCTTCATAACGCGTTCTTGCGGTAGTTTTATTGAGTTCGCCGCAGATAATCCCGATTTTTTTATGACCGCACTCTATAAGATGTTTGGTTGCTAAATAGCCGCCATCAAAACTATGATCATCAATCACATCGGTATTGGTATTTGGCCCCCAATCCATTACAACCATTGGAATAGTGGAAAATGATGAAAGTAAATCCAATGAATCCTGAGTATATTCAGAACACATTACAAGCAAACCATCGACCCTTTTTTTTGCCAACATTTCTAAATGATTTTTGACTTTTTCAGGATCATTTTGTGTGTTACACAAAAATAAAGAATAACCTTGTCGATAGCAATGTTCTTCAACAGAATGGATTATTTCGGCAAAATACGGAGCTTCACTGGTTGTCACAATCATACCAATGGATTTGGTGGTATTGACTTTTAAACTGCGTGCCACAGCACTAGGGGAATAATTAAGTTGTTTAATTGCGGATAACACCGCTTCTTCCGTATCTTTTGCAACGAAACGGGTTTTATTAATTACGTGAGATACGGTTGTGGTGGACACACCAGCCATTTTTGCCACATCTTTAATTGTTGCCATATATTTAAATCCCTAAAAAATTTTTCCTATTATAAAGGTTTGTTGAGAATTTAGTCATCTTTATTGCAAATTTTTTATAAAAAGAAGTGATTTTTTCGTATTATTCTTGCTAGAATGTCTGCGTTATTTTTTTATGAGGAGAACAAAATGAGCGATTTTGGTTATGCAATGATTATGGTTGTTTTTAGTATGTCTGTTGTCGTGGGGCTTGCACTTTCAATCTTTTAATCAAACTAACTTTTTATTATCACCGCAGTTTTGTTTCTACAAAGTGCGGTGATTTTTTTCGGTGTTTTGCTTGCCCGTTTAAAATATGGTAAAACTAATGCCGTTTTATTCACAACGTATATAGGAAGTTCTATGTCAAATTTACAAGCAATTATTGAAGCGGCATTTGAAAAACGTGCAGAAATTACACCAAAAACCGTTGATGCAGAAACGCGCGCGGCAATTGAAGAAGTGATCGAAGGATTAGATTCTGGAAAATATCGTGTAGCCGAAAAAATTGATGGCGAATGGGTAACACATCAATGGTTAAAAAAAGCGGTATTGCTATCTTTCCGCATTAACGATAACCAAATCATTGATGGTGCAGAAACAAAATATTACGACAAAGTGGCATTAAAATTTGCGGATTATACCGAAGAACGTTTTGCTGAAGAAAGTTTCCGTGTTGTGCCTTCTGCAACGGTGCGTAAAGGTGCATACATTTCTAAAAACTGCGTATTAATGCCATCTTATGTAAACATTGGTGCTTACGTTGGCGAAGGCACCATGGTAGATACTTGGGCGACGGTTGGTTCATGCGCACAAATTGGTAAAAACGTGCATTTATCGGGTGGTGTAGGAATCGGCGGCGTGTTAGAACCATTACAAGCTAACCCAACTATTATTGGCGATAACTGTTTTATTGGCGCGCGTTCAGAAGTGGTTGAGGGTGTTATCGTTGAAGATGGTTGTGTTATTTCAATGGGCGTATTCATTGGTCAATCAACCAAAATTTATGATCGTGAAACAGGCGAAATTCATTACGGCCGTGTACCAGCAGGTTCTGTGGTGGTATCAGGTAGCCTTCCATCAAAATGTGGAAAATACAGCTTATACTGCGCCGTGATCGTGAAAAAAGTGGATGCAAAAACTTTAGGTAAAGTAGGCATTAACGAATTATTACGTTCTATCGAAGAATAGTAAAAAATAATAAAAAAAGACCGCACTTTTAAAAGTGCGGTCAGAAATTTAAAGCAATTAAGCTGCGAACGGATCACGTAAAATCATGGTTTCTACACGATCAGGGCCAGTTGAAAGAATATCAATAGGTACGCCAGTCACTTCTTCAATACGTTTAATATAGTTAATACAGTTTTGTGGCAATTTATTTACATCCGTGACGCGGAAAGTATTTTCTTTCCAGCCAGGTAATGTTTCATAAATTGGTTCTACACCATCCCAATCTTTCGCCGCTAACGGTGCATATTCAACGATTTCGCCATTTGGCATTTTGTAAGCAACACAGATTTTTACTTCATCAAAACCATCTAATACGTCTAGTTTAGTCATACAGAAACCAGAAATAGAGTTAAGTTGGATTGCACGACGAATGGCGACGGCATCAAACCAACCACAGCGACGTGGACGGCCGGTTACCGCGCCAAATTCGTTACCTTTACGTGCAATTTCAGCACCCACATCATCAAATAATTCCGTCGTGAATGGGCCACCGCCTACACGAGTACAGTAAGCCTTAATGATACCAAGTACATAATCAAGATTGCGTGGGCCAAAACCAGAACCTGTTGCAACACCACCAGCCGTTGTATTTGAGCTGGTTACATACGGATAAGTACCGTGGTCGATATCTAACATTGTCCCTTGTGCGCCTTCAAATAAAATATGTTCGCCATTTTTGCGCGCAGTATCAAGAATTGTAGTGATGTCTGCCACCATACCTGTGATTACATCGGCAATTGCCATTACATCATCTAAGGTTTTTTGATAATCGACAGGTTCAACTTTGTAGTAGTTCACCAATTGGAAATTATAGTATTCAAGGATGTTTTTGAGTTTTTCGGCAAAGGCTTCTTTATTAAATAAATCGCCTACGCGTAAACCACGACGAGCTACTTTATCTTCATAAGCTGGGCCAATACCACGACCAGTTGTACCTATAGCTTTTTTGCCAAGGGCTGCTTCGCGCGCGTGATCCATTGCCACATGATAAGGCAGAATCAAAGGACAAGCTTCTGAAATTAATAAACGTTCACGAACTTTAATACCTCGGCTTTCAAGTTCGCCCATTTCTTTCATTAATGCTTCAGGCGAAACCACAACGCCATTACCAATTAAGCAAGTTACGTTTGGATGTAACATACCAGATGGAATTAAACGTAATACGGTTTTTTCACCATTGATAATAAGTGTGTGACCTGCGTTATGACCGCCTTGATAACGAACTACGTATTTTACGCGATCCGTCAAAAGATCAACGATTTTTCCTTTACCTTCATCGCCCCATTGTGCGCCTAAGATAACAACGCTTTTTCCCATAATTTCCGCCTTTTATTCGGTTAAATTAGTTAAATGAACAGCCGTTTACTTTACTCTTTTTCGGCTTTAATCTCAATGATATAAAAGAAAAAGTGTGGTGATTTTTCACCGCACTTTAGGTTTAAATTTTATTCAAATAAGGATTTGTGTAACGAGCGTACAATTTCATCAGAATGTTCACTTTGTACTAACATACAAACATTGTTGGTACTTGCCCCATAACTAATCATTCGCACATTATAAGATTGAACAGTATCAAAAATACGCTTTGCCACACCTGAAGTGATATGCAGATCATTGCCAATTAATTTTTCACGTTCTGTCGCTTTTACACCATTTGCTAAAGCCACTAATAAATTTGTTACACCAGCTGATGCAGAAAGCACAACTACGCATGTATTGGGATCGGCAATGACAATTTTTGCACAAGCTGTCATCGAATCGTAGTTAGTAACAGATGTTCCGCCAAATTTGGCGGCTGAGAGCTGGGGCATAAGATACTCCTAGATGTTGTGTTTTTTTTAGAATAGTGGGTATAGAAATAACGATTTAGGCATTTTTTGTCAAATAAATTTTAATTAACAATAAATGAACGCATAAAAGAAAAAATAGGATTAGGAAAAATTTGGCTGTTGAGAAAGCCATATAAGTTGTTTAAATGAATAAAAAATAAGTGATATGCTTCATTAATAACCAAACAAACATAAAATTACTTTTTTTGTAAAAAAGTATTTGACGAGGATCATCAAAATTAGCATAATACGCCCCGCAAAGCCGATATGGTTAAGCAAATTAAGTGATGGCTACATAGCTCAGTTGGTTAGAGCACAACACTCATAATGTTGGGGTCGCAAGTTCGAATCTCGCTGTAGCCACCAAATTTGCGGGACTGGCGAAATTGGTAGACGCACCAGATTTAGGTTCTGGCGCCGAGAGGTGTGTGGGTTCAAGTCCCTCGTCCCGCACCATTTATCGCTTTGTAAGTCAAATAGTCGTTGGGGTATCGCCAAGCGGTAAGGCACTGGGTTTTGATCTCAGCATTCCTAGGTTCGAATCCTAGTACCCCAGCCATACTATCAAATAAATCTTCTTTATATCTAATCAAAGATTTCTCTAATTGGGGTATCGCCAAGCGGTAAGGCACTGGGTTTTGATCTCAGCATTCCTAGGTTCGAATCCTAGTACCCCAGCCATATTTTCAATATCTTCGTAATAACTTGCAAAAATCGTTATTTGATCAAAAATTAAAGTTTAGATATTTATTGAGAAAGAATGAATATGTAAGAAAAAAGCTAAGATGAATGTCTTAGCTTTTTTGTTATTTTATTTAAATGCGTGAACTAGAATTATGCGCGTTTGAAGTCAATGTGAACCAATTTTGGTTTGAATGGGTGACGTTGCATTGCTTGTACTTTAACTGCAACTTCTTTACCACCGATCACTAAAGTAATCACTTCAGAATAGAAAGATTCATGTGCTTGCGCGTTGTTTAATTCATCGTGGTTTAAGATGATTGAAACGGGTTCTTCGCTGCCACCATAAACGATTGCAGGAATTTGACCATTGTGACGCAGGCGGCGGCTCGCACCCTTACCTTGCGCAGTACGAACTTCAGCGTTAAATTTAAATGCCATTTTAATGTTCTCTTTAAATTAATGTTAAAAGAAAGAAAATTGCAGGCGACCCAGCAATTTTCCAAATATTGTTCTCAAAGACAAGCACTGGCCACGCTTTGAGACGGCGAATTATAGAATATCCCTCTTTTCAAAGCAAACTTTTTCTAGGTTTTTTACCCTGAAAAGATTAGAATGTGAACCAATTTTTTATCACATCTATTAATATAATAAAAAAGCAGGAACAAATGGAATTTTTAATTGGATTTTTTACTGAATATGGTTATTGGGCTGTTCTTTTTGTTTTAATTATTTGTGGATTTGGTGTACCTATTCCAGAAGATATAACATTAGTTTCAGGTGGTGTCATTGCGGGGCTTTATCCAGAAAATGTCAATTCTCATTTGATGTTGCTGGTTAGTATGATTGGTGTGCTTGCTGGCGATTCCTGTATGTATTGGCTTGGTCGAATTTATGGCACGAAAATTTTACGTTTCCGACCAATACGTAGAATCGTAACATTACAGCGTTTAAGAATGGTGCGTGAAAAATTCAGTCAATATGGCAATCGAGTACTGTTTGTTGCACGATTTTTACCCGGTTTACGTGCTCCAATTTATATGGTATCAGGTATTACACGCCGTGTAAGTTATGTTCGTTTTGTTTTAATAGATTTCTGTGCTGCGATTATTTCTGTACCTATTTGGATTTATCTTGGGGAATTGGGGGCTAAAAATTTAGATTGGCTACATACACAAATTCAAAAAGGTCAAATTGTGATTTATATATTTATTGGGCTACTTGTACTATTCTTTTTTTGGAAATGGAAAAAATCTAAAAAATCAACGCAATAATAGAATAATAAACGGCTAAAAATATTTCTATTTTTAGCCGCACTTTTTAATTTTCTTCTTTATTTTCTTTAAATAAGCCTGATGCACCCTCCGAATAATCTCTAGGCTGTTCATTTTGAGATTTATCTGTTGCAGTAATTAACTGTTGGGTAAATAAACCTTTTTGATCTTTTTCGCCCAGTAAGTTATTGGAAGAGGTTGCGTAGTGGCGATAAAGTTTTTGATAATCGTTAATTAAGGTTTTGAATAACTCAGCACTTTCTGCGAAATGTTTTTCGATTTGCGCCTTTTGTGTATCAAGTTGGGTTTTGACTGTTTTTAATTCAGCTTCTGTTTTAGCTTGATGTTTTACGGAGCCTTTGGTTAAACGCACAATAATGTAACCAATAAATAATCCAACAATAAAAGCGATGCCAATTGCTACCCAAATTTCATTGCTCCAATTTTCCATAATATTCTCCTGTTTATTCGGCTTAAAAAACTAACAAGTTGCAATAATAACAATTTCAACTTTCCAACGAGGATCCGCTAATTTAGCTTCCACTGTCGCTCGACTTGGTGGGCTAACATGATCGACCCATTCATCCCAAGCTTGATTTAATTGTGCATAATCTTTCATATCAGCTAAGAAAATTTGCGCAGTTAAAATATTTCTTTTATTGGAGCCAATTTCTGCTAACAATTTATCAATTAAACCTAATACTTCTTTGGTTTGTTCGTAGGCATTTTGCTCGATGGTTAATTCTGGAACTTGCCCTGCAAAATAGGCGAGGTTGTTATGAATTGAAACTTCACTTAAACGTGCACTGGGTAAAATGCGTTGAATTGTCATAGGGTTCTCCTTTGGGGTGTTTTCTTCTATTCTAAATAGCCTTTACCACTTTGTAAAATCCTCTTTACTAGGCTAAAATATCCGACAATTATTCTCAATTATTTAATTATTATGAAACTGCTTATTTCCAATCAGCACGGTGCTATTGTTATGGCATTGGTGCCTTTTATTTACGGTATGTTGCTTGCTAATCCAGTATGGGCGCACATGTTTTTATTATTAGGATGGTTTTCGCTTTATTTGATGACTTATCCTTTTTTGAATTTGTTTAAAGGTAAAAATCTTGAGTTATATAAAAAATGGTCTGTGATTTATTTTGCTGCCGCCGTGATTTTTGCGATTCCTGCGTTAATTTATAATTGGCAAGTGCTTTATTTTATGTTTGCTATGTTGCCTTTTGTAATGGTAAATATTTATTTCACCAAGAAAAAAGATGAGCGCAATTTATGGAATGACTTGGCAGGGATCTTAATTTTTGCTCTAGCTGGAATGGGATCCTATTACTTTTCTGACCGCACTTTTGATGAAAAAATACTTTGGGTGGCGATTTATCCAACATTATTTTTTATTGGAACAACACTTTATGTAAAATCAATGATGCGTGAACGAAAAAATCCACGTTATTTTTGGGCATCAGTAATTTTTCACTTATTATGTGTGCTGATTTTTGTGGTTTCGCAACAATTTATTTTAGCATTAGCTTTTGTGCCTGGATTAGTGCGAGCCGTTTATTTGCCCACTAAAAAGCTTTCTGTTATGCAAGTTGGACTAATCGAATTTGCGATTACTGCCGTATTTTTTATTTTACTTTTAGTAGCAACCTTGTAAATGAAACTGAAGTTATTTTTTCATATAGTATTACTTTGTTTTAGTTTGCCTATTTGGGCAATGAAAACCGTTGATGTTACAGCGAGTCCGAAAATGGATGATCAAGCAAGAATGAATTTGGCACAAGAGTTTGCCAATAAACAACAATGGATCGACGTTTTCAATATTATGTATCCAATGGCGTTAGAGGGAAACACCACTGCTCAAAGTAATCTGGGTATGTTATATAACCTTGGGCGTGGCACGGTGAGAGACTATGAAAAGGCTTATTGGTGGTTTAGCGAAGCGGCAGAGAAGGGCAGTGTGAAAGGGCTAAATAACCTTGGCGTTATGTATCTACGTGGCGATTACGTCAAACAAAATACAGAGCAGGCCATTAAGCTTTTTGAACGTACAGCTCGAGCTAAAGATACAGATGCAATGATGATGTTAAGTAATATTTATCGCTCGCAAAACCAACCTGAAAAATCATTGGAATGGCTGAAGAAAGCCACTGAATTAGGCAATAAGGAAGCAAAACAGCGTTTATCTAGTCAGCCATAATCTAAAAGTGCGGTTATTTTAATCGCACAAATTTTACGCCACTATGTTGCAATAGCAATTTCATTGGATCTTCATCATTCGAGACTGTTTTTTCACGTAATTCCATTAATTTCATCCGTAAATGGGCGAGTTCGTGAATCCTTGTTGCCACCTCTTTAATGTGTTTATCTAACACACGATTAATTTCTTCTGCTTGTTGTTTGGAGGTATTTTCTAAATTCAGTAGGCTTTTGATTTCACTTAATGAAATATCTAAATTTCGGCAGTTACAAATAAATGATAAACGTTGCAAATGTTCTTCATTATATTGGCGAAAATTGCCTGAAGTACGTTTTGGGGGCGGGATTAAACCTTGTTGTTCATAATAACGGATGGTTTCTACGGTACAGCCTAGGGCTTTAGCAAGTGCTCCAATTTTCATCAATTTCCTTAAAAAATGACTTGATTCTAAAGTTACTTCATATTTTATCATACGCCTAGATTTTCTTAAACAAACAAGGAGTATCCAAAATGGAATTGAAAAAAATCGCTGTGGGATTAACCGCACTTTTAGGTATGTCTGTTGCTAACGCACACAATGTTTGGCTTGAGCCTGCTTCATCGCAAGATGAATACGTGGTGAAATTTGGACATGAACAAACTGAAACCTATCCAGAATCTAAACTTAAATCTATTCAAGCCTTAAATGCGCAAGGCAAATTAACTGCCGTTGATTACCAATTCAGAAATGGCGAAGCCTATCTTATGCCTAAATCAGATTTAGTATTCGTTCATTTCGATAATGGTGTATGGTCAAAATTACCAAGCGGTAAATACGTTGAAAAAACAAAACGTGAAGAACCAACAGCAGAATTTAGTACTAATCCTGTTAAATTTGGTAAAGCGATTTTGAAATGGGATGCTGAATCTTTCAAATCTCATCAACAAGCATACGAATTGATTCCTCAAGAAAAAGCACAAGCGAATAAACCGCTTTCTATCCTTGTTTTACATAATGGTAAACCCGTTCAAGGCATTAAAGTGGGTGTGAGTGAAGATGCACCGTTCAATTTAACTAATGAAAAAGGTATCGCTCAATTTACGCCAACTAAAGGCTTCAACAAAGTATGGGCAGAGTTTGAGGAAAAAGTAACAAATAATGCGGATTACGATCGTCGAACTGTGGAATATATGCTAACTTTTGACGCACAATAATATGGATTTGGGATGAAAAAATTTGCTTTTTTAACCGCACTTTTTGTGGCTTGCTATCTCCCGAATGCTTATGCCCACGCACTTTATGTGTTTGCCCAATATGATGGGCAAACACTCTCTGGCAAATCCTATTATTCTGATATGACCCCAGCAGCTGAAACTTATTTAGAAGTTTTCCGCTCAGGTGTTTCTGATCCCGTTTTAACTGGAAAAACAGACCGCCAAGGTGCATTTAAGCTTTCTATTGCTGATGTGCCACACACAACCTTAAAAGTGGTGGTGGAAGGCGATGAAGGACACCGTGCGTCGGTTGTTGCCGCTCATACCTCTGCCGAAAATCAAAGCGGTGCAGATTTAATGCTGCTTCGTGAAGATATTGCACATTTAAAAGATAAAATTTATTTGCATGATATTTTAGGTGGAATCGGTTATATCGTTGGTATTGCTGGACTTATTGCTTTACGTAATGCGCGTAAAATTAAACAAGGACGTATTTAATGCATTTATCTGAAGGCGTGTTACATACGCCTATTTTATTAGCTGGCGCAGTGCTTGCTGTTGCGGGCATTGCCGTGGGGTTGCGTCGTTTAGAATCAGAACGTTTACCGCTCACCGCACTTTTTGCCGCTGCATTTTTTGTGGCAGGAACCATTCATGTGCCTGTAGGAATTGGTAGCGTGCATTTAATTTTAAATGGCATGGCAGGTTTATTCCTTGGGTGGGCTGTTTTTCCAGCATTCCTCATCGCACTTTTATTACAAGTCATTTTCTTTTCTTTTGGTGGATTTGCCGTGTTAGGCGTCAATCTTTGTGTGATGGCAACGCCAGCGGTGATCGCTTATTATCTTTTCCGTTCTCGTTTACAGCCACAAATGGCATTAAAAGATCGCTTATTAGTTGGTATTGGAGCTGGCGTAATTGGCGTTGGCGGGGCAGGCGCGCTTGCTTCTTTTGTGCTGATGTTAGATGGTGGAAAAAGTTATCTGAATCTTGTTTGGCTCTTGCTAGTCTCTCATCTTCCGGTATTTATTTTGGATAGTATTATCAGCGTAGGGGTGATTACCTTGCTTGGTAAAATGTATCCTGAAGTCATGAATCGTACCCAGAATGTCTCTTAATGAAAATTCATCGCTTATTTCAACTGCACTTTAGGTTGATTTATCTGTTTATCTGGGGGCTAACCATTAGTGGATTGAGTGATCTTACTTGGCTTATCTCCCTTAATGTGCTTGCAGTTTCTCTCTTTTTTATTTCACTGCAGCTCAGTCAAAAATCTTTTTTGCCTTACCTTAAACGTTGGTTTGCTTTAGTCATTTTTATTGCTTTAATGTGGGCGACATTAAGTTGGCAAATTGGAGAAAATGGCATTGAACTCAATTTTCAAGGCATTGAATTAGCAGAAAAATTGAGTTTGCGGACTCATTTATTGTTGATTTCTCTTTGGCTTTTTTTGTGGAATATTAATGATGCAGTACTTGTTCAAGCCATTGGTAAATTGCCTTTGCCAGAAAAATTAATTCAACTTTTTGTGCTGACCGTACGTTACATTGCACTGCTTGGCGAATTGCGTCAAAAAATGGATATTGCTATGCGAGCTCGTGGATTTCGTCCTGGGCTTAATCGCCGAACCCTTTATGTGACCGCTCAAAGTGTCGCTTTATTATTGATTCATGCCCTATTAAAAGCCGAAACGGCGCAAATGGCTTTAAAATGTCGTGGTTTTCAGTTTGGCAAAAAGAGAGAAAAATAAATGTTAGCTGTAAATAATCTTTATATAGAACGCAATGGTAGAGCGATTATTCAAGATTTAAGTTTTACCTTGGAAGGTCAAAAACGTCTTTTCGTCCAAGGGGAAATTGGCTCAGGAAAAACCACTTTACTGCTTGCTTTGTTGGGATTTGTTCCAGTAACCAAGGGGGAAATTAAACTATTTGGCAAAGTTTGTCGTAAAGAAAAAGATTTTGCGCCATTTCGTGGCACGATTGGTATTTGTTTTCAAAATGCGGATGATCAACTTTTTGGCCCAACAGTATTGGATGATATTGCCTTCGGGCCATTAAACCAAAATATTCCAAGAGAGCAGGCGTATCACATCGCAGAGCAGCAATTAGAACGTCTTGGTATCACACGTTTAAAAGATCGTATGGTGCATACCTTATCTGGTGGTGAGAAAAATTTTACCGCACTTGCTGGTGTTTTAGCGATGCAGCCAAAAATTTTATTATTAGATGAACCCACCAATGGATTAGATCGAAAAAATACTGAAAAATTGACCGCACTTTTGCGAGAACTTTCCTTACCCATTTTGATTTCATCCCATCATCATGGATTTATTAACGAATTAGCCACAGAAATTATTAGTTTATGATTTCTATATCCATTAGGTAAAAATGCGGCTGTGATTGGGAAAGTGATAACCGATAAAAAAGTGCGTTTAGTGGGCATTTTTGGATAAAGTCGATTATTAGATTTACCAACAAATGAACCATTGCCGAGAATTTGTTAATGATTAGATAAAATTAAAGCCTTGATAATCAAGGCTTTATTTTTTACTTACAATATTTTAGAGGATATATTATTTGTAACCCTATTAAAGCACTTTCACGATACTTTCACATAAATAGCGAATATTATCTTCTGTGATTCCAGCTACGTTGATACGACCAGAACGAACAGCGTAAATGGCAAATTCATTTTTTAAGCGATCCACTTGTTCCCCTGTTAATCCACTGAAAGAGAACATACCGTTTTGTTCAATAATAAAGCTGAAATCTTGTTCTGCACCGTATTCTTTTAATAGCTGAACGAATAAATGACGCATTTTTTTGATGCGTTCACGCATTTCAGTTAATTCATTTTCCCATTCTTGGCGAAGTTGAGTGTCATTTAATACCGTTGCTACAGTTGCGCCACCGTGAGATGCAGGATTAGAGTAGAGTGTACGAATAATTGATTTCACTTGTGTTAATGCAGTTGATGCAATTTCTGCATTTTCTGCCACAAGGGTAAATGCCCCCACACGTTCATTATATAAACCAAAGTTTTTAGAGAATGAACTCGCCACTAATAATTCTTTATGATTTGCCGCAAAAGCACGTAAACCGTAAGCATCTTCATCTAAGCCATTGGCTAAACCTTGATAAGCAAAGTCAAAGAGTGGTAACCAGCCATTTTTTGCTGAAAGTGCGGCTAATTCTTGCCATTGTTCAGGGGTTGGGTCAATACCCGTTGGGTTGTGGCAACAACCGTGTAAAAGCACCACATCGCCTTCGCTTGCTTGGCTTAAATCTTCAAGTAAATGTTCCCAATCAAGGGCTTTGCGTTCAGCATCATAATAACGATATTCACGAATGGTCATACCCACAGCATTGAAAATGGCATTGTGATTTGGCCAAGTTGGTGTGCTGATCCAAACATTTTGTGCTTTGGTTTGGCGTTTAATAAATTCTGCCGCAATGCGTAATGCACCAGTGCCGCCTAAACTTTGTACTGTTCTTGCACGATTAGATTGGATGACTTCAGAATCTTTACCGAAAAGTAACGCTTTTGTTTGTTCGTTATAATCCGCAATACCATCGATAGTCAGATAATTCTTCGTTTTTTCCTTATCAAATAAGCGTTTTTCGGCTTCTTTTACTGCACGCATAATCGGGGTTGTGCCTTGCGCATCTTTATAAACCCCAATACCCAAATTGATTTTATTTTCGCGAGTTTCGGATTTAAATGCTTCGCCTAAGCCTAAGATTGGATCGGCTGGTGCCGCTTTGATATGTTCAAACATAGCTTTTCCTTATGTATGTGTTGTGTGATGAATAGTTTTATACTTCAGTCATTTTATTTTATCAAGAAAGATTTTATAAAAATTAACCACGCTTTGATATTTTTAAATATTCATCAAAAAGTGCGGTCATTTTTTACATTATTTTAGTTTTTCAATCGCCCAATTTAATCCAGATTGATAATCTTCTGGTAATTCAGTGCGGAGTTTTTCTAATTGTTGAATAATGACCGCTTTATTGGGATGGGAAAGATTAATATGCCCAACTTTACGCCCAGCTCTCACTTCTTTACCGTACCAATGAAGCTGTGCAAAAGGTATGTTAAGCCATTTAGGGTTATGATTGGTGCCGATTAAATTAATCATTACACTTGGGGCGAACGTTTGTAATTCAGGCGTTGGCAAATTGAGTAGCGTACGTAAATGTAATTCAAATTGACTGATAGCACAGCCTAGTTGTGTCCAATGCCCACTGTTATGTACGCGAGGCGCAAGTTCGTTAATCAGTAATTTGTCGCCTACAACAAAACATTCCATTGCCATGACACCCACATAGCCTAATTTATCCATAATTTTGCCGAGCATGGCTTCTGCTTGCTTTTGTTGTGTAGATTGTTGAGGAAACGCAATATCAACCACACTGTAACGCAAAATGCCGTTTTGTTGCAGGTTATGTGTAACGGGATAAAAATGTTTTTCGCCATTTTTAAATCTCGCGCCCACAATAGAAACTTCATAATCGAAAGGAATAAATTTTTCTGCGATCACTTCACCAAATAAGTCATCGGTAATGTCCGCTTTGTTTTTATCGCTGATAATCCATTGACCACGCCCATCATATCCGCCGGTTCTGCGTTTAACGACAACTTTCCCGCCAACAGTTTGGAAGAGATCATTCCATTGTGTTTTATCTTTTAATAAACACCAAGGTGAGGTAGAAATATTCAGTTCATCAAGCAAGGATTTTTGCGTAAAACGATCGGCTAATAATCCAAATACATGTTGATTAACGAAGTTTTTATGATTGCTGAGTAATTCAGTCAAAGGCGTTTTTTCCCAGCGTTCAATTTCCGCCGTGATGATCGCATTTTCAGGTAAGTCAAAAACTGGCGCATTGAAGGCTAAGGGTTCAACATAAATATCTAAAGGTGCACCAGCGTAACCTAACATTCTGCCGAGTTGTCCGTTGCCGAGAACATAAACGGTTGGGTATAAGGTGGAGTTTTGCATAATATTTCTCGTTAAATTTACGAAAAAACAACCGCACTTTAAAAGTGCGGTCAGATCTGAAGATATTTTTATGTGCGTGGATCGGGATTGTCCAGTACAGCACGAGTTTGGCTTTCACGGAAAGATTGCAAGCGTGAAAGCAATTCTGCATCCCAACCTGCTAGAATTTGGGCTGCTAACAACCCAGCATTTGCCGCGCCTGCAGAGCCAATCGCTAATGTTCCGACTGGAATCCCTTTTGGCATTTGCACAATTGAATAAAGGCTATCCACACCACTTAACATAGAACTTTTTACTGGCACCCCCAGCACTGGCACAAGTGTTTTGGCTGCGATCATACCAGGTAAATGTGCCGCACCGCCTGCACCAGCAATAATTACTTTATAGCCATTTTTTTGTGCATTTTCGGCAAATTCGAAAAGTTTATCAGGCGTACGATGGGCAGAGACGACTTCCACATGATAAGGCACGTTTAATTCATCTAAAATCTGAGTTGCCTCTTGCATAGTAGCCCAATCACTTTTTGACCCCATCACAACGGCAATTTGTGCAGTTTTTGACATGCTATTTTCTCAATTTTCTAATTAAAAACGTGGTGTAGAATAGCATAGATTACATATATCGAGCAAACGTTTGCTATTTATGTACGTATTAATGGGGATTATTTTATAATTATTTGATTTTTAAATTTTAGTAACTATACTTGATACCAAATTAATGGGCGATAGTTTATATGGGACGAACTGAAAAATTATTAGATAAGCTCGCACAATCAAAATCTACATTTAATTGGAATGAATTAGTTTTTTTGTTAGCTCAACAAGGTTATGAAAAGCGAGAAATGGCAGGCTCTCGAGTGAGATTTTATAATAGAACACTCAAGCACACGATTTTGTTACATAAGCCTCACCCTGAAAATTATATTAAAGGCGGTGCTTTAAAGTCAGTGAAAGAATCATTAAAACAGGTAGGTATTCTATGAAGTTATTAAATTATAAAGGTTATGTTGGCACGATTGAGGCGGATTTAGAAAACAATATATTGTTTGGCAAACTTGCTTACATTCGTGATTTAGTGACTTACGAAGCAGAGTCATTATCTGAGCTAGAAAAAGAATTTCGTCAATCTGTTGATTTATATTTACAAGATTGTTTGGAATTAGGTAAAGAACCGAATAAGCCTTTTAAAGGTGTATTTAATGTACGAATTGGCGAGGAATTGCATAGAGAAGCTACGATCATAGCAGGCGATCGTTCTCTTAATGCTTTTGTTACGGAAGCGATTCAAGAAAAAATTTTTCGTGAAAAACCAAGTTTAAGATAACAAAACGTATTTACATTTTCTTTCATCACGTAGCGTGGGCGTAAGCCCACGCGGGATATAACAAACGCGTGGGCTTAGATTGCGTTACATTAGGTATTATTCGTAAGCAATTTGGAAATCAACTGAGGATTTTACTTTACCTGCGGTTGCTGTACCTGTTGCGTAATATTGGGCTATATAATGTAGAGCAATACTAGCTTGATTATTTAATTCAGTTGCACCTGAAATATGATTTTTATCTCTAGCTATAGCAGTTTGATTGTCTGCATTACCTTTATGAACGAAGTCCTCGGTTTCTTTACCCACTACTGCAATTGCATCTGTACCATTATCTTTCATAAGCTGAATATTAACGTTATTCGCTTTATCAGCATCATTTGGATGTATATTTTTTAATGTATAGCTATTTTCCTTATCCGCATTCTTCCAGGAATAAAAATAAACCCCAACCTTATCTGCTTTAGGTTTACCAGCAGCAGTAGTAGTATTACAGTTTTCCAACGTAATTGTGAATGGTGTAGGCATTGCGGTATTATCTTTTGTTGTTAAATGTGCTTTACCCACATCATTTAATACCACGCTCATATTTCTATTGTCTGTTTTCACTTTACAAGTATTTTCAACCACCTTGCCAAAAAAAGTAACAGTTCCTTTTGTTTCTGCATTAGGTTGTGCCTGCACATTCCCTGCAAATGCCAATAAAATTAAGCTACCAAGTAGTGTTTTCTTCATAATAAATTACTCCATAAAAGAGGTTTGCGCTTTATAAATAAAGTAAAAGATGAATATAAACCGTTTATCAACATGCCAAAGCCTTAATAAACAGCAAGATTTGTTTTCCCAAAAAAGTAAAAAACGCTTCCATTATATATATATATATATAATTAAAGTCCTTTTTGAAAAATTTCATATTTTTTTGAATTAATTCGCTGTAGGTTGGGTTTTTGCCCACATGGAGACATATAAAAAAGATTTGTAGGGTGGGCGTAAGCCCACGCGGAACATCATCAAACAACTGTAATGTTGTATTAGGCACGGTGGGCTTATGCCTCGCCTACGGGGAAATGAATAAGGATAAATATGGGCTTAGCCCAGTTTATGGATTTAATTATGTTGAAATGGGGAAAACAATGTTTAAAAAAACACTTTTATTTTTTACCGCACTATTTTTTACCGCACTTTGTGCATTTTCAGCCAATGCAAATGTGATTATCACTGGCACCAGAGTGATTTATCCCGCTGGGCAAAAAAATGTTATCGTGAAGTTAGAAAACAATGATGATTCGGCAGCATTGGTGCAAGCCTGGATTGATAATGGCAATCCAAATGCCGATCCAAAATACACCAAAACCCCTTTTGTGATTACCCCGCCTGTTGCTCGAGTGGAAGCGAAATCAGGGCAAAGTTTGCGGATTACGTTCACAGGCAGCGAGCCTTTACCTGATGATCGCGAAAGCCTCTTTTATTTTAATTTGTTAGATATTCCGCCGAAACCTGATGCGGCATTTCTGGCAAAACACGGCAGTTTTATGCAAATTGCCATTCGTTCACGTTTGAAGTTGTTTTATCGCCCTGCGAAACTCTCGATGGATTCTTTTGATGCAATGAAAAAAGTAGTGTTTAAAGCCACACCTGAAGGGGTGTTGGTGGATAATCAAACCCCTTATTATATGAACTACATTGGTTTGTTACATCAAAATAAACCTGCGAAAAATGTCAAAATGGTTGCCCCTTTTTCTCAAGCGGTATTTGAAGCCAAAGGCGTGCGTTCTGGCGATAAATTGAAATGGGTATTGGTTAATGATTACGGTGCCGACCAAGAAGGCGAAGCCATCGCTCAATAATAGCGAACTAGTGTAGGGTGGGCTTTAGCCCACCGATTAACCATAACAAAGGTGGGCTGAAGCCCACCCTACAACCACAAAGAACGATTAATCTGTGAAAACAAAAATTTTTCCCTTAAATAAAATTGCGTTTGCTTGTTCACTGCTATTGGCAAATCCTTTAGCGTGGGCGGAAGATCAATTTGATGCCTCTCTTTGGGGAGATGGTTCGGTGTTGGGCGTTGATTTTGCCCGATTTAATGTAAAAAATGCCGTGTTACCAGGGCGTTATGAAGCTCAAATCTATGTGAATAATGAAGAAAAAGGCGAAAGCGATATTATTTTTGCTGATAATCCTGCCACAGGTCGGTGTAGCCGTCCGCGAATTTTGAGAAACATAACCGTTAAAAGTGAGAAATCTGAAATCTTGGCTATTTCCCATTTTAAGCGGTTAAAAATCGCTAAATTTGAGAAATAAAAACGCCCTTTAAATCATCATTAAAGGGCGTTTAAATTTTGCACTTCAGATAAACTCGCACAACATAACTGCACCTATTTAGCCCTACATCCCTCCCTAGCCTAATTCGACCACAGTCAGTCATTTTTCCGTAATGATAACTTGCTATGTAAACCTAAGAGAGCAATCCTATGACCAAGTTAAACAAACACAGGAAACCTACAAAATGACAAATTTTAAAATGAGAACCGAGCAAGAAATAATGATGGAACTAGCTCTTGTTGCCGTAAAAGAACACGACGGTTTTGTTGTAGACGGTTCGCAATATTCACTGCCTAACGAATGCGGGCAAACTTTTGTCTATAACACGGCATTTTTAGATGTGCGTTTTGTGGAAGACGGACGTAAAGATTGCGTGGTGAGATTTACGTCCACGCTCGCCTCTTTTGCCCCACCGTTTTATTGTTTACTTTCCGAATTAGAAGACTAAAACAAAAGGCTTCGCGATTACTCGAAGCCTTTGTTACTGCTAGAATTTATAGACTAAATTGTCTTCATACGCCACTTGGTAGTTCAGTTTGGCATTGACTGTAATCCGTTTGGCGTTTTCAAACGCCTGCCAATTATGCACTTTATCATCGACCATATACTCAATAAACCGCACAAATTCCGACTTTGTTGAACTGAAGAATATATAAGGTGGTCGCGTAATATTGACCAATCGCAAGAAATCTATCAAATCAAAATAGGTGGCTTGTTTGTAGCTTTCCTGTTTGGTGCAAAGGTAAGGCGGATCTAATACAAACAAGGCTTTCGGATTATCGGTAAACTTCGGCAAAAGTGTGTGAAATGATTCACGGATAACTTCCACGCCATCCAAATACCCCTCTGCACTAGGATAATCGCTTAATCGAACGCAATGCCAAAAATCTTTCTTATACAGTTCGTCTAATGAGCTTACTTGTTGTCCACTAAACAATAGCCAACTCGTCAAGCAGTTTAAATCTTTGTAACCTTTGAATTGGTCGATGATTTTAATGATTTCTGCCTTTAATGACTTTGGTAAACGCTTATTCTTTGGCGTAGCGTTACCAATTTTTGCAAAGATTTGTGTGCGTAAGGCGTTAGTGTCGTTGATATATGCCAATCTTTCGGCATAGCCATCAAAATCGTTGTAGATTACGCGGGCTTTCGGTTTTAACCGTTTGGCTGCGTGGCTTAATAAGCCCGAACCGCCGAATGTATCAATAACCGTCCAGCCTTCGCCATCGCCTTTTATATTCTCATTTAAAACTGTTTCAAAATGTTTAAGAAACATTCGTTTTTGTCCGATAAACGGCAATGGGGCTTGTTTAAAGGTGTTTTGATTTGCCATAGTTTTTCCTTTCTATGGCGTTCCGATGCTCAAGGCATTCTGACACTCAAATCAAATTAACGTGTAGTATTAACGGTTTTGCAACGAGGGCATTTGATTTCTAAATAACCAACTATCCCCACTTTCGCCAATAATTTGTTACAAAATGTGCAACGGATTGCTTTAATTGACTGCATATATTTCTCCTAATCAAAAGATTTGTTACAATCCGCCCGCCTTGCGCAAGGTAGGCGACGTATGGCTATATGCAGGCTTATTCTGCGTAGCTGGTAACAACGAGCATTCCTAGTGCCGTTGTTATCGCCGTCTTTTCTTTACTGAATTAAACTTTGTGCAGGGTAAACTCTCCTTTTAACTTTTCTCTTTATTAAATATAGCTGCTAGTTGATTTGGACTAAACCGCCAACCGCTCTCGCCACCGCAAATCGCATTAAAACACCATTCACTGCAAAAATATTTTGAGCGTTTTTGTTTGATGCCTAGCACAATCCCTAACGCACCCCACCAGTCATATTTACAGCCCAAAGTGCGGTCAAAATAAGCTTTGATTTGTGCTTCAGTAACTCCCTCTAGCTCAATTAAATCCCATTTTTCTCTATCATAAACATCAATTTGCTTACAACGTACACCGCCGTCTCGAATTGAAGACGAATAACACTCGTACATCACTTCTGTTTCATAGTGATGCCCACTGACAAATACTTCTTTCATTACTGCAATTTCACAATGCGAATACACGCCTTTTGTCAATTTACGAGTGAGCCAGTCACTCAAACGTGCCAAAAGTGCGCTCGGGTTTTTACCCGTTTTTTTACCTTTGTATAATGCGAGATAGATTTTAGCGCCTATCATTGTTGTGCCTCCGCTAATGTTTGCATTTTACCTATAATATCGTCATGAATACGTTGCAGTTCTTCATCACTCAACGCCTCATGCTTTAACTCATACTTACGCATTCTTTGCACTGCTAATTGTTGTTGCAATGTACGCAAGCTTTCTGCTTGCTGAAGAATCAAAAGTGACGCAGACTGATTATCAAGACCTGCAACCGTTGCAAAACTGCTGATATAAACGCTTACTTCTCCAGCAAAATTTGCTTCTTTAAAGGCAATAGCGGCAGCTTCTCGCTCCTTATACTCTTCGGCAAACCTTGTCCATCTTGCACTAATGTTAGCTGCTGTATCATCAATGCTATCAACTAGATTTTTAATGAGTTCACGCTTAATTTCAGTTTTCTTTTTTTTATCAACAACCCAGCTGTTTCCGTTCCATTTGTGTAATTCTGTTGGTTGTCTATCAACTAGAATGTATTGACTTTTAAAATCAATAAGTTGTTTAGTCTCAAGCTCTGATTCGTTTTCTACTTCCATTTCCACAAAATCATTTAAGTTTTGAGGAATAGGGAAAATTTGATAACTATTCAAATTTTCTTTTAAAAAATAGACTTTCATTAATCACTCCTTCATCGAATATCAATACGTTTTACAAAACGACCAGCAAGATTTTGAATTTGTATTGTTGTACCGTCTCTATCAACAGTCACAGCGAATGTCTTGACTTCTACATAATAAATAGGTCTACCACCATTGCTGTGTGCATTTACTTCACGAACATCAAGCCAACGAACTCTGCCACCTTTTTTACCTTCAATTTCTGCACCCACTTCAAAACTGACGAGTTCAATATCGTTATTATCATTAAGCCTGTGACTTTCGGACGATTGAAGATATAAAATTAACGTTTTACCGAAGCACTTCTCTGATAGAGTAATTTGCCTAGAATTCACGTTACCTTGCCAGACTGTTTTTAATGTGCCAATTTGAGATAAATTCTCTTGTGCCTGCAAAAATTGCTGTTTTATATCAGCTTTTGCATTGGTGATTTCTCGCAAAGTTGATTGTTTATTCTCTTCTATTTTTTGTTCAACACTCTCAGATAACGCTTGCATATTTTGCGCAAGTGTACCCGCATCTAAAGCCCCAGCATTTTCAACAACACCGAAAGCCTTCACCCAGAATTGCACGTCATCAAATGTGTTTTTTGCTTTGATGCATAATTTGAGGATTAATGATTTAGGGCGAGTTTCATTTCCACCTGTTGCCATTGGGCTATCTAATAGCGGATGCATAAATCCATTATCACTGAGATTATCATCAGTTGTAGTTGCAGTGCGTAATCGTGAATCTATAACTGTTTTCGTTTTGTCATAAAAAATATTACTATCACTTGAATTAACCCAGTGTGTTCTCACTTTGTGAACGTGCTTTTTAATCTCATCACTTTGCGTTTCACCAACAGATAAATTGTTTGATGCATTTCTAATAAATCGGTCTTCAGCTAATGGCACATTTGAAATAGAACCATATTTACCGACTAAGTAACGATATAACTCAGGGTAATTTTGCTGTGTAACGGTTGTTCTGATTGAATCAAAGGCAATCCAGCCAGTGGGAATGTTATCCACGGCAAAATAAGCCGTCATGCCTACATCGCTACGATGTAAATTCGGTAAGATGTCACTATTCCCATTAGCGACATATAAGTCAGGATAAGTTGCTCGATTAAACGTACCGCCAATTGCTCTTAGATAACCGCGAGGATTCATGCCTTTTGGAAAAGACACAACTGCACCCAGTGGTACACCTTTCCCTGCTAATTCTTTATTTAATTCGCCAAGCGCGAACTCAGAAGCGGATTTTGATTTATCAGTGCCATTGGTTTTGTGTGACAACACTGTTTGTCCAGCGGTCGTATCTGTTGCTCTTTTTGTTGCAATATCACGTACTTTTTTTAAAGCATAACTCGTTGCAATAGTGTCTGAACTTGAGCTGTTATCAGCATTTGATTTCTTGCTGTTTGGAATATAGTTATTTAGCGCATTTCTCACAGCAATCACTAACGCTTTAACAACATTTACTGCTTTCGGTGTCGCTGCTTTATCCTCTGCATCTGAATCAGTGTTTGAGTCGAGTTGTACTAACCCAGTTTGTTCTGTTGAGGCGTTCTGTGCGATATAGCGCTTCTCAACCTCTGTTTTGAGATATTTTGTGCGATTTGCTAATTGTTTAATGGGTTTATTCGTAATGCCGTCCTCACCCCCGTGCACGGGATCGTTTTCCTCTATACGATAAATTTCGGTTTCCCATTTATTGGTTTCGTTCAAACCAGCCATGATTTAAATCCTCTTTAAACGCTTTTAAAATTTATACAGAACCATGATTATATTGCTTGTTGTATCGTACTTTATTGTTGTAGAGTACTGGTGCAGACTTATAGTCAAGCACACCCAGCAAACAACGTGCTGGCACAAAATTCCTTAATATTTTCCGAATTTCGACCGCTTGCTCATTTGTCACAGGCTTACTTAGCTGAATGCCGTAATATGCCCATCTCTCATCTGATGGAATTTTATTGACGAAGGTATTTGCGCTGTAATCCCGATTTTTTAATCCTTCGTCAATTTCAATCTCTCCAAATCCAAGTTGACGAATTACTTCACGAACAGACCAAGGCGTGCCTTTGTGTCTGTGTAACTCAACGGATTTTTTAATCAACCCTTTTTTAGATTCTTGCGTCGTCGCTAAAAACAGCCCGTCATAACCTGTGACGCTCCATTTTTCCGCAAGCACTTCAATAAAGCGGTCGTCGAGTAAATCGACGAGCGTAGTCATAATAGGCGAGAGCTTAAACTGAGGTAGTCTTTGCCCAAGTTCCGCCAGTGCGGTGTATTTTGCATCTCGTGCGATAATATCTGGGTAACGTAATCTAGCCATTTGTTCTCTCGCTTTCGACTTCTACGCTAATTGCAGTACAGTTTGCCCATTCATTTTCTGCCACTACAATTTTTTGCGGTGAAGTGAGGGTGACGTCATAGACACCCTCAACACGCAAAGCACTGATTAATGCTGACGGCACTACATCCAGCCCTAGCTTTTTCGTTTTATCTGAAAGATAAAATTGAAGCGCATCACGAGCTTTGGTTTTCACAATATCTTCACGAAATCCATCAAGTAGCTTTAATGTGGCTGTAATTTGATAGTCCCTTTGTGTAGGGGCTTTTACTTCAACAGTATCGCAAAGCGGACGTCGTTTTTCGCCACTGACATATTGCTTGATGTCATTAAGCAATCGGCTATCAGGGATGCCTTCTTTTGTCAGTACCGTAATGCGGACTAAACCGCCTTTGGGTGTTGCCACATTCACATCTGCAATAGCTTGAGACACTGCACGCACGTGGTAATCATAAGCAGCCACTGAACCACAGGTTGAGAATGCTTCAGGGGCGCTCAAAATACGCTTGCGATAGTCATCATCACTTTCTTGCACAAGGCCGCCACTTGGCACATCAATGTTGCTCACTTTAACTTCAAGGGAGGTCATTAATGGACTTTTTAAGGTTTTTACTCGCCCGATTTCCCAGCCATTACCCATGGTGCCTTTAATATTGGCTTGTGCCTCAATTTCTACATAGCTGATAAGTGGTGTAATGACATCATCGTTAAGGGTGATAAATTCCAACTTTTCATCAACTGCAACACGAGTTCCTTTAGGGATTAACACGAGAGGGTGGGTGGCTTCTATGCTGAAGCGTAAAACACAACGAGCAGGTTTGTCTTGTAAACGATAGCACCCCATAGGCTCGCCACATAAATCAAGGGCTAGTCCTTTGGCAAATTGTGGAAAAGTATTTAAGAAAGCTTCATTGATACCTTTTCGCACTAACAATTCACGATAGGCATAAGACTGAATAATTGAGCGTTCAATATGTGCTGGTTGCAATGTTTTGCCAGTGCGTTTTTCATAATCTGCAATGGTATCTGCAAGGATTTGTTTCACATCTTCAGACACAATTTTTACATCATCCGCTTTCATTATCCCTTGACCTCTGTTGAATAGATTTCACGATAGACATCTTCTTTTAACGACCAAAAAATAGTGAACGTAAAGTGCGGTGCATTTCCACTGACTTTGACTTCATCAATCTCAATCCGCTTCTCAAAACGCTGTAATGCAAAGGTAATTTCACGCACGAAGTTGGGTACGGCAAGATCTTCAGGTTGGTCAATATAACGAAAATGATCACTGCCAAATTCAGGGCGTAAAATATCAGTGCCTTTTATGGTGTTGAGAATGTTGGCAATACAAAGATGAATATCATCAATGCCCTGAATAACTGATTGCACTTCATCATTCGGGGCAAGTTGCCAGTGTGTCGTTAAGTGAGTATGTGTATTCATAGCCCTGATATTACAGGGCAGCAGGGAAAATTGATTTTAAAGCGCTTTAAAGAATTATTTCGCAATACTAGTATCTTTACCGTCGCCTTGCTCAGTATGTTTGTGAGTTTTTAGACTAATATTATCAGCTTTAATGTCACCACCTTTCGTCTCAAGTGAGCCATTAATCATCGCTGTAGCACCACCACCGCCATAACCTGTCATACCTTTCATATAAGTCAATGCGCCTTTAACCATAAGGTCCCCTGTGGTTTCTGTTGCTGGACAATCTATGGTAACTTTTGATGGAGATTTTATTAAAACCTCGCCAACAGCAGATACTTCAACATTACCAGAATTTCGGTCGTGTTTGATTATTGTGCCGTTGCTGAATTTTTTCATCCAAATGTTACTGTCACCTGTTGGTGTTGGGTCTTGGGCATTAAAAATTGCGCCTAACACACAACCACCTTCACCTCGTGCATCGAGTATTATTGCGACCAATTCGCCCACATCAGGCAGACAATAAAATTGATTACCGCCTGCATTGGGTGTCAGATAAGAAAGCCACGCTGTTTCCAAGTCATCAAGTGCGGGAATTTTACATCTCACTTTGTGTTTTGTACTGTCCACCGCACTGACAATGCCTTCTTGGTAAGTCGCAGTGAAATTATGGGTTTGCATTGTGTTTCTCCATTGATTGTGTCACTAGGTCATCAGCAATAAATTCAAGCAATCTCACGTCTATTGTCGTTGTGTAGCCTTGATTGCGATAAATCGTATGGTGTGATGATTTAATCAAATATTTCCCTGAAAACACACCTAGATTGCGTAATAAAATGGTATTGCCTGCGACTAATTTAGGGTTGCCCCAAAGTTTAATCGTGCCAGATTGCTGGTCGTCATTTTGTTCTGCAAGTGCTGCTTCACCTCTTGCATCAATTTGCTCTTGGCTTTCGCCACGTGTTACAATTTGCAAGCTATCTTCACTAGATTTCGCCGCTTGGGAAACATCTTCACGTTTTGCCTTTGCTTTTTTACTTTTTTTAATCACTTTTTTACCATTCGCATCATAACCACTAATATTCACTTCTTTTGCGGTAGAGCTAATACGGTCACGAAGACTAATGCTGATAGTGTCTTGTTCTTCAATAGTGAGAACGGACTCACTTTCTCCCAATTTTTCTTTTGCTGTAAAGACAAGCTGATCATTCACCACCTTAAAACTGTGATGGTATTCACGTCCAAGGCGTGCCAAAAACTCTAAATCACGCTCCTGATATTGTGTTATGCGAGCAATGGGAATATGTTTTATCTCACCCACCACTTTTAATTTTAAACGTTTTGCTACAACTGCAATGACTTGTGCAAGGGTTGTGTGTTCATAGGCTTTGGGTTTGAGCGTACGCTGATTTTTAGACACCCCAGCACTTAATGCACGCAATGTAATGTTAGAAGGGCGGTATTGGTATTCGACTTCATCAATTTCAAATGCACCGATATCAACAAGTTGTTCACCTTTATAGCCAATCGCCCCTTTGAGCTTATCGCCTTGTGTTGGGAACCATGCACGGATCCATTTTCCGCTAATATCTTCAAATTGCACCACAAGTTCATCACTTTGACCTTCTAAATAATCCGTATAACTTAATTCAATTAAGTGCGGCTCAATGTCTGCGGTAATATTTGTTTTTTCATAAAATAGTGAAAAATCAGGTTGGGCAATATTACTCATTATCTCCCCTTAACCATGGCGGCATATCTTCATTATTCGTAGGTTTCACTTGTAACACGGGAATAAATACTGTTGCTCCTGTTGGTAAGACTTCGTAAAAACTGAGATGTGGATTAGCATCAATAATACGAGAATACTCTAGTGCATCACCGTAATAATGATAGGCAAGGTTGTCCCAACGTTCGCCTTGTTTAACGATGTGTTTAAGCACGGTCTGTGTCATTATTTACCTCATCATCATTGCGTAACACAATCCAAGCGGTCATTTCAGCCACTCTAGGGGCTAAGAAATCAAAGCTTTCTGCAACCTCAGACATGGTTCTATTTGCAGAGGGAAACCACTCTGACCAATCTGAACCGCTCGAGCCTTGCTGGAAATCAGATTGAATCGCCATCAGACCACTTTGTATTTCAGCCACCTCTTGACTGAACTCACTAACAACAGGCAATACTGAACGCACGCCATTAAATAACTCACTCATTCCTGTTAGCTCGCTGAAGCTACCCAGTGCACCATCAAGATTACCTAACACACTCGGTAAATAAGCCAATGCAGTTGCGGGGTCTTGTGAAAATTGTTTCATAATGGCAATGGTATTTTGCACCTCATCAACAATGCGTTTACCTTGGTTATAAAGATCAATCCCTTTTGTTAAGGCTTCTTTTGCTGCATTCATTCCTGCAAAAAATTCTGGTGGTAGTATCGAACCTAATAATGAGCCTTTACCAATATTTAATGCCGCACCTAATAAATTATTTTTTAATTCACCAACATATTCTTTTAAGTTAATTGTTAGCTCCCGACACAGCACATTACCGTATTTATCCGTAAACAGTGTATTTGAATGAATATCTGTGATCACAAAATTCCCTTTAAATTTGCCACGTCCCCAAATGAGTGCCAAAGCATCTTGTTTCGCTTTGGCAGCGAGTAAAGCTTGATAACGACGTTCAACTCCACCAATTTTGTGATGCAAGCGGACAGATAGATTCAATTCAGCTAAACTTTCACCCATCGCTTGTAAACGAGGTTTACCTTTTAACACTTGATGTTCTGCAAATCTTGCAGCTTGGATTTCTGAAAAATCAGTGACATCAATAGGTTCAAGTGCAATTGTGCCCAACATTAAATACATTAGTATGCTCTCCGTTTTTGTTGATCTAATACACGCGCAAGCATGGTTTCAAATTCTCTTAAAGAGATGTTTAATCCCTCTTTAACATCATTTAACACTTGGTTATTAGATGAACCATTTACATTAATAGTGGGATTAAAATGAATCGTCATTCCGCCATGCTGAGCTTGCTCGCTTTGTTGTTGTGCAAAAGTGGTTTGTAATGATTGATAATCAGAGTGGGGGAAAATACCTACCGCATTACTCATTTCATCACTGGCTTTTTCGGCTAATCCCAAGGATTTATTAATACCAATTGCTAGTCCTTGTACTGTATTTTCACCGAACCCCATAAATACACGGCTCGGGGAGTGAATACCGAGTTTTTCAGCAAACCAGTTTTTGACACTGGTGCCAAGCTCCGTGACTGTTTCTTTTGCGCTATCCCAAGCATTGCCGATTCCGTTCACCAATCCATCAATGATATTTTTACCAAAGTTAGTGAACTCGGCAGGAAGTTCAACGCTAAAATAATTTAATACTGAACTAAAAATAGATTGGAATAACGACAGTGGATTAAATGCAAGAATAATGTTACCTAGCTCTGTAAAGTTACCATTAAACAATCCGTTAATACTTTCCCATAAGCCTGTAAACCAGTTTGTCACGCCATCCCAAACAGCAGACCAAATACCTTGCACATCATTCCAGATATTAGTCACAAATTGACAAACATTATCAAAAATGACCGTAACTTCTGCCCAAAGCGTGCTGAAAAATGCTGAGATAGGTTCCCAATACTCATAAATTAAGAACGCACCAACTGCAATCCCCGTAATCAACAAACCAATTGGGTTCATCAACATGGCACGTCCCACAAACAGCATTGTTTTACCGACTAACATCAAACCTTTCACTAGAACGCCTGAAAGCAATTTACCCAAGAAAAGTGCACCTTTAGCAATCAATCCAAGCGTATAACCAAATCCATAGGCAAGTTTCATCAATACTGGCGTCAAGAATTTGAATAGAGAAAATAACTTTTTACCCCCCGACCAAAACGGTAAGATTGCCATTAAGCCAAGTGACAGCACTGTTTTTAATGCAACAAATCCACCAATTATTGCTACTAAACCACCCCCAATTTGAACAAATTGATTGACAAGTTCTGGGTTGGCATTCATCCATTCTAAAATGTTGTAAATGACAGGTTTTAATTTATTCACTAATAAATTGATAGGCGGAAGTAACTTAGCGCCAATGGCGATACCAATTTCATTAAAGCTATTTTTCAAAAGCTGAAGATTGTTTTCAGTCGTCGCACTTCGGTTCTCAAATTCACGCTGCATAGAGCCCATGTATTTGAGATTTCCGTTTTCATCACGTTCTTCGAGTAACCCAAGCTGTCTGTTATATTCCGCTGTATTTTGAGCAAGCAACATAATGTCATCAGCGTATTGTTTACCAAACATCTTAGCTAAAAGTGGGTACTGTTTATCTTTTGGGAGTTTTTTTACGCGTGCAATAAAGTCAGAAATTGCCCCCTGTGCGTCCTTATTCATTGCTTTAGCAAATGATTTTGGGGTAAGCCCAAGCATTTGTAACTCTTTAGCATGCTTACCAGCTTTAAGCTCTGCAAATGCCGAACTCATGCCTTTAATCGCTTGTGCCGCAACTTCGGGTGCTTTACCCATGGACAGGAATGTTGAACCTAATGCAGCCGCTTGGTTTTCTGTCAAGCCTAACATTCTAGTATCAGAACCCGCTCGTGCAATGACATTGACAATATCAGCAGCCTTTGCGTTAGCGTTATCTGATAGATGGTTTATCGCATCACCAAATTTTGCCATTTCACTAATAGGCTTGCCCAATACGTTCGCCATGGTTGCCATCGCAGTACCCGCATCACCTGCTGCCATATCGAATGCCACTCCCATTTTTGCGGCATCTTCGGCATAACCAAGTAAATTCTCTCTAGCAATACCCGCTTGACCACCTGCAGCAACAATAGCAGCGATTTCTTCACTTGCCATAGGGATAGTGCGTGTGAGCCTAAGGATATCTTGCTCCATCTCTTTGAATTGAGCAGGACTATCAAAATTCACTACCTTTTTTACATCTGCCATTGCACTTTCAAATTTAATAGCAGGTTGTGCTATAGCAAGCATGGATGTTGTTGCGGCAGTACCTAACGAGATCAATGAACTGGTCCCAAGTGCAACATTTTTACCCAAGCCTAGCATGCGGCTCCCAACGCTTTGACTTTCGTCTTTAAAAAGCTTCAGGCTATTTCTTAAATTCTTAATTCCAGCTATCGCACCACCGACGGATGCGCCGATAACTAAAGATATTGCTAAATTTGAAGACATCGTTTATATTTCTCTCATTACTAAGGGGGGGGTAGATATGAAAACCACTACTAGCTTTGATTTTTTAGAAAGCCTCATTGTATTGAGCTGTGTCGTAGGCTTTGGCTATACCCTGTATTCATTTTTAACTTTTGCAGCATCACAACTGGATTTTGTGCAAATTATTTTTGCTGTTTTTATCTGGGTTATTGCTTGGCAAATAATCGGTGCTGTTTTATTTTTTGCCTATCGGCTAGGTTCAGGACGCTTGTTTTCAAAAGCGAACAAATAAAGTAATAAAGCCACGTTATAGCGTGGCTTTACTTTTGCTGTATCCTGCTTTAATTTGGCGGTTAGCTTGTTCTAGCCAAGTTGATAATTCATCCAATGTCATTTGTTCAATTTCACTAACATTCCAACCAAACCACCACGCCACATCAGCAACCATAGCATTGAGCTGTTCAATACTTACTTTCCCTTTTGCATATCCGCTAACGCTGCTTGGACTTTGGCATAATCCGCAATATCCATAGCATCAAAATCCTCAGGTACCAGCCCTGTGAGAAGTGATAGCATATAGATTTCTTTATCTGCATCAGTGCCTTTAAAATTACTCATCTGTTTAATATCCGCCACTTTTGCACGGCGAATCTTTAATTCGGTAATATCTTTACCTTCCCCGTCTTTAATCGGAAATTGGAGTTGAATACTGCGATAAATTTGGATTTGATTAGAAAGAGACATAAAAAACTCCTTAATGCTTCATTGTTTAACTTCATTAAGGAGTTTAATTAAATACGATTTAAAGTGCTTTTAAAGTGCTTTAAAGATTTTTAACTATTGCCCAATATTAGTGCGGTATTTTTGTAACACATCTTGCCCATTTACACGCAAAATATTAGCAAATGCATCATAGAAGAAGATCTCCTTACCGCCAACAGTTTGCTTAATAGAATGCACTTGGAAGGTATCTGCGTGTTCTGTGGCTTCCTTGTTTTTGAGGCTTCCCCCTGTTGTTTTACTAAAGCTCACATTCATAATGGTAACCATAGGTTCTTCTGCCACTAAGCCACGGGCATCAAATACCTGCAGATTAGAACGAGCCATCAGTTGCACGTTCTTCATTGGGTTGTAGGCTTTGGCTCGCACTTCAGGATAAAAACTATCCCATGTTACTTCGCCCTCTAATGCTGCAATACCAGAGGGTAGCTTAATAGTCCCCACAAGCCCTAAGCCTTTGTGTTCGATTTGCTCAAATTCAATATCTGGCAATTTAAACTGTTTTGCTTTGCCCAGTAATGAGTTTCCATCCATATACACATTGGCATTGATAATCTGATTAATTGCTACGCTCATTTATTACTCCTTATTTTTGTGACACTAAATTAACCAAGTATTTACGTGTCATTACTGACGTGTTGGTAATACGTTCCGCGGGTAATTTCGGTGTGTAATCGTATTTAATCGGCACCTGTCCTTTACTAAACGCATCCACTAAATCATAGTCATAATCTAGCCCTAAGCTATATCCGACAATTGAAGGTAAGGCACGCAAATAAGTGTCTACCGTTTCAGTAAGGCTATCAATTAATGCGTCATCAATTGGGCGGTCAATATATTGCAATTCAACCATGCGAATACTTTCATCAATTAAGTCCCCCGTGCGAAGTGCGGTTTCAAAATTGATGATATGCGTGACAGTTGGGTAATTTGATGAGCGGTTACCCCAAAGTCGGAAACCAGTGCCAAAACTGTTGAAAATGGTGGTGATGCCCACCGCATTTAAACGGTTCGTTTCAGATTGGATATCATCAATACGTGCAGTCAATGGTAATTCCATACCGATTACACCGAGTAATTGGTGGTTTGAGGTACTATGCCAATAGCCTTTTTCTACATCCACTTTCATACGAAGCCCTGCAGCGTGAACCGCCAAACTTTCTAACTGGTTACTGGAACCTAATGCATACGGAAAAAAGTGGCGTACACGTTCAGTTGAATCTTTTGCATTAATCGTGCCTTGTGGACCACGACCTTGGATAGCTTTAGAAAGGCTCGTGCCTTTTGGTAACTGCACATAAGCCACTGCTTTTAATTGTTCTGCAAGTGTACCAAGTGCTGAAGCACAGCTGGCTGTTTTATCAAATTCGGGGCAAATCAGAATTTTGGCATCCGCACCATACAAGTTGAAACCATCGCGCAACAATTCAAAGCCTTTACGTTTACCTGTTGAACTTTCAATGCCACCCTTGATATCTTCTTCAGTGACTTTGCTTGGGTCAGCGTAGGTATAAGTCGCAGTCAATGACGTCTTGCTCACTTTTAAACGAATTTCGCCCGTTTGCATATCTACCCAATAATCTTCATTTAAGGTTAATGGTGTGCTATTGGACTTTAATGTTAGGCTTAATAAGCCTTTTTTCTGCGTATTCGCAAGTAACGTGGTTTCATCCAGCGTAATACTTTCATCTTGAATTTCGCTTTTGTGTTTTGATACATCTAACACGTTCACAACATATACTTGCCCTGCGGCATAACGAGCAATCACATCAAATGCATCAGGTAAGGTGAAACCTTGATTTAAAATCGTACCAAATTTGGCAAAGTCTTTCTTAGTTTGACACAGTGTTAACTCATTAAGTGGACCTATTGGTGCTGTACCGACAATGCCAATAATTGCACCATCAACCGTTTCGACTGCAACGGAGCCACCTGTAACACGTTTGGTTTCTGTGCCATGATGAAATGCCATATAGTTCTCCTATGATTTAGGTTGTAAAATGGGGTTAAGCGGATCCGTTGGCTTGCGAGAATAGACGTTTGCCAATTTAGGTAAATCCACTGCTTTTGTTTGCTCAACTTGCCACGTTTCGGTTTGTACTAAGAGCTGATATTGCCAAAGCCCATCTGCCTCACCAGCAAATTCTTCATTGATTAATGCACAAGCGAGACAATTTTCTGGACGAAATCCAACAATAGCCAACCGCACTTGATCTAATATGGCTAAGGCACCATCATCATTGTGTTGACTGCGTGCAATGACCGTCAATGCAATGGTCACAGTGCGTCGTTGTTGAATAATATCCGTGCTATTAATGCGTTCAAACTTTGACCCTGCGTATTGAATAAGAATTGCACCAGATTCATCTCGCAGGAAATATTCACTCGGATTGTCAGGGAAGAGTTCAATAGCAAAACGGTCAATCTGTGATAGAAGGTGAGTTTGTATGCTGTTTAAAATTGTCTGTGTCGCACTCATAACAATACCTCTCAATAACCTGTTAAATCTATTTTCTTATTAGCTCTGGTTTTGAATTTAGCTACATCGTCCAATGCATTTGTGCCATTTTCATTCAGCTCTTCTAAGCCAAGATGTAACTTACCGCTTTGAATGCGCTCAAGATCTTTCAATGCTTGAGCGTAGGTATCTTTGACGTTCTCAGGGAAACCTGTCCCTTCGGGACGACGTGAATAAAGCCAAAAGCGAGCAAGTTGCAAACAGATATTACGCACGATTGTCGGCACCGATTTTAACGGCAACAAATAGCGAGAACGTAAATAACCGTCCACAGTTTCCGTGGCATACTGACAAGCCTTGTCAAGCACCAATGGGTTATACTCAGTCGCTCTAGAATGATCATTGGATAGTTCAATCAGACTGCGTTCACTCAATACTTCTGTTAAATCCTGTGCCGAAATGTACATTACTTATCTGCCTTTTCTTTGGTTTTTTCTTCCGTTTTTTTCTGCGCTTTTTCAGCAACTAAACGTTCTTTTTCTGCCTTTTCTTCAGCTTCTTTTTGTGCTTTTTCAGCAGCTAAACGTTCTTTTTCTGCCTTTTCTTCAGCTTCTTTTTGTGCTTTTTCAGCAGCTAAACGCTCTTGCTCTGCTTTTTCTTCAGCAAGACGTCGTTCTTCTTTTTGCTTTTCCAATTCAGATTGGTCTAGCTGAATATAAAGCGATAAGTTTTCCGCTTCTTCAGCAGTCAATTCGATTTTGTCGCCCTTTTCATAACGTTTGCCGTTGTGAAGAATTGCCATTGTGCCAACGACGGCATATAACATTTTTTTATTCATTTTTCTCTCCCAAAAAAGTGAGTAAACCGCACTTAAAACTCGTTTAAATACGGCTTAAATTAGATTTAAATACAGCCCTTGATTAAGTAACCAGCAGCTTTACCAACAATGTATGGCTTATTGATATCTGTTGTACGCACGATTTCAACTTTGCCCCCAACTTCAGTATAGGTATCCACATATAAGCCATTTTTACGACGCACGGTATAACCATAAGATGGCTCATAGATATTTTGTTTTTTCTCTTTTGATGCAGCTGCAACATAAGCAAGCACGATAGCTTTTGACCAAATATCTTTTAATTCACTACTTTGTTCATACACCGCCTCACCAATGATGACTTTGTCAATTTTGACTAACTTTGCAAAATCTTCAGGCGTTAATACTGCCGTTGCCACATATTTGATTTTTTCTAGTACTTTGGGGTGTTCACTTAACACTTCCCATACATCACCAGAAATTGCACAAACATTCGGCTTACGACCTGTCGCACGTTTAATTGCACGAATACCTGCTTTAATAACAGAAATTGGATCAGAGTTTTTATCCGTAAATTGAGAAGTACCACTTAACGTGATTTTATTGCTTGCATCATAGTTGTCTTCGTTTAATGCTAAATCCGCACAGGCTTTTTCACGATTTAATACAATCACATCTTGAGTGACACCTGTTGCGTACTGACGAAGTGGGTAAACGCCTTCCGCTTCGCTCACTTCACGAATATCAATTGGATATTCAATGTCGTTTTCTTCTAACACAACAGTCAATGAACCAATATCTTCAGGTGTTAAACGATTTGATGCGGCTCGAAGTTCACGCTTTGTGGTTTGTAAACGGAATGCTAAGCGCCCAAAAGTTGGGATTTTGCCCCCTTCTTTTTGTGTTTCTGCAATCGGGAATAACACTTCAGAAATCATATTCCCATTGTAATAACCCTGTGCTAACTCTGTTAATACAGGGTCAACAACACGATGTTTTGATAAATCAGACATTTGATTTTCTCCCTTGATTTATGAATGAATTGCATTGAATGCGGTGACATAAGACACATTGTGTTCTTTCATATAAGCACGTACACGCTTGTCCATATCAATAGCCTCTGCGCTTGTGCCTTCCGCATATTCAACCGTATTATCTTCAGTTGTTGTGGCATTATCTTTCGTTGCCACTTCACCAAATTGAATAATTTGAGGTTGCGCTTCTAAAAATGCTTTAATTGCAGTCAGGATGTTTTCCCCTTCGCCAAATTCAACTACGCCACCAGCTGATTGCACAGCAGCACAGTTCAGCAACTCAATGGCTTTTTCTTTTGACACAGGAGCAAGTTTCCCTACGCTAACTAGACTTTCTGCAAAATCAGCGTTTTCAACTTTCGTTTGATTTAATTGCGCTTCAGCTTTTTGGGCTTCAGCTTGGGCTTTTTCGTCTTTTAGCTGTTGGTTTTCAGCTTTCAGACGCTCAAGCTCAGCTTTTTCTTCTGCACTCATTTCAGGTTCTCCTTGTTGTTGAGTGGGTTCATTAAAAATCGGAGATTCCGCTTTTTGCGGTTGTAGCGAGTTGCGTACGGCTTCTTCTTGTACACTACCCACTAAATAATCGGGTAAAACTTTATCCGCCTCCTCCTGTCCGTGCTTACCAATAAACCAGTCACGCAAACGTCGCCACAGTGTGGCTTCTGTCCAGTCAGAAAAATCCACCACACCTTCTTCATCTTCAGCAAATTCAGGGTTACGCAATCCTTTGACAGCAGGCGGCATTGCCCCTAAAAAACCGACGTGACGTAAATAAAGCGAGCCTTGTTTAGGATTAGCTTGACTGTTTGCAAGGTAAAACGAAGCAGATACTTTTTTAAATCGTCCTTTATCTACCATCTCGGCAAATTCAGGGTCGATTTGGTCAAACTCTGCCTTGAGAATATCGCCATCAAGCTCTAGGCGTTTGACCCACGCATAAGCTGGATGATTATGTTGTGGATGACCGATAACAGCGGGAGCCTCGTGAAACTCCACGTTATAACTTTGTACTGCTTGTTGTAAGTCTTCGATAGTCAATGTGACTTCTTTGCCATTAGCATCTTTACGAGTGCCAGCTTTGAAAATTTCAATGAGATTCATAATGCCTCCGTTATAGAAACATTATGCCAAGAGGAACGTGAAAAGAATTTTAAAGTGCTTTAAAGATTTGATGAGGAAAACATTATTAAGAGAGCGTTAAGTTTTATATAAAAACTTAAAGTGCTTTAAATGCGGTTCAAATCGCTTAAATTCGATTTAAATTTTTTGAGACGATAAATCGTATTATTTTTAGATTTAAACGCCACAGTGCGAATTTGTGGCGTTATTTTGATTTTTAGGGTTTATTTCAAATTTTGGTTAATTTGGCGTTGTAAAAGTGCGGTGGCTTTTTTCAGAAGTTTTTGTTCGTCTTGAGCATTTACACCTAACCATGGACGCGCAGGAATTTTAGATTGTTTAGCATAAACGGTATTACTCCCTTTTCCAAATTTTAACCGCTTGCCTTTCTTCGGTCTAATTACGCCGCCGAACTGGTGCAATCTGGCATATTTTGCATCGGAACCAAATTCAAGACGATTATCATCATAATTGTATGCTGTCTTTTGTGATAAATAACCACCTTGTTTTAGAATCTGATCGTTTCCTTTTATTTTCCGTGTAATAGAGGAAAGGGGTTGCCATTTTTTACCATCGGGCGCAACTTCAGCTTTAAATCGGTCGGCGTGAATTTTCTTCAAGGTTTCGCCCAATAAGCCGTAGAGTTTGCGTGGGTGCTGTAGTTGTTGGGCAATGCTGTGCAGTTTTGCGAGCGCTTGGGTGTCGTTGAGGGTGATTTTGATCATGGCGTTATTCCACTCTAAAATGCAAGCGTGGTAATGTTGCCACGCTTTATTTAAGGAAATTTTATGTCAAATTACGAAGACAACCTTTTAAGAAATATCTTCGTTGCTCAAGTAGCAACCTTGGCAAAAGCAATCAAAGCTGAAAAACTTGCTCAAGGAACAAGGACCACCAGTGATTGCTATCGTGAAGCTATCATTGAAATTAAACGGAATCGTGAGAAGATTCTATCTCTTCTTGATGAGATACAAGCTCATTACTAATGTCAAAACGTTGGTAATCTTGCACATAAGCTTGAAGCCAATGTAAGACAGAAATAATTTCGTTGATTGTTAAGCCTTGGAATTGTGGTAGTAATTCTAGGGCTTTTTTTCTTTCTTCAAGTTCAGTCATTTTATTCTCCTATTGATTAAAAAATAAGTTGGGCGTATAGTTACGGAAGCTAAGGTATCGTAGGGGCTTTAACAAGGTGGCTAAGTGGTCAAACCTTAAGACTTATAAGAACTACGGGAACGGTTCAAGTAAGTTGGTTTGGATATGTTTGTGGGTTCGAGTCCCACCCGATATTTTAGCGTTCCCTTAAAGCTCTCCCCATAACACTTCAAACTGTTGTAATTTCTTTAAATCTTCATCAATCACGCTTGCTGTTTTAACCACATTTAAATTAGCTTTAAATTTTTTGCTAGTAAGCTGATCTCTCAATTTAACTTCATAATCCATTTTGACTGCCACTTTGCCGTGATCTGTGTCATAGATAAAAAGCAAGGTATCTTTAGCATTTTTATCATTAAAACTTTCTTTAGGTTGAAACAAAATTGCCTTAGGATTTCTCAACTTCTCTGGCAACTGCTCCCAAAACTCAATCGGCAGGTTAATGCCTTTGGCTTGCTTAGTATCACGCAAGGCGTGTAATACATCTTCATCACGCACTGCTATCACAGCAGTTTGAGGGGCTTTATCCATTGCAGTTAGCTTATCAATCACTTCGTCATGAATAACCCCTACGTACTTCATTTTTCCTCTTGCGATTTTTTCATTAGATACCGTTTCTACCATTTCTTTCATTGAGTGATTTAATAACGCAACCGTTGCCGTATTTTTCATCACATCTTGAATTAATAAACTGGCAAAGCGAGGTTCTGCTGTTGTAAGTTTTTGAAACAAAATGCTATCAATCTCAACATTTCTGCTTGAGCTCAAATCATCAAAATTATAAGGTGCAAATCCAACATCATAGCCTTTGGGGAGTGTTACTAAACGCGGAGAGCCTGAACGAACACCGACTAATTTATCTTCATATTCAATCTCAACGGGAGGACTAACTTGTTTCCCCATTGCTTTTAAATCATGCTCATCATGGGCAATGACTGTGCAATGACAACCATATGCTTTGATCGGGTAATAGTATTTCCAAAATGGATCTGTCGCTGGACGAATTGTCCCATCCAAGGCAACGTGTTCTGGTCTGGGGTGACTGTTATCATTATGTTGATATTCCCAGTAGGGCATGACATCTGCTAAATCTAAATGTTGCTGTAAACGCCCTAGGTTATATGCACCATAAACATTTGTATCGTAAATAATACGTGTTCGCCAATTTCTTCCTCCGTTATAATCCCAACCCGTTTTTTCGACAATCTCATCAAATCGCTGACGGAAACTTTCTAATGTTTCCCCATGATGAATCGCTTGATCTACTGCCTCACGAAATGCGTTGATAACTTCATTACGATTTGCGCCCGCAACAACGAAAAAATAGTCGTGCTCTTCACCCAATACATCTAAATAACTATTGGTTTTTAAATTGAGTTTTTTCTCAAAGTAACGAGATTGCTCTTGAAATGTAAACTTGCTCATTTATTTTTCTTCCACAACAGATTGGCGACCTGCTAAAAATGCTGTAGTACTTGCCCAAGCCATTAACTCACCGTATTCAGCAAAATTTAACTCAGGAATGAGACTGTCAAGCTGGTTGCGAAAATCTTCCAAACTCTCAGCTTGACTCAATCTATCTTTAATGGTTTGCATCCAATCTTCAATATAAGTTTCACCCTCTACCTCTAACTGTTCAACGATTCCATCTGTGATATTCGATGGCAATGTTGGCTCATTAAACTCTGCGGTTTTTGGCGTGTTATTGACGGTTAATTCAATATCACCATCTTCAAAACCATAGGTGCGGTGAAGATATTGAGCGGTAAATTTCACCCCCATTTGCGATAAAATTTGGTCACGTTCTACTTGAACTTTATCAATGCTTTCTTGTTCGTAAAGTTCAAATTTAGGCAAGGTTTCCATATTAAAATTGAGCTCACAAATCCAATTCAATAACTGATTAAAACCGCTTTCAACGAGGGTAACATCCTCATTGCGGATTTCTTTTGTTACTTCAAGCCCAGCGGTAGCTGACGCACGATTGCTTTCTTGTTCGGTGGTTTGATTTTGCCCGAGTAAAGCAATGGCAATTTCAGACTTACAATACTTTAAAAATTCATCAAAGACCTGTGAAGAGCCACCTTTGCTTGCGCTTTCTAGCATTGAAATGGAGCTATCATCAGGGATTGCAGCAACAGCAGTACCAATCATTTGTTCGAGGCTATCTAACAAATCTTCGATTTCGTGTGTTTGTGCTTGGCGAGGATGTTTGCCGACCAACCAAGGCGAACCGTATTTTTCGGTAAATTCTAGCCAAAATTTAAAGCCACCTCGTTTAAAGGTTGCAGCCCAAAAGCACAAAGCGAGATCGGATTTTCCGTAAGGATTGGTATAATTGGCTTCTTGGGTCGTCAGCAAAAACTTTTTCTCAGGAACAAGTTTGCCGTTACGGTTCTCTTTATCTCGTAACATCAGTTGATTCTGCTCATCAAAGACAAACCATTCTTGTGGCTTACCAATGACTTCTGCTGGTAACCACAAACCATTTTGGTTTTCCCACATCACTTCGAGCACTTGATAACCAAACAAAGCGGCATCTAACATTTCAGTAATAATTTGAGGTAGGGGAAGACGCTCAAAAAGTGTGTTCAGGATTTCGTCGGTTTTGTCATTACCTGTTGGGGTGATTCGCCACTCTAAACCTTTGATAGCCGCTTTACGACGTCGGACACAACCTGCCACGTGACTATCTGACAAGACTTCACGGTAAGCAGAAATATCACGCCCCATTTTCTTTAAAACGGGGTCAGGATTAGGGAGATATTGCCCCATACTGAAATAATCAATGGCGTGAGAACGCACCGCTATTTCTTTCACTAAATCAAATTTCTTCGCCATATTAATATCCTTGTGTCATTTTTCTGCTTGTTCTTGGTTTTCGGCTTTGGGCTTTGATTGGCATAATTACCCCCTCTTTAGCAGCAGTGAGGGCAAGAAAGCACGCCCAAGTTCGGTCAGCGTGTCCTTTTGAATCACTTTCAGCGATAAAGCGTGGCACGCCATTTGAGCCAGTCACCTTTTTGAGTTTGTGTAAATCTTCTCGCAAATCGGTGTCGCCTTGGGGGATACGAATTTGTCTGTCTTCAAAGGCATTTTTACCAATAGTTGCCATATTCAGTTTGGTGGCGACATTAAATAACACCCCTTGTACTCGGCGTTTACCGTGGCTGTATTGCGCATCTTCCACCATTTTTTCGCCCATGCCTGTTTGGTCGAGATAACAGGTGATGACGTGGTATTGATTAAATACTCGGTCTAATTCAGCAAGTTGCTCTCTCAAAGCAACCCGTTTGAGCGTTATCACTTCTCTTGTCCAGTACACGTCACCCACTAATTCAATGACCCAAATCACGGTTAAATCCCCCCGAACCGCAATATCCATCCCTACAAAACAAGGATTGCCTGTGTAAAGCTCAGGAATGCCTGCCTGATGATGTTCTACAGCGTCAATCAGATCATAAGAGAGCCATGAACTTGCTTCATCAAGCCATTTCAATTCGAACTCTTGCGCCCAAGCATCTTCATCATTTAAACCCTTACGTAGCTGTTCAATGTTACGAGGTAAGCCGTCTGCAACAGCTTGATAAATATCCACGGTATGACGTGACCATTCTGTATTATTAAGGTCGGTCATCAGTTCATAAAATTTGTTCCCTTTGCCGTTTGGGGTACTCACAACTCGCAATTTCCAATCTGCGGATATGACGGGGAATAAGGCTTTCCAGATTTCTCGGCTGTCTTGATGGAAGGCAAATTCATCTAAAAACACATTGGCAGAGAAACCACGGGCAGTGTCAGGATTGGCTGGCAGTGCGGTAATTTTGGAACCGTTAGGGAAAATCACTTCAAGAGCATTGATGGTCGGACTAAATGGTACCTCCATAATTTGACAGGCAATGCCCACAGCCTCTAAATGACGTTTTACTCCTTCATTAATGGCTTCTTTGGCTTGGCGTTCTCCTCGGGATAAAATCACCCAGCGGGTTTTCTCTCCACGCGCTTCACAAGCCATACAATCCAATACAATTTCAAGGGTAGTGGTAAAAGTTTTGCCAGATTGACGGCTAAACATTGCCACTTTGAAACGACTGTTATCTTGCAGCCAGCGTTTTTGGTAGTTGTAGAGAACGGTTCGTGGTGTGGTATTAGTTGTTAAGCCCATAGGTTTCTAATAATCCTTTGCGTACACGCTCAAGGGTTGGCATATCGTTGCCTTCTTGCTCGGCGTTTTTTGCTATTTCGTCAAGTTTTGCCAATAGTTTAGCTTTATGCTCAGCCTGATATTGTTTCAGTTTGACACTGGCAGAGGTCATTGCAGCGATGTTTTTACCGATATTGCCAAATAACTTAATTTTATCTTTTACGCTTAACTCTTCGGTATTACGTGACTCAATTAAGATATTCATCAAATCAGTCTGAACCAGTCTCATTAACGCATCAGATTGACTATCGCCATCATCATCAACAGATTCAGTGATCAATTTGGCAATTTCTGCACTTTCTTTAATCGCTTTCAAACGTCCCTCAATTTTCTGACCATAACGATGAATCGCCGACTTACTGATTGAATAGCCTTTGTCTTTCAATAGCTTTTCCAGTTCTACATAACCTGCAAAGCCATTTTCCGTTAACGCTCTTTCCAGCCAACGGCGGACGTCTTCTGGCAGTTGTTCAATAGAAGAACGTGGAGCCATATATCCCCCTTATGCCCAATATTTTTCAGGACGGGCAATACCAGCCTGACAATCAATGGTGTATTCCACAATATCCACACCTAAGCGATGAATATCGGCAAACCATACACCGTGCGGTTGCTTATCAATGCTGATGAGCTTTCTGTCTTGTAAATATTCCAATTGTTGGCGAATCTCTAATGCGGTTACGTTTGGGTAAATACCACGAATGACGTCAAGTAAAAATTGCTCACTCGTTGTATACGGCATTGCTTTATGTAGCACATTCAATAATTGCCAACGCATACCTTCTCGTCGTGCTTTTTCCATCATCTTGTACTCTCCATTTTGTATAAATCGCTTAATGTCTTGTGTAGTGCATCCATTTTGGCTTCAAGAATAGCTTGTCCTCGGATGTAATCATCACGTAGCACGTAGTTAAGTGGTAATGCTGATTGCATCTGATTTAACTGTTTTTCAATGTCCTCAACTTTGTCATTCACTTTCATTTGATTATGATGTCGCTCGCTCAGTGAATTTTGAAACTGTGCAACCAGCATCTTCGCAAACCCAAAACAGCACCCTAAAAATGAGATCAGTAATCCAACTAAATGCCAAAACTCCACATTGATTGTCATTTTTTCTCTCCCTGAATTGGGCAAATTTCCCTATAAGTTTGATTATGTACCAGTATCTGTCGTAAGGTTTCCGTTGAGTCTTGACGGCTTGCCTTAATCAATCTAAAACCACTACAACTCGGGTTAATCACGGAGATCGTTTTGGTTGTGCAATCTGTCAATAATCCGCTCACGGCTAGTGCTAACAATGTTTTCTTCATTTTTTTGTCTCACTTGATGATGTTTAATCTGTGTTTGGGCTACAGCTTTTTCTGTTTGCAGTTGTGCATTTTCTTCTATCAGCTTTTCAACTCGTCGCTGTGCTTGCTTTAACCTGAAGAAAACATAACCACATAACAAAATAAAAAATGTTGTGCAGACAACAATCACTTGTAAGTTCATTCACGTCCTCCCTGTCGTCTTTCCATCGCGTTTGCAAAGCCTTTTGTTGCGACGCCTCCGCCACAAAAGATTGCAAATGTCATGAATAGCTCTGGTACATAAGATCTGTCTAAATACACACAAATCGCTAGAATAATTGCCATCAATAACGCACCTCCAAATTGAATTGTGCCTGTTGTTGATAAACGTCCATCTGTGTTAGTAATAAGTTCATTCAGTTTTTTCATTTTTTGGCTCCTTAATAAAACCACCAAAAATCATGATTTCCCACACTAAAGAAAAAAATGTTATTCCTCGAATTTCTCTTTTCATTATCAATATCCCCATAACAGATAAAATGCATTAGCGGCTGTGACTCCACTGTTTAATCGTTGATTTTGCTTAGCGTTATTACTGAGTTTTTGAAAGGATTTACCTTTTAATGACCGACTTACTTTAACTTTTATTGATGCACTCATAATGCTCCTTATTCAAATAAGTGTTCATCATTAATCACTTGCTCACTGTCGAGCCATTCCCAAACATCAAAACAAGGACAATCTTTCAGCCATTCGTTAGGGGTGATGGTGCCGTCGCCGTTTAAATCTGGACTTAAATCACGATGTCCACAAATACGAGAGCTGGGAAATCGGCTTTCTAGCTTGCGTAAGAGTTTGTGCAAGGCTTGCCATTGTTTGCGAGTATATTCACCGTGATTTTTACCCATACCAGTGATGCCTCCCACAAGACAAATGCCAATAGAATTTTGATTGTGACCTTTAACGTGTGCACCTGTTTCCCCCACTTCACGTCCTGTCTCAACCGTGCCGTTAGTATCAATAATGAAGTGGTAGCCCACGTGCTTTAGGTGCGGGTTAAAACGTTTGATATAAGTAGGATTGCGTTTAAATCCCCGTTTTTGATGCCATTCGTCGATGCGTTCGGCGGCACTTTGTGAGCTTGTTCGGAGAGGTTTGCCGTTGGTTGTGGCAGAGCAGTGGATAACAATGTGATGAATAGCCATAAAAAAACTCCAATTATCAAGTCATTCTTAATAACTGGAGTATAGTAAAATGGGGTTTAAATTGATTTTAAAGTGGTTTAAAGAAACTATTTCTCTTCAAATGATTTTTGAATCAAACTTAAGTCAATATCCTTTTCCATTGGTAAGCCAAAAGTATCTTTATAACTTCCCAATAAAGATTCATTCTTGAAATAGTTATCATAAATGGTCATTGCCGTACCATTAAGAGCATAAAAGCGTTTTACAGGGTCTTTGTCTTTATTGTAAAGGAATATGTATGTATTACCACGACCATCTAGAGAAATCAAAGCACATCCAACATAATAACGATTATTTACTTGTTTGGTTTTACACTCAACTGCACCACTAGAGTCTTTTTTTATCTTATTGATGAAAGCAAGTGTTAGGGTATCTTTTTCTGCTTGAGTTGGTGCATTAGGATCTTCAGGTTCTCCACATGCTGTGATTCCTAACATCATTAACGTAATAACAAGCCATTTTTTCATTTTAATAATCTCCTTTTATGTTTAAATTCTCGCATTCTACACCTAAAAAACTACTTAATGGTGATTTTTTAGGTTATTTTTCACTAAACATATCAAACTGCCGTCTTGCAATTTCTTCTTTCGTGACTTTCTTCACGATTTGATAAATCCATTGCATAGAAACGTTGTATTTTCGTGCAAGTTCTCGGTGATTTGAGCCGTTAAATTCATTAAAAATTTTGCGGTCGCGCTCACTAAGCAATAAGACGAGATTACGTGGTATATAAATAACTTCACCGCCCCAGCTTTGAGCGATATGGCTTGCGACTTCAATACCGATTTGTTTGGCTAATTCTGAGTTGAGCTCGTTGCTTTTTACTTTCGTTAATAATTGAGTTTCAATATGTTTAGCTAAATCAGCTAAGATTTCAGGTGCTTTTTCATCAAAAATATCTGCATTTGTACTCATCATTTAGCTCCTATTTATTTCTCGCTCACGCCACTTTTTCAAGCGTTCTAATACAATCGTTCCTTGTCTGTAATCTAATGCAGCTACACCCAACACCATTAGTTTTTCAGGCTTTAATATGGGATTGATCACATTACGCACAAATTGATTTAATGCTTCTTCCGAACCATCGCGTAAAAAGCCTTGTTTTGACATATCAATCCAAACAGCTCGAATTTTTAAAGCAATATCGTGTTTGACTACGGCTTTTCCTGAACTTGGACTGTGATAGTTTGAAGTATGAGTTTTTTTGTGAAAACTTGCTGCGTTATTTTGAAAACCTTTCGTTTCTAGTGCACTTAACACTTTATCTAACTCTGTAACTTTCATCTGTTTACACGTACTTTTTCCTGTCAAATTCATTAATAAAGAACGATAAGTTGATTCATCAATTGACAGCTTGTGCTTGGCAATATGGATAAGTTGAATATATTTTGCTTTAGTGTATCGCATGATGTTTTCTCGTTTATGTTAAAACACACTATTCAGCCCATTTCATCTAACTTACCTCTTCTTTTGTAAAGAGGGGCTAGGGGAGATTTAATGGACTGTAAATGGGTTTTAAATGTTTTCTTCGAGTTTTGTGCCTTCAACAAAACCAAGCAAAATGCCTTTCACAATCTTGTCCAATGCCACAAACTGACGGGCTATATAGGATTCAAATTCTGCTGCGTGTTTGCCGAAACTATTGGTGCTGACGGTGCTTTTCATTCTCTCAAAACCAGAAAACTTGATTTTGTTGATTTTTAAGCTAGATGTCAGTGTAAAACTTATGTCATCTTTACCTTCTTCATTCCAGCTGAACAGTTTGATTGATTGCACGCGATAGCCATTTTTTAAGGCTTCAATCACGCGTTCTTTACTTGCCGAGTCGTCACTACGAATGGCACAATCTAAATAGGTACGTGTTTCGTTAAATTCTCCTTGTGCAAGATAAAGTGTCGTGCGGTTAGCAAAATGTAAGTGATTAAACATAGGCTTGTTTTCTGTTAAAAGTGCGGTTAATTTTGCCGTTAAACCGAGTTTTTCTTCTGATACCACAAAGGTTCTAAATTCCACTACGCTCATATTCGTCACAATATTGCTAATCGCAATGCGCGCACGTGGTGAGCGACTATTGGTAATTAAGTGGTGCGTTTCGGCACAGTAGAAGAAATTCACGATTTCTGATGAATACGGCAAATCTTGTTCCAATAATGTTTCTTTAGCTTTTGAGACAATCTCTTTTTCACTCTTTCCCACTACATTGCCAAGTTCGTTTTCTCCGCGTTTTTTAAGCTGCCAAATTTGATGCTCTAGCAAGGCTTTGGAAAGATTAAGCCACTCAAAATGCACGGAGAAAAACAGGTTGCCATTACCCAATTTCGTTACTTTTTTGCCGTTAATTGGATTAGTGACCGTTTCCCAACGTAAAAAATATTTGTCGGAATGCCCACGCATATTTTCAACACGTGAAATCACATCATCGGTAGGAAAATGTGCACTGTAAATTTCGCATTGCTTCAAGGTGATAAAATCTGTGTTACGCATAATTTGCTCCTTTGTTGGTTGATTGTTAAAACACATTATTCAGCCCATTCCAAATGGGTTTAAATGGGCTGTAAATGGGCTTTACTTGTTTTGCATTAAGTATCGCAACCGTCTTTCATTTAAACTCAACTCACTAGCCCCTCGACGAAATAAACGTGAAGCCTGTGAAAAATCGTCATTGATGAGTAATTCTTTGGCGTTTTCTAACATCTCTAATGTTGCAACCACTTCATCAAGAATGCGGATTTTGACTTCATAAGATGTCATAGCTTGCATTGTCATACTTCCTCCACCTCAACCACATCATCAATTTCCGTAATCGTATGCGGTAGTTTATTCACATCACACACATTCAAATCACACAATTCCAACACTTGCTCATTGCTTTCAGCTTCCACAACAGCCTCAACTAAGCAATAAAAACGCGCTACATATTTCGCCATAATCCCCCCCTTAAAACGGTTTTCTTAATACTCGGTCACAAAACGCGGCGCGGTGTTTGCACCACTCTTGATTGCGTGCGTTAGGTGCGTTAAGTTCCGCAATCGCCCATTGCGCTTTGGCGTCTTGCAGTTCGCCTCTGCGTTCGCTGTTTGCCGCTTGTTCACTGTAATATTTAAAGTGATCAAACTTGTTGATGTTTTTGTTCATAAGGTTCTCCTATTGGTTTAAAGCCTATTATGAACGCCCTTCATCCCATCCCCATCTTTTGTAAAGAGGGACTAGGGGAGATTTAAAGAGCGTTTAAATAGGTTTTAGATGTCTTGCTCAAACGGTGTAATCACAAAATCTTCCACGCCTGTTTTAATCGTGACGCCCGCCACCGTTGCCGCTAATTCCGGCTCATTTAACATGGCTTCTTTGTTCACTTCTTCTTTCGTGCGAATGAATCGAACAAGCCCTAGGGTGCGCAAACTTTCAAGCACTGATTCCGCTCCGCGAATCCCCACACTTGGCGGACGCTGTCTCCATTGCACTTCGCCTGTATTAAATGAACCTGTTTTAGTTTTGCCGTTTTGAGTGAGTTCATCACGTCGGCTCTCACACCATGCTTGCACCGCATCTTGTTTTGGTGCGAGTTTTTCTTTGATTGCGTTCATCAAAGGCGCGTATTCTTCGGTAATAGCCGCTAATTTGTCGTTTTGTTCAATCGCTAGGCGTTCTAATTCGCGGTTTAAATCGCCGATCTCTTTAATCGCCACCTCCACTTCATCGCGCGTTTGATAACGCACTGCAAAGGTGTCGGTTTTAATGCGGGTTGCTTTCTTAGCCATTGTTTTTATCTCCTGTTATAATTAAGGTTGAGTTCCATTTGAGTAATGTTCTACCAACCATTCCACGATATAGCGTTCTTGCTCGGGGGTGAGGTTGGGTTGAAATTCGCCGTGTTCTTGTTTCCACTCTGCATTTGCACGTTCTTTTTGGCATTGCAAATTGCAGGTTTCTACATCTGTACAAGCACTGAGAAGTAGAACAATCATTAATAAATACTTTTTCATTAGATGGCTCCTTGCATATGCATTTTGGCTTGTAAAATCAGATCTAAATTAATAGCTACGCCTTGCCCTTTGGCAGCAATCCCTGCAAGGCGTAAATATTGTGTCAAAGCTCTAAGCCCGCCAGCTTTTGTACCGATATCATACAGAGCTTTCATTAGCTCTTTATCTTTTGTATCCAGTTGCCATGCTGCTGCCACGGATTGAATATCTTCTTTTTCACTGGCTTTAATGGCACAACGATTGCCCAATCTGTTCCAAAGTCTTGCGTGTTCGTGGGCTGGATTAATTCCCCCTTGCATGCGGGTATATACTCGGTCGTTGCCAATTAGAGCAAAACCAACTTCAGCTTTTTCTTGTATATAACGCAATTCTTCAATAGCGTCATAAGTGAGGTGATCACTTTCATCTACAATCACAATGCCCCGTGTTCCAGTCAGTTTTTCCACAATCATTCGACTTAGGCGGTCTTTTCGGCGTGGAGCATCTTTAAACCCGAGTTCTAAGGCAAGTTCATATAAAAAAGCATTGAGAGAAGCTCGGCTTGGACTGATGGTAATCATCCAAACATTCTGGTTTTGCTTTTTAAACTCTTGGCAAGCTTTGGTTTTACCGACACCACTTGCTCCATAAATTGGCACAATGGTGGTTGCAAATCGTGCCATTTCTAAGGCATTAAAAATACGTTCTGCTGTAGGTGTTTGGATAAATTCAGGTGCCTCAATAAAAGAACGGATCTTTTTATCTTGATTTTTTAACCAGTTTTCTAAGGCATTTTCAATATTCTCAATATTCCCTGCATAAGTGCCTTTAAGATAAGCACTTAACGCCCCTGCTGACATTCCTATTTGTTGAGAAAGCTCACGTTGAGTGATATTTTTTCTCTCTAAAATTTGCTGAATTTGTTGGGTTAGTGTCATAATGGTTTCCTTCTAAATTTCGGCGGTTATTTCTGTACTTGCTTTAATCCGTTAAATAGATCCTGTTCAAAACTTAAGGTGTTTTGTTCTTCCGTTTCAGTTTCTAACTCGTGGTCAAGTTTGATAGTTTTAACAGTGTTACCGTCCGCAAACTGTGTCCAACTAAAGGCTTGTTTTTCGGCTGGCTCCACAAAATCGGCTGCAGATTGTTCAAACTGTTTGCGATACTGTGCCATTTCGTGTTCACTAAGTTTCTCTTGGTTATCCACCATTTTCTTAGTAATACGGCGTTGTTCGTTAATGAGGCGTTTTTGTACTCTTGCGCCTTCTTCACTATTGAAGGCAATTTTTTCTACACACTCGCCATTACATAAATACACACCGTTTTGGTCATAAATATGAACGGTGCCGTGCAAATCATCAGGGTCATAACGCACAATCACACTACCAACGTTGCCTCCAATAAGGGCTTGGGCTTCGTAAACGTTCTTTTGATTGTTGAGGACATAACCCGCTTTGAGAGTAAAGCGTCCGTGTTTGTCCACTTTAGTGCTTTCGCCTAACATCATTAACTGTCTCAGTTGTTCCTCTGTAGCAAAAGTTTGGCGAGTTTGCGCATAGTCACGCGCCCATAATTGATCTGCACTAAATATACCTTGCCCTAACTCTGTTTCTCTTCCTGCTTTGTCGTTCCAAAGACGTACGCCTTGTTCTAATATTTCTAAAAACAAGGCTTTATTCACGCCTTTTTTAAACTGATAATCTTCGGTTTTTTCAGTCACTGACCAGCCTGTAAAAAAAGCTTCTAAGCGTGCATCACCATCTACATAGGCAGGAAGGCTGTCTCGTTTGAACGCTCGCTCAATAGGCTTAGCACGCCCATTACCTCGCCCTTTAAACACTAAAGTGCGGATAACTTTGATGCCCAAACGATCAAACATACCGTCAATTTTTATGCCTGCAGTTTGACGCTTGCCTCGCTTGCGTTGTTGTGTGGTTTGCTTGTCGGAAGCAGCTCGGGTGTTATCCATTAAAATGGTTTTAGGAATGCCGTACTGCTTAATCATTCTTAGGGTGGCTTGGCGGATTTGATCACCGTTTTCACTGTCATCTACGCAGTAGCTTAAAATGCGGCGAGTACGCACATCTTGCCAAAACCATGTTTTAGGACGGATAGGTGGGCGTCCATCTTCATACCAATCTACAAACACGTTATGTTGATAACCATCACCATTGACGATTTCATAAGCTTCCAAATCCATGACAGTGCGAATTTGTGGGGCGGTCAGTTCACGTAATTCGTGTTCACCACCACGTGCTAATGCGATTTCTGCTTCGGTAAATTCGTTATAAAATTTACGTTTCAAGCTACTTAGGCTCGGGATTGTCCAGTCGTTTTCTTCAGCAGCCAAGGTTAAACGGTAATAACACACACTAAATTTTGGTTTGCTTTTGCGTAGGTAGTCTGCGCAAAAGAATGCCCATGCTTTGTCTGAAATATCTGCCCAACGACAGCTGTTATCTCTTTCTGTTCGGTCGAGCAGAAGAGGTAGCCAAATGCCTTGTGGGTGTGTTTTTACTTTGTACCACCAGCGTTTTAAACTACCTTTGCTGATAGTTTCATCATTGCTGTCAGTTGCATAAAGTGCTACCACTTGCTCAAAAGCTTTCATTAGTGGGATTTTGTTTTCCACTAATCGAGCCACTTTAACTACCGCTTGGAAACGACGTTCTGCGCGTTTTTCTTGCTCAAAGGTGGCTGAAGCGAGGACGTTCCATGCGCTTTCAATCATGGTTTGCTGATTTGAGTCGTTATTTTCTTTATTAACTTTCAGCTCTTCACTGTGCTTGAGTAAATATTCTGTTTGAACTTCTAGAGGAAGAGAGGAGAAGGAGTATTCGTATCCACCTCCTTGTACACCTTGAATTTCTCGGAATATCCATTTTTCTTTTCTAGCTAATCTATTTACATTGGTCGGATGTTTTGATAATCCACCTATTCCAGCAATTTCTTTAGCTGTAACCCAATTTTTCATATCAGCCACCTTAGTCTTGATTTAAGTATCTACTAGGCCAGATATCCCAAGGTTTCATACCTAATGCTTCTGCAATAATTCTTTCTCCTTTTGGATATGGTTTATCTAAAGCATTACGAACAGTTGTTTTTGCCAAACCATTTTCAACTCCTAGCTGAGATAAAGACTTACCTTTTTTCATTAACTCACCACGAATTTCGTGATTACTCATGTCTTGAGATCTTTTATTTCTACTCATTCTGTGAGATCCTTAAAAATTAGTTTTTAAAACTACTTCGACAATGTAAATCATTTAACTATATCGTACTATATTATCAAATCATTATCAAGTCAATAATTGATACGATAAATTTCTAATGGTTTCTCACAAGATTCATTTAAGTGTTTGATTTATAAAGATTGTTTTAATTAATTTTTTAAATCAAATTTTGATTTAATAAGGTGAATTATGAAATCAAAAAAAGAATGGTATTTACCGAGGGATTTGGCGGGTTTGGGAGATCTATCTCCATTTCCTTCAAATGTAACAAGAAAAGCCAAACAAGAAGGCTGGATAAAACGAGAAGCTAAAGGCATAAAGGGTGGAGGATTTGAATATCACTATTCATCTTTGCCACCAGCTGTACAACAGGCGTTAGGATTTAAGCCAAACGAAGCCAAAAAAGAACCTTTGCCAGCAGCGCGTGTTGGTGAGCGGTTGAAAGAGATAGACCGCATTATGGCGGCAATTAGCTCGCTCGAGGCAAAGGTAAAGGAATTAGAAGAGCCTACATTGGATAGCCTACCTGATACGCTAGACCAAGCTGAAAAACGGCTTGTGCGTTGGTTTCGACAATGTAATAAGGATAGGCAGGCGATGTTACTTTCATCGGCTGAAGTTCTAGCAGATATGTCATTGAAGGAACAAAAAGAGAGCTCGGAGCCACTTGAAAATTGTGAAGTAGCTTAAAGGTTTTTAAAAATAAATAACCCTAGCAAATCCTTTCTATGAATTTGCACAATACCTTGATAATAAAAAGAATTATAAAGTAATGTCAAGATAGGTAAATTAATTTTGTGAACTATGCTTAAAATCAATTTAAACTGCATTTAAATTTAGTTTTTAATTTCTCACTTTATGCGGTTGAATTTGAGTTTTCTCAGAATTTTTCCCATTTCATTATTTTTCTTTTTTCTTGATATAAAAAAGGGGCTAGATTCTCTCAAGCCCCTGTTCATGCGGTTTCCGTCCCACTTAATCCCGAATTTTCCCGCCAAATCCCTATTTCTCTTTTTTTCTCATTTTAAATGGTTGGATACAGTCGGGCAGAATTATGCTTTACGCCTAAACTTCAAGAAATGCTGGATTTGATGGATGAAGCCATTGTGAAATCGCCCAATTCAGAAGATGACACTTGTGTCTTTGCTTCTGATGCTATTCCTAAAGGCACGTTTGAATATCAAAGCGGCGAAATGAAATTGAAACTTGAGCTCCCTCAAGCTCTCACTATTCGCCGACCAAGAGGCTATATTGCGCCATCTCGCTGGCAAACTGGCACCAATGCCGCTTTTGCAAATTACGATATCAACTATTATCGTTCTGGTAATCCCGAAGTAAAATCCGAAAGTTTGTATGTGGGCTTGCGTAGTGGCGTAAATTTTGGCAACTGGGCATTGCGTCATAGCGGCAGTTTTAGCCGTTTTGAAAACCAAAGTAGCTCGGGTTTTACTGATAAGGGCAAAAATCATTACGAACGTGGCGATACCTATTTACAACGAGATTTCGCCCTGCTTCGTGGCAATGTCACTGTTGGGGATTTTTTCAGCACTGCCCGCATTGGCGAAAATTTTGGTATGCGTGGTTTGCGTATTGCCTCTGATGATAGAATGCTTGCCCCATCACAACGTGGTTTTGCCCCAGTGGTGCGTGGCGTGGCAAACACAAACGCCAAAGTCAGCATCAAACAAAATGGCTATACGATTTATCAAATCACCGTTCCCGCAGGGCCTTTCGTGATTAACGATTTGTATGCCAGCGGTTATAGCGGCGATTTAACGGTGGAAATCCAAGAAAGTGATGGTAAAGTGCGGTCATTTATTGTGCCGTTTTCTAATCTTGCCCCGTTAATGCGTGTGGGGCATTTGCGTTATCAATTAGCTGGCGGACGTTATCGAATTGACAGCCGCACCTTTGATGAACGTGTGTTACAAGGCGTGTTGCAATATGGTTTAACTAATCATCTCACGCTGAATTCAAGCCTGCTTTATACACGTCATTATCGTGCAGGGCTGTTTGGTTTTGGTTTAAATACGCCGATTGGGGCGTTTTCTGCTGATGCCACTTGGTCGCACGCTGAATTTCCGCTAAAACATGTGAGCAAAAACGGCTACAGCTTGCACGGCAGTTATAGTATTAACTTCAATGAAAGTGGCACCAATATCACGTTGGCAGCCTATCGCTATTCTTCACGGGATTTTTACACCTTAAGCGACACCATTGGTCTTAACCGCACTTTCAGACAATTTAGCGGTGCGTATTTGCCTGAAATTTACCGCCCAAAAAATCAGTTTCAAGTGAGTTTAAGCCAAAGTCTGGGGAATTGGGGAAATCTCTATCTTTCAGGACAAACCTATAATTATTGGGAAAAACGTGGCTCGAATACGCAATATCAAGTTGCCTATTCAAACAGCTTCCACATTCTTAATTACTCTGTAAACCTCTCACAGAGTATTGATAAAGAAACGGGCAAACGTGACAACAGCATTTATTTAAGTCTCAGCCTGCCATTAGGCGATAACCATTCTGCAGATAGTAGTTATTCTCGCAGTGGTAACGATATTAACCAACGACTTGGCGTAAATGGCTCTTTTGGTGAACGTCATCAATGGAGTTATGGTATTAACGCTTCACGCAATAATCAAGGCTATCGCAGTTATGACGGTAATCTTTCGCATAACAATAGCATTGGTAGTTACCGTGCTTCTTATTCACGTGATAGCCTCAAAAATCGCTCCATCTCACTGGGCGCAAGCGGTGCTGTCGTGGCGCACAAACACGGTATTACCTTAAGCCAACCTGTTGGCGAAAGTTTTGCCATTATTCACGCCAAAGATGCCGCAGGAGCAAAAGTGGAATCAGGTGCCAATGTGAGCCTTGATTATTTCGGCAATGCGGTTATGCCTTACACCAGCCCGTATGAAATCAATTATATCGGTATCAATCCATCTGATGCGGAGGCGAATGTGGAATTTGAAGCCACTGAACGCCAAATCATTCCTCGTGCAAATTCAATTAGCTTAGTAGATTTCCGCACGGGCAAAAATACAATGGTGTTATTTAACCTCACTTTGCCAAATGGCGAGCCAGTGCCAATGGCATCCACCGCACAAGATAGCGAAGGGGCATTTGTGGGCGATGTGGTGCAAGGTGGTGTGCTTTTCGCTAATAAACTTACCCAGCCAAAAGGCGAGTTAATCGTCAAATGGGGTGAGCGAGAAAGCGAACAATGCCGTTTCCAATATCAAGTTGATTTGGATAACGCACAAATACAAAGTCACGATATTCAATGCAAAACCGCAAAATAAATAATTGAAGAGGATTTATGCAAAAAACACCCAAAAAATTAACCGCGCTTTTCCATCAAAAATCCACTGCTACTTGTAGTGGAGCAAATTATAGTGGAGCAAATTATAGTGGCTCAAAATGCTTTAGGTTTCATCGTCTGGCTCTGCTTGCTTGCGTGGCTCTGCTTGATTGCATTGTGGCACTGCCTGCTTATGCTTACGATGGCAGAGTGACCTTTCAAGGGGAGATTTTAAGTGATGGCACTTGTAAAATTGAAACAGACAGCCAAAATCGCACGGTTACCCTGCCAACAGTGGGAAAAGCTAATTTAAGCCACGCAGGGCAAACCGCCGCCCCTGTGCCTTTTTCCATCACGTTAAAAGAATGCAATGCAGATGATGCTATGAAAGCTAATCTGCTATTTAAAGGGGGAGACAACACAACAGGGCAATCTTATCTTTCCAATAAGGCAGGCAACGGCAAAGCCACCAACGTGGGCATTCAAATTGTCAAAGCCGATGGCATAGGCACGCCTATCAAGGTGGACGGCACCGAAGCCAACAGCGAAAAAGCCCCCGACACAGGTAAAGCGCAAAACGGCACAGTTATTCAACCCCGTTTTGACTACTTTGCTCGTTATTACGCCACAGGTGAAGCCACCGCAGGCGACGTTGAAGCCACTGCAACTTTTGAAGTGCAGTATAACTAAAATATTTATTATCCAGTGAAAAAATGAATAAGAAATCGTATATAAATCATTACTTAACTTTATTTAAAGTTACTACTTTACTATTTACTCTTTCAAGTAATCCTGTTTGGGCAAATATAAAAACAGCTCAGGGAACAACTAGTGGTTTTCCACTTCTAACAAGAACTTTCACATTTAATGGCAATTTGCAATTGAATGTGAGTGCTCTACAACCAGCTTATATTGTTTTCTCTCAAGCAAGAGATAATCTTGATACAGTACATATTCAATCTTCTGAAATTAATGCTCCAACAAATTCATTAGCTCCATTTAATAATTGGATTAATACGAAATCAGCAGTAGAGCTAGGTTATAGCTTTGCGGGCATTACTTGTACTAGTAATCCTTGCCCAACAATGAAATTACCATTATTATTTCATCCTGATCTTACTAATTTAACTCCAACTGGAAAGAAAAATTCTGATGGAGGGGAGATTTTTAAATTACATAATGAATCTAATTTAGGCGTTTCTTTTCAAATTGGAGTAAAAACGAATACTTCTCTAGATTGGGTTAATGCTAAGAATAATTTTAGTTCTCTAAAAGTTTTAATGGTGCCTTTTAATTCTAGCGATAAAATATCTTTGCATTTACGTGCTAAATTTCATTTATTAACAGATTTTTCATCGCTAAATAATGATATTACTATTGAACCTATGAATACTAGTATAGGCAAAATTAAACTTGAAACGTGGCGTGGCTCAACAGGCAATTTTTCTGTTAAATATGTAGTTGAGGATAAGGGAGATATATCTATTTTCTTTAAAACACCTAAAATTATTCTAAAAAAACAACAACGCCGATGTACTCTGAATAATGCTCCAGTGAGCCCAAATCCAGTTAAATTACGAGCGGTAAAAAAACGTGAATTGGAGGCACAAAGTGAAATGGAAGGTGGGACATTTCAGTTAAGAGTAAATTGTGACAATACCACTTATAATAAAGCCAACGGCAAATGGTTATTTCCTGTAGTGAAAGTTACTTTTACGGACGAAGATGGTACAACGAATAATGGAACAAATGACTTACTTCGCACCCAAACAGGCAGCGGACAAGCCACAGGCGTTAGCTTAAGAATCAAACGAGAAAATGGTACAGAAACCGTAAAATACGGTGCTGATTCTGCTCAAATGGGGAATGCTGGACAATTTGAATTACGAAAACAACCATCCCCTGCTGGTGGAGATCAATATGCTGAAGAAACTTTCAAAGTCTATTACGTAAAAGACTCAACAAGAGGCACCTTAATCGAAGGAAAAGTCAAAGCCGCCGCCACTTTCACAATGTCATATCAATAATAATGTAGGGTGGGAATATAAAGGCTGAAGGTTTAAACTTCAGTCTTTTTTTATAGGAAAATACCATTGCAACTTTAAGGATAAAATTTTATCCTAAGCACAATTTTTATAAGAATAGGTCAAATTATGTTAGCCAAAGCAAAATATAGAAAAGATTACAAACAACCAGATTTTACGGTCACAGACATTTATTTAGATTTTCAACTTGATCCTAAAAATACTGTGGTGACTGCAACCACAAAATTCCAACGCTTAAATAATGAAGCGACGTCTTTACGTTTAGACGGGCATAGCTTCCAGTTTTCTTCTATTAAATTTAATGGCGAGTCATTTTCTGATTATCAACAAGATGGCGAGAGTTTAACGCTCGATTTAAAAGACAAAAGTGCGGAAGAATTTGAGCTTGAAATTGTGACGTTCCTTGTGCCAGCTGAAAATACTTCATTACAAGGGTTGTATCAGTCTGGCGAGGGTATTTGTACGCAATGTGAGGCGGAAGGTTTCCGTCAAATCACTTATATGCTTGATCGTCCTGATGTGCTGGCGCGTTATACAACCAAAATTACGTCGGACAAAAGCAAATATCCATTCTTACTTTCTAATGGTAATCGTATTGCAAGTGGCGAATTAGAAGATGGTCGCCATTGGGTGGAATGGAATGATCCTTTCCCAAAACCAAGCTATTTATTTGCTTTAGTGGCGGGAGATTTTGATTTATTACAAGATAAATTTATTACTAAAAGTGGCCGTGAAGTTGCGTTAGAGCTTTATGTGGATCGCGGTAATCTTAACCGTGCAACTTGGGCAATGGAAAGTTTGAAAAAAGCGATGAAATGGGATGAAGATCGCTTTAATTTAGAATATGACTTAGATATTTATATGATCGTTGCTGTCGATTTTTTCAATATGGGTGCAATGGAAAACAAAGGGTTGAATATTTTTAATTCTAAATTTGTATTAGCCAATCCACAAACGGCAACAGATGAGGATTATCTTGCCATTGAAAGTGTGATTGCACACGAATATTTCCATAACTGGACAGGCAATCGTGTGACTTGCCGTGATTGGTTCCAATTAAGTTTGAAAGAAGGCTTAACGGTTTTTCGTGATCAAGAGTTTTCTTCAGATACAGGTTCTCGTGCAGTAAATCGCATTAATAATGTGAAATTTTTACGCACCGTGCAATTTGCCGAAGATGCAAGCCCAATGTCGCACCCAATTCGCCCTGAAAAAGTGATTGAAATGAATAACTTTTACACAGTGACAGTATATGAAAAAGGGGCGGAAGTCATTCGTATGTTGCACACTTTATTAGGGGAGCAAGGCTTTCAAAAAGGCATGCAACTTTATATTGCTGAAAACGATGGCAAAGCGGCAACCTGTGAAGACTTTGTTTCTGCGATGGAACGTGCAAATAACCTCGATTTAAACCAATTCCGCCGTTGGTATAGCCAATCGGGTACACCAGAATTATTGATTAGTGATGCTTATGACGAAAAAACGCATACTTATCGTTTAACGGTTTCACAATCCACACCTCCAACTGCTGATCAAATGGAAAAAGTGAATTTACATATTCCATTAAAAATTGCGCTTTATGATGCGAACGGCACGAAACAAATGCTACAACAGAATGGCGAGTTGTTGAGTGATGTATTAAATGTCACTGAAAAAGACCAAGTCTTTGAGTTTCATGGCATTTACGGTCGCCCCGTTCCCGCATTGCTATGTGATTTCTCCGCGCCAGTAAAACTGGATTATGATTATAAAACGGAGCAGTTATTAGGCTTGCTGAAATTTGCAGATAATCAATTTATCCGTTGGGATGCGGCTCAGATGTTATTTACGCAAGAATTACGTCGTAATGTTGTGCGTTTCCAACAAGGCGAGGCTTTAGAAATTTCGTCTGAAATTTTGACCGCACTTTCTTATGTTCTGAACCATTATGAGAAAGATATTGAACTAGCAACCTTAATTCTCACTTTACCAAAAGAAATAGAATTTACCGAGGGTTTCAAAACCATCGATCCTGATGGTATTTCAGCCGCAAGAGTATTTATGCAAGCTCAAATTGCCGAGACTTTAAAAGATGATTTCTTGCGTGTTTATACCCATATTCGTCTCGATGAATATCAAGTTACGCAACAAGACATCGCCTTGCGTGCAATGCGTAATCTTTGCTTAACTTATTTGGCTTACACCAATTTGGGCAATAATCTAGTCCAAAAACACTACAATAATGCGAATAATATGACAGATACATTGGCTGCATTAAGTGTTGCAACTAAAGCATCATTACCTTGCAGAGATGCGTTGTTAGCTGATTTTGAACAAAAATGGCAACACGATGGATTAGTGATGGATAAATGGTTTGCATTACAAGCCACTCGCCCAGATGAAAATGTGTTGGAAATTATTCAGTTATTAATGGATCACCCAAGTTTTAACTTTAATAATCCAAACCGTTTACGTGCATTAGTAGGTAGCTTTGCAAATCACAATTTAAAAGCATTTCACAACGTAAGCGGTTCTGGCTACCGTTTCTTAACGGATGTTTTAATCCGTTTAAATGAAAGTAATCCACAAGTGGCAGCGCGTTTAATTGAGCCATTAATTCGATTTTCTCGCTTTGATGCTCAACGCCAAACGCTGATGAAACGTGCTTTAGAACGCCTAAGCATTGTAGAAAATCTTTCAAAAAATTTATTTGAAAAAATTGAGAAAGCGTTGCAGTAACACTTGATGATGTGAGAATAGGCTTTATGCCTATTCTCACTTTATTCAATGGCTTAATATTTTTAAATGAACTAAAAATTTTTTGACTGCAAATAATTTTCCACCGTATCTACTATGGCTTGTGTTTGCGGATCGATTTCAATATTCACAATATCGCCTACTTTACGCTGCCCCATTAGGGTTCGTTGCAAAGTTTCAGGAATTAAATTCACACAGAATTGTGTGCCTTTTACTTCGCCAATAGTGAGGCTAATGCCATCTACCGCAACAAATCCTTTCGTTAAAATGTATTTCATTACATCTGCGTTTGGTAGCTCGAACCAAATTTGTCGGTTATTTTCACTAGCGATAATATCTGAAATTTTTGCGGTGCAATAAATATGACCAGATAATAAATGTCCGCCAATTTCCGTTCCCATTTGCATAGCACGTTCGATATTCACATAATCGCCCACTTTTACCGTGCCGAGATTTGTAATTTTTAAAGTTTCTTGCATCAGATCAAAGCTAACCAGATCGCCATTGATTTCAGTTACAGTTAAGCATACGCCGTTATTTGCTATTGATGCGCCAATTTCCAGATCTTTACGCATTTCAGGTAGTAATTTTACCACTTGTGTTCTAAAATTAGCCTTTTCTTTAATGGAGTGGATGGGGGCGGTGCCTTGTACAATTCCAGTAAACATAATTTTTTCCTTTTCTAAAAATTTTTAGCAGTATATCAAATTTATGAATTTTCGTCTTTTATCTCAATACCACGCTGATATTAAAAAGTTGATTAAAATTTCCTTGCCTATTTTATTAGCACAAATCGCACAAAACTCAATGGGATTAGCGGATACCATTATGGCGGGTCGTGTGAGTTCCACTGATATGGCAGCCATTTCTATTGGTGCTTCAATTTGGATGCCATTGATGCTTTTTGGGCAAGGTTTATTGTTGGCATTGCCGCCTACCATTTCTTATTTAAACGGTTCAGGCCAACGCCATCGCATTGCCCATCAAGTTCGCCAAGGCATTTGGCTTGTGTTAGGCGTGAGTATTCCTTTAGGTTTGCTGATTTATTTCTGTGAAATTCCGCTGCAATATATGCAAATGGAAAGCAAAATGTCAGATTTAGCACGGGATTATTTACATGCGATGTTGTGGGGATTGCCAGCCTATTTGATGCTGATTAATTTTCGCTGTTTAAATGATGGTATTGCTAAAACTAAGCCTGCGATGGTCATTACCTTTTTAGGTTTGCTAATTAATATTCCACTTAATTACATTTTTATTTATGGAAAATTTGGCATACCTGCTTTTGGTGCGGTGGGCTGTGGTATTGCAACAGCTATTGTGAACTGGGCAATGTGCTTAATGATGATTTTTTATTCCTATACGAATGCTCAAGAACGTTCACTAAAAGTATTTAGCCAATTAATCGAAATGCCAAATCTGAAAACACTTAAAAAATTACTGCGTTTAGGATTACCCATTGCCATTGCAATTTGTTGTGAAGTGGCGTTATTTGCACTTACGTCTTTAATGCTTTCTCCGCTGGGTGCAACTATTGTCGCAAGCCATCAAATCACATTGAATACCAGTTCTTTTATTTTTATGTTCCCTATGTCGATTGGTATGGCAGCGACGATTCTAGTTGGACAAGCGTTGGGTACAGGTTCTCCACAAAATGCGAAGAAAATTGGCTATGCCGCATTATTATTAGGGCTAACGGTGACGATTATTACTGCATTAATTACGATTTTCTTCCGTTATGAAATTGCCTCTATTTTCGTAACCGATGAAATTGTGATCGCAATGGCGGCAAATTTATTATTATTTGCCGCACTTTATCAATTTTCAGATACCATTCAAATGGTGGTTGGTGGCATTTTACGTGGCTATAAAGATACCAAAATGATTTTATACATTACCCTTTTTTCTTATTGGGTAATTGGTGTGCCACTTGGTTACACACTCGGTCGTACAGATTGGCTTATTCCACATATTGATGCGAAAGGTTTCTGGATTGCCTTTGTGGTCTCACTCACTTTTGCGGCGTTCTTACTTTCTTTGAGAATGAAAAAAATGCAAGCCATGAGCGATAACGCCATTTTACAACGTTTAGAAAAACTCAAATAAGGAACTTTATGCAACTTCCAGCTTTACAATCGGCAAAATTAATTCGTCGTTACAAACGCTTTCTTGCGGATATTGAACTACCAACTGGTGATGTGATGACAATTCATTGCGCCAATACAGGTGCGATGACTGGCTGCGGTGAAAAAGGCGATACCATTTGGTATTCACATTCTGATAGCCAAACCCGCAAATATCCCCATTCTTGGGAGCTCACACAACTTGCAAATGGACAACTTTGTTGTATCAATACGCATCGTTCTAATCAGCTTGTCTTTGAAGCATTGCAAAATAAACAAATCAAAGAATTAGCAATGTATGATGAAATTTATCCTGAAGTGAAATACGGCGAAGAAAATAGCCGAATTGATTTCTTACTAAAAGGCGAGGGTTTGCCTGATTGTTATGTAGAAGTGAAATCAATCACGCTTGTAAAAGGTAATTTAGGTATGTTCCCCGATGCGGTTACTACGCGTGGACAAAAACACGTTCGTGAATTACTCGCAATGAAAAAACAAGGTCATAGAGCAGTGGTGCTATTTGCTGGGTTACATAATGGGTTTGATCGTTTCAAAATCGCAGAATATATTGATCCTGAATATGATCGCTTATTAAAAGAAGCAATGGAACAAGGTGTTGAAGCCTATGCTTATGTGGGACAATTTGAAATTTCTAATGAAATTCCTACCGCACTTTCTTTGATAGAATCGGTGCCTTATATAAAATAATATTTTTTTGAGAATTATTTTCATTTATTTATTGACAACATTATTGATAACAATTATCATCTAATCATTCCAACAACAATATTAGATAATCACTCCAACATTCCCGCCTATTTCCCCACAAATAGGCGTTTTTTTTATTCACAAATCGCCAAGAATCCCTATAATAAAACCTTTCAAAAAACATAATTAGGAAGTAATAATGACTGACATTAATACCGTTCTCGCGGAACTAAAGCGTGGTACTGATGAAATCCTTTCAGAAGCGGATTTAATCGAAAAACTGAAAGAAAATCGCCCATTAAAAGTAAAATTAGGCGCAGATCCAACCGCACCAGATATTCATTTAGGACATACTGTTGTATTAAACAAATTACGTCAATTTCAACAACTCGGTCATGAAGTCTATTTCTTAATTGGCGATTTTACTGGAATGGTGGGCGATCCATCAGGTAAAAATGCGACTCGTCCTCCGCTCAGCCGTGAAGATGTATTGCGCAATGCGGAAACCTATAAAGAGCAAATTTATAAAATTCTCGATCCTCAAAAAACCAAAATCGTCTTCAACTCTGAATGGTTAAGCAAACTTGGTACAGAAGGTATGATTCGCCTTGCAAGCAACTACACTGTTGCACGTATGCTTGAACGCGACGACTTCAAAAAACGCTTTGGCAACAACCAACCCATTGCCATCCATGAATTTATTTATCCATTACTGCAAGGCTACGATTCCGTTGCATTAGATGCAGATGTGGAACTAGGCGGTACAGACCAAAAATTCAACTTACTTGTTGGTCGTGAATTACAAAAATCAGCAGGCAAAAAACCACAGGTTGCGATTACACTCCCATTACTCGTTGGCTTAGACGGCGAGAAAAAAATGTCTAAATCACTTGGTAACTATATTGGCGTAACGGAAGCACCAAGCGATATGTTCGGTAAAGTGATGTCAATTTCTGATGAACTCATGTGGGATTGGTATAACCTTCTTTCATTCCGTCCATTAAGTGAAATTGCACAATTAAAATCGGAAGTAGAAAACGGCAAAAATCCACGTGATGTAAAAATCTTATTAGCAAAAGAATTAATTGCACGTTTCCACAATGAAGAGGCAGCAAACGCTGCAGAACAAGAATTTATTAACCGTTTCCAAAAAGGCGCAATGCCTGATGAAATGCCTGAATTTACGTTTTCTGGCGAAATTGGTTTAGCCACCTTATTAAAAGAAGCTGGTCTTGTTCCTTCCACTTCTGAAGCGATTCGCTCTGCTCAACAAGGCGGTGTAAAAATCAATGGTGAAAAAGTCGATAACGTAAAAGATAATGCACCGAAAGGCACAAATGTTTACCAAGTGGGTAAACGAAAATTTGCGCGTGTGACTGTGGAATAAAATAGATAAAAAAAATACCGCACTTTGGCAATAAAAGTGCGGTATTTTTTATTGAAATTTTAATTTAGTTAAACATCGCAGAAATAGATTCTTCGTTGCTAATGCGGCGAATGGCTTCTGCCAGCATGGAAGAAAGCGTAAGCACGCGAACTTTACCGATCGCTTTTATTTCTTCTGATAGAGGAATCGTGTCAGTAACTACAACTTCATCAATGGCATCGCTGGCTAAATTTTTGGCTGCTGCACCAGAGAAAACGGCGTGAGTTGCATAAGCAAAAACACGTTTTGCACCACGTTCTTTTAATGCTTCTGCCGCTTTACAAAGCGTACCGCCAGTATCAATCATATCATCAACCAAAATACAATCACGATCTGCAACATCACCGATAATATGCATCACTTGTGCTACGTTTGCACGAGGGCGACGTTTGTCAATAATAGCCATATCCGTATCATTTAATAATTTAGCGACAGCGCGAGCACGTACAACGCCGCCAATATCTGGGGAAACAACAATTGGATTTTTAAGATCAGATTTTTTCAAAATATCGTGAATTAAAACTGGCGAACCAAATACGTTGTCTACGGGAACATCAAAGAAACCTTGGATTTGTTCTGCGTGTAGGTCACAGGTTAAGACACGGTCAATACCAACAATTGAAAGTAAATCTGCCACAACTTTAGCGGTAATAGGCACACGAGCAGAACGAACACGACGATCTTGGCGAGCATAGCCGAAATAAGGAATTACGGCAGTAATACGACCAGCAGATGCGCGACGTAACGCATCTACCATCACAACCAATTCCATCAAGTTATCATTGGTTGGCGCACAAGTTGATTGGATGATAAATACATCCGCACCACGCACATTTTCATTAATTTGAACTTGAATTTCTCCATCGCTGAAACGAGCGACTGTTGCATCGCCTAGTGAAATATATAAACGTTCAGAAATACGTTTTGCAAGTTCAGGTGTAGCATTACCCGCGAAGAGTTTAATGTCAGGCATTTTATAAAACCTCAGGTTTAGATTGTCGATGAGTATGAGTTGATGATAGCTGCTTCAACATTGCGTGCAAGGGAGACACATTGAGTCCTTTAGCGACGAAACCAAAAAATGCTTCTGGTTTTTTTCTAAATACCGCTTGCGCTTCTGCTTCATGATCAAATTCAGCAAAAACACAGGCTCCCGTTCCTGTTAATCTTGCCGGCGCATATTGTAGCAACCAGTTTAACGCTTTTTCAACGTTTGAATAATGATTTATCACAACTTTTTCGCAATCGTTTTTATAAGGTTCACTCAAAAGTTGTTCGAGGGATTTTTTCGGTGTATTACGTGGTAAATTTGGATCTTGAAAGATGACAGCCGTCGATATTGAATCATCGGGTTTTAATATAACAAACCATTTTTCGGCAGGTTCACAATAAGTGATTTTTTCCCCAACGCCTTCAGCAAAAGCTGCGTGTCCATGTACAAATATTGGCACATCCGCGCCTAATGTTAATCCCAATTTTGCTAGTTCATCAATGGATAAATTGGCTTGCCATAAATAATTTAAAGCGACTAATGCGGTTGCTGCATTGGATGAACCACCACCAACACCGCCTCCCATTGGAAGAATTTTATCTAAATGAATATTCGCACCCAATTGAATATTGGCTTTTTCTTGTAAAAGTTTTGCGGCTCGATAAATTAGATTATTTTCCGTTTTTAGATTTGGAATTTCTGGCGTTAAAACAATTTGATTATCTTGTTCCCGAATACTAATGTCTAACCAATCGCCAAAATCTAAAAATTGGAAAAGCGTTTGTAATTCATGATAGCCGTTCGGCAATTTTCCATTGATATAAAGAAATAAATTCAGTTTGGCTGGGCTAGGGAAGCGTAATGGCTGCCCATTTGATTCTGTTGTATTTTGGCAAAGTGCGGTAGAAAATTGATGTGATTTCATTAATGTATTCATTAGTAAATCCACTCGTCTACGCGAATTTTTAAGGTTTGTTTCGTGCTGTCATTTTTCAGCAAAATATTTTCAGGCATCGAATTATTTGAGTGATAGGTTAGATAATCTGCCGTCCATTGAGAACCATCCACATGATAAGTAAATGCACCAAGTAAATGGTTGGTGCCAACTTGATAATCTGCATTCATTGCTGGTTGGCCTTTCAACCAATAAACTAAATGTTCTAAAGGAATGTCCATTCCAATGATCTCTTGTAATAATTGTTTCGCATTGGCTGCAGATTGTTGATTACCGTTGTTATCGGAAATTGTCATCCCGCTTTGATGCATTTGAATCAACAGGGTAGATTTACTGATTAAAGAATAGAGTTTAAGCGTATAAGATTTTGGATTTTGGTATTGCCATTCAAAGCGGCTAGAAAAACGTTCTGTAGGACTGATATAACCAATTTGTCCTTTGGCTTGATAGGATTGAATTTTTTGAATCTTTTGTAAATGTTGTTGCCATATCGCATCCGTTTTATCAATGTATTGTACATTAGTAGGACGTTCCATATCTAATGTGCAAGCGGTTAGAATCGCAGTGACAAAAAGTGCGGTGAGAAATTTAAACGTTTTCATATTATTCATCAAGTTAATAAGCTCGCATATTTTAAGGATTTAGTTTAATTGAGTAAAGTTACTTTTATTTGTTAATTTGTTGGGTAATTCGTTTTTGTTTGTTTAACCGCTAAGATTCTTCGTTTCGTTAATTCATTTTTGATTGCTTGTTTCTCAAATCCATCGGCAATAACTTGCTGTACATCTACTTCATTTGCCGTATGTAATAACTGATTGATGTAATCTATTTGTGGATAGTCTTTAGTTTCAAAACCAGTTCTACCTCGAGTATCAGCTAGACATACTTGTAGAAATTCTTGAAAGCGTTGTGGTTTTCTCCACACATCAAAACGATTAAACAGCGTTATGACGGTTTCAGCTCGAAGCTCAAAGGCTTTGTGAATATGCGTGTGAAATTCACAAGTCAGTTCTGCAAGTTCTTGAAAATAACTTGGAACCTTCAAGCGTTTGCACAATGATCTAGTCGGTTTTATGCCAGCTTGTTCATGCCCATAATGATGAGGAAGAATATTTTGAGGTGTAAGAGCCTTGCCAAGATCGTGACAAATTGCGGCAAAACGAACCGCACTTTTATTTAGGATAGGGTTATTTTCAGTCAAATTAACCGCTTGTTTTAATACCAACATGGTATGAATAAAACTATCCACTTCGGGATGATGTTTTACTGGATTTGGCACCCCATGAAGGGCATCGATTTCAGAAAATAAAACGCTTAATGCGCCTGTTTTATGTAAGGTTTCAAAATAAATTTCAGGATTTTTTTCGTTTAAGGCTTTTTCTGTTTCTAGCCAAACGCGTTCCGCCGTGAGATGTTGTAATTCTCCCGATAGGGCAAGTTCTGCCATTAGGGATAGTGTTTCTGATGCGATTTTAAAACCGAGAGAATGATAACGGGCTGCAAAGCGTGCCACGCGCAATACTCGTAAAGGATCTTCTGAAAAAGCGGGAGAAATATGGCGCAAAATTCGATTTTCTAAATCTTGTTTTCCACCATAAGGATCGATAATTTCACCGTCTTCGCTTTGAGCCATCGCGTTAATAGTGAGATCTCGTCGAATTAAATCTTGTTCTAATGTGATTGTTGGGGAGAAATCACAAATAAAGCCCGTGTAACCTGCGCTAGATTTACGTTCTGTTCGGGCAAGCGCATATTCTTCTTTTGTTTTAGGATTGAGAAAAACTGGAAAATCTTTGCCTACTTGCTGATAACCGAGAGAGAGTAGCGTAGCGGGGTCTGTGCCTACCACAATCCAATCACGATCTTTTACTGGTAACCCCAATAATTGATCACGAACAGCCCCTCCAACCAAATAAACTTTCATTCGTGATTATGCCCAACCATCACGACGGCGACGTTTTGGTAACACATAAGGAATGAGCAAGCCGAAGAGTAAGCCTACGCCTAATACTGAACCGCCATAAATAAACCATTGGATCGCAATTTCTCGTTTACCTGCATCAAGTATCGCTTCTAAATCACGATTTTTATTTTTGGTCATTTCAAGTTCACGTTTCAATTGTGAATTTTGTTCTAAAAGATCCGCACTTTGTTGCTCAGCTTGTTTGGTTCGACGTTGCATTTCGACGGTACGTTGCTGCCAATCGCCATCTAAACGACTAAGTTTTAAGGTTAATTCTTGGACTTGCGCTTTTAATTTTGGATTTTCTTCTTTACTACTTGGCGTACTGCTTAAGTCTGAATTTAAAATCCAAGCTTCACGATTTTTATTGTCGCGAATGAGTGTGTATTTGCCTTGGCGATCTAATACATTTACCGTTTCGCCCGCTTGAATTGAACCTGCAATTTTAAATTGTTCACCAGCACCACGACGTAAGAATGTACTTAAATTTTCAGTAACATATTGGGTTTCCGCATAAGCAACATTTATTGATGTGCTTAAAAGTAAAGATGAGATTAAGGCTTTATAGATCTTTTTCATTTTTTCCCCTTAAACATCACAACAAAAGTGCGGTTAAAATTAACCGCACTTTTTATTGAGATCAATTAATTAAAGATAGTTCTTAGCACATAGAAAATAATGATGGCGAAAAATGCGCCTGCTGGTAATGTGACGATCCAAGAACTAATGATATTTCGAATAACCGTTAAATTCAGCGCTGCGATACCACGTGCAAAGCCGATACCTAAAATAGCTCCAACAAGTGTTTGTGTTGTTGAGATGGGTAAGCCTGTGCCTGATGCTACGACAACGGTCATCGCTGTAGCAAATTGAGCGGCAAAACCACGGCTTGGCGTTAAATCGGTGATCCCAGATCCAACAGTCGCCATCACTTTTTGTCCCATAGTAATTAAGCCCACAGCAATACCTAATGCACCTAAGGGTAAAATCCACCAAGTTAAGGCTCCACCTGAAACAATTTTACCGCCTTCATTTACAATAGAGACCACTGCAGAAAGAGGGCCAATTGCATTGGCTACGTCATTAGAACCGTGCGCAAATGCCATCGCACAAGCGGTTAATAACATTAAAATACTGAAGACTTTTTCTACTGCACCAAAAGTGCCTTTGTTTGCTGATTGAGTGAAGATTTTGCTTTTAAAATAGAAATGGAAGAAAAACATTCCGATAAGACTGATGGCAAGTGAAATGATTAAAGTTTCACTGTTTGAAAGATTTAAGCCTACGTGTTTTAAGCCTTTTTTCATCGTCACGATACAAAGTACAAACACGGTTATCCCCATATAATAAGGGCCATATTTTTGTGCATTTTTTAGTGGTTGTTCGGTATCAAAAATAAGTTTTTGCGTACTTGCAAAGATCGCATAAGCCAAAATACCCGCAATGACAGGCGTGACAAACCAGCTACCAACGATGCTGCCAATCTTTGACCAATCTACAGAACTAGGGCCAATCGTAATACAGGCAAATCCAATAATTGCACCAATAATAGTGTGTGTACCAGAAACTGGCCAACCCATTTTGGTTGCAATAAATAACCAAGCACCCGATGCAAATAAGGTTGAAAGCATACCTAGAGCTAAAATATCTGGCGTATCGACAAATTGTATTGGATCGATTACACCACTTTTAATGGTTTGTGTTACTTCACCACCTGCTAGATAGGCACCAGCAGATTCAAAAATTAATGCGATAATAATTGCTTGTTTGGCGGTTATGGTACCAGATCCTACTGATGTTCCCATTGAGTTTGAGACATCATTCGCTCCAATTCCGAACGCCATAAAAAAGCCAAAGACTGCTGTGATCCACACCAACCAAGAACCATATTGACTAATAATTTCCATAGTTTATTTCCTATGTTTTGTTGATTATGAACGCGCGAGCATTAATTCAATGCGCGAACCGACACGTTGTGCTTGGTCAGCCAAAACGCCAACCCATTCAATAATTTTATATAAGAACATTACATCAATTGGATTATAACGGCTTTCGATGGTGTAAAGCATTTTACGCAATTTGATTTGCATTTGGTCTGTATCATCTTCAATTGAATCAAGTTCTTGAATCATATCATTGACTAATTTGAGTTCACGACCTTTAAAACCCGTTTCTAATAGCTTATCCATTTCTTCTATTACTCGGTGAGCTTGATGAATAGCATCTAAACTTCGTTTTACGTAATGTAAGAATTCTTCTTGCATTTCTTCAGGAATACCAAATTGACGACCAATCATACGGCCTGCAATATCTTTGGCATAATTGGCAAGTTTATCTTGTTGCGTGACTAATTCTAAAAGATCAGTACGATCGATAGGTAAGAATAAACCACGTGGCAATTTCAATCGAATTTCACGTTTTAAACTATCTGCCTCGCGTTCACATTGAGAAATTTCTAAGCGTTTTTCTTCCGCTTGTTCCCAATTCTTTGAGAAAGTCGTTTGAAAAAAAGGAATCAAAAGATCGCTACATTCGGTCACTTTTTCAGAGTGTTTTTGTAACGGTTTGAGAGGCGAATGGGCAAATAATCCGAGAATATTATTCATTGCCATAGGTGATTTACTCCAAATTAAGGGGTTAAAAATTCGTGCGCATATTACCCGATTTTTGTTGATAGTTAAAATTTTTCAAAAAAATTTGTAAGAAAAAAGGTTTATCTTCGACTAACTAAGCAACTGGGTAATATTTCCTAGTGTGGTAAGATAAGTAACTCAATACACTTTTCGCTTTAAAAGCGAGAAAATTTGAAAGGTAAAAAAATGAAGGATTGTAAGATGCAAGGTATCGGCAGTGGCGTAAGTTTATTGATTTTACGCTTTTTTCTCGCATGGGAGTTTTTTGAATCAGGATTAGAAAAATGGAATGGACAAAATTGGTTCGCTGAAATACAAGATCGTTTTCCTTTTCCATTTAATCTTATTCCTGCCGATATTAATTGGCACGTTGCAATGGGATCAGAATTAATTTTCCCATTCTTGCTGATATTTGGGGTGCTAACACGTTTTAGTGCATTAAGTTTAACGATTTTAATCTCTGTCGCGTGGTATAGCATTCACGCCGATTCAGGTTATAACGTATGTGATAATGGTTATAAATTACCATTAATTTATGTGGTGACTTTATTAATCTTAATTACGCAGGGAGCAGGGAAACTCTCTTTAGACACGCTTATTAAGAAGGTTTATCCAACTAAAAGCTGGTTGAAATTTCTCTAATTATTTATTTAAAATTCAAACTCTAGGAGATTATTCAAATGAAAAAATTAGCAACATTAACAGCATTAGCAGGTGCATTAACGATGGCAGTAGCGACAGCAGCACAGGCTGAATCAAAGTCAAGCAGTACTGATAATACAGCAACACCTTGTGTGGGCGATAAATGTGTCAAAACAAAAGCTGCAGAAGGTAAATGTGGTGAAGGCAAATGCGGTGCAGACAAAGCTAAATCTGCTGAAGGTAAATGTGGCGAGGGTAAATGTGGTGCGAGCAAACCGAAAGCTGCTGAAGGCAAATGTGGCGAAGGTAAATGCGGTTCTAAATAAGAATAATAATTATGCTGGCGTAACAATTTATGCCAGCTTTTATTAAAAAGGAGTTAATTATGAAATTACAAGGCGCTGGACTAGGTTATCGTCGGAATTTAGCTGAGGATTTTTTACAACTTCCCTCAAATAACGCTATTCAATTTATTGAAGTCGCACCAGAAAATTGGAGTAAAATGGGGGGAATGGCACGTTATCAATTTGATCAAGCAGCAGAAAGATTTCCGTTAGCAGTACACGGTCTTTCACTTTCTTTAGGTGGGCAAGCACCACTTGATCGCGAATTACTCCGTAATACGAAAGCATTAATTAATCAATATAATTCGTCTTTCTTTTCTGAACATTTAAGTTATTGTGAATGTGAAGGGCATTTATATGATTTATTACCTATGCCATTTACAGAAGAAGCAGTAAAACACGTTGCACAACGAATACGTGATGTGCAAGATTTCTTAGGATTACAAATTTCATTAGAAAATACTTCTTATTATTTGCATTCTCCTACTAGCACAATGAATGAAGTGGAATTTTTAAATGCTATCGCACAAGAGTCTGATTGTGGCATTCATTTAGATGTGAATAATATTTATGTTAATGGTGTTAATCACGGATTGCTTGATCCTTATATCTTTTTAGATCAAGTTGATGTTAAACGTGTTAATTACATTCATATTGCAGGGCACGATGAAGAACATTCTGCTGCACAAGTTGTAGAGAATTCAGCAAATGAATCATTTAATAAAGTAAAAGGAGCATATCGCCATTTACCTGAATTATTAATTGATACACACGGAGAAGCTGTAAAAGGCACTGTATGGGATTTACTCGAATATGCCTATCAACGACTACCTACGATTCCCCCAACCTTATTGGAGCGTGATTTCAACTTCCCACCATTTGCAGAACTTTACGCCGAAGTTGAGCATATTGCACAATTACAGCAAAAATACGCTCACACAGAGGTAATGTCTTATGCAGCCTAAGTCATCATTGAAAGAAACTCAGCAAGCATTGGCAAATGCTATTCGGTTAGGTAATGCAGATCCTTTAAATGGTTATGCTGAAAGCCGTTTAGCGGTATATACACGTTTAGTTCGTAATAATGCTTTTGGTTTTATTGATCGTTGTTTTGTTGAAGCACCATTGCATATTGAGCCAGAGTATTGGAAAAATGCTAAAGAAAATTTTGTGCAAAATGGTAATGCCCATTCTCCTTATTTCCAAGATATTGCAGGAGAATTTCTCTTGTTTTGTCAAGAAAAAGAGATATTTGATACAAATATATTGGCATTGATGGATTTTGAAAATACACAATTACTCGCAGAAGTTTCTTTAGCCAAAGTGCCTGAAAAATTTGAGTGGAATAGACATAGCGTAATGCAATTATCTGGCGCAGCTTATTTAAAAAGTTATGACGTTGATTTTTTATCAAGTGACTTTAAACAATTTGATGACACGCCAATTCAAGCTATTATATGGCGTGATAGTGATTTTAGGATTCAGCAACAAATCCTTTCAGAGTTAGATTACTGGTTGTTAAGTTATCTACAAGAACAACCAAATTCATTAGAAAATGTTTTGTCTGCTCTTAATACAATGGTTGAAGACAGTACCTCAATAATCCCATTATTAGAGCAAGTATGGATGAAATGGGTTACATCTGAAGTAATTTACCCCGAACAAAGATAAAATTTTTGAAAATGCTGAGTAAGATGAAAATATTCATATTTTCATCTTACTTATTTTAATTGACATTTCACAATTATTGCTAATTTAGATTAGTAAATATTCACATTTTAATCTGGCTTTGTTATTTAAAATTATCAATATTATCCGATGAAATCTGTTTATGTTTTTCGGATTATTTTTTTATTTAAAAGTCGCAATATTTTAATCACAATAAATAAAAATTCATTTATAGCTATTTAATATGTAAAGTAAAACACCACAAAAATCTTGATTTATTTCTATTGTATTGTATATTTAACCAGTTAATTTAAATGGAGAATATTATGTTACAAGAAATTGAATTAAAATTGGCGATTTCGCCACAAATAGGTATTGAATTGCCACAATATCTTGCAAAATTTACGATTTTAGAACATCAAAATTTATTTTTGGGTAACACCTATTATGATTATCCCGATCATTTTCTTGCTAAACAAAAAATGGGGTTGCGTATTCGTCAAGAAGATCAAGAACTTACATTAACGCTTAAAACTAACGGCGAAGTTGTTGGTGGATTGCATAGTCGCCCAGAATATAATTTACCATTAACCGAAAAAGAAACGCCAACCAATGCCCAATTAAGAGTACTTTATCCTTTTGAACAATTACCTAGCTCTACACTACAACCTATTTTCTCCACAGATTTTAACCGCACTTTTTGGTTAGTTGAATTTCAACAATCTAAAATTGAAGTGGCATTCGATCAAGGCAAAATTATTGCAGGCGAATATGAGCAACCTATCAGTGAAATTGAGTTTGAATTGAAATCTGGCAATGTGCAGGATCTTTTTGATTTTGTGGAAACTTTGCCGTTCGAAAGAGATATTTATTTTAGTAGTGCAAGTAAAGCGAAGCGTGGTTATTTGCTGGGCTCAAAACAATTTTTGACGGATTGGCTCAATAAATGGCGTGATTTCTTAGAAGAAGAACGAGAAGAAAGTGCGGTAGATTTTTGTGCAAAATTTAATTCCGTGTTGAAAATGGAACAGAAACTTTTGGAAGAAACCTTATCATTTTCTCCCACACTTTTTAGCCAAGATTTTATGAAAACAGTGGAGCGAGTTGGGGCATTTTTTAATCTTTATCATTATTATGATGAAAATGGGAAAATCTTAGAAGCGGTGGTAACAGAGAAACAAGAAAAAACTCGCTTACCAGCTTTGTTAGAAAGCAATCAGAAAATTTTTGCTGAAATCCGTGATTTAATTCGTTTTCATAGTGAAACGAAAGACAATGAAAAAACTATTGAAAAATTGACCGCACTTTTGAAAAGTCGAGTTTATTTTGAGCGAATGATCAAATTAATGGAATTATCTTATGACCTAGGGTAGGTATACCCTAGGCTAATCTCAGTGTTACCCCGTTGAGGCGGCTTGATATTCCCCAAAGGGGGAATCACTAGAGCTATAATTAACCGTGGGTACACTTACCCACGGCAAATACGGAGAATAAAATGGCTAAAGCCCCGAAAACAGCTTATGTATGTAACGATTGTGGTGCGGAGTTTTCTCGTTGGCAAGGGCAATGTTCCGCTTGTAAAGCGTGGAATACAATTACGGAAGTGCGGTTAATTTCCACGGCAAAATCAAAAAATGATCGTTTTAGTGGCTATGCGGGTGAAACTCAGGCAAAAATTCAAACGCTCTCTGAAATTAGTTTGCAAGAAACACCACGTTTTTCCAGTGGTTTTAGTGAATTAGATAGGGTACTGGGCGGCGGGATCGTACCGGGTAGTGCGATTTTAATTGGTGGGCATCCTGGAGCAGGGAAAAGTACATTGTTACTACAGGTTATGTGTGGTTTGGCAAAAAATATGACCGCACTTTATGTAACGGGAGAGGAATCATTACAACAGGTTGCTATGCGCGCAAGCCGATTGGGATTGCCAAATGATCAATTAAAAATGTTGTCAGAAACCTCTGTGGAACAGATTTGTAATTTAGCGGATCAATTAAAACCGCAAATTATCGTGGTGGATTCTATCCAAGTAATGCATTTGGCAGATATTCAATCATCGCCAGGCAGTGTAGCTCAAGTGCGTGAATGCGCTTCTTTTCTCACTCGTTATGCAAAAACTCGCCAAGTGGCGATTATTATGGTTGGACACGTTACGAAAGACGGAACCCTTGCAGGGCCTAAAGTGTTAGAGCATGCCATTGACTGTTCATTGTTATTAGAAGGCGAAGCCGATTCTCGTTATCGTACTTTGCGTAGCCATAAAAACCGTTTTGGTGCAGTCAATGAATTAGGTGTATTTGGAATGACAGAGCAGGGTTTGCGCGAAGTGAAAAATCCATCGGCGATCTTTTTAAGTCGTGGTGATGAAATTACGTCAGGCAGTTCTGTTATGGTACTTTGGGAGGGTACTCGTCCTCTTTTAGTTGAAATTCAAGCCTTGGTGGATCATTCAATGCTGGCAAATCCTCGCCGTGTTGCGGTGGGATTAGAGCAAAATCGCTTAGCACTATTATTGGCGGTGTTACATCGACATGGTGGCTTACAAATGGCGGATCAAGATGTTTTTGTAAATGTGGTTGGTGGTGTAAAAGTCAGTGAAACCAGTGCAGATTTAGCTTTGTTGCTTGCGTTAATTTCAAGTTTCCGTAATCGCCCTTTGCCGCAAGATTTAGTGATTTTTGGCGAAGTTGGATTAGCGGGAGAAATTCGTCCTGTGCCAAGTGGACAGGAACGTATTAGCGAGGCTGCAAAACACGGTTTTAAACGTGCTATTGTTCCTTTTGGTAACAAGCCGAAAAGTGCGGTCGAAAATATGCAGGTCTTTACTGTGAAAAAACTCACGGATGCGCTCGCTGTGTTAGATAATTTATAAAAAAGTCATTGCCTACTGAAAATGAAAGGAAAATTCTGTAGAATAGTTGTTCCTTTTTATGTGCAAAGAAATAAAGAAAATGGAAAAAAAACGAAATAAAGCATTGGATGCGATAGATATAAAAATTCTGAATGAATTACAACGCAACGGTAAGATTTCCAATATCGATTTGTCGAAAAAAGTGGGGCTTTCGCCAACACCTTGTTTAGAACGAGTTAAACGTTTGGAAAAACAAGGTGTGATTATGGGGTATCGCGCACTGTTAAATCCAGAATTATTGGATGCGCCATTGTTAGTGATTGTTGAAATTACATTAGTACGGGGTAAGCCTGATGTGTTTGAAGAATTTAATGCAGCGATTCAAGCGTTGGAAGAAATTCAAGAATGCCATTTGGTATCGGGCGATTTTGATTATTTATTAAAAACTCGTGTGGCAGATATGGCGGAATACCGAAAATTGCTAGGCACGACATTGTTACGTTTACCAGGTGTAAATGACACGCGCACTTATGTTGTGATGGAAGAAGTAAAACAAACCAATTTCCTTGTATTGAAATAATATGATTAAACAAATTACAGAACGATTTACGCCAAGACAGTATTTAGCGGAATTTTTGCTGGGATTAACCGCACTTTTTGGACTTTATTTGATTGTTGCTTGGTCAAGTTATACGCCCCTTGATAATTCTTGGGCAACGGCCAGTGCGTATGGAAACACAATTAATAAAGTCGGTTCATTTGGGGCGTGGATAATCGATCTTTTTTTTGTTTTTTTAGGTTATGTTGCCCATATTATTCCTTTCACCGCTTTTCTCGTACCTATTTATTTATTGAAAACAAAAGCAGTTAAACAGCTTTCCTGTACTCGAATTATTTTACGTAGTTTTGGCTTTACCATGCTGATTATTGGGCTTTGTGTAGTGAGTATGTTGCTTTTATCAAGTAATACTTTTTATTTGAGTGGCGGCGTATTGGGCGGATCGCTTGTTGTAAATTGGTTTTATCCCGTATTAGGTAAATTTGGTTCAATTTTAATTGGTTTTGTGCTTGCTTTAATTGGTTTTATTTTTTGTTCTGGCGCATCATTAATTCGATTAATTGTTGCATTTTATCATTGGCTAACAATGAAAAATGAGCAATCAGAAAATGCTGAGCAAGAAAAATCAACGGAAGAATTAGAGCAAATTGTGATTGTAAAATCAGATCGTTCAGAAACAGAAAATCTAGATCAAAATCATCTCAATGTAGAACAAAATAGTGAGATTGAAACTCAAAAATCATCTTTAGAGGCAGAAGAAAGCTCAGTTGAGCAACCTTCGCATTTAATTAATATTCATGGTTTAAATCCAGAGGTTTCTATAAAATCAGAATATGAACTCGCGAACGAAGAGAATGAAAAACCGCAATTTTCTTTTGGGTTTGATTCTGAAAGCTTGCCTAGTGTGAATTTATCGAGTGATTCAGATGAACAAAGGGTAAGCAAAAATGATTTTGTCGCAGTTTGGAATAAGCCTGTAAAAACAGTTGTTCAAGAAGATTTAGCAATTAATCAAAGTGCGGATGATTTTACTCAAGTTTCTTTGCTAACAAAAGATGAAATGCCAACAGTTTTATTAAGACCCAGTCATGAATCTTTGAATACTGAAATGGTAGATAATCATTTTGCTACTCAAGTTGATGAAAAGGTAGATTTAGAAAAAGATGGAGTGAAATTTAACGTATCCTTACAGGATGATATGGAAGCCGTTCAATTAGACAAAAATCAAGAGCCTAATTATAAAGGTTATAGCGGTAGCTTGATTCATCCTGCATTTCAACAGCAAACAACAAAACGTGAAAAACCGAGTACACCATTACCTAGTTTGGATTTGCTTTTAAAATATCCGCCAAATGAACAACGCATTACACCAGATGAAATAATGGAAATCTCACAGCGTATTGAACAACAATTACGCAATTTTAATGTAAAAGCCAGCGTAAAAGATGTGCTTGTTGGCCCTGTTGTTACGCGTTATGAATTAGAATTACAACCTGGGGTGAAAGCGTCAAAAGTCACGAGCATCGATACCGATTTAGCAAGAGCATTGATGTTTCGTTCTATTCGTGTGGCAGAGGTTATTCCAGGTAAACCTTATATTGGTATTGAAACCCCAAATCTTCATCGTCAAATGGTGCCATTACGTGATGTGTTAGATAGCAATGAATTCCGTGATAGCAAGGCAACTTTACCTATTGCTTTAGGTAAAGATATTAGTGGTAAACCAGTCATTGTTGATTTAGCGAAAATGCCACATTTATTGGTAGCAGGTTCTACGGGATCAGGTAAGTCTGTTGGTGTGAATACGATGATTCTAAGTTTACTTTATCGTGTTCAACCAGAAGATGTGAAATTTATTATGATTGATCCTAAAGTCGTCGAACTTTCTGTTTATAATGATATTCCGCATTTACTGACACCAGTTGTAACGGATATGAAAAAAGCCTCTAATGCGTTGCGTTGGTGCGTAGATGAAATGGAACGTCGTTATCAGTTGCTTTCAGCTTTACGCGTACGAAACATTGAAGGCTTTAATGAAAAAATTGATGAATACGAAGCAATGGGAATGCCTGTGCCAAATCCAATTTGGCGACCTGGCGATACGATGGATGCAATGCCACCAGCGTTGAAAAAATTGAGTTATATTGTGGTTATTGTCGATGAGTTTGCTGATTTAATGATGGTGGCCGGTAAGCAAATCGAAGAACTGATTGCACGGTTGGCACAAAAAGCGCGAGCTATTGGTATCCATTTAATTTTAGCCACACAACGCCCCTCTGTGGATGTGATTACTGGTTTAATTAAAGCAAATATTCCAAGTCGCATTGCCTTTACGGTGGCAAGTAAAATTGACTCACGTACTATTCTTGATCAAGGTGGCGCTGAGGCTCTTTTAGGTCGTGGAGATATGCTTTATTCTGGACAAGGTTCATCTGATTTAATCCGCGTACATGGAGCCTATATGAGTGATGATGAAGTCATCAATATTGCCGATGATTGGCGAGCACGCGGTAAACCTGATTATATTGATGGAATTTTAGAAAGTGCAGACGATGAGGAAAGTTCAGAAAAAGGGATATCAAGCGGTGGAGAATTAGATCCACTCTTTGATGAAGTAATGGACTTTGTTATTAATACTGGTACAACTTCAGTATCTTCTATTCAACGTAAATTCAGCGTGGGTTTTAACCGAGCAGCGCGTATTATGGATCAAATGGAAGAACAAGGGATTGTCAGCCCAATGCAAAATGGTAAGCGTGAAATTTTATCGCATCGTCCAGAATACTAATTTAAAAGGAAAGTAAAATGAAAAAAACAACCTTAAAATTTGCCGCACTTACCTTACTTGGTTTGAGTAATTTGGCATTGGCTGATGCGGCAAGTGAATTACAAATGCGTTTAGCTAAAGTCGATGTATTAAGTGCAGAATTTGTGCAAACAGTGACTTCTGGAAGTGGAAAAAATGTTCAACAAGGAAGTGGCAAACTTCAAATTAAACGCCCAAATTTATTCCGTATGGAGACTAAAACCCCTCAAGAAACCCAAATTATTTCTGATGGTAAAACCTTATGGTTCTACGATCCATTTGTGCAACAAGTGACCGCACAATGGGTAAAAGATGCGGTAAATAATACTCCTTTTGTTTTGCTTACCAGCAATGATAATAGCCATTGGCATCAATATACGGTGACACAACAAGCGGATACTTTTGTGTTAAAACCAACCTTATCCACAAGCAACATTAAGCAATTTGATATTCGTGTTGATGTTAATGGAATATTACGAAATTTCAGTACGACAGAGAAAGATGGTCAAACCAATCTTTATGTTTTACGTAATATTACTAATCAAACCTTGTCTGATAGCTTGTTCCAATTCAAGCCAGAAAAAGGCATTGAAGTTGATGATCAACGCAAAAAATAATGAATGATTATTTGAAATAAGGGCGTAGAAATACGCCCTTCAATTTTGTGAGAAATAAAAATGTCTAACCTCAATTTTGATTTTGCCGAAAATGATTTTCGCCCACTGGCGGCCAAGATGCGTCCAACGAGTCTAGAACAATATTTTGGGCAAAGCCATTTAATTGGCGAGGGCAAGCCACTGCGAAAAGCTATCCAAGCTGGCCATATTCATTCAATGATTTTGTGGGGCCCACCAGGTACGGGGAAAACAACCCTTGCAGAAATCATAGCACAACGTATTAATGCGGAAGTAGAGCGAATTTCTGCGGTGACGAGTGGTATCAAAGAAATTCGTGAAGCCATTGATCGTGCAAAACAAAATCGTCTTGCGGATCGTAAAACTATCTTATTTGTGGATGAAGTCCATCGTTTTAATAAAAGCCAGCAAGATGCATTTTTACCGCACATTGAAGACGGAACCGTTATTTTTATTGGGGCGACAACAGAAAATCCCTCTTTTGAGCTAAATAATGCATTGCTTTCTCGTGCCCGCGTGTATGTGCTGAAATCACTCACAACGGCTGAAATTGAACAAGTTTTGCAGCAAGCTGTAGAAGATCCTGAACGAGGATTGGGTAAAGAGCGGTTAATTTTAGAAGAGAATTTACTGCAAGTGCTTGCCGAATATGTTAATGGGGATGCGCGATTAGCCTTGAATTGCCTCGAATTAATGGTGGATATGGCAGATGAAATGGAAAATGGAAAGAAAATTGACCGCACTTTATTAAAAGAAGTCTTAGGCGAACGTCAAGCGAGATTTGATAAACAAGGTGATCGTTTCTATGATTTAATTTCTGCGCTACATAAATCTGTTCGAGGTTCTGCTCCAGACGCTGCACTGTATTGGTATGCAAGAATTTTAACGGCAGGTGGCGATCCTTTATATGTCGCGCGCCGATTACTTGCCATTGCTTCAGAAGATGTGGGAAATGCAGATCCTCGTGCTATGCAAGTTGCATTGGCTGCTTGGGATTGCTTTACTCGAGTGGGGGCTTATGAAGGAGAGCGAGCCATCGCTCAAGCCATTATATATCTCGCAGTAGCGCCAAAAAGTAATGCGGTTTATACGGCGTTTAACACCGCGAAACAGCAAGCGAAAGATTTGCCAGATTACGATGTTCCACCACATTTACGCAATGCGCCGACTAATTTAATGAAAGAGCTTGGCTATGGTGCTGAATATCGTTATGCTCACGATGAACCTAACGCTTATGCGGCAGGCGAAAATTATTTCCCACCTGAATTAAAAGATACTCAATATTATTTTCCGACAAATAGAGGTATGGAAATTCAGATTAAGGAAAAACTAGAACGATTACGTGAGCAAGATAAAAGTGCGGTGAAAAAACGGTATAAATAATCTTTATTTAGGATTTTTTTAGAATGGAATGAAAGTGCGGTTAATTTTAAAAACTTTTTTGAAATTGACCGCACTTTTTTACTTAATTTTTTAAGCAAATTTTTTCAAATTCATTGAAGAATGTAGGAAAGGTTTTGGCAGTACATTTGGGATCTAAAATCGTCACAGGTGTGTTTGATAGTGCGATTAGAGAAAAACACATTGCTATACGGTGATCGTTATAGGTCTCAATATTGGCGTGTTTAAATTGATTGAGTGGAAGCGGTTGAATACGAATAAAATCTTCACCTTCTTCGACTTCTGCACCGATTTTACGTAGTTCGGTTGCCATTGCTGTTAATCGATCTGTTTCTTTCACACGCCAGTTATAAATATTGCGAATGACGGTTTCGCCGTTGGCAAAAAGAGCAGTGGTTGCAATCGTCATTGCGGCATCTGGAATGTGGTTCATATCCATATCAATACCATTTAATTCAGCGTATTCGGCTTGGATAAAATCCTCTCCCCAAGTGATTTTTGCCCCCATTTTTTCTAATACATCAGCAAATAAACGATCGCCTTGAATTGAATTTTTGCCAATGCCTGTTACTTTCACTTTTCCTTTAATGGCGCCAGCTGCAAGAAAGTAAGAGGCTGATGATGCATCGCCTTCTACCAAGTATTTATTAGGCGAAATATAGGATTGATTGCCTTTAATGTAGAATTTTTGGTAGTGATGATTTTCAATCTTAACACCAAAATCTCGCATCATTGCAAGGGTAATGTCAATATAGGGTTTAGAGACTAGTTCACTGATAATTTCTATTTCTGTGTCATTTTCTGCAAGTGGTGCAGACATTAAAAGTGCGGTCAAAAATTGAGATGAAATTGAACCATCAATTTTGACTTTTCCACCTTTTATCCCTTTGTTGCGAATTGCGAGCGGAGGATAACCCTCATTCTCTAAGTAGCGAATATCTGCACCCGCTTGGCGTAAAGCATCGACTAAATGAAGAATCGGTCGTTCTTTCATACGAGGTTCACCCGTTAAGATGATTTCGCTTTCGGTTTTTCCTTTTAAGCAAAGTGCTGCGGTTAATGGACGCATTGCAGTCCCAGCATTGCCAAGAAAGAGTGAAAGATTGTCCTGTATATTGAATGTTCCACCTAATCCTTCTACTTCACAAATAGTTTTATCATCAGACAGTTGATAGCGTACGCCTAATGCTTTCAGTGCGTTAAGCATATGTCGAATATCATCGCTATCTAATAAATTGGTTACTTTTGTCGTGCCTTTAGCTAAGGCGGCTAAAAGTAATGCGCGATTCGATAAACTTTTAGAACCTGGTAAATTAATTGTTCCTTCAACCGCACTTATTGGTGCAAGAGTAATTTTTTCCATTACAACACCACCGTTTTATTTTTATAAACAAAAATTCTATCGTGTAAAGCGAGATCAAGGGCGCGACTTAACACGGTTTTTTCCACATCACGGCCAGCACGCATCATCGCTTCTGCATTATAAGTATGATCCACATTAATCACATTTTGCATAATGATTGGGCCTTGATCTAATTCGTTATTAATAAAATGTGCCGTTGCGCCAATAATTTTTACACCGCGTTCATAGGCTTGGTGATAAGGCTTGGCACCAATAAAAGCAGGCAAGAATGAATGATGGATATTAATCACTCGATTTGGATAACGTGCGACAAATTCAGGGTTTAGCACACGCATATATTTAGCGAGAACAATATAATCTGGCGTATATTCATCAATTTTTTCTGCCAGTAATTTGTCGTGTTCTACACGGGTTAAGTTTTCGTGGCTAACTAAATGAAATGGAATATTAAAACGTTCAACAAGTTCACGTAAATTATCGTGATTGCCGATTACGGCTGCAATTTCTACATCAAGCGCACCATAATAATTTTTCATTAAAATATCGCCGAGGCAGTGAGCTTCTTTGGTGACTAAAATTACAATTCGCTTACGTTGGGTGCCAATTAATCGACAATTCGTTTCTTCGGGTAAGCTATATTTTAGATCTTCTAATAAAGTAGCTTCGTTAAAAATACCTTCCAATTCTGTGCGCATAAAGAAATGTTTGGTTTCAAAATCTACAAATTCATTATTATGAAGAATATTTAGTTGATGTTTGTAACAAATATTAGTTATTTTTGCGATTAAGCCTTTATCATCAGGGCAATCAGTGAGTAATATTTTTTTTTCGATCATAATGTTGTGTGCTATGTTTAGATAAAAAAATAGAACCCATAAAATAGGTTCTAGTTTCAAATAGAAAAATTAAATTTCGAAATCAGATAATGATTTACCTTTGTTCAACGCATTTTGAATTGGGCGTGGTGTGCGACCTTGACCCGTCCAAGTTTTATGCTCGCCATTTTCATCAATAAACGCATATTTTGCAGGGCGTGGAGCACGTTTTGCTCGAATTGATACAGTTTTTGTGCCAAAAATTTCGTGTAATTCTTCAGGTGTAATACCTTCTTTTTCCATTAATTCTTTATATTTAGCTAAACGCTCTTTTCGCTCTGTCTCTGCTTTAATTAATTCTGCTTTATTAGCACGTTTTTCTTCGATAGCTGTTTGTAATTTTTCTAGGGCATTTTCTGCTTGTTCTAACGTTAATTCACGTACAGCTGCGCGTAAACTACGAAGATTTGTTAAACCTCTTACTAATTCGTTCATAATAAACCTCAATAAATAACATTAAATGTGGGAAAATTTATTTAATAATAGAGAAAATAAAATTTATTGTAAATATCTATTATTAAATAAATGGTCTAAACAGATATATTTTTTTGTGTTTATTTTCTTTATATTTTTATTCAAGTTTATAAAATTTTTATAAAATCTGTTGGCATTTTGTTTGTTTTACTGTAATCTCTCCAATCACTACAAAAGTAGAGGTGCAATTATTATAAGTATTTTTTCAGAGTGGATAACGAAGAAGAAAAAAGAAAGGAATAGTTGCCGAAATCAAATAAAAGTCGTTTTGTTTGGTTGGTGGCGTGCTCGAAAGGGGCGACACTGTCATAGTTTTTCTGATTAACTATGGAGCACTACGGTTGTTTTGGTCTTATTCTGTCCTGTGCTTTCCGTTCTCTCCATTAATTATAGGTATTATTTAATGGAACTTATTGATTTTTCATCATCTGTTTGGTCAATCGTCCCTGCTTTGTTGGCGATAATTTTGGCGATAGCAACTCGCCGTGTTTTGGTTTCCCTTAGTGCGGGGATTATTATTGGGTCATTAATGTTAAGCGATTGGCAAATCGGCAGCGCATTTAATTATTTGGTAAAAAATGTGGTTTCTTTGGTTTATGCCGATGGTGAAATCAATTCAAATATGAACATTGTTTTGTTCTTATTATTGCTTGGTGTTTTAACCGCACTTTTAACCGTATCAGGTAGTAATCGTGCCTTTGCTGAATGGGCACAAAGCCGTATTAAAGGTCGTCGTGGTGCTAAATTATTAGCGGCATCATTGGTTTTTGTTACTTTTATTGACGATTATTTCCATAGTCTCGCTGTAGGTGCAATTGCTCGTCCTGTGACAGACCGTTTTAAAGTTTCCCGTGCGAAACTTGCTTATATTTTGGACTCAACGGCAGCACCGATGTGTGTAATGATGCCTGTTTCAAGTTGGGGCGCATATATTATTACTTTAATCGGTGGTTTATTAGCGACTTATTCGATCACGGAGTACACACCAATTGGTGCATTCGTAGCAATGAGTTCAATGAACTTCTATGCAATTTTCTCCATTATTATGGTGTTTTTTGTGGCATATTTTTCTTTTGATATTGCTTCAATGGTGCGTCACGAAAAATTAGCTTTGAAAAATACTGAAGATCAGTTGGAAGAAGAAACGGGTACAAAAGGTCAGGTGCGTAATCTTATATTACCTATTTTAGTTTTAATTATCGCTACAGTTTCAATGATGATTTACACGGGTGCAGAGGCATTGGCTGCGGATGGCAAAGTGTTTAGTGTTTTAGGTGCATTTGAAAACACCGTAGTAGGAACATCTTTGGTTGTAGGTGGATTCTGTTCAATTATTATTTCTACTTTATTAATTATTCTTGATCGTCAAGTGAGTGTTCCTGAATATGCACGTTCTTGGATTGTGGGAATTAAATCAATGTCAGGCGCAATCGCAATTTTATTCTTTGCTTGGACAATTAATAAAATAGTAGGTGATATGCAAACAGGTAAATATCTATCTTCTCTTGTGTCTGGTAATATTCCAATGCAATTTTTGCCTGTTATACTTTTTGTTCTTGGTGCAGCGATGGCATTTTCAACAGGTACGAGCTGGGGAACATTCGGTATTATGTTACCAATTGCCGCAGCAATGGCAGCGAATGCCGCACCAGAATTATTGCTTCCTTGTTTATCTGCAGTAATGGCAGGGGCTGTATGTGGCGATCATTGTTCGCCAGTGTCGGATACAACAATTTTGTCTTCAACGGGCGCAAAATGTAATCATATTGATCACGTTACTACTCAGCTTCCTTATGCTGCCACAGTTGCAACAGCGACTTCTATTGGTTACATTGTGGTAGGGTTTACTTATTCAGGTTTAGCTGGTTTTGCAGCAACGGCAGTTTCATTGATTGTCATTATATTTGCAGTTAAAAAACGCTAAAACTGTGATCTCATTCAAAAATTTGAATAAAAAATAATATTTTTACTATTTTATAAAATGCGGCATTTTGTCGCATTTTTTTATTTTTATTGATGGAAAAATTTATAAAAAACTAAATTTTCATTTATATTTGGTTTTTTATATTTTTTTAATTGATTTTTTTGTTGTTTTAGTGGCTAGACAAATTTTTTTTACTTTGTATTATGTGAAACATTGACATAATCTGTTCGTTTTTTTAAAAGTGCGGTGAATTTAAGGAGTGAAAAATGAAGAAGTTATCTGGCGCAGAGATGGTGGTTCAATCTTTACGTGATGAAGGCGTAGAGTATGTATTTGGTTATCCCGGAGGCGCGGTATTAGATATTTATGATGCAATTCATACGCTGGGTGGTATTGAACATATTTTAGTTCGCCACGAACAAGCCGCGGTGCATATGGCGGATGGTTACGCACGTTCAACGGGTAAAGTTGGATGTGTGCTAGTGACTTCGGGGCCTGGTGCAACAAATGCTATCACTGGTATTTTAACGGCTTATACCGATTCTGTGCCTATGGTTATCATTTCGGGTCAGGTTATGAGCAATTTAATTGGCAGTGATGCTTTCCAAGAATGTGATATGCTGGGCATTTCTCGTCCCGTTGTGAAGCATAGCTTTATTGTCAAAAAGGCGGAAGATATTCCATCTACTTTGAAAAAAGCCTTTTATATTGCATCTACGGGTCGTCCAGGCCCTGTTGTTGTGGATATTCCAAAAGACACTGTAAATCCGAATTTTAAATATCCTTATGAATACCCTGAATCTGTCGAGTTACGTTCTTATAATCCCACAGTAAATGGACACAAAGGTCAAATTAAAAAAGCATTAAAAGCACTTTTAGTAGCGAAAAAACCGATACTTTTCGTTGGTGGCGGAGCAATCACTGCTGAATGTAGTGAGCAAGTAATTCAGTTTGCACAACGTTTAAATTTACCAGTGACTTCCTCATTAATGGGATTGGGGGCTTATCCAAGTACGGATAAACAATTCTTAGGTATGTTGGGTATGCATGGTACTTTAGAAGCGAATACGGCAATGCACGAAAGTGATCTTATTTTGGGGGTTGGCGTTCGTTTTGATGATCGTACGACAAATAATTTAGAAAAATATTGCCCAAATGCAAAAGTGATTCATATTGATATTGATCCAACCTCAATTTCTAAAAATGTGCCAGTAGCGATTCCAATTGTCGGAAATGCGAAAAATGTATTGGAAGAATTTTTGGGTTTATTGAATGAAGAGGGATTAAAATCTCAAACGGATCTTGAAAGTTGGTGGCAAGAAATCAACCAATGGAAAGCAAAAAAATGTTTGGAATTTGACCGCACTTCTGGCGTGATTAAACCGCAACAAGTCGTGGAAGCGGTATATCGCCTCACGAAAGGACAAGCTTATGTGGCTTCTGATGTAGGTCAGCACCAAATGTTTGCTGCGTTACATTATCCATTCGATGAACCGCGTCATTGGATTAATTCTGGTGGTGCAGGCACAATGGGTTTTGGTTTTCCTGCGGCACTTGGTGTGAAATTAGCTCATCCTGAAGGAACTGTTGTTTGCGTTACTGGCGATGGTAGTATTCAAATGAATATTCAAGAGCTTTCTACCGCAACACAATATGGCATTCCTGTTGTCATTATTTGTTTGAATAATCATTTCTTGGGAATGGTAAAACAATGGCAAGATTTGATTTATTCTGGTCGCCATTCGCAAACCTATATGAATTCCTTGCCTGATTTTGCGAAATTGGCAGAATCTTACGGTCACGTAGGAATAAAAATTGCTACCCCCGATGAACTTGAAAGCAAATTGCAAGAAGCATTCAGTATTAAAAATAAATTAGTCTTTGTAGATATTAATGTAGATGAATCTGAACACGTTTATCCAATGCAAATTCGTGGTGGTGCAATGAATGAAATGATTTTAAGTAAACCTCAAGAGGAGACAAACTAATGCGTAGAATTTTATCTGTTTTACTCGAAAATGAATCGGGAGCATTATCGCGTGTTGTTGGTTTATTCTCTCAACGTGCCTTTAATATTGAAAGTTTGACGGTGGCGCCAACGGATGATCCAACGCTTTCTCGAATGACTATTGAAGCAGTGGGCGATACTCAAGCATTGGAGCAAATTGAAAAACAACTCCATAAATTAGTGGATGTGTTCAAAGTGGTTAATTTAAGTGAACAGGAACATATAGAACGAGAAATTGTTTTAGCGAAAGTCAGAGCCGTGGGGTCATCTCGCGATGAAATTAAACGATTAGCCGATATTTTCCGCGGTCAAATTGTAGATGTCACGCCAAAGTCTTACACAATTCAATTAAGCGGTACAAATGATAAAGTTGATGCGTTTATTTCTGCATTGAAAGAAGAAACCACATTGTTAGAAATTGTTCGTTCTGGCTTGATTAGTGTATCTCGTGGAGAAAAGAATATTCTCTAAGTTAAAGCAGAAAGTGCGGAAATATTTTTATAGAATTTTACCGCACTTTATTAAAAATATATTTGTTTTTAGTTTTTTTATAAAAAAATCGTGACCAAGTTCACAAATCTAAAAATATGTATTTGCATAACTGATCGGATTTCTTTATTCTGAACCCACTAAAAACAAGTGCTATCTTAAATAGCCGACATCTATTTTGCTTTCCGAGTAGTGCCCCATTGGGGCACTTTTTTTATTCAGTAAACAAGCATAAAAAATCCCTTTCGTAGGAAAGGGATTTAATTATCAAAATTACATTTTTTCTACGGTTTTAATACCGAGTAACTCTAAACCTTGTTTCAAGGTTTTTTCCGTTAATAATGCTAATTTCAAACGACTTAATTTTACGGCCTCATCTTCAGCATTTAAAATTGGACAATGCTCGTAGAATGACGAGAAGATGCCAGCAAGTTCGTATAAATAAGCACAAAGCACGTGTGGTGTGCCTTCTTTTCCGACAGTTTGCACGGCTTCTTCAAATTGGAGAAGTTTAATTGCAAGCGTTCTTTCTTTATCATCTTTAATAGTTAAAGGTGCAGCCAAAAGTGCGGTTGAATTTATCTCTGTTTTATTAAAGATCGAACGAATACGGGTGTAAGCATATTGCATATAAGGCGCAGTGTTGCCTTCGAAACTTAACATATTATCCCAATCAAAAACATAATCCGTGGTGCGGTTTTTGGATAGATCTGCATATTTTACCGATCCAATACCAATAGCCTCAATCACAGCTTGTTTTTCATCATTAGATAAATTGGTATTTTTTTCATTAATTAATACAGTGGCGCGTTCGATGGCTTCATCTAATAGATCGGCTAATTTTACCGTGCCACCAGTACGAGTTTTAAATGGCTTGCCATCTTTACCAAGCATCATCCCAAAGTTTTTATGCTCTAACGAGAAACTGTCTGGTACATAACCTGCTTTACGAGTAATTAACCAAGCTTGTTGCATATGTTGGCTTTGGCGAGTATCTGAAAAAACAAGTGCGCGATTAGCTTTTAATGTTTCATAACGATATTTTGCTGCAGCAATATCAGTTGTAGTATAAAGGAAACCGCCGTCTTTTTTCTGAACGATCACGCCCATTGGATCGCCTTCTTTATTTTTGAATTCATCTAAATAAACAACCAATGCACCATCATTTTCTACAGCTAAACCTTGTTTTTTAAGATCTTCTACAATGCTTGGTAACATAGGATTATAAAGACTTTCACCCATTACATCTTTTTCGGTTAAAGTGACGTTTAATCGATCATAGTTGTGCTGATTTTGTTGCATAGTAATATCGACTAAACGTTTCCACATCGCTCGACAATATTCATCTCCACCTTGTAATTTCACGACATAATTACGTGCTTTTTCAGCGAATATTTCATCTTCATCGTAGTGTTTTTTGGCTTCGCGATAAAAGGCTTCAAGATCTTGCAATTCCATTTCACTGGCGTGTTCGTTTTGCATTTTTTCAAGATAAGCAATAAGCATTCCGAATTGCGTTCCCCAGTCGCCTACGTGGTTAGCGCGGATGACATTGTGACCTAAAAACTCAAGGGTTCTGGCTACAGCATCGCCGATTATCGTAGAGCGTAAATGACCTACGTGCATTTCTTTTGCTACGTTTGGAGAGGAATAATCAATCACAACTGTTTGTTTATTGGTAGCTTGAATACCTAAATTTTTGTGGGAAAGTGCAGCTGAAATTTCAGTTGTTAGCCAAGTTGGATTTAAGAAAATATTGATAAAACCTGGGCCTGCGATTTCTAATTTTTCTGCAATATCAGATAGTTGAAGATTATCTAAAACTTTTTGAGCAAATTCTCGTGGATTTAAACCTAATTTTTTTGCTGCAGCCATAATACCGTTGGCTTGATAATCGCCAAATTGTGGTTTGCCTGATTGACGAACAAGCGCATCACAAGATTGATCAGCGCCTGCAATAACCATTGCTTGTTTAATTTTATCGGATAGAATAGATTGAATATTCACGTTTTTTCCTATGTTCAAATTGAATAATAAAAATAATCGGTTATGATACCGTTCTTTGTATATTTCTCAAAGGGACAAAATGACAAATTTACAGGAAAATTTGACCGCACTTTCAGCAGATTTAGCAACATTTGAAAGAAAAATTCAGCATTTAGCCAAAGAAATGACAATAGATCTGTCTCACTATGAAATCGATCATCTTGCATTACGGGTAAATAGTGAGCAAACTGCTAAAAATTGGCTGATACTTTTATTAAAGTGCGGTAGAATTTTATCTGATAATATTGTTAATGGTCGTAAGATTTATCTTATTGAATTAGAAAAACCAGTTAAATTTGCCAATCAATTTGTGGATATTATTGAACTTCCACTTCCTAAAAATAAAAAATATCCAATTGAAGGTTGGGAACATATTGAGATTGTAGTGCCATTTTTACCGAATGAATCGATAAATGAATGGGTACAGCGTATTAATGTGAGTTTTTTATGGGACAAATTAACTCAATTAACCATTAAAGTGAGCGAGCCTAAGGTGGATGGGGAAAGATTACCAAATCCATCTATTGCAGTAAGTTTTACGGATAAAACAGTAAATCATACTTGCATTAAGGTTCATCCTTATTCTATTAAAAAAATACTTGAGGTTTAGTAAAAATGAATAAATTATCACTTGCATTCGTTGTTTTAGCAACAGTAGGCTTGAGTGCTTGTTCTTCTTTTCAAAAAGATGAAAATGCTTTATAAAGGTCAAATCGTTTTTAGCCAAATGGAAGGCGAAAATCTTAAATTAACTATTCGTAAAAATGATTGTTCTGGTAACCAGCAGAAAGGAGAGGAAGTTATTATTGTGCATAAGTATGATTCAACTCTTGCTATTGGGGCTTGTGTGACGGTGTCTAATAATAGCCAAGTAAAGAATATTTCATCATTTTCGCCAAGAAATCCATTTTAATTCTTAAATTAAGGATATAGATATGAAAAAGAAAACACTAGCATTAGCTATCTTAACTATTTTTAGTGTGGCTGGATGTACGAATACAGATATTTTTAGTGGCGATGTGTATAGTGCATCTCAAGCAAAGGAAGCTCGTTCAATTACTTATGGTACGATTGTTTCTGTGCGTCCTGTTAAGATCCAAGCTGATAATCAAGGCGTAATTGGTACTCTTGGTGGCGGTGCGTTAGGTGGTATTGCGGGTAGTGCAATTGGCGGTGGTCGTGGTCAAGTTATCGCAGCAGTAGTTGGTGCGATTGGTGGTGCAGTAGCTGGAAGCAAAATCGAAGAGAAAGTAAGTCAAGTAAACGGTGCTGAACTTGTAATTAAAAAAGATGATGGTCAAGAGATCGTTGTTGTTCAAAAGGCTGACAGCAGTTTTGTAGCTGGTCGCCGAGTTCGTATTGTTGGTGGTGGCTCGAACTTAAATGTTTCTGTGCTATAACTAATAGCATTAAAGTCTAATATGATTAATCAGTGCCTTAACTTAGTAAGGCACTGATTTTTTATAATTAAACTCATTTAAAATATATATTTATCGTTTATCTAAGATAAATTTAAAGGACTAAATTAGAATTTAGTCCTAGACAAACTTGGAATTTGTTCCTCCCCTTTCTGAACACTCCATCTAAAACATAACATAACATAACATAACATAACATAACATAACATAACATAACATAACATAACATAACATTTATTTTTCTGATAAATTTTTTTATAATCTTAAAATTTTGCTTTAAATCAAATAATTTAAGATGATATTTAATAAAATGTAAGAGTGAAGTTATAGTATATTTATCTAAGCTCATATACATATCATAAAGTATACTTTTCAACACTTTATTACTTTTATCCACATGATATATTTCTAGCAATGACACACTATTAATAATTACGTTTATATCTATACCTATCTTATTAAGGTAATATGTAATATTTTCCCTCTTTATCTTTTTAGCTACCTCATTTTGCTTATGATTATGAACTGATGATGCTTGGTTTCCATGTAGTCTATATTTTACCAATGCTTCAGGATAATTAGCTAAACAACCAAGCCTACTAACCTCTGACCAAAACTTATAATCTTCTGCATACGGATAATCTTTATTAAAGATTAATTTATGCTCTCTATATACATTTGCTCTCATAATCATAGTGTTGTTATGTATCGGATTATAGAAAAGCATAGCTTCACAAATCTCATTATGTAGCAATGGATTTTTCCATATATCACCAGTTTTATATTGAGAACCGATAATTCCACATTCTTTTTCTACAATAATCTCTAAGTATGATCCCATTGCTGTAATATGATCATTTTTCTCTAGATAGGTAACTATTTTCTCAATCCACGATGGTTTAGCTATATCATCAGCATCCATTCTCGCAATATATTTACCTGAAAAACAACCAAGACCTATATTCAAAGAATTTATGAACCCTAAATTATATTTATTACTAATAATTTTTATCCTTTTATCTAATTTAGATATTTCTTCTAAATGAGACAAAGTCAAATCTGTTGAACCATCATTGATAACTATAATTTCTAGATTTTCATAACTCTGATTAATAATGGATGAAATGCTTTCATCTATATATTGCTCAGCGTTATAAGCACAAACAATAACCGATACTAATGGAGGATTTTCCATATAAGCTCCAATTTTACACTCTTATTTAAATTATTTTATACGTTATTTAAATAACAAAAGGATATGCATAGATAACCAGTTAAAACTCCCCTAAATTAATTGTTTTACAATAGAAATTTGAGTTTTTTAAATCACTGTGATTAAAACGCCATTCATATTCCTTTAAAAATAGCTTAAGAATATCATAACCTCTGTAGAAATTCATATAAACAATACTACCTTGTTTACCTTTTCTCGAATAATCGGTAACAGTGTTGCAGATTGCATATTCATAACCACCACGGTGTATACTTTGCCATTTCGTTTCAAAAAACAAATTACGAAGTTTTTCTAGCTTCTCCTTGACCAAGTTTACCTTTCAGAGCACCACCAAAATAGCTTTCATTCGCTTGAATTTCACTTTCAAACATTTCCATATGTAGGCTGCTTTGAGTGATAAATAATGGTAGACGATGAAAGTAATAAGCTGAAGTTTATTTATATTTACCAACTTAGCTGCAGCTAGAGCTGTCACACTTGCCAGAAATATCTCAATAAGTTTATTTTGCTTATATTGACTTAAGCGACTTTCTCTCATTTGATTATCTTAACCTAAATAGAGTTTTTAGTCGTTATCTGTGACAGCTCTAGAATTATTCAAATCCAAATAATTAACGCCATGCTTTAAATTGATTGATTAATCCATTTGTTGAACTATCGTGGCTTGCGACTTTTTCAGAATCGGTTAATTCAGGAAGAATTCTATTTGCAAGTTGTTTGCCTAGTTCGACACCCCATTGATCGAAGCTAAAGATATTAAAAATCACACCTTGTACGAAGATTTTGTGTTCATACATAGCAATTAATGCACCCAAGGTAAATGGCGTGATTTTTTGAACGAGAATAGAATTAGTTGGCTTATTACCCGTAAATACTTTAAATGGAACGATATTTTTTACATCATCCAAAGATTTACCCGCTTTTATAAATTCAGCCTCGACTTCCTCTTTTGTTTTTCCGAATGCTAATGCTTCTGTTTGTGCAAAGAAGTTTGAAAGCAATTTATTGTGATGATCCGCCAATGGATTGTGGGTTTGGGCTGGTGCGATAAAATCACAAGGAATTAAAGTGGTGCCTTGATGAATTAATTGATAGAACGCATGTTGTCCGTTTGTACCTGGTTCTCCCCAAATGATAGGGCCAGTTTGATAATTGTTAATGACATTGCCATCACGATCCACATATTTACCATTTGATTCCATATTACCTTGTTGGAAATAAGCCGCAAAGCGATGTAAATATTGATCATAAGGTAAGATTGCTTCTGTTTGGGCACCAAGGAAATTGGTATTCCATAAACCAACTAAGGCTAAAGTAGTTGGGATATTTTGTTCGATTGGAGCAGAGCGGAAATGTTTATCCATTTCATGTGCGCCATTTAATAACTCTTCGAAGTTTTCAAAGCCAATGGATAGTGCAATTGAAAGACCAATAGCAGACCATAAAGAGTAACGACCGCCAACCCAATCCCAAAATTCAAACATATTATTGGTATCAATACCAAATTTTTCTACATCTTTAGCATTGGTTGATAATGCTGCAAAATGTTTTGCAACCGCACTTTCATTTTTCGCCGCTTTCAGTAACCAATCACGCGCACTTTGTGCATTTGTCATGGTTTCTTGAGTGGTAAAGGTTTTCGATGCCACTAAGAAAAGAGTGGTTTCTGGATTGACTTTTTTTAAGGTCTCCGCAATATGTGTACCATCGACATTTGAAACAAAGTGCATATTTAGATGATTTTTATACGGGCGAAGTGCTTCGGTTACCATATAAGGGCCTAAATCAGAGCCACCAATACCAATATTTACTACATCACTAATGGCTTTACCTGTATAGCCTTTCCATTCGCCAGAAATAATACGCTGACAGAAATCTTTCATTTTAGCTAGCACAGCATTGACTTCAGGCATAACATCTTTACCATCAACAAGCACTGGCGTATTAGCGCGATTGCGAAGTGCAGTATGTAGCACGGCACGATTTTCTGTACGATTAATTTTTTTGCCAGTAAACATTGCTTCTTTTGCACTATCAAGCGCGCATTCTTGAGCAAGTTGGCGAAGATGTGAAAGGGTTGTTTGATTGATGTTGTTTTTGGAAAAATCGACAAGAATTTGGTTATTGAATGTTAAAGAATAATCGTCAAAACGATTTTTTTCTTGTTTAAATAAATCTTGGATGGTGGTGTTTGATAATTCAGCTTTATGTGCTTCGAGAGCTTTCCACGCTTGGGTGTGAGTTGGGTTAATGTTTTTCATGGCATTTCCTTTCATTAAAAATAATCAAAATTTTAACCGCACTTTCTGGGATTTTTATTAGGGAGAATGACTCCCTCTGTTCAAAAAATGCAGTGATTAATCAACATATTCAGTTATAACACGAGGTGTTAATTTTGTAATTAGCTCGTAGCTTAAAATGCCTGTGAATTTAGCTACGGTTTCAATAGGTAATTCCTTACCCCATAGAATTACTTCATCGCCTACCAAATCTTGGCTATCTGCGCCTAAATCAACAGTGAGCATATCCATTGACACACGCCCAACAATTGGTACAAGACGGCCATTTAAATAAACAGGCGTACCTTCTGGCACATCGTGCGGATAGCCATCGCCATAACCTATTGCGACCACACCAATTTTGGTATCTCGTGGGCTTGTCCAAATACCGCCGTAACCTACAGGATCGCCTTGTTTATGATGGCGAACGGCAATTAATGACGAGGTTAAATTCATCACAGGCGTTAAGCCAAACTCTTTGCCGATAGTATCAGTTGGAGAAATGCCGTACATAATAATACCTGGTCGAATGCATTCTAAGTGAGATTTTGGCCAGAAAAGAATGCCACCAGAAGCAGCAATTGTTCGTTCACCTTGCTTATCTTTTGTGGCAGATAAAAAACGATTGATTTGAAGTTGGGTGTAATCTGATTCTAGTTCATCGGCGCGGCTGAAATGGCTGACAAAGCCTAAGTGCGGTTGAATTTGAGGGAGTTTTTTGAGTTCTTGATAAAAATAATCCACTTCATCAAGAGCAACGCCCAAGCGGTGCATTCCTGTATCTATTTTTAACCAAACCTTAATTGGACTTGGTAAATTCGCACGTTTTAATGCTTCTAATTGTTCACGATTATGTACGATAGTTTCGATATTATTGACTGCTAAGATGGGCAAATCTTGTTCATTGAAAAAGCCTTCAAGCAATAAAATTGGTTTAGTAATACCATTGGAACGTAATGCTAAAGCCTCTTCTAAACGCGCTACCCCAAAGCAATCGACGCTTTGTTCTAAGGTTGAAGCAACGAACACAACGCCGTGACCATAAGCATTTGCTTTAACCACAGCAATAATTTTGCTATTTGGTGCTTTTTGTTTAATTATTTCTAAATTCTGTTTTAAGGCGTGCGAACTGATTTTCGCTGTCGCCGGTTTTACGTTCATTATTTTTCCTTAATAATCATCTCGATATTCACGTTGTTCAGCGAGATTGTCGAAGCGTGAGAATTGTCCATTAAATTTTAACCGCACTCGACCAATTGGACCGTTACGCTGCTTACCAATAATAATTTCTGCAACACCTTTATCTTCCGAGTTATCGTTATAGACTTCATCACGGTAAATAAACATAATCAAGTCAGCATCTTGTTCGATAGAGCCTGATTCACGTAAATCTGAGTTTACAGGGCGTTTGTCTCCACGTTGTTCTAAAGTACGATTTAATTGAGAAAGGGCGACTACTGGCACTTGTAATTCTTTGGCGAGTGCTTTGAGGGAGCGAGAAATTTCTGCGATTTCTAGTGTTCGGTTATCTGAAAATGCTGGTGCGCGCATTAATTGCAAATAATCCACCATAATCATACTTAATCCACCATTTTCACGATAAACTCGGCGTGCCCGGGAACGAACATCGGTAGGTGTTAGACCTGAAGAATCATCGATAAAAAGATTATTTTTTTGCTTGAACATTCCCACTACGCTGGCAATTTTGTTCCACTCGATTTCATCTAAATTTTGCCCTGTACGGATTTTAGTTTGATCAACGCGAGCAAGGGAAGCGATCATACGCATCATAATTTGTTCTGCTGGCATTTCTAAACTAAATACTAAAACGGGTTTTTCACTTGCCATTGCGGCATTTTCGCAAAGGTTCATGGCGAAAGTGGTTTTACCCATTGACGGACGTGCCGCAACGATAATTAAGTCAGAAGGCTGTAAACCTGCCGTTTTTTTATCAAGATCAGTAAAGCCAGTTGTAACACCAGTCACACCCGAATGATTTTCAAGCTTGCTTAAAATATCGATTTTTTCAATAGTACTTTCCAATACATTGATCACATTCTGCGGGCCTTCGCTAGAAGTTGTCCGTTTTTCTGCAATCGCAAACACTTCACGTTCCGCTTCATCAAGAATTAATTTGATGTCTTGCCCTTTGGGAGAATAGCTATTTTCAGCAATACGATTTCCTACCGAAATAAGTTCTCGTAATATGGCTTTCTCTCTCACAATATCCGCATAAGCCAAAATATTAATTGCGTTCGGGGTATTATTGGAAAGCTCTGCAAGATAGGCAAACCCCCCCACTTCATCGCTTACACCACGGCTTCTTAAGGCTTGATCTAGCGTAATTAAATCAATAGGCGATTGATTACGCATTAGATGTTCCATTTCTGTAAAAATCAGACGGTGTTGAAAAGTATAAAAATCGTCAGCAATAACACGTTCAGCAATGCTATCCCAATGTTGATTACTCAGCAGAATGCCACCCAATACAGCTTGTTCAGCTTCAATTGAGTGCGGGGGAATACTTACTTGTGCCGTTTTTTTGTCAGAAGATTTGATTTGAGGTTGTGATGCCATAGGACTTATTTCGATACTAGAATGTCGCCTATAATACCGCAAATATCTATTGGGTTTAAGTGAAAAGTGCGGTAAAAAAAGGAAATAAAAAACGGTGGAAAATCCACCGCTCTTTATTTAAAGTATTCAGATTATTGATTATTCAACAATTAATGTGCGACAAACGTTAGTTTCTGTCGCACCTTGTCCACCCTGCGTTAGAAGCACTAAATCGCCTACAGATAAATAACCTTTTTCTTTTAATGATTGTAGTGCAGCTTTTGCACCAGCTTCAGTACGGCTATCTTCACCATAGAAAACAGGGGTTACACCGCGGTATAGTGCACAAAGGTTCAAAGTTTCTTGATGACGAGATAATGCAAAGATTGGTAAACCAGAACTAATACGAGACATTAATAAAGGTGTACGGCCTGAGCTTGTTAATGTAACGATAGCAGCAACACCTTTCATATGGTTTGCTGCATACATTGCAGACATAGCAACAGATTCTTCAATGGCTTCAAATTCTTTATCCATACGGTGACGAGAAACATTAATGCTTGGCATTTTTTCTGCCCCTAAACATACGCCCGCCATTGCCACTACTGTTTCAGAAGGATACTGACCTGCTGCTGTTTCAGCAGAAAGCATAACCGCATCAGTACCATCTAATACTGCGTTTGCAACGTCCATCACTTCAGCACGAGTTGGCATTGGGTTGCTAATCATTGATTCCATCATTTGAGTTGCTGTAATTACTGCACGATTTAATTGACGTGAACGACGGATTAATTTTTTCTGCACGCCAACTAATTCGGGATCGCCAATTTCCACACCTAAATCACCACGAGCAACCATAATTACATCAGATGCTAAAATAATATCGTCCATTGCCTCATCATTAGCAACAGTTTCTGCACGTTCAACTTTAGCAACGATTTTTGCATTTAAACCAGCTTGTTGAGCAAGTTCACGCGCATAATTTAAATCTGCACTTGAACGAGGGAAAGAAACAGCTAAGAAATCAACGCCAATGCGTGCAGCGGTAATAATGTCTGCTTTATCTTTTTCTGTTAATGCATCTGCAGATAAACCGCCACCTAATTTGTTGATACCTTTATTATTTGATAATGGACCGCCAACAGTGACTTCGGTGAAAACTTTTGCACCATCAGTTGATAATACTTTTAATTGAACACGGCCATCATCTAATAAAAGAATATCGCCTGGCACAACATCTTGTGGAAGCGTTTTATAGTCTAAACCAACAGATTCTTGTGTACCTTCGCCTTTTGGCAATTCCGCATCAAGAATGAATTTATTACCAACGCTTAAGAAAATTTTACCGTCTTTAAAGGTAGAAACACGAATTTTAGGACCTTGTAAATCACCTAAGATTGCCACGGTTTTACCTAATTTTTTCGCGATAGAACGTACACGTTCTGCTCGTTCGATATGATCTTCAGGTGTACCGTGAGAGAAGTTCATACGAACTACGTTAGCACCCGCTGCGATAATTTTTTCAAGATTGTTATCACGGTCAGTTGATGGGCCCATAGTACATACAATCTTCGTTCTTCTTAGTCTTCTAGACATTATTTACTCCGTCAATAATTACAAAATTTTAAAGGTATTATTTTATTTCGCTACATCTTAGCCAGATAAAAAATCGGTGCAGATTATACGCTTAAAAATTTGGGAAATCAAAAACAGCCCTGTTAGTTAAGGCAAGACTGTTTACTTTTTTGCCAGTTATATCGAGTTTTAAGAAAAATACTTGTTTTCAGATTAAAAATATCTATAATTCCAAACACTTTATACAGTGCGACTATAGCTCAGTTGGTTAGAGCACCACCTTGACATGGTGGGGGTCACTGGTTCGAGTCCAGCTAGTCGCACCAAATTTTCTTTTCAATCCCTCTCAATCCATATCAAATAAAATTAAATTTCCTGGTAAATCAAGGCATTATCTGCTTTTATAAAGTCAATCTATATCAATCTATATTAATCTAACTCACTTTTTTGGTATTATATTTGGTAATATAATTTTGGATTTTTAGGTGTCGTAATACCAAAATTCATAAAAATACTAAAAAATCACGCTTACCAAAATTATTTTCGTAATACCAAATGGGGGGAAGGATGGCTGTATTAGTGAAACCATTAAGCATTACAGAAATCAATAATGCTAAACCTAAAGAGAAAGACTACTCACTGTCTGATGGCCAAGGTCTTTTCTTGCTCGTAAAAATGAATGGTTCGAAAATTTGGCGATTTCAATATTATAAACCAATTTCTAAAAAAAGAACTTTAATTAGTCTTGGTGTTTATCCTGAGATTTCATTGAAAGATGCTCGAGAGATTAGGGATTTATATCGTTCTTTGTTGGCGAAAAATATCGATCCGCAAGATTATCGTTTACAGCAAGAACAAAAAGCCATCCAAGAACGTCAATTTACCTTGAGCGAAATGGGGAAGGAATGGCTATACCTAAAGAAAAATGAAGTTGATACTGGGCGATTAAAAGAAGTGACTTTTATTGATATTGGGAAACGGTTAGAACGTCACTTGTTTAAAGTGTTGGGGCATTATTCTATTAGTGAGATTTCTGCTCCTCTTGCTATTGAGAAATTAAAACCATTAGAACGAGCAGGAAAATTGGATACATTGCATCGTATTATTGGTTATTTAAACCAAATAATGATTTATTCGGTTAATAGAGGGGTAATTAATTATAATGCAACCGCAGATATTGGAAGGGTATTTATTCGACCAATAGCTGAAAATA
>NZ_QQIK01000002.1:0-466655 GCF_003494325.1 Haemophilus influenzae
CGAGTTATCAAAGAATTATCCTGGCGGCGATAGTGCGGTGGACCCACCTGAGACCATACCGAACTCAGAAGTGAAACGCTGTAATGCCGATGGTAGTGTGGGGTTTCCCCATGTGAGAGTAGGGCACTGCCAGGTTACCAAATAAAAAATCTAAATATAAATCTATCTAAGATAGATAAAATTAAATTAAGTAAAAACAGAATTAAACAAATTAGATAAAGAATAAATATAGAACCCCAGTTTAAGGACTGGGGTTTTGTATTTTAACTAAAATAATTATCTAAATAATTAATTTTATTAATTAGCATATTTCTAATTTTAATGTATTATACTGGTTCCCTAATTCTTAATTTTATATGAATATTATTAATGAAACCAACCTTTCTAGAATTTAGACATCTTAAAACTTTATTGGCTTTAAAAGAGACAGGTAGCGTTTCTCTAGCTGCAAAGCGTGTATATCTAACCCAATCAGCACTTTCTCACCAAATTAAATTAATAGAAGAACAATTTGGCTTGCCTTTATTTGAGCGTAAAAGTAATCCACTTCGTTTTACTTCAGCGGGAGAGCGTTTAATTCGTCTTGCGAATGAAGTAATACCAAAAGTGATTGATGCTGAACGTGATCTTGCAAGGGTAAAACACGGCGATGCAGGACAGTTACGTATAGCGGTGGAATGCCATACTTGTTTTGATTGGTTAATGCCAGCGATGGATGAATTCCGTCAGCATTGGGGGCTAGTAGAACTGGATATTGTATCTGGCTTTCATACTGATCCCGTTGGTTTATTACTTTCCCATCGAGCAGATTGGGCGATAGTATCAGAAATAGAGCATAATGATGATGTCATTTTTAAACCGCTCTTTTCTTATGAAATGGTTGGGATTTGCTCAAAAAATCATTCTTTAGCAGAAAAAGATATTTGGGAAGCGGAAGATTTTATTGATGAAACTTGGGTAACTTACCCCGTACCTGACGATATGTTAGATCTATGGCGTAAAGTGCTTAAATCAAAAGGCATTAATCCTATTCGCCGTACAACAGAACTTACTATTGCAATGATTCAACTTGTTGCGAGCAAACGCGGCATTGCCACAGTGCCTTATTGGGCTGCCTTGCCTTATTTGGAAAAAGGTTATGTTGTGGCAAGAAAAATCACAAAAAGTGGCTTATACAGCAACTTATATGCCGCGATTCGCAAAGAAGATGAATCTCTTTCTTATTTAGAAGATTTTTATCAAACAGTCAAATCTCAAAGTTTCTCAACTTTACCTGGACTTTCTGTTTTAAATTTATAGACATAATTAATGAATTTATCTCAACAAAATCAACACTCTAACCCAATTACTGAATCGGCTAAAGCTGCTTTTCCCTATAGCGTACCAATGATTGCAGGATTTTTATTTCTTGGCATAGCATACGGTATTTATATGAAAGCACTTGGTTTCGGATTTTTATATCCTACTTTGATGGCTTTACTTATTTATGCGGGTTCTGTTGAATTTATTGCAGCAGGCGCACTTATTGCACCTTTTTCTCCAATCAGCGTATTATTAATTACCTTAATGATTAGTGCCCGCCAAATTTTTTATGGCATATCAATGCTAGAAAAATATGGCATACATATAGGAAAAAAACGCTGGTATTTAATCACAACACTTGTAGATGAATCTTTTTCCCTAAATTATATGGCAAAAATCCCACCGCACTTAGATAAAGGCTGGTATATGTTTTTTGTGAGCTTATATTTGCATATTTATTGGGTACTTGGCGCAGCAATGGGGAATTTATTTGGTACTGTTTTACCTTTTAATTTAAAAGGTGTGGGATTTTCAATGACAGCATTATTCTTAGTTATTTTTGCAGAAAATTGGTTAAAAGAAAAATCCCACGAAAGCTCTCTATTAGGTTTAGGCATCGCATTAGTTTTTTTACTTATTATAGGAAAAGAATATTTTTTAATTCCAACATTAATTGGCATTTGGTTAATTCTAACTATGCGCATAACTAAATTAGAAACAAAATTGGAATCTTTAAAATGACATTAATAGAACAAATCATTACCATCGGAATTTGTATAGTGGCGGTACAATTTACACGTTTATTACCATTTTTTGTATTTCCTGTTAATCGCCCCATTCCACAATATATCCGTTATCTTGGAAAAGTTTTACCCCCTGCAATGTTTGGTATGCTTGTCGTTTATTGCTATAAAAATATTGAGATTTTAACTGGCTATCACGGCATTCCTGATTTGCTTGCAGGGATAGTCGTGCTTGGCTTACATTTCTGGAAGAAAAATATGTTTCTATCTATTGCCGTAGGCACACTTTTCTATATGGTTCTCGTTCAACTTATTTTTATATAATTTTCCCTTGCAAACGGTTGCTTCTTTTTCTTATCTTTTCCTTGCGTTAAAAATCTTTTATCATACCCACCGTTTTTATTTTTAATCAAAGAGAACAAAATAATGGACTTTAATTTTATTGAGTTTTTAGGTTATATGGCGACTTTTTTTGTTGCGGCATCTTTCTTATTTAAATCTATTGTGCATTTACGCATTGTAAATAGTATCGGCGCGATTTTATTTGTTATTTACAGCGTAATTATCACAGCATACCCCGTTGCATTATTAAATGCCTTTTTAGTTGTGGTAAATATTTATCAACTTTGCCGATTAAAACAAGAAAATCTCTCTAAATAAAAGAAAAGCGTTGAATTAAATTTCAACGCTTTTTTTCTGGAAAAGTGCGGTAGAATTTTACCGCACTTTGTCATTTTAATGTTCGCGAGTTTTGTAAAAAACGACATCAGGATAACGTTCTTGAGCTAAATTTAGATTTACCATTGTTGGCGCGATATAGGTTAAATTATCGCCGCCATCTAAGGCTAAATTTTGCTCGTTTTTACGTTTAAATTCTTCAAATTTTTTCCCATCGGCACATTCCACCCAACGAGCCGTGGCAACGTTCACATTTTCATAAATCGCTTCCACGTTATATTCAGTTTTTAAACGCGAAACCACCACATCAAACTGCAACACACCCACAGCCCCCACAATTAAATCGTTGTTTAATAATGGACGAAACACTTGCACTGCACCCTCTTCAGAAAGTTGCACCAAGCCTTTTAACAGTTGTTTTTGTTTAAGAGGATCTTTTAAACGAATACGACGGAACAACTCTGGCGCAAAATTTGGAATGCCTGTAAATTTCAGCGTTTCGCCTTGCGTGAACGTATCGCCAATTTGAATCGTACCGTGATTATGTAAACCGATAATATCGCCTGCGTAAGCTTCTTCGGCGTGAGCACGGTCGCCCGCCATAAAAGTCAGCGCATCAGAAATAACCACATCTTTTCCAATACGGACGTGTTTAAGTTTCATCCCTTTTTCATATTTGCCCGAAACCACACGCATAAACGCCACTCTGTCACGGTGTTTCGGATCCATATTGGCTTGAATTTTAAACACAAAACCACTGAATTTTTCTTCCGCACTTTCCACCGTTCTTGTATCCGCTTGACGAGATTGCGGTTTCGGAGCCCATTGTGTTAAGCCATCAAGGAAATGATCCACCCCAAAATTGCCTAATGCTGTCCCGAAAAATACAGGGGTAAGCTCGCCCTTAATAAAGGCATCTTGCTCAAATTCATTACTTGCGCCTTGCACCAATTCCAATTCATCACGAAGCTGTTGTGCTAAATCATCGCCAACAGCAACATCTAATTCAGGATTATTCAAGCCTTTAACAACACGCACTGCCTGAATGGTTGAACCCTGCCCTGATTGATATAAATAGGTTTCATCTTTTGCAAGATGATAAACGCCCTTAAACAACTTCCCACAGCCAATTGGCCAAGTAATTGGTGCACAACGAATTTTCAACACATTTTCCACCTCGTCCAACAATTCCATCGGATCACGAATATCACGGTCGAGTTTATTCATAAACGTAATAATGGGCGTATCACGTAAACGTGTGACTTCCATCAACTTAATCGTACGTTCCTCCACCCCTTTGGCAGAGTCAATAACCATCAAACAGCTATCCACAGCGGTTAAAGTGCGGTAAGTATCTTCAGAGAAATCTTCGTGTCCAGGGGTATCGAGCAAATTCACTAAACAATCATTATAAGGAAATTGCATCACAGAAGTGGTAATCGAAATCCCACGTTGTTTTTCCATTTCCATCCAGTCAGATTTCGCATGAGCCGCCGAGCCTTTGCCTTTTACAGAACCAGCAGTTTGAATTGCATTGCCGTATAAAAGTACTTTTTCAGTAATCGTTGTTTTACCCGCATCAGGGTGGGAAATAATCGCAAAAGTGCGACGTTTATTAACTTCTTCTAATGGATAACTCATTGTTTCTTCTTTGTTTAATTAAAAATGTGGGCTATTTTCCCTGATTTTAGGTTTTTGCTCAAACGAATTTGTAAATAAAGTGCGGTTAGTTTTCTTAGAAAAATTGGTCGGCTTTGTACAAAGACAAATTTTCGCTTATACTACGCAAGTTTTTTACGCTAACAACATAGGAAAAATTATGGGTTTCTTAACAGGTAAACGCATTTTAGTAACTGGTCTTGCAAGCAATCGTTCCATTGCTTACGGGATCGCAAAATCAATGAAAGAACAAGGCGCAGAACTTGCTTTCACTTATTTAAACGATAAATTACAACCGCGCGTAGAAGAATTTGCCAAAGAATTTGGTTCTGATATCGTGCTTCCTTTAGATGTGGCAACCGATGAAAGCATCCAAAACTGCTTTGCAGAATTAAGTAAGCGTTGGGATAAATTTGATGGTTTTATTCACGCAATCGCATTTGCACCAGGTGATCAATTAGACGGCGATTACGTAAATGCGGCAACTCGTGAAGGCTATCGTATCGCTCATGATATTAGCGCATACAGCTTTGTTGCAATGGCACAAGCGGCACGTCCTTACTTAAATCCAAATGCCGCATTATTAACGCTTTCTTATTTAGGTGCAGAACGTGCAATTCCTAACTACAACGTAATGTGCCTAGCAAAAGCCTCTCTTGAAGCTGCAACGCGCGTGATGGCTGCTGATTTAGGGAAAGAAGGTATTCGTGTGAATGCAATCTCTGCAGGCCCAATCCGCACCTTAGCCGCATCAGGCATTAAAAACTTCAAGAAAATGCTTTCCACCTTTGAAAAAACCGCCGCATTACGTCGCACTGTCACTATCGAAGATGTGGGTAACTCAGCGGCATTTTTATGCTCTGATTTAGCCTCTGGCATTACAGGCGAAATCGTTCACGTTGATGCAGGTTTCAGCATTACTGCAATGGGCGAATTAGGCGAAGAATAATTTTTCTTACATTCTTTTTTAGGCAGGCTTTTCAGTCTGCCTTTTCTCTTTTTTAAAATAATAACGATGTTTCAAAATAACTATGTTTCAAGATAATCCTCTACTCGCACAACTTAAACAACAAATCCACGACAGCAAAGAACAGGTTGAGGGCGTGGTAAAAAGCACAGATAAAGCCTACGGTTTTTTAGAGTGCGATAAAAAAACCTATTTCATCGCACCGCCATCAATGAAAAAAGTGATGCATGGCGACAAAATCAAAGCCACTATTGAAAAACAAGGCGACAAAGAACAAGCCGAGCCAGAAGCCTTAATTGAGCCAATGCTCACACGTTTTATCGCAAAAGTGCGGTTCAATAAAGACAAGAAATTACAAGTGCTGGTGGATCACCCAAGTATTAATCAACCCATTGGCGCACAACAGGCGAAATCGGTAAAAGAAGAATTGCAAGAGGGCGACTGGGTCGTCGCAAATTTAAAAACCCATCCATTACGTGACGATCGCTTTTTCTATGCCACTATTAATCAGTTTATTTGCCGAGCTGACGATGAATTAGCCCCTTGGTGGGTCACATTGGCACGCCACGAACAATCGCGCTATCCCGTGCAAGGCACAGAACCTTATGAAATGTTAGATCAAAAAACACGCGAAAATCTGACCGCACTTCATTTTGTAACCATTGATTCCGAAAGCACAATGGATATGGACGACGCCTTATATATCGAACCCATAGCACAAAACAGCACACAAACAGGCTGGAAATTAGTGGTCGCCATTGCTGACCCAACCGCTTACATCGCCTTAGATTCTCAAATTGAACAAGAAGCCAAACAGCGTTGCTTCACAAATTATTTACCGGGCTTTAACATTCCAATGTTACCTCGTGAATTATCTGATGAATTATGTTCCTTAATCGCCAATGAAACCCGCCCCGCGCTTGTCTGTTATATCGAAACCGATCTTACAGGCAACATCACAGCCAAACCGCATTTTGTTTCCGCTTATGTTCAATCTAAAGCCAAACTGGCTTACAACAAAGTGTCGGATTATTTAGAACAGGCAGACAATGCATGGCAGCCAGAAATGCCAGAAACAGCACAACAAATTCACTGGCTACATCAATTTACCAAAGCACGTATTCAATGGCGCAAAACCCATTCCTTATTTTTTAAAGAAAAACCCGATTATGCCTTTGTGCTGGCAGAAAACGGCAAAGTGCAAGAAATCAAAGCAGAATATCGCCGCATTGCTAATCAAATTGTGGAAGAAGCAATGATTATTGCCAACATCTGCGCCGCCCAATTTTTACACGAACAGGCAAAAACAGGCATTTTCAACACCCATAGCGGTTTTGATAAAAAATTCTTAGAGAACGCACACAATTTCTTAATGGCAAATTTAGCCAATGAACAAAATCAAACTGAACTGGCAGAACGTTATTCAGTAAAAAACTTAGCAACCTTAAACGGCTATTGCCAAATGCGCCACGATATTGAACCCATCGAAAGCGATTATTTAGAACTGCGTTTACGCCGTTATTTAACTTTCGCCGAATTTAAATCAGAATTATCACCGCACTTTGGTCTTGGTTTAGAAGGCTATGCCACTTGGACATCGCCCATCCGCAAATATTCAGATATGGTTAATCATCGCTTAATCAAAGCCGTGCTGGCAAAACAGCCTTATGAAAAACCACAAAATGACGTGTTGGCACGTTTGCAAGAGGCTCGCCGCCAAAATCGCCTCGTAGAACGTGATATTGCCGATTGGCTATATTGCCGTTATCTTGCTGATAAAGTGGCATCAAATGCTGAATTTGAGGCGGAAGTGCAAGATGTGATGCGTGGTGGATTACGTGTGCAATTATTAGAAAATGGCGCCTCAATGTTTATACCTGCGTCCACTTTACATAATAATAAAGAAGAAATACAGGTGAATTCAGATGAGATTGCCCTTTATATTAAAGGCGAACGCCGTTACAAAATCGGGGATTTAGTGAAAGTAAAACTCACCGAGGTTCGAGAAGAAACTCGTAGTATTATCGGTCAGTTAATCATTTAATGACCACTTCCCTTCTAATACTACAAATACCGCTCGTTATACAATGGGCGGTATTTTTTTATAGTACAGAAATTATGGAAATGTTTTCTACGTTGATAGTATTTGGGGATAGATTAAAGATGAGCAATATCGATATAAGGTATTAATATGATATCCCCGCCTTAAAAAGCGGGGATAAAATGAATGTTTAGGCTAAATTACATTTTAGGAATTTCTACGCCCGATGAAAGCACGTCTTGAATATCAGATTTTAAGACATCTGCTTTTGGTCCATAAATCGCTTGGATACCAGAGCCTTTCACGATAAAGCCCATTGCACCTGCTTGTTTCCAACTTGCTTCATCACCCACTAACTCTGGATTATGTACGGTGATACGTAAACGTGTCATACAAGCATCAACATCTGCAATATTATTACGTCCACCAAGTAAGTTGATGATTTGAATAACTTGCGCACTAGCATCCGCAACTTTTGGCTCATTGCTAGAAGCTTCATCTGAACCTTTCGCATCATAGTTACCGTTACGCCCTGCTGTCGCGAGATTAAATTTCTTAATCATAAAGTTCGCGATAAAGAACATAGCCACTGCAAAGAGGATAGATACCCAAATAAAGTTGATCACATCCATACCAATGCCGGCTTTAATCGCCATTGGTGTACGAGTTAAGAATTCAATGTTACCGAATGAATGCACACGTAAGTCAACAATATCTGCCATGGCGAAAGCACAACCTTGTACTAACGCATAAACAATATAAAGCGGTAAGGCGACAAACATAAACATGTATTCAATTGGTTCAGTCACACCAGTTAAGAACACCGCAAGTGCAGAAGAAAGGAAAATACCTTTATAGAGTTTTTTCTTGTCTTCATCCACATTGATATACATTGCGAGAGTCAAACCCATTAAGATACCGGTTGAACCAATCATTTGTCCTACTTTGAAGCGAGCAGGTGTCACAGTTGAAAGAAGTTCGTTATATTGCGTTAAATTACCTGCATCTTTAAGGTTAATTAAGTCAGAAATCCATGCAAGCCATAGTGGGTCTTGACCAAATACTTGTTTACCTTGTTGTACACCTGTTAAGAATTCATAAGTACCACCTAATGAAGTGTAGTTCATTGGGATAGTTAACATATGGTGTAAACCAAATGGAAGTAATAGACGCTCTAAGGTACCATAAATAAATGGTGCTAAAATTGGCGCTGAGTTTTGTGAGTTAGCAATCCATTGACCGAAATGGTTAATTCCAGTTTGAACTAAAGGCCAGAATAGAGATAAGATGATTGCCACTAATACGGAACGATAAATCACAACGAAAGGAACGAAACGTTTACCATTAAAGAAAGTGAGTACTTCAGGTAATTTACGGAAATTGTAGTAACGGTTAAAAGTTGTTGCACCCACAAAACCAGCGATAATACCAACGAACACACCCATATTTAACGCTGGTTGCCCAAGCACATTCACAAAGTAATTCGCCACAGGAATTTCACCGGCCAATACTGTACTTACATGTGCATTTGGATCCGCTAGCATTTCAAGTTTCACACCGAAAAAGTTACCGGTAATTAAGTTAATTAAAATGAAAGCCAGGCCTGCTGCAAATGCGCCACCTGCACGCTCATTTGCCCAGCTACCGCCAATCGCTAAAGCAAATAATAAATGAAGATTACCGATAATCCCCCAACCAATTTGAGCGATAATGTTTCCGACACGCGCTAGCCATTCTGCGTCACTAATCAAAGGCAGTGAGTTGCCAATACTCACCATTAAACCCGCGGCTGGCATAACGGCAATTACTACCATTAGGCATTTACCGAATTTTTGCCAAAACTCAAAACTAAGCATTTTTTTCATATCTATTCTCCTACAAGATGAGAGCTACTTCTACGCCAAAATGGTCGGAAACAATCGGTTTATTTTTTCCATTAAAAATAACCTGACTGGATAAAACCCTTTTTGCTTGGTTTAAAAAAATATAATCTAATCGCTTTTCTTGACTATGGTCTTTCCAGCCATCAATCGCTTTCTCCACAGTGATACCGCTACCCTTTTGCTCTGCCATTTCAAACGTATCAAATAAACCTAAGGATTTAATTTGTTGATAAGCTTGCTGATCGCTTATTGCATCGGTATTAAAATCGCCCATCAAGATTTTAAGATTAGCACTTTGGCTCCGCTCTACAATATAACGGACATTATCGAGTTGGTTTTCCCCATCGCAATTTGGCAAATTGATGTGGCAAGAATAACATTCAATCAACTGACCTTGATATTCTACTGTCAAACCAATGATTTTACGCGAGAGAATCGAGTCAAGGCATCGGTGTTGGCTACAATAAAACGCATCAACATCATAAACGGGCAAGCGGCTTAAAAATGCAATGCCCTCATCATATTTATCATAACCGATATGCGAATTACTCCAAAAAAGCGAGTATTTTTGTGTAACGCGTTGATTGATTTTATTCAACAGAATGACACCATAGTTATCTTGCTTTAATGTTGGCGAAATAGCAGAAGTTGACATCAATTGATTAACTTCTTGTAAGGCAATAATGTCATAGCCCTTTTCCACAATCGTCTCAGCAAGAATCTCTATTTTTTCCGCTTGGTTAGCTTCTAACCAAGCGTGTACATTCAGGGTAAGTAGTTTCATTGCCTCCCCTTAGCCCTCACAATGCCAAATATCAGCATTATATTGAGTGATAGTGCGGTCAGATGAGAAGAAGCCCGCTTTTGCGATATTGTGCACCACTTTCTCATTCCAACTATCTTGATCCTCATAATCGGCTAAGATTTGTTCTTTCGCATCGACATAAGCATTAAAGTCAATTAACGTCATAAACCAGTCTTTATTCAATAATTCGTTATAAAGACGTTCTAAACGCATTTTATTGCCTAATTTTACCACGGTAGGATTCAGAATAAAATCAACCGCTCTTTTAATCTTTTTGTCGTTTTCATAATATTCTTTTGAAACATAACCTGCTGTGTCATAAAGTTTAATAATGCTTTCTGAATCTTTACCGAATGTATAGATATTTTCAGCACCAGCTAATTCTGCAATTTCAACATTAGCCCCATCCATTGTGCCTAACGTTAATGCGCCATTCAGCATAAATTTCATATTCCCTGTACCGGAGGCTTCTTTAGAGGCGAGAGAAATTTGTTCTGAAATATCGGTAGCTGGAATCAGTTTTTCCGCCACGCTCACATTATAGTTTTCCACCAAATGCACGTTTAAATACTTGTTCACTTCAGGATCACTATTGATTAATTCAGATAAACAAAGAATTAAGTGAATAATATCCTGTGCAATAATATAAGCAGGAGCCGCTTTTCCGCCGAAAAGCACGGTAATTTTACGTTTTGGTAATTTACCTGCTTTAATTTCTAAATATTTATGAATCACGTAAAGCGCATTCATTTGTTGGCGTTTATATTCATGGAAACGCTTAATTTGCGTATCAATGATTGAATGTTCATCTAAATCAATATCTTTATTTTCTTTAAGGTACGTTTTTAATGCTAATTTGTTTTCAAACTTAATTTTCGTTAATTGTTGGTGAACCTTTTTATCATCTTTAAAGGCTAACAATTTTTCTAATTTCGTTGCATCATGCAAATACTCATCACCAATCAATTCTTTAATGTAAGCCGCTAATGGTTGGTTAGAAAATTCTAACCAACGGCGGAAGGTAATGCCGTTTGTCTTATTATTGAATTTTTCAGGATATAACGCATAGAACGCTTTAAGCTCTGAATTTTTCAAAATCTCCGTATGTAATGCCGCCACACCATTCACAGAATTTGAAAAGTGGATGTCCATGTGTGCCATATGCACACGTTTTTGTTTATCAATAATTTGTACGGCTGGATCTTGATATTCCGCACGCACTAATTCATCTAATTTTTTAATGATCACCACTAAATGCGGCACCACTTCATCGAGATAATCGAGCGGCCATTTCTCTAGCGCTTCAGCCAAAATCGTATGGTTGGTATAGCCCACCATATTACGTACAATTTCAACCGCTTCTGCAAATTTAATCTGATGTTTTTCCGTTAATAAGTGAATTAATTCAGGAATCACCATTGAAGGGTGCGTATCATTGATCTGTACATAGGCATAATCGGCTAGATCATGTAAATTACTGCCACGTGCAATCGCTTCATCAATTAATAATTGTGCCGCATTTGATACCATAAAGTATTGTTGATAAATACGCAGTAATTCCCCATTTTTATCTGAATCATCTGGATAAAGGAATAAAGTCAGATTTTCTTCAATCGCGGTTTTATCAAACTCAATCCCATTTTTAATCAATTTTGAATTCACTGATTGAATATCAAATAAATTGAGATAATTTTTCGTGTCTTTCTTATAACCTAAAATATCAATACGATCTAATTTAGAGGTTAACGTAAATTTCTTAAATGGCACTTCATAGCTAATATCCGTTGGAATTAACCAAGAGCTATCCTCAATCCAATCATTAGGCTCTGCATGTTGCTCATTCTTTTTAAAGACTTGCTTGAACAAACCATAATGATAATTTAAACCTACCCCCTCAGCATTTAAGCCAAGTGTAGACATGGAATCAATAAAACAAGAAGCCAAACGCCCTAAACCACCATTTCCTAAAGACGGTTCTGGCTCAATATCTTCAATATGACTTAATGATTTACCCGCACTTTCTAATTCTGTTTTGATGTCTTGATATACACCAAGGTTAATCAGGTTATTAGAAAGTAATTTACCAATTAAAAATTCAGCAGAAATATAGTAAACCTTACGTTTACCTGTGTTTTTCGGTTTATCTGCAGAAAGTGTTTTTACGTAATTTAATAATTGAATATAAGTTTCTTTATCGCTTAATTGTTCAAGCGATTTATTGGTTTCGTTTTTTACAAATGTACTAAATTTCATCATTATGTTTTTCCTGATTCACACGTTGATATAACGTGGTCATTTTTGCTAAAAAGTCTTTTTTATCTTGCGTTAAATCAGATTGCTGCATTCTCCATTGCCAGTTTCCACCAATTGTTGAGGGAACATTCATTCTTGAGCTCGCAGGCAAATCTAAAATATCTTGCATTGTTGCAATCGCCGTATTGCTAACCGTTGCAAAGAGCTGACGAATCATTGCTTGGCAAATCGATTCATCCTCACGGCGGTGGGTATAATCATTGATATATTGCTGCTGTTGTTCAGTTAAGCTGTTATACCAACCATTGGTCACATCATTATCATGTGTGCCGGTATAAACAATGGAGTGCGGAATGCAATAATGCGGGCTATCTAAGCTTTTCCCGCTGACATCTTCAAAACCAAATTGCAGGATCTTCATGCCTGGGTAATGACAATCTGCAAGCAGTTTTCTGGCTTTATCATCAATATTACCTAAGTCTTCAGCAATAATCGGCAAATTACCTAGTTGTTCTTTAACCACTTTGAATAAGTCATAACCCGGACCAGGCTGCCAACTACCGTATTTAGCAATATCAGCTTTTCCATCTACTTGCCAATAATCGGAGAAACCTTTGAAATGATCGATACGAAGTACATCATAAATCTTGAAGCTTTCTTCAATTCGGTGAATCCACCAAGTATAGCCTTGTTTTTTATGTTCTTTCCAATCGTAAAGCGGATTACCCCAAAGCTGCCCCGTTGCACTGAACTGATCAGCTGGAACCCCGGCAACAAAAAGCGGATTGCGTTCTTTATCTAATTGGAAAAGTTCTGGTTTGGTCCAAACTTCTACGCTATCTGCTGCCACATAAATTGGCATATCACCGATAATCTGAATACCTTTTTGATTTGCGTAATCTTTTAATTTGCTCCACTGTTTGAAGAAGAAATATTGCGTTACTTTAAAGTACTGAATTTGCTCAGTTAACATGGTGCGATATTTTTCTAGCGTGTTTGGATCACGCGCTACGACTTTTTTATCATCCCATTTTTGCAACGCTTGGTTACCAAAATGTTCTTTAATAGCCATAAACTCAGCAAAATCGTCTAACCACAAGCGGTTGTTTTTTTCAAAATTTTGGAAATCCGCTTGGAATGATTGATTAGCTAAAAAATTTTTCACGGCGATTTCTAAAATTGGACGGTGCGCATAGAAGATGCGTTCATAATCCACGTTAGTTGGATCATCACCAAAATTGACTGATGTATAATTAGCTTCCTTCAACAAGCCTATTTGGGTTAATAAATCAAAATCAATAAGGTGAGTATTGCCTGCAATCGCAGAAAAAGATTGATAAGGAGAATCTCCATAACTGGTGGTGGTAAGTGGAAGAATTTGCCAATAAGTTTGTTTAGTTTCAACTAAAAAATCGACAAAGTCATAAGCAGATTGCCCAAAACTACCAATCCCAAATGAATTTGGTAGAGAAGTAATGTGCATAAGAACACCACTTGAACGAGTCAGCATAATATTTCCTCTAGGAAGTCATGATTTTGGCTCATTCTAACCTAAACATATTTTAACGCAATAACTTTTACGTAAAAGATTAAATCATTTTCGTAAAAGAGTGATATTTATCACATTTTGTACGTATAACATTTTGGGTTTTATGATATGCTATAGCTATACCTATGGAACGAATGGTAGATAAAAGGATTAAAAATGAGCAAGTACAAGAAGGTTTATAACGACATAAAAAGCCAAATTAACCATGGTAATTTTTCACCGTTACAAGAGCTTCCTAGTGAAAATGAACTCATGCAGAGTTATGGTTTTTCTAAAGACACCATTCGAAAAGCGCTTTCTTTACTTGAAATTGATGGCTATATTCAAAAGCAACAAGGCCGAAATTCAATTGTTTTAGAGCATGACTTATCTAAGCCACAAATGCTTTCTGAAATTAAAACCGTTAGCGAATTAAACAGTGCCTCTACACACCAAGTAAAAACCACATTAACCAGCTTGTATATTGTGCAAGGCGAAGAAGAATTGATGGATATTTTTAACGTCAACGATCAGATCGATTTCTACCGCATTGCTCGTCTCCGTGAAATTGATGGTGAAGCGGTTGAGCATGAAGTGTCTTATTTTGATCGCCGTATCGTGCCGTTTATTAGCCGAGAAATCGCAGAACACTCTATTTATCACTACCTGGAAAACGAATTAAAATTAAAAATTAGCCACTCACAACGAAAAATTGTCTTTCGTTATGCAAATGAAGAAGAAAAAAATGCGATAAATCTTGGTGAGTATGCCATGGTCGTAAATGTGACGAGCACGACTTATTTGGCTGATGGTCGACCGTTTCAATATGGGAGTATTAGCTACCGACCAGATAAAATTGCGTTTACATCAACAGCAAAACGGCATGTCTAGTTCTTTTGTAAATGATAAGTTGTGATTAAAAAATTCATAAAAAAAGAGCGGTCAATTTTGATCTGACCCCAAAAATTTGGACTATTCACATAAGGACTGAAGACGATATTGTATCGGACTCAGTCCTTTTAATTATAGCCAGACGAAAGTCTGGCTATAAAAACCATATGCTATGCGTATGGAGCCAAATAGCTTAAGCGATGAACAGAAAAAATCCTCGCTATATAATGAACAAGGCTGACAACCAAAATTCAACATATAGGAGGATTATCATGGTAAGTAAAACCAGTGACGATTCAAGTCTATCACACACAAAATGGAACTGTAAGTATCACATTGTATTTATCCCGAAGTACAGAAGAAAAGCAATTTATGGAAAGTTAAGAGCAGATATAGGTCAAATATTGAGGCAGCTATGTGACTATAAAAATGTGGAGATAATAGAAGCGCATGCAATGCCAGACCATATCCATATGCTCTTAAAAATCTCACCTAAAATATCCGTATCAGGTTTTATGGGCTACCTGAAGGGGAAATCAGCGCTAATGATTTTTGAAAGACACGCGAACTTAAAATATAGATATGGAAATAGGCATTTCTGGGCGAAAGGATTTTTTGTAAGCACAGTAGGGTTAAATATAAAAGTAGTAGAGGATTATATAAGAAACCAAGAAAAAGAAGATATGGTTCAAGATAATTTATCAACGAAAGAACATGTTGCCCCCTTTAAGGGGTAATCAAGGAAATAATTAGACGCGGTTGTCAGTTCTCACAAGCCCCTTGAGGGGATTGTGATGTATAGGCCCTTATAGGGGAGTCTAAAAACCGCACGTTTTACGTGCGGATTGTTATTTTAGTTGAATCCGCCGGTGATTATAGTAATCCAAATAATCCCTGACAGCATCAACTATCTCTTCTTTTGTTTTAAATTCCCGACCATAAAAGCATTCTGTTTTTAATCGTCCAAAGAAACTTTCCATCGCGGCATTGTCCAAGCAATTCCCTTTTCTCGACATACTTTGAATGATGCCATGTTCAGCCAAGATTCGACGATAAGCTACCATTTGATATTGCCATCCCTGGTCTGAATGTAAAATGACACCACAAGCTTTATTTAATCCTTTAACGGCTTGCATTAACATGTCCTCTACTTGCGCCCAGTTTGGGGAATAGCTGAGATTATAGGAGACTATCTCATTGTTAAATAAGTCTAAAATAGGGGATAAATAGACTTTACTCCCATCTTTCGCTTTAAACTCGGTGATATCAGTTACCCATTTTTGTTTCGGGGCTGTTGCACTAAAATCGCGTTCAAGATGATTCGGTGCTATCACCCCTATCGTGCCTCGATAGGTGGTAAATTTCTTGCTCTTTCTTGACCGCACTTGAAGCCCAAGTGCCTGCATTAAGCGTTGGACTTTTTTATGATTCACGCCTGGCAAGCAGGCATGAACACGTCGATAACCATAATCAGGATGATTGGCTTTGATGCGTTGAATGGTCTTTTTCAACAACTCATCCTTATCCGGTTTAATCTGAAGTTTCGCAAAAAACGTACTACGCGCTAACTGTGCAAAGTCTAAAAGCCATTTTAACGGATAGCGTGTTCTTAACCTTTGGATAATTTCTGTTGCTCGGCTTCGTCCTGAAGTCTGAGCCTTCTCAACTCCTTTAGGTAGGCTACCTCCGCTTCAAGCTGTAAAATTCTCAAACGTAAACGCTCTTCTTCATTTTTGGGTGGCGGAGGCATTCTGGCATATTTGGGTTTCATTGGCGGTCGTCCTGATGGTTTGCGGGGAATCAGTCCTTTTATGCCACTTTTTTCAAACCGTTTCAACCATGTCCCGACTAAGGCGTTGGAAGGAATATTGTAAAAACGCGCCGCTTCTCTGATACTCATTTTTCGATTCAGAATAGGTTGGAGAGCCTGTAATTTAAATTCGATTGTGTAGTGTTTACCCATAAAAAATCTGCACCTCAATTGTTGGTTTGTTGAGTCCAACTTTTGGGGTGCAGATCATTTTCACCGCACTTTTATCTTATTTCTTGCCTAATTGTGGCAATACGGAATCTTTAATTGCGCTTAATAAACCTGTTTGTGCATAGATGCCAAGTTTACCTCGGGTGTCTGATACATCTAAATTACGCATTGTTAATTGACCGATACGATCAATTGGATCAAATGGTGCTTCTTCCACTTTTTCCATACTTAAACGCTCTGCTTCGTAGGTTAAGTTTGGCGATTCGGTATTTAAAATTGTGAAGTCGTTACCACGACGAAGTTCAAGGGTTACTGTGCCTGTAATTGCTTTTGCCACCCAACGTTGTGCTGTTTCACGCAACATTAATGCTTGCGGATCAAACCAACGACCTTGATATAACAAACGACCTAAGCGAATGCCATTAATACGATATTGTTCGATGGTATCTTCATTGTGAATACCTGTGACTAAACGTTCGTAAGCGATATGCAATAATGCCATTCCTGGTGCTTCATAAATACCACGAGATTTGGCTTCAATAATACGATTTTCGATTTGGTCTGACATTCCTAAACCGTGACGCCCACCAATACGATTGGCTTCTAGAATAAGATCAACAGCATTATCAAAATGTTTGCCATTTAATGCCACAGGCACGCCATCTTCAAAAGTGACTGTGACTGTTTCAGGTTTAATTTCAACCTTTTCATCCCAAAATGCGACACCCATAATCGGCTTAACAATTTTCATTCCTGTGCTTAATTGTTCTAAGTCTTTTGCTTCATGGGTTGCACCCAGCATGTTGGAATCAGTGGAATAGGCTTTTTCAACGGACATTTTATAGTCAAAACCATTTTCAATAAGAAATTGAGACATTTCTAAACGACCGCCAAGTTCTTCAATAAATTGTACATCTAACCAAGGTTTATAGATTTTTAAATTCGGGTTCGTTAATAAACCATAACGATAGAAACGTTCAATATCATTCCCTTTGAAAGTGGAGCCGTCGCCCCAAATGTTTACATCATCTTCTTTCATTGCTGCTACAAGCATTGTGCCTGTTACGGCGCGACCAAGAGGCGTTGTATTGAAGTAAGGAATGCCGCCTGTAGAAATATGGAATGCACCACATTGAATTGCGGCAATGCCTTCATGAGCAAGCTGAGCACGACAATCAATTAAGCGAGCATTTTCAGCACCATACGCCATGGCTTTTTTAGGGATTGCGTTGTAATCATCTTCATCGGGTTGCCCTAAATTAGCGGTGTAGGCATAAGGCACTGCGCCTTTTTGACGCATCCAAAGTAATGCTGCACTAGTGTCTAAACCACCAGAGAAAGCGATCCCTACTTTTTGTCCTTTAGGTAAATTCTGTAGAATAGTATTTGACATATATTTTCCTTACTAATAATTAGAATTGAATAAATAATCGATTTTTGCGAATAAAAAATCGACAGAGTATAACCGCACTTTTCCTCTTTGTCTAGTGTTTTGTACATTAAAAGCAAAAATCTTTATTTAGCTTTGTGCATAAAAAATCCTAATTTTCATTTTGTTAATAAATCCAGTGCTTCTTGATATTTATCAACGGTTTTCTGAATAATATTTTCTGGCACTTTTGGTACGGGAGCTTGTTTATTCCAGCCGCTATTTTCTAACCAATCGCGCACAAATTGTTTATCGAATGATGGGGGATTTGTTCCTGCTTGGTAAGTATCCACAGACCAAAAACGGCTAGAATCTGGCGTTAATACTTCGTCCATTAAAGTGAGCGTGCCATTTTCATCTAAACCAAATTCAAATTTTGTGTCACAAATAATAATCCCTTTAGTGAGTGCATATTCTGCAGCCACGGTATAAAGTGCGATAGCTTTTTCTTTTACTTGTGCGGCTAAATCAGCCCCGATAAGTTTTTCGCATTCTGCATAGCTGATATTTATATCGTGGTTGCCAACTTCTTCTTTGCTTGATGGCGTGAAAATAGCTTCGGGTAATTTACTCGCTTCCACCAAGCCTTCAGGCAATTTTAATCCGCAAATCGTGCCAGTTTGTTTGTAATCTTTTAAACCACTGCCAGTTAAATAACCACGTACGATAGATTCAATTTTAATGGGATTCAAACGTTTACACACGACGGCGCGATCTCTGATTAAATCCGCTTCTTCTTTTGGTAACACATCATAAACGCTGTCGCCAGTGAAATGATTGGGCATAATGTGAGCAAGTTTATTAAACCAAAAATTGGAAATTTGAGTTAGGATTTCGCCTTTTCGTGGAATGGGATCATCTAAAATAACATCAAAGGCAGATAAGCGGTCAGAAGCAACCATTAGCATGCGTTTATCATCGATTTCATAGAGATCGCGTACTTTGCCTGAATAGATTTTTTTTAGACTTAAAATAGGGAGTTGTTGTGTCATCGTTTTGCACCTGTATGAAAGTAAAAACTGGCGCGTATTGTACCGCACTTTTAAATCAAATAAAGCAAACGTTTGCTATTTTTAAAAAGAAATAAAAATCCTCTGAAATGTTAGGGGAAGTATAGGGGGAAAATGTTTATTATTGGAAATTTAGTAAATCCTACGGCTTAATTATTGAGCGGGTGGATTGGGATTATCCAATACGTCCCACAGGCTTTCTTGTGGTGGTGTTTCTGCTTCAGTTGTTGGCGTGAGAGAGGGAGATGATGTTTCGCCACAGAAATTCTGACCATTATTTAGCCAAACAGGAATTGTTCGATAACTCTCACAATCCCAGTCACCGTATTGATTTATCCCCACCCATTTCACTGTTGTAGGGGGAGTAATTGCTAATTTTTCAATATTTGTACGGTTTAAATAATCTTTATAAATTTGCAATGCGCCAGAAGCACCAGTCAGTTTTGTTTCGCCATTATCATCGCGACCAAGCCAGACGGTGCTGATATTTTTTCCGTCAATTCCCACAAACCACGTATCGCGTGATTCATTGGTTGTGCCTGTTTTGCCTGCTAAATGTAAATCAGCGTAATCCTTTTGCAAACTGCGAGCTGTACCACGTTCAACCGTTTGTTGCATTGCAAATAAGGTTTGGAATGCCGCTTCTTGTGGCACCACTTGTTTTGCACTTTTATCGTGTTGAAAAATTAGGTTACCTTGACGATCTGCAATACTATCGACGGTTGTAAGCGCAATTCTCCCACCTTGATTGGCAAGGGTTTGATAAAGTTTTGTGACATCATAAGGCGAAATGCTATAAGAACCGAGCAACATCGCAGGCACTTTAGGAATTTCCACGTTGTCCCAGCCCATCGCTTTTTGCGTGTCAATAACTTTGCTCAAGCCAACTTTCATTCCAATATTCACAGTAGGAATATTTAAAGAACGGGCTAAGGCATCCATTAACATTACAGAATCACTATATTTTTTGTCATAGTTGCGTGGCTGCCACGGCGGGCTACCTTTGACATTAATTGTTATTGGTTGGTTATTAATTGGGGTATTCAAACGGAACTGTTCTGGGTTAGAAAGTGCGGTCAAATAAATAGAAGGTTTTACTAAAGAGCCAATCTGACGTTTTGCCATTAATGCACGATTAAAGCCTGCATATTGCGTTTGTAAACCGCCAACTACTGCACGAATTTCGCCTGTGCGATGATCCGTTATAATCATCGCTCCCTCTAAATGGGGATTTTTCATTTTCAGTTGTAATTGCGAAACGGTATTGCCCACGGCATTTTCTGCTTGAGCTTGTTGTTTTAAATCCATTGTGGAAAAAATACGTGCACCAAGTAAGCTCGATATTTTGTGTTCGCCCAGTTCGCGGCGTAAATCCGCCTGTAAAGTTTGAATAAATGCAGGATATTTACGCGAGATTTGCCCTTTCTTTTGCACACCTAAAGGTCGCTGACTTAATAATTGATAAAGTTCATCGCCGATCATTTTATGTTCAAGCATTAGCCTTAAAACAATGTTGCGACGTTCGAGCGCGTTTTGTGGATTACGCCATGGATTATAAAGTGAAGGGCCTTTGACCATACCCACTAAAAGGGCAATTTGATCTAAGCTAATTTCACGAATCGAACGTCCAAAATAAAATTGACTGGCTAATTCAAAACCGTGAATTTGCGTATCGCCATTTTGCCCGAGATAAATTTCATTGAGATAGGTTTCGAGAATTCGGTTTTTATCGTAACGCCAATCTAAAACCAATGACATCAAGGCTTCGTTGGCTTTGCGTGTAATGGTGCGTTCGCGCGATAAAAATAAATTTTTGACTAATTGTTGAGTGAGCGTACTGCCACCCTGTACCGTTTGACCAGCACGAATATTCGCAATTAATGCACGTAAAATCCCCACTGGATTAATGCCATTATGTTCATAAAAGCGGCGATCTTCCGTTAAAATTAATGTATCAATTAATAAACGGGGATAATTTTGTAAAGGAATAGCAAGGCGATCTTCGTTGTCTGATTGCAACATCGCAATCAACTTTGGTGCAAGACGAAATTCATCAACAGTTTTGACTGTGACTAAATCTTCAATGCGAGATAACTTATTATGGCTAAAACGCAAGCGTAAAACTCGCTGAGGCTCTGCTTTATCGGGGAAAGGAAAAGCGCGGCGAAGCACTACAATGCTATCATCTTCTAATTTGAAATCGCCAGGGGCGGCAACCATGGTCGTTTGGCGATATTCGTTATCTAATAAAATTTGAATGACTTCATCAAAAGCGAGATTATCGGCAATTTTCACACTTTCTAATCGACTATAAACTTCCGCAGGCAAATGCCAAATTTGACCGTCCATTTTAGAACGAATTTGCCAATCGAGATAACCGCCGTAAAAAATCGTTAAGACAAGTGCTGTGAAGCTAAATTTAAGTAAAAAACCTTTAAAAGTGCGGTTATTTTTTGGCGTGTTTTTCGATGATTTTTTAGCGGAGTGTTGAGAAGTCATAGTGAGTTAAGCAATAAAATCAACATAAGATTGGAGAAAATGAATAAAATCTTGCGTACCGCAAAAAGCAAGGCTTTCTTCGTCATAATAATGAAAATCGTCTTCCAGAATTTCATCGGTTTCAATGGCGAGATTGTTGGCGCGCACCATTACTTCATCAGCATTTAAAAATAACGTATATTCCGCACCAATTAAGACTTTTTCTTGATTTTCAATAAGTGATTTTGCAGTAGAAAGTGCGGTTAAAATCTTGTCTGAATTTGACCGCACTTCTGTGTTGAACCAGTTAGCAAGGGCAATGTGTTCCATTGAACATTTGACGGATACATTGCCTTGATAATGTGTAAATTGAAAATCCATTTTAGATACTAAAGGATGAACCACAGCCACAAGTGCTGGTAGCATTTGGATTATTTACAGTAAAACGTGAACCCTCTAAACCTTCTGTGTAATCGACAGTGCCACCAATTAAATACTGTAAGCTCATCGGGTCAATCACAAGTTGAACCCCTGATTTTTCAATGGTTAAATCGCCGTCATTGACTTTTTCATCAAAGGTAAAACCATATTGGAAACCGCTGCAACCACCCCCTGTGATATACACGCGTAATTTCAAATCAGTATTTTCTTCTTCGCTGATTAAACTTTTTACTTTATTTGCCGCTGCATCAGTAAATGTCAGTGGCACCGCCATATCATCTATCATAACTATTTCCTACTTTCCTAAAATTTCAATCTCGCCATTATCTAATAACCCTTTACTCCATTCAAGTGCAATCCAGTTTTTTCCTAGAAATCGTGCTATAATCTCGCAAAGTTTTTTCAAAAAAGCGAGATAAAAATGGCTATTCCAATTAGAACTGAAAAAGAAATTGTAAAGTTACGTGAGGCATGCAAATTGGCTTCCGATGTGCTGGTAATGATTGAACCTTACGTAAAAGCAGGCGTAACCACAGGCGAACTTGATCGCATTTGCCATGAATATATGGTAAATGAACAAAAGGTTATCCCTGCGTGTTTGAATTATCACGGTTTCCCAAAGGCTACCTGTATTTCCATTAACGAAGTCGTTTGTCACGGTATTCCAAGTGACGATAAAGTGTTAAAAAATGGCGATATTGTGAATATTGATGTTACCGTGATTAAAGACGGTTATTTTGGCGATAACTCAAAAATGTATATTGTGGGCGGAGAAACAAATATTCGTAGTAAAAAGTTAGTGGAAGCGGCACAAGAAGCATTATATGTTGGGATACGCACTGTAAAACCCGATATTCGTTTAAATGAAATAGGTAAAGCCGTGCAAAAATATACGGAAAGCCAGACTTTCAGCGTTGTGCGTGAATATTGCGGACACGGCGTTGGTACGGAATTTCACTGCGAACCTCAAGTATTGCATTATTATGCCGATGATGGCGGCGTGATTTTAAAACCCGGAATGGTGTTTACCATTGAGCCAATGATTAATGCAGGCAAAAAAGAAGTGCGCGTAATGGGAGATGGTTGGACAGTAAAAACCAAAGATCGCAGCCATTCAGCACAATACGAACATCAACTTGTTGTCACGGAAACTGGTTGTGAAGTAATGACTATCCGCGATGAAGAAATTGCAGAAGGTCGAATTTCACGGATTATGGTGAATGTGTAATTGACATAAAATTATAAGATAAGGGCGTAGATATACGCCCTTTTTGTTTTTCTTTATAATAAAACGACTTCGATCTAACAAAAGGCAATTCATATGCTGTTTTCTCCGACACTATCTTCTCCTTTAACGCCAAGTGCGGTCAAAATTGAACGAGAAAATCTCAAGCAATTTGAGCTCGAGAATTTTTCTTGTTATTCCATTTTTGAGCTTATTGAAAATCGCTGTGATTTTTATGATGCCTTATTGATTCAACTTTGGCAGGAAATGGGATTAAGTGAACAGCAAGGCATTCCTTTAATTGCGGTGGGCGGTTATGGACGGCGTGAGATGTTTCCTTTGTCGGATTTAGATTTTTTGATTTTAGTCGAGCAAACCCCAAGCCCTGAGATTGAAGAAAAAATTACTCAATTTATCCAGTTTTTATGGGATTGCGGTTTTGAGGTGGGAAATAGTGTTCGAACCTTAGCACAATGCAAATCGGAAGGGAAACAAGATATTACGATTGCCACCAATTTATTAGAAGCAAGATTTCTCACTGGAAATCGACCGCACTTTGATGCGCTAAATGAATTGGTAAAACGTGCTGATTTTTGGTCGAAAGAGGATTTTTTTAATGCCAAAGTGCAAGAGCAAATAGAACGTTATCAGCGTTATCACAATACGGCTTATAACCTTGAGCCAGATATTAAGTTCAGCCCTGGTGGTTTGCGTGATTTGCATTTGTTGTATTGGGTGGCGTTGCACCATTCCGGGGCTTTGACCCTTGAGGCTATTTTACAAAGTGGTTTTATTTATCCTCAAGAATATCAGCAACTACAAGAAAGTCGTGCATTTTTATTTAAAGTGCGGTTCGCTTTGCATTTGATTTTGAAACGTTACGATAATCGTCTGTTGTTTGATCGCCAAATTAAAGTTAGTGAATTGTTGGGCTTTCGAGGGGAAGGCAATCCAGCTGTGGAAAAAATGATGAAATGTTTTTTCCAAGCATTGCACCGAATTTCGCTGATTAGTAATTTGTTGATTCAGCATTATCGAGAAAATGTGCTTTCATCAAATCAGGATACTGTGATTGACCAATTAGACGATGATTTTCAACTGATTAACCAATCCTTATGTTTGCGTAATAGCTTTGTTTTTCAAGAAAAACCAGCGCGAATTTTAGATCTATTCTTTTATTTAACGCAGTACAAGCAGGCGGATATTCATTCTGATACTTTGCGTCAATTACAAATTTCCTTAGATCAATTATCACAAAAATTATGCGAAATTCCTGCAGCTCGGGAAAAATTTCTGCGTTTGTTTAATCAACCTAATGCAATTAAACGTGCGTTTATGCCGATGCACCAATATGGTGTATTAACAGCTTATCTTCCGCAATGGCAAGCCATTGAGGGCTTAATGCAATTTGATTTGTTCCATATTTATACGGTGGATGAGCATACATTGCGCGTGATGTTGAAATTGGAAAGTTTTCTGTCACAGGAAAGTGAGGAAGAACACCCCATTGCTCATCGAATTTTTAGCCAACTTTCTGACCGCACTTTACTTTATATTGCGGCGTTATTCCACGATATTGCAAAAGGACGGGGCGGTGATCACGCAGAACTTGGTGCAGAAGATGTGGCAGACTTTGCACAATTACATGGTTTAGATCGTCGAGAAATTGATACCCTTGCTTGGCTCGTAAAATCCCATTTGCTGATGTCAATTACGGCGCAACGCCGTGATATTCATGATCCTGAAGTGGTTATGAATTTTACGGAAGCCGTGCAAAATCAAGTTCGATTAGATTATCTGACCTGTTTAACGGTGGCGGATATTTGTGCAACCAATGGTAATTTATGGAATAGCTGGAAACGTTCGCTTTTTGCCTCTTTATATGAATTTACAGGACGGCAATTTTCACAAGGCATGAAAGAATTGCTTGATTATTCAGAAAAATCGGCAGAAAACCGAAAACTTGCACAGCAAATTTTAACGCAGGATTATTCCGATATTGCACCAATCTCGATTGAGAAATTATGGACTCGTTGTCCTGAAGATTATTTTGTTCGTAATACGCCAAAGCAAATCGCGTGGCATACAAGTTTGCTGGTGGATTTCGTTGAGGCATTATTAGTGAAAATTAGTAATCGCTTTTCGCTTGGCGGCACGGAAGTGTTTATTTATTGCCAAGATCAACCGCACTTATTTAATAAAGTGGTGAGTACCATTGGGGCAAAAAAATTCAGTATCCACGATGCACAGATTATTACGACACAAGATGGTTATGTTTTTGATAGCCTTATCATCACAGAACTTAACGGAGAATTGGTTGAATTTGATCGTCGCCGAGAACTAGAGCAAGTCCTAACATTAGCCCTTCAAAGTGAAAAATTACCCGCACTTTCTATTGTGCCTAATCGCCAGCTTCAACATTTTACTGTACAAACCGATGTGCGTTTTTTACAGGAAAACAAAAAAGAACATACTCAAATGGAACTGGTTGCCTTGGATAAAGCAGGGTTATTAGCCCAAGTGAGCCAGATTTTTACTGAGTTAAATCTAAATTTATTAAATGCGAAAATTACCACCGTAGGCGAAAAAGCCGAGGATTTTTTTATTTTGACGAACCAATTTGGGCAAGCTCTGGATTCTCAACAAAGAGAAATATTACGTAACGTGCTGTATCGAAATATTGGATAGTCCTTTTTATAAAAATATATTTCTAGGTAAATTTGCCTTATGTTATCCTTTACAAAAAATTTTAGGGTCACACTATGCTGAGTATTTTTGTTACTTTTCTTGGCGCATTTTTAACATTGATTGTGATGCGACCTCTTGCCAATTGGATTGGATTAGTTGATAAGCCAAACTATCGTAAACGTCATCAAGGCACAATTCCACTAATCGGTGGCGTATCGCTTTTTGTTGGAAATCTTTGCTATTATTTGATGGAATGGGATCAACTTCGATTACCGTATCTTTATTTGTTCAGTATTTTTGTTTTATTGGCGATTGGGATTTTAGATGATCGCTTTGATATTAGCCCTTTTTTAAGAGCAGGCATTCAAGCAATATTGGCGATTTTAATGATCGATCTTGGGAATATTTATCTTGATCATCTTGGTCAAATTTTAGGGCCTTTCCAATTAACGCTTGGTTCAATTGGTTTGATTATTACCGTCTTTGCTACTATTGCGATTATTAATGCCTTTAATATGATTGATGGTATTGATGGATTGCTCGGTGGGCTTTCTTGTGTTTCTTTTGCGGCGATTGGTATTTTAATGTATCGAGATGGGCAAATGGATATGGCGCATTGGAGTTTTGCTTTAATCGTATCGATTTTACCTTATTTGATGCTCAATCTAGGGATTCCATTTGGACCAAAATATAAGGTGTTTATGGGGGATGCCGGGAGTACATTAATTGGCTTTACTATTATTTGGATTTTGTTATTAAGTACGCAAGGAAAAGGGCATCCTATGAATCCAGTAACCGCACTTTGGATTATTGCGATTCCTTTGATTGATATGGTTGCGATTATTTATCGCCGTGTACGTAAAGGTAAAAGCCCATTCCGTCCAGATCGTTTACATGTTCATCATTTAATGGTAAGAGCGGGTTTAACATCAAGACAAGCCTTTTTATTGATTACGTTTGTTTCTGCAGTTTGTGCAACTATCGGTATTTTAGGGGAAGTTTATTATGTGAATGAGTGGGCGATGTTTGTTGGCTTTTTCATTTTATTTTTCCTTTATGTCTATTCAATTACGCATGCATGGCGAATTACCCGTTGGGTAAGAAGAATGAAACGTCGTGCCAAACGGTTGAAGAAAGCATAAAAAATAAAGGCTTGTGTTATTAAATCACAAGCCTTTATTTTTTGAGAAAATTCACCGCACTTTTTAACATTTTGATGATCTATTTTTGTAGATAGAAAAAATCCCCAGCCTTTTGGCTAGGGATTGAAATTTGGAGCGGGAAACGAGGCTCGAACTCGCGACCCCGACCTTGGCAAGGTCGTGCTCTACCAACTGAGCTATTCCCGCAGTTCACATCAGTGAATGAGCCCACATTATACAAATATTTTTAGGGCTTGCAAGGGCAATTTCATAAAAAGAAATTTTTTGTTGAAGTTTTCGTCAATCTAATTTCATGAAGTGTTCGCGATAATAAGCCAGCTCTTTAATGGATTCTCGAATATCATCTAGCGCTAAATGCGTATTCTCTTTTTTAAAGCCTTCTAAAATTTCAGGTTTCCAACGTGCTGCAAGTTCTTTTAATGTGCTCACGTCTAAATGGCGATAATGAAAATAATCGGCTAAATCTGGCATATATTTCACTAAGAAGCGTTTATCTTGGGCAATGCTGTTACCGCAAATTGGCGATGCACCTTTGGGAACCCATTTTTTTAAAAAGTCTAAGGTTTGTAATTCTGCTGCTCGTTCGGTAAGTTTGCTGGCTTTTATGCGTTCAATTAAGCCGTTTTCACTATGCGTTTTTTGGCACCAATCATTCATTTTATTGAGTAATTCATCAGACTGATGAACCGCTAATACTGGACCTTCTGCCAAAATATTTAAATTTTTATCTGTCACAATAGTCGCAATTTCAATAATACGTTCTTTTTCCGGATCTAAACCGGTCATTTCTAAATCAATCCAAATAAGATTTTGTTTATCGAATGACATAATATCAGGTATCCTATGCAAAAATTTTTTTCATTTTACCAAAAACAAGGGAAAAAACGACCGCACTTTTATGGCTAAACGTAAATTAACTCAAAACCAAACCAGAAGAATTCAATCGAATAATGCGAAAACATTACATCGCCATAAGAAAAAAGACATTGAATGGTCAGATGAAATGCTTGGCGAATCACAAGAAGGCGTTGTGGTCACACGTTATTCGATTCATGCAGATGTCGAAAATGAACAAGGCGAAATTTATCGTTGTAATTTGCGTCGTACCTTGTCGAGTTTGGTGGTGGGAGATAAAGTTGTTTGGCGTAAAGGCAATGAACAATTACAAGGTGTGAGAGGCGTGATTGAAGCGATCCATCCCCGAGAAAATGAAATTTCCCGCCCTGATTATTATGATGGTTTGAAACCTATTGCGGCGAATATTAATCGTATTATTATTGTATCAGCAGTGTTGCCAACGCTTTCCTTAAATATTATCGATCGTTATCTTGTTGTGTGTGAAATTGCGGGAATCACGCCTCTCATTGTTTTGAATAAAGTGGATTTACTGGCGCAGGAACAGCGTCAAGAAATTGAAGACCAACTTAAAATTTACCAAGATATTGGCTATGAAATTTTAATGATTTCAGCAAAGAGCGGTGAAAATATGGAAAAATTGACCGCAATTTTGGCACAAGGCACGGCGATTTTTGTTGGGCAATCTGGTGTTGGTAAATCGAGTTTAATTAATCATATTTTGCCTAGCGTAAACGCTCAAGTAGGGGATGTGAGCGAAACATCAGGGTTAGGGCAGCATACCACGACATCGTCACGTCTTTACCATTTGCCACAAGGCGGTAATTTAATTGATTCGCCCGGAATTAGAGAATTTGGGCTTTGGCATTTAGATGCAGAGCAAATCACAAAAGGCTATCGAGAATTTCAATATGTTTTGGGCACCTGTAAATTCCGTGATTGTAAACATTTGAGCGATCCAGGGTGTGCGTTGCGTGAAGCCGTTGAGCAAGGCAAAATTTCGCCTGTTCGTTATGATAACTATCATCGATTAATTGAAAGTTTAAGTGAAACAAAATCACAACGTCATTTTTCATTAGTTTAACGATTGAGATTGTGAATAATAAATAAACTATTTAGCTTATTTTTATGATTTAATTCAGGCTTTTTGGTGTTTATTCTTGATTATTTTGTTCTGAAAAAGGATACTAGGGCGACTTCCTAGTTTTTTATTTTTTAACCATTAATTAGTAGAGGTAGCATTATGTACTCAAAAGATGTTGAAATCACCGCGCCAAACGGTTTACACACTCGTCCTGCAGCACAATTTGTGAAAGAAGCGAAAGCATTTTCTTCTGATATCACAGTAACGTCTGCCGGTAAGAGCACAAGTGCAAAAAGTTTGTTTAAGCTACAAACATTAGGGTTAACACAGGGAACAGTGATTACCATTTCTGCAGAAGGTGAAGATGAGCAACAGGCTGTAGACCATTTAGTTGCTTTAATTCCAACCTTAGAATAATACTGACTTAGCCATAAAATTGAGAAATTTTATGGCTATTGTTTATCTATCCCTTTTTTAATTATTTCGGAAGGTATCTATGATTTCTGGCATTCTCGCATCCCCAGGTATTGCCTTTGGTAAGGCACTTGTTCTTAAAGAAGAAAAGATTGTTCTTGATACGCAAAAAATTACTGATGATCAAATTGACGCAGAAGTCGCTCGATTTTATGAAGGTCGAGCATTGACGGTGGAACAACTTAATTCAATCAGAGAGCGCGCATTAGTTTCTTTAGGCGAAGAAAAAGCCGCGATCTTTGAAGGTCACTTGATGATTCTTGAGGATGAGGAATTAGAAGAAGAAATTCTTGATTATCTTCGTTCAAATAAAGTCAATACCGCAGTTGCAGCGAGTAAAATTATTGATCAACAAGTCACAATGTTGTCGGAGATCGATGATGAATATTTGAAAGAGCGTGCGGGCGATATCCGTGATATTGGTAATCGTTTAATTAAAAATATTTTGGGCATGTACATAGTAGATCTTGGCGATATTCAAGAAGAATCAATTCTTGTTGCTTATGATCTGACTCCCTCAGAAACCGCCCAACTTAATCTTGAAAAAGTATTAGGAGTTGTCACTGATATTGGTGGCAGAACTTCCCATACTTCGATTATGGCGCGTTCTTTAGAATTGCCAGCGATTGTCGGCACAAATAAAGTGACTAAATTAGTCAATACGGGCGATTACTTAATTTTAGATGCGATAAATAATCAAGTTTATATTAATCCAACGCCATCTCAAATTGATGAATTAAAAGCACTTGAAGCGAAAATTTCTGAGGAAAAAGCAGAGTTAGCTAAATTAAAAGATCTTCCAGCTATTACATTGGATGGACATAAGGTTGATATCGTCGCAAATATCGGGACGATCCGTGATTGTGACGGGGCAGAACGTAATGGGGCGGAAGGGATTGGGCTATACCGAACTGAATTTTTATTTATGGATCGTGAGCAGCTTCCCACAGAAGAAGAACAATTTATAGCCTACAAACAAGTGGTAGAAGCAATGAACGGACGTTTAACCGTGCTTCGTACGATGGATATTGGTGGCGATAAAGAGCTTTCATATTTAGATTTACCAAAAGAAATGAATCCATTCTTGGGATGGCGTGCAATTCGCATTGCGTTAGATCGCCGTGAAATTTTAAATGCACAATTACGCGCGGTGTTACGTGCTTCAGCCTTTGGTAAATTGGCTGTGATGTTCCCGATGATTATTTCTGTAGAAGAAATTCGGGAATTAAAAGCGGTTATTGAAACATTAAAAGCGGAATTACGTGCAGAGGGGAGACTGTTTGATAATAATATCCAAGTTGGGGTAATGGTAGAAACCCCCTCTGCCGCGGTAAATGCAAAATTTTTAGCAAAAGAAGTAGATTTCTTTAGTATCGGTACTAACGATTTAACCCAATATACTTTGGCTGTAGATCGCGGTAATGAGTTTATTTCCCATCTTTATAATCCGATGCACCCCTCTGTGCTTGGTTTAATTAAACAAGTGATTGATGCCTCTCACGCAGAAGGAAAATGGACGGGAATGTGTGGGGAATTAGCAGGGGATGAACGTGCGACTTTATTATTGCTTGGTATGGGGTTAGATGAATTTAGTATGAGTGCGATTTCTGTACCTCGAATTAAAAAATTAATCCGTAATGTAAATTTTCAAGATGCAAAAGTGCTTGCTGATACTGCATTACAAAAACCGACTGCTGCAGAAATTGATCAATTAATTGAAGAATTTTTGCTGGAAAATTCATTAAATTAAACAAAAGTATTTGATTTTACGTTAAAATAGCAACCATCTTGAATGGATAGGAGATTAAAATGGGCTTATTTGACAAGTTATTTGGTTCAAAAGAAAACAAATCTGTGGAAGTTGAAATTTATGCACCGATCTCTGGCGAGATCGTTAATATTGAAGATGTTCCTGATGTGGTTTTCTCTGAAAAAATTGTTGGTGATGGTGTTGCTGTTCGTCCTATTGGTAACAAAATCGTTGCGCCAGTGGATGGTGTGATTGGTAAAATTTTTGAAACCAATCACGCTTTTTCAATGGAATCAAAAGAAGGCGTAGAATTATTTGTACACTTTGGTATTGATACTGTTGAGTTAAAAGGGGAAGGCTTTACTCGTATTGCGCAAGAAGGGCAATCTGTTAAGCGTGGCGATACTGTGATTGAATTTGATCTTGCGCTATTAGAATCAAAAGCAAAATCTGTCTTAACACCAATCGTAATTTCAAATATGGACGAAATTTCTTGTATCGTAAAAAAATCAGGCGAAGTAGTGGCTGGAGAATCAGTGGTATTAGCCTTAAAGAAATAATTTGTTTACGGTAAAAAAGTCCGCCTTTGTGCGGATTTTTTATTTATTATAGTTACCTAGGGTAAGTATACCCTAGGCTAATTTAAGTGCTACCCCCGTTGGGGTAGTTTGAAGTTCCTCAAAGAGGAACGACTATAATTAACCGTGGGTATACTTACGCCACGTCAGCAAAAGATTTCGCTTTGCAAAATATTCAATATGAATGTGGCGAAACACATCATTTAAAAGCACAAAGTGCGAGTATTTTATTAGTAATGAAAGGGCAGTTAAATTTACGCTCAGAAACGACCGCACTTTCTTTGAAACAAGGTAAGGTAGCTTTCATTACTGCAGGTGCGGCTTATGAAGTGGAAGGATTAATTGAAGGCTATGCAGTGGTCGCAAAATTGCCTTGATAAAGTCTTTTCAAAAAAGTATAGTCCTCTTAATCTTTTATTAAGATTTATTTGTTTTAATACACACATCCAAGCAATGGAGCTTGAAATTAACTAACTTAAAAAGGAAACGTTATGAAAAAATTTGCATTAGCAACAATCTTCGCATTAGCAACCACTTCAGCATTTGCTGGTTTTAATGGCAATAATAGTCAAGGTGGTTTTCAACAAGCAGCCCCTGCTGCAATTAGTGTAAAACAAGCTTTATCTGCGGCTGATAATTCAATGATTACTTTAGTGGGGAATATCACTCAGCAAATTGATGACGATGAGTTTTGGTTTACTGATGGGACTGGGCAAATCAAGATTGAAATTAAAAAACGCGTTTGGAATGGTTTAAACGTAGATTCTAAGGATAAAGTGAAAATTTATGGAAAATTGGATAATGAAGTCTTTGAGAAAGCGGAGCTTGATGTATTACGTATCGAAAAAGTAGAATAATCATTCTTTCAAAATGGCGGGCATTAGCTCGCTATTTTTGTTTATAAAGTGCGGTCAATTTTTTATGAGAATTTTATTGATAGAAGACGATAATCTAATCGGCAATGGGTTGCAGATTGGTTTAACCAAACTTGGTTTTGCGGTGGATTGGTTTACCGATGGAAAAACAGGAATGGCTGCTTTAACCTCTGCGCCTTATGATGCGGTGGTATTGGATTTAACCTTGCCTAAACTTGATGGATTAGATGTATTGCAACAATGGCGATCTAATCATCAAGATGTTCCCGTATTAATTTTGACTGCTCGCGATACTTTAGATGAACGAGTTAAAGGTTTACAAAGTGGTGCAGATGATTATCTTTGCAAGCCTTTTGCTTTGGCTGAAGTCGCCGCACGTTTACAAGCCCTTATTCGTCGTCGTTATGGACATCATCATTCGGTAATAGAACAGTCTGGTGTTAAGCTTGATCAGAATCAACGTTCCGTTTGGCTGAATAATCAACCCATTTCTTTAACAAGCCGTGAATATAAATTATTAGAATTATTTATGTTGAATAAAGATCGTGTGTTGTCTCGCACATCGATTGAAGAAAAATTATCCAGTTGGGATGAAGAAATTAGCAGTGGCGCATTGGATGTGCATATTTATAATTTACGCCAAAAATTGGGGAAACAATTTATTCGAACAGTACACGGTGTTGGTTATGCGCTGGGACAAGTTGAAAAATGAAAAATAGAAGTCTCACTTTGCGTCTTATTTCCGTGCTTTCTTTAACCGCACTTTTAGTTTGGTTTGGTTCTACGCTTGTGGCTTGGTGGCAAGTACGTCACGATGTGAATAAAGTTTTTGATGCACAACAAGTTCTCTTTGCCGAACGGCTCGCTAATTCTGATTTAAGTGCTATTTTGTTGGAATCTAGCACAAAGCTAGATAAAAATTCACAGTCGGCATTAAAAAAAAGTTATGACGATGATGCCTTAGCCTTTGCTATTTTTTCTCAAACAGGGAAACTTTTATTTAGTGATGGACGAAATGGAAAACGTTTTATTTTTAATAATAAAATGGGGTTTCATAATGCGAATATTTATGATGATGACGATAAATGGCGAATTTTTTGGCGTACGGCAGCTAATGGAGAATTAGTTATCGCAGTAGGGCAAGAATTAGATTACCGTGAAGATTTAATTGAAGAAATGATTTTTGGGCAAATGTGGATTTGGTTTGCCAGTTTGCCTATTTTGATCATTGTTTTAGGATGGTTGATTCATAAAGAACTTCGACCGATTAAACGTTTAAGCCAAGAAGTACAAACGAGAAAATCTGGCGATGTGTCATTGCTGAATACGGAGGGGCTACCTGTTGAGATTTTACCCTTAGTAAAAAATTTAAATCAATTTTTTGACCGCACTTCAGCTATGTTGCAACGCGAACGCCGTTTTACTTCTGATGCAGCTCACGAATTGCGTAGTCCATTGGCGGCATTGCGTATTCAAACTGAAGTTGCACAACTAGCTGGCGATGATGTAGCGTTACGAGAACAAGCACTTTTACATTTAACGCAAGGCATTGATCGGGCTTCGCAATTGATTGAACAATTATTAACGCTTTCCCGCTTGGATAATTTGCAAGCCTTAGAAACACTACAGCTGCTTGATTGGGAAGCTATTGTTCAATCATTAATTTCTGAGCGTTATTTTGTGGCAGAAAAACGTAAAATTACCTTGGTTTTTGAGAAAGAAACTGAACCAAAGCAAAAACAAGGGCAATCAATTTTAGTTTCATTGATGCTTAGAAATTTACTCGACAATGCTATTAAATATTGTCCTGAAGATACAATCGTTTCAGTAAAAATTTCATCCTCACAGATTATTATTGAGGACAATGGTGGTGGCGTTGAACCTGAAGATTTGAAAAAACTTGGACAGCGTTTTTATCGTCCAGCTGGGCAAAATGAAAAGGGAAGTGGCTTGGGGCTTTCTATTGTTATGCGAATTGCGGAATTACACGGATTTAAAGTGCGGTTAGAAAACGTTGTAAAAGAGGGGAGAAGAATTGGCTTAAAAGCAATAATATCCTTGTAGAAATGGCTTTAAAATAAATGATATTTGTGCGGTAAATTATTTTGTAAATTTTACCGCACTTTTCACTTTAGCTTTCGCTAATTTGAAATAATGGCTGTATTTTGTTAATATATACAAGTTTTTGGAAACAATCCTTCAATTCCTACTGAACGTTTCCTTCAAAATCGCATTTCTATGTGCTGTCCTTTGTAGTGGTTCCATTACACATTTTTGCCTCTAGGCAATTTTTATTAAATCTATTCACTTAATCGTTAAGGGGAAAAGTTTGTCTTTATCTCAATTTATGACAAAGAGAACGTCATTTAATCCTTTGGTAATTGGCGTTACATTATTTTTTGTGTTGTTACTGATGGCAATGATTTTTATTGCGCCAGAGCAAACACAGGCATTATTGAATCAAGCTAAAAGTGGTATTTTTGCTAATTTTAGTTGGTTTTATGTACTCACTTTTTCAGTGTTTTTAGGATTTTTATTAATTTTATCAGTCAGTAGTCTTGGCAATATAAAACTAGGGCAGGATGAAGAAGAACCTGAATTTAGTTTCTTATCTTGGCTTGCGATGTTATTTGCCGCTGGAATGGGGGTGGGGTTGATGTTTTTTGGCGTAGCAGAACCATTAACCCATTATCTTTCTGACATTACAGCAGGTTCTGCAGAACATAAACAACAAGAGGCTTTACTTCATACTCTGTTCCACTGGGGCATTCACGCGTGGGCAGTATATGGCACCATTGCTTTAGCATTAGCTTATTTTGGGTTTCGTTATAAATTACCTTTAGCGTTGCGCTCTTGTTTTTATCCTTTATTAAAAGATCGTATTAATGGCAAAATCGGCGATGCGATTGATGTTATGGCATTACTTGCCACATTGTTTGGGATTATTACTACATTAGGTTTCGGTTCATCACAGCTTGGTGCAGGACTTGAACAAATAGGTTGGATAAGCCAGAACAGCTTTGCTTTACAAGTTGGCGTTATTGTTGTGGTGATGTGTTTAGCGGTGTTTTCTGCTATTTCTGGTGTTGGAAAAGGCGTGAAAATATTAAGTGAAATTAACTTAACTTTAGCATTTTGTTTACTTCTCTTTGTTTTAATTGCAGGACCTACGTTATACCTTTTATCTGCATTTAGCGACAATATGGGGAATTATTTCAGCAATTTAGTGCAACTCAGTTTTAAAACCTATGCTTATGAACAAGAACATACTAGCTGGTTTAGTGGATGGACTGTGCTTTATTGGGCTTGGTGGTGTTCTTGGGCTCCGTTTGTGGGTTTATTTATTGCCCGTATTTCTAAAGGACGAACTATCCGTGAATTTATTTTTGGTGTATTAGTTATTCCAAGTTTATTTGGTATTTTATGGTTTACTGTTTTTGGTAATACAGCAGTATGGCTAAATGATGGCATTGCTGCGGGCGGGCTTGGCGAATTTATTTCTTCCCCAGAAATTTTATTATTTAAATTTTTAAATTATCTGCCTTTGCCAACAGTAACAGGCTTTGTGAGTTTATTAGTGATTTCATTGTTTTTTATCACTTCAGCGGATTCAGGCATTTATGTGTTAAATAATATCGCATCTCGAGATAAAAGTTTAGCTTCGCCTGCGTGGCAAGCCATAATGTGGGGAACGTTAATGTCAGTTGTTGCGATTGTACTTATGCAATCTGGTGGACTTGCTAATTTGCAAACAATGACATTAATTGTTGCCTTGCCTTTTGCTTTATTGATGTTGGTAATGTGTTTTAGTTTATGGAAAGGCTTAATTGCGGATAAAAAATATTTTTCTACTAAAGTCAATCCAACTAGCATTTTCTGGAGCGGCGATAAATGGAAATCACATTTAGAGCAAATGATGAACCAAACGCAAGAGAAAGATATTTTACGTTTTCTTAAAAATACGGCGTTACCCGCTATGCGAGAATTACGTCAAGAATTAACAGGAAAATATAATTTAAGTGTAGAAATCAACAGATTATTTGAACAAGAAGAGCCAGCTTTGGAATTGGTAATTCATAAAGAATCAATGAGAGATTTTATGTATGGTATTAGATCTGTTGGGCGAGAAGTGTCAGAGCAATTAATTAACGATGAAAATTTACCGCACATTCAGCATAGCACTACTTATGAACCTTACGCTTATTTTTTTGATGGACGAGTAGGTTACGATGTTCAATATATGGATCAAGATGAATTGATTGCTGATATGTTGAAACAATATGAACGTTATTTAAGTTTGCTTGATGATGTGGGTCAGGAACTAATGGCACACGAGCAAACCGAATTAGCAGAGTAATCGATTTAAAGGTGCAACGTGTGCCTCGTTTTTTGGTTATTTAACTTGATTAATCAAAAATTGGGTTAATAGCGAAACTGGGCGACCAGTTGCACCTTTATTTGCGCCTTGTAACCAAGCCGTACCTGCAATGTCTAAATGTGCCCAGCGATATTTTTTCGTGAAGTTAGACAAAAATGCACCAGCAGTAATTGCGCCACCCCAGCGACCCCCAATATTGGCAAGGTCGGCGAAAGGCGATTTCAGTTGCTCTTGATATTCTTCGCTTAATGGTAAACGCCACGCTTTGTCAGTAGTTTCTGTTGCGGCTTGGAGTAGTGCATTGGCAAGATCGTTATCTGTAGAAACCAAGCCACTATTGTGTTGCCCAAGCGCAACCACACAAGCCCCCGTTAAGGTTGCAACATCAATAACAAGCTCTGGTTCAAAGCGTTCAACATAAGTAAGGGCATCACAAAGCACTAATCGACCTTCCGCATCAGTATTAAGAACTTCTACGGTTAAACCATTCATAGTGGTAAGAATATCGCCTGGGCGATAAGCATTGCCATCAGGCAGATTTTCGCAACCAGCTAAAACACCAATAACGTTTAATGGCAAATTCAACTCTGCAATGGCTTTCATTGTGCCGAAGACAGAGGCAGCCCCACACATGTCATATTTCATTTCATCCATGTCAGCGGCAGGTTTAAGTGAAATACCGCCCGCATCAAAGGTTAATCCTTTGCCGACAAGTACAATTGGTTTTGCGTTTTTATCTGGCGCATTATTGAATGTCAAAATAGACATGTAAGCACGGTTTTCAGAGCCTTTTGAGACGGCAAGATAAGCGTTCATTCCAAGTTTTGCCATTTCTTCTTCATCCACAACTTTCAATGAAAGTGCGGTAGAATTTTCTGCTAAATTTTTTGCTTGTTCAGCAAGATAAGCAGGGTTGCAGATATTTGGCGGCATATTTGCGATGTCGCGTGCTGCTTTTATGCCTGAGCTAATGGCATTGGCGTGAGCAATGGCTTGTTGTGCTTGTTCGCAATCCGCATTAAAGATGAAGGATTCTAAAACAGAGGCTTCCGTTTTTTGAGATTTGAAATGATCAAATTGATAATTAGTGTGTTCAATCGTTTCAATGGCAAAGCGGATATTCCAATAAAGATCGCGATCTTTTAATTCAATTTCAGTTAAATAAGAAACAACTTCACGTGTGTTGGTTTCTTTTAGCGTTTTTAATACAGCTTGGATGATTTGTTTATATTGAGGCTCCGTGAGTTCTCCTTTTTTGCCACAGCCAACGATTAATACGCGTTTAGCAGATAAACCTTGAAGATCACGAAGTAAAACGATTTGGGCTAATTTTCCAGTTAGCTCACCTGATTTCACTAAATCGTTTAAATAGTCTTGGGTTAATTGATCGATTTCATTAAAACTTTTTGAAAATTCATTATTTTCATAGACGCCTAAAACAATGCAATCAGTGGTTTGAGAAAGTGCGGTATTTTTTGCTTGATATTTCATTTGTTGTCCTTAAATTTCTGTTTAATTCAGCGAAAATAAGGTATCATACGCGACCGATTTTATCCAGTTTTCCCCCCGTTTAGATTTAGAAAAACAAACGAAATAAGATGATTTTAATTCGATATTTAATAAAAGAAGTTTTCAAAAGCCAAATCGCAATTTTACTAATTTTGCTATTGATTTTTTTTAGTCAGCAGTTTGTACGTGTATTAGGTGCGGCGGCAAATGGGAATGTGCCAGCTGATTTGGTTTTCTCTTTATTAGGCTTAGGAATGCCGACAATGGCTCAGTTGATGTTGCCGCTATGTTTATTTATTGCAATTTTACTGACTTTTGGTCGCCTTTACGCTGAAAGTGAAATCACAGTGATGCGTGCCTGCGGTGTGGGGCAACGGATTTTGGTTAAAGTGGCATTGCTGATGTCTTTATTAACAGCAGGTATTGCCGCTTATAACGCATTATGGCTTTCGCCTTGGGCAATTCAAAAACAAGTGAATATAGTGGAAGATGCAAAGGCTAATCCAACCGTTGGCGTGCTGTCTTCAGGTCAGTTTATTTCTACCAACAACAATAACGTTGTGTTATTTATTGATAAGATTAAAGATAACCAAATCCGCAATGTTTATTTATTTCAAATGACTCCTCAAAAACAAACAAAACCTTCAGTGGTAACGGCTGAAAAAGGGGAATTAATTGCGTTACCAAATGGCGATCAAGTATTAAATTTGAAAAATACAAAAAGGGTTGAAGGAACTTCTGTTTTGCCAGATTTTCGCATTACACATTTTGATGAATATCGCGCCTATTTAGGTTATCAAGCAGCAGAAAATACCAATGATGAAGCAGCAGAATTAACATTATCTCAACTTATCGATTTAGATTCTTCTTCTGCGAAAGCTGAATTGCATTGGCGTATTACCTTAATTTTGGCAGTGCCATTAATGGCATTGATTGCTGTACCATTAAGTCGCGTAAATCCTCGACAAGGTAGATTTGCCAAAATTTTACCCGCACTTTTACTCTATTTAATTTATTTCTTGTTACAAAGCTCTTTTAAATCTGCAGGTGCAGCGGGAAAATTAGAGGCTGAACTCTTAATGCCGCTTGTTAATATCGGATTTTTCTTACTTGCGGTGGTGTTGAATAGCTGGGACAGTAAAATAATGTATAAATTTCGCTATTTATTTAGTCAGAAAGGATCGGCAAAATGATAAATACCCTTGATCGTTATATTGGAAAAAGTATTCTTGGCGCGATTTTTGCTACTTTAATGACTTTAGTGGGGTTATCGGCGATTATTAAATTTGTCGAACAATTTCGTAATGTAGGTAAAGGCACTTATGATATTTGGCAAGCGGTAATTTTTACTGGTTTAACTATGCCGAAAGATATTGAAACTTTCTTTCCTATGGCAGCATTGCTTGGTGCATTAATTGCACTAGGTAATCTTGCTAGCAGAAGCGAACTTGTTGTTATGCAATCAGCAGGATTTTCTCGCTTTAAAATTGGAATGGCCGTGATGAAAACTGCATTACCATTAGTAGTATTTACAATGATTATTGGGGAGTGGGGAATTCCACAAACAGAACAATTTGCACGAGATATGCGCGCTAAGGCTCTTTCTGGTGGTTCTATACTTTCAATAAAAAATGGCGTGTGGGCGAAAGATGGTAATAATTTTGTATTTGTTAGGCGGGTAACGGATGATGCAAAATTAGATGATATTTATATTTATACCTTTGATCAACAGCATAATTTAACAGAATTAAAACATTCAAACCAAGCGAGTTATTCTGAAGATGAAGCTAAATGGACATTGCGTCAAGTTAATCATTCAACGATTACAAAAGATGAAATCATTACAACGAATCATTTATTAGAAACTTGGGAAACTAGTTTAACGCCAGATAAATTAGGTGCGGTTTCTTTGCGCCCGACATCATTATCTATTTCTGGTTTATATCATTACATTTCATTTCTGCGTGAAACAGGGCAAGATGTGAGTCGTTTTGAACTCACGTTTTGGCGTAAAATTTTCCAGCCTATATCCGTTGGCGTAATGATGTTATTAGCCTTATCTTTTATCTTTGGATCGCTACGCAGCGTGACAGCAGGCGCAAGGATAGTTACTGGGATTTGTGTAGGATTCTTATTTTATGTCGTTAATGAAATTTTAGGACAAATGAGCGTGGTTTATGGTATTCCAGCCATTTTCGGCGCATTGATCCCGAGCTTGCTTTTCATTGTGATGATTTGGTGGTTGTTAAGTCATAAGCGAGATTAGCTTTAAGGGGATAAATTAGTTGAATTGATTCATTGTTATTTAATAAATAGGGGAATGTTTAATTATGAATTTATTTAATGCAAATCCTGAAAATAATAAGTTTGCATAATAAATAAAGATCAAGCATTCTATATTGGTATAGACGTTTAGCCGTCTAAATGATTAAGAAAATTACTTTAAAGTGGGAGTTATTATGACAACAGCACACATCTTAGGCTTTCCTCGTGTAGGGGCAAAACGTGAATTAAAATTTGCACAAGAACGTTATTGGCGTAAAGAATTATCTGAACAAGATTTATTAGATTTAGCGAAAGCATTGCGTGAAAAAAACTGGAAACATCAAGCTGCGGCGAATGCAGATTTCGTTGCAGTGGGCGATTTCACGTTCTACGATCATATTTTAGATTTACAAGTGGCAACAGGGGCAATTCCTGCTCGTTTTGGTTTTGATAGTCAAAATTTAACCCTTGATCAATATTTCCAACTTGCACGTGGTAACAAAGATCAATTTGCGATTGAAATGACCAAATGGTTTGATACAAACTATCACTATCTCGTGCCTGAATTTCATAAAAATACACAATTCAAAGCTAATCCAGCACATTATGTAAACCAAATCCGTGAAGCAAAAGCGTTAGGCTTAAACTTCAAACCAGTGATTGTTGGTCCATTAACATTCTTATGGTTAGGTAAAGAAAAAGGCGAAGCATTTAACCGTTTCGATTTATTAAATCAATTAGTGCCTGTTTATGTTGAAATCTTAAACGCATTAGTAGCTGAAGGTGCAGAGTGGATTCAAATTGATGAACCTGCATTAGCATTAGATTTACCTGCAGAATGGGTTGAAGCTTATAAATCTGTTTACGCTGAATTAAGCAAAGTGAATGCAAAATTATTATTAGCTACTTATTTTGGTTCCGTTGCAGAACACGCTGAGTTATTAAAAGCTTTACCTGTTGCGGGCTTACATTTAGATTTAGTTCGTGCACCAGAACAACTTGCAGCATTTGAAGATTACAGCAAAGTATTATCAGCTGGTGTGATTGAAGGCCGTAATATCTGGCGTGCAAACTTAAACAAAGTGTTAGATGTATTAGAGCCATTAAAAGCAAAATTAGGCGAGCGTTTATGGATTGCACCAAGCTGTTCATTATTGCACACCCCATTTGATTTAGAAGTGGAAGTACAACTAAAAGAAAAAAATACCGCACTTTATAGCTGGTTATCTTTCACGCTACAAAAAGTAGAAGAATTAAATGTATTAAAACAAGCCTTAAATCATGGTAGAGCGTCTGTACAAGCGGCATTAGATGCAAGCCAAGCGGCAGCAGATGCACGCGCAACATCAAAAGAAATTCATCGCCCTGAAGTGGCAGAACGATTAGCAAACTTGCCAAAAGGTGCGGATCAACGTAAATCACCATTTGCAGAACGTATTGTTAAGCAAAATGCATGGTTAAATTTACCGCTTCTACCAACCACAAACATTGGTTCATTCCCGCAAACGACTGAAATTCGTCACGCCCGTGCAAGTTTCAAAAAAGGTGAATTATCCCTTGCAGATTACGAAGCGGCAATGAAAAAAGAGATCGAATATGTCGTGCGTCGCCAAGAAGAATTAGATTTAGATGTGTTAGTTCACGGTGAAGCGGAACGTAACGACATGGTGGAATATTTCGGGGAATTATTAGATGGTTTTGCCTTCACTAAATTTGGTTGGGTACAAAGCTACGGTTCACGTTGTGTAAAACCACCAGTGATTTACGGTGATGTGACTCGTCCTGAGCCAATGACAGTACGTTGGTCACAATATGCACAAAGTTTAACTAATCGTGTAATGAAAGGAATGCTTACAGGCCCTGTGACTATTTTACAATGGTCATTTGTGCGTAACGATATTCCACGTTCAACCGTATGTAAACAAATCGGTGTGGCATTATCTGATGAAGTGTTAGATTTAGAAACAGCGGGCATTAAAGTCATCCAAATCGATGAACCAGCAATTCGTGAAGGTTTACCACTTAAACGTGCAGATTGGGACGCATACTTACAATGGGCTGGCGAAGCATTCCGTTTAAGCTCAATGGGCGTGCAAGATGATACGCAAATTCACACTCATATGTGTTATTCCGAATTTAACGACATCTTACCAGCGATTGCTGCATTAGATGCGGATGTGATTACCATCGAAACTTCACGTTCAGATATGGAATTATTAGATGCCTTCGTGAAATTTAACTACCCGAATGACATCGGTCCAGGTGTGTATGATATTCACAGCCCACGTGTACCAACCGCAGGTGAAATTGAACACTTATTACGCAAAGCATTAAAAGTAATTCCAAAAGAACGTTTATGGGTAAACCCAGACTGCGGTTTAAAAACACGTGGTTGGACAGAAACCATCGACCAATTAAAAGTGATGGTGGATGTAACCAAAAAATTACGTGCGGAATTAGCGTAAGTCATAATACAGAAAGTATAATTTTCAAACACAATATAATTAAAGCCGAATCTCTATGGGATTCGGTTTTTCTTATAGATAAAATGTTGAATATAATAAAAAAGCCTTGAATTGATCTGCACTCCAAAAGTTGGACTAAACAACTAACTAAGGTGCAGATTTTTTATGAGCAAATACAATTTTCTTTTCAAACAACAAGTCATCGAGTTTTATAAGCAAATTATTCTACATAATGGGCTTTCCAATAACCAATCCACTCTTTTAATAAAACCATATTGCTATTTAACGCACCTAAGTCAGGAATAAAAGATTTTGCAGATAGATTTCCTTTGCTGCCATAGCTTGCTGCAGCAGCAGGAAGTACATCAAATCCTTGTTTTTCAAAAAGATATTTGGCTCGTTTCATATGCCATTGATTTGTTACTAAAATAATTTTTTGAATATGATCTTTAATTAAAATATTTTTAGTGAAACTGGCATTTTCTTCCGTATTACGGGCTTTATTTTCGATCCATTGTGTTGGCACATTAAAGAATTGGTTAAGTTCTTTTGCCATTAAATAGCCTTCAGAAATGCCTATCAAAGAATAGCCCGTGGTTAAAATAGGCAAGCCCGTTTCCTTTTGTAAAAATGCCGCATAACGTAAACGTTCTAGTTGTGGTGCGCCAGAAGCCGTTTCTGCATACAGCTCTTTGGTTGGGTAAGATCCACCGCCTAATATGACGATGGCTTGAGCTTGTTTATACTCATCTAGGGTAAGGGCTGGAATGTCATCATTATCTGTTAGCAATAAACCAGTAAAAGGCGCACTCATGATATAAAGCCAAGTGAAACTTATAATCGCAAGAAATTTGGCTAATTTTTTGAAATGAACACGATAAAGAATCGTTGCAATAATCAGTAATACAAAGGTATTAAGAGGTGGTGCGATAAGAGCGGTAAGAAGTTTTCCGAGTTCTAACATAGATAAGATCCTTGATATAGAGCGGTTTCATTATAATGATTAGTCATAGCTTGTCTATGTTGATTTTGTTAAAATAAGCCCCTTATTTTTTGATAAACGAACGCTCGAATTCATCAAAAGTGCGGTGATATTTATGAAAGTTTTTAAAGACAGTGCCATTTACCTTGCTGGGGAATTATCGTCAAAGTTAGTTCCTTTTTTGCTTTTGCCTTATTTATCCCGTAAATTGGGCGTAGAAGGGTATGGCTCACTTTCTTATTATCAAACTTTTTTAAGTTTATTTTTAATTGTGGTTTCTTTAACTCAAGAAGGCGCAATTTCCCGTTATTTTTATTTTTACGGAAAACGTTCATTAAATTTAGTGGTAAATACCGGCTATGCTTATACCACGATAATCGGCAGTATTATTTTAATTGGCTGTTGGATTGCTCAGTCTGAAATATTATTTTACGCTGCACTTTCCTCAATTTTCCAATCTTTCTTAAATGTTCAGCTAAGTGTAAGACAATGCCAGAAAAAGGCTTGGTCTTATGCTTTTATTCAATTTTCACTTACTGTTACGGGAGCTGTATTTACCGTCGCATTGCTTGAGTATTATCAAAATGATCTTGTTGAAAAAAGAATTTTGGCAATTTTATTGAGTAATTTAGTCGTCTGGTTTTTTTCTTATTTTCTTTACAGAAAGAGTACGACATCTAAAAAATATCAATTTAAACATTATCAATCCGCATTATTTTATATTTTAGGATTTGGATTACCGCTTATTTTACATTATGCAAGTTTTTTCTTAAAAGGGCAGTTAGACCGTATTTTTATTTATCACAAATTCAGTGAAACAGATTTAGGGCTTTATGCTATGGGGGCTCAACTTGCTTTAATTGTTTCTATTGCAATTCAAGCACTTAATAAAGCGATTATCCCCTATTTTTATGAAGCCTTAAAACAAAAGAAATTAGTTATTCAACAGCTACATAAATGGGCGTTATTTTCCTTTTTGCTAATACCTATTCCTGCCTTAATAATGTGGATTATTCCTGAGGATGTGTTAGTTTGGATTTTAGGTAGTCAATTTGTGGGAACGAAATATTATTTTATTTTATTTTTAATTTCGACCACATTAAGTATTCCTTATTTGATTTTAGTTAATTATCTTTTCTATTATGGGAAAAATAAACTTATTTCCCAATGTTCCGTTTTATCTACAATCATTTATGTGGCAAGCCTTGTAGCTTTAACTTTTACAGAAATTAAATATATCCCTTATGCTGGAATTATTGGTTCGCTTTCCATTATTCCTATTCTTTATTTTATGACATCTAAAGTGAGTAAAACCCTATGAATCTCATTCTTTGTTGTACACCATTGCAAGTATTAATTGCGAGAAAAATAATTGAATTACATCCTAACGAGCAATTCTTTGGCATCATGTTTGGTGGTGTATGGGATAAAAAAAGAACCTTGTATGCGAGTAAATTAGCAGAAGTTTGTAATGATTCGATGAATATTGATACGGGAAAAGATCTAAAAGGTTTCGATTCCCTAAAGTTAATGCGCCAGCTTAAGAATAAAATTACGCACAAAGGTTTTGATAAGGTTTTTCTCGCCAATCTTAATTCATTATGGCTACAAACTTATCTTAGTCATGTTTCATTTAAAGAGCTTTATACCTTTGATGATGGTTCAGATAATATTTTCCCACATCCTAATTTATTGAGAGAGCCTGACACATTTAAATATAAACTGATTAAAGCCTTTATTGGCGATAAATATAGTGTAAATAAATTATTTAAAAAAATAAAAAAACATTATACGGTTTATCCTAATTACAAAAATATTGTTTCTAATATTGAACCAATTTCTTTATGGGATAATCAAATAGATTGCGAGATAGATGGTGAGGTCTCATTTTTTATTGGGCAACCATTGTTAAATACAAAAGAGGAAAATATCTCATTAATAAAAAAATTAAAAGATCAGATTCCTTTTGGCTATTATTTCCCTCATCCAGCAGAAGATTATCGAGTTGATGGGGTAAATTATGTTGAATCTGAATTAATTTTTGAAGATTACGTATTTAAACATTTATCAAATAAAAAAGTAATTATTTATACGTTCTTCAGTTCTGTTGCATTTAATTTGTTAAGTCATCCTAATGTAGAAATTCGTTTTATTAGAACGAGTATTCCAAGATGGCAATTCTGTTACGATTCATTTCCAGACCTTGGATTAACGATTTATAAGGAAATTTAAAATGAAAAAAATTGGTTTCTTTATTATGAATATCGAAAGTGCGGGTGGAACGGAGCGAGTTTCCATTAATGTTGTTAATGCTCTTGCTAAACAGGGATATGATGTTTCTTTTATTAGCATTGGCGGTAACAAGCCTTTTTTCCAAGTTGATGAAAAAATTAATATTTACGCAATGAATAAATTGCCCTATTCATTGAAAAAAGATTATTTTTCTATCACTAAAAAATTAAGAGAATTAGTTAAAGAATTACAGCTGGATACCTTAATTGTGGTTGATGGTGCAATTATGCTTTTTTCTGCTTTGGCGTTGGTTAATTTAAATATAAAACATATTTTATGGGAGCATTATTCTTTTAATTTTACGGGCAATCGTCTCGTTCGCACGCTCGGTAAATATTTAGCTGTAACAACTTGCGATAAAATAGTTACATTGACAGAAGCAGAAAAAACGCTGTGGCAAGAAAAATTTAAAACGAACAATATAATCACTATTGCTAATCCAAATACGCTTTTGCCAAAGAATAAATTAGCAAAATGGGAAAATAAAACTATTTTATCTGTAGGGCATTTATTTTCTTATAAAGGTTTTGATTATTTATTAAAAGTTTGGCAAGTTTTGGCAAAAAAATATCCAGATTGGAATTTAAAAATAGTGGGTTCTGGCGAGGAAGAAGAAAATTTAAAAAATCTTGCTAAAGCATTGAATATTGAAGATTCAGTTAATTTTATTCCTCGTACTAATGATGTTTCTTTTTATTATGAAAGCAGTTCAATTTATTGTTTACCTTCACAAACAGAAGGCTTGCCTTTAGTCGTTATTGAAGCGATGGCATTTGGCTTACCTATTGTTGCCTTTAATTGTTCTCCTGGCGTAAAGCAATTAGTGGAACATAAAGAAAATGGTTTTCTTTGTGAAAAAAATAATATTGAAGAAATGGTTAAAGGTTTAGATTTATTAATGAATAATCCTGAACTTTATCTACAAATGTCAGACAAATCTCGTTTAATGAGTGAAGATTATGGCATTGAGAAAATTATTGAAGAATGGAAAGGGATTTTATAAGGAATAATTTTATGTTAAAAAAATATTTGATCTCTTTAGATAAAGATATTCAACGTCGGGAATTATTCTTTTCTCAAAAAAATACTGAGGATTTCCAAGTGTTTTCGGCCATTAATACCATGCAAAAAGATTGGGATGAATTAGCTGCTATTTTTAATATTGAACAATTTAAAGCATATTATTTTCGTAATGTGACTAAGGGCGAGATCGGTTGTACATTAAGCCATCTTTCGGTATATCAAAAAATTGTTGAAGACAACGATATTGCTGAAGATAGCTATGCGTTAGTCTGTGAAGACGATGCTTTATTCCACTCAGATTTTCAGCAAAATTTAACCGCACTTTTATCAGAAAAACTTGAGGCTGAAATTATATTGCTTGGACAGTCAAAAATTAATAATTTCAATGATACTGATTTAGAAATTAATTATCCCACAACTTTTTCTTTTCTATGCAAAAAAACAGGCAATGTAAATTACGCTTTCCCTTATAAAAGTTATTTTGCTGGCACGGTGGGTTATCTTATAAAAAAATCAGCCGCAAGAAGATTTATCCAGCAAATTTCCCAAAATAAACCATTTTGGTTAGCGGATGATTTTTTACTCTTTGAACAGAATTTTAATATAAGAAATAAAGTGGTTCGCCCTCTCATGGTAATTGAAAATCCTGTATTGATAAGCAATTTAGAAAGTGTTCGTGGATCTTTATCCAATAATTTACTTAAAAAATTAATGAAATATCCATTGAAAAAAATCTTTGCGATTAAGAAAAATTTGGCTAATTAAAGGAAGGAATTATGTTAAGCATTATTGTGCCTTCTTATAATCGAAAAGCAGAAGTGCCAGCTTTATTAGAAAGTTTAACTCAACAAACATCGAGTAATTTTCAAGTAATTATTGTGGATGATTACTCCAAAGAGAGAGTAGTCGTTGAGCAACGCTATTCTTTTCCAGTTACAGTGATTCGTAACGAAACCAATCAAGGTGCAGCAGAAAGTCGCAATATTGGTGCGCGTGCATCAAAGGGAGATTGGTTGCTTTTTCTCGATGATGATGATCGTTTTATGCCAGAAAAATCTGAAAAAATACTACAAGTGATTGAGCAAAATCCAGACATTAATTTTATTTATCATCCAGCTAAATGTGAAATGGTCAATGAAGGGTTTACTTATGTGACTCAACCGATTGAACCCCAAGAAATCTCGACAGAACGTATTTTGTTAGCCAATAAGATTGGTGGCATGCCAATGGTTGCGATTAAAAAAGAGATGTTTTTAAAAATAGGTGGATTATCCACCGCACTTCGTTCTTTGGAAGACTATGATTTCTTGTTAAAACTGTTACAAGAGCCAAGTTTTACCCCTTATAAAATTAATGAACCACTAACTTATTGTACTTTCCATACTAAACGCTCAAGTGTGTCTACGGATACCACTAATACGCAAAAAGCCATTGATTATATTCGTGAGCATTATGTGAAAACGGTAGAGCAAGCTCGTAATTTTGATATTAACGCGAGCTATATTTTGGCTTATCCCCATATCATGAATTTATCGCGTAAAGCGGCAAAATATTATTTTGATATTTTTAAGAAAACAAAAAGCATTAAGCAATTTATTATTACTTTGGTTATTTTAATTTCGCCAAAATTAGCTATTAATTTAAAACGGTTGGGAAAATAAAATGAAATTTTCAGTCCTTATGTCCTTATATATTAAGGAAAATCCTCAATTCTTGCGGGAGTGTTTTGAAAGTCTTGTGGCTCAAACTCGTCAAGCAGATGAAATTGTCTTGGTATTTGATGGAGCTGTAACGCCAGAATTAGAATCTGTTGTGACAGAATTTGAAACAAAATTGCCATTAAAATTAGTTAAATTGTCGCAAAATCGAGGATTAGGCAAAGCCTTAAACGAGGGGTTATTGCATTGTGATTATGACTGGGTTTTCCGTATGGATACCGATGATATTTGCGTGCCTGAGCGTTTTGAAAAGCAAGTAGCGTTTATTGAACAGCATCCTGAAACCATCATTTTTGGCGGACAAATTGCTGAATTTGGTAAAAATGTAAATGATATTGTGGCATATCGTAATGTGCCAACGTCGGCTCAAGAAATTATTAAGTTCACGCAAAAACGTTGTCCGTTTAATCACATGACGGTGGCATATCAAAAAAGTGCGGTCATTAATTGTGGTGGATATGAAGATCTTCAAGAAGATTATTATTTGTGGATCAAACTTGTCGCACAAGGTTTATATATGGCGAATTTGCCAGATATTTTAGTTTATGCTCGAGTCGGAAATGGCATGGTAAGCCGCCGTCGTGGCGTCAATCAAGCTAAAGCAGAATGGCGTTTGTTCAAATTGAAATACCGTTTGGGAATTCAGGGTTTGTTATCTGGATTATTTACTTTTGCATTGCGTTTTGGTTCTCGTTTATTGCCAACCTCGTTATTAAAAAACCTTTATCAAACTTTTTTACGTAAATAGGAAATACGATGAAATTAAATATTTTATTTAAAATTTTGTTTGATTTGAGGTTATTTTAGTTCAGAAAACAATAAATATAAGTATTGAATTTACGTATTATATATCTGAATTACCCCAGCGTCGCTAATATAATTTGCTCTTGATCAATATGAATCCAAACCTGTTGCCCGATTTGCCATTGATTTGGCTGGTGGACTGTGGCACAAAATTCAATGTCGCTTTCAGCAAATTGAAGGATGGCTTCTTCTTCATTTAGTGATTTGATATTTACGGGGAACTGATTCGGTTGATTTGCTAATGGTTGTTCACTGATTTTTACCCAAGGAGCTTTGAACATCAGCATCACTTCTTTTTCTGTAATCAGTTTCAAACGAGCCGAGCTTTTTGTGGTAATAGAAACTTGCAACGGCGTTGGTAATCCTTGCACATTCACATCCACAACGCAACGAGAGTCAATGATTCGTTGTTGTGCCACTCGCCCAAAAAATTGATTGCGTGCGCTACTTTGTAAAGAAAAACGTGCGGTTGCCGTGAGTAAACTATCTAACGGCACGGATTCATCTTGTAGGATATGAAAAGCGTGTTCTTGCGTACGTTCTAATAAATCATAAAGCTGGAGCAAACGCTCGGCATAAGTGGTAAGCACCGTACCTCCGCCATTTTTTCCACCTGTATTTCGTTCCAGCAATGGGCGAGGGCTGATTTTATTCATGGCTTCTAAATGATCCCACGCACTTTTATAGCTCACTTTTGCATTTTTCGCTGCTTGATTAATTGAACCGCATTGTTGAATTTCTTTGAGTAAACGCACTCGTTTTGGATCGATAAAAAGTGCTTGTTGAAGTTTAATTGTGAGTAAAATTTCGGTGTTTTTCATTTTGCTGTTCCTAAGTAATCCTAAGTGGTAAGCCTAAGCGTTATATATTTTACTAAATAATTTTTCTTTTGCTATATGATTGTTATTTATTTCAATATATAATCAAGTAAATAACGTTTAATCGTAGGAGATGATTCATGAAAAAATTAACTAAAATTTCAACCGCACTTTTAATCGCAGGATTAGGCTTTTCTTTTGCGGCATCCGCTAAAGTGACTGTATTTGCAGCGGCTTCAATGACAGATGCTTTACAACAAGTAGTAAAAGATTACGCAAAACAAAATCCGAAAAATGAAGTGGTATTTTCTTTCGCTTCTTCTTCAACTTTAGCAAAACAAGTTGAAGAAGGTGCGCCAGCGGATATTTTTGTCTCTGCAAGCAATAAATGGATGAAATATCTTTCTGAAAAAGACTTAACTGTGAAGGAAACTGAAAAAGTTTTAGTGGGCAATGATTTAGTATTAATCGCACCAGCAAAAAGTGCGGTAAATTCTGTGGATATTGCAAAAGGTGAATGGATCAATGCATTAAAAGATAGCTATTTATCTGTTGGCGATCCTGCGCATGTACCAGCGGGGCAATATGCAGAAGAAGCATTAACCAAATTAAATTTATGGGATAAAGTGCAAGATCGTTTAGCGCGTGCTAAAGATGTGCGTGGCGCATTAGCTTTAGTTGAACGTGCAGAAGCACCTTACGGTATTGTGTACAGCACTGATGCAAAAATTAGCCAACAAGTTAAAGCTGTTGCAGTGTTCCCTGCAGATAGCCATAAACCGGTTGTTTATCCCGTTTCTATTGTAAAAGGTCATGATAATGCGGATTCTCGCGATTTCTTGAAATATTTAGAATCAGATGCTGCGAAGAAAGTGCTTGTAGGGTATGGTTTCTCTGCAAAATAAGATGGCATTTTAACATTTATTAAGGGCAGATATTTCTGCCCTTTGTTATTAGCGTTATTATATCTCTCGCGAAAATGTGGGAATTTTCCCATCAATCAGGTATTTAAACAGAGGCTATTCATTTTGCTTACCCAAATTTTTTCATTTTTTAATCTAACTCCAATGGAAATCTCAGCGATTAATTTAAGTTTGAGTGTCGCTGTTAGTTCCATGCTTTGGAGTTTGCCGTTAGCCATTTTTGTGGCATGGCTATTAGCGCGTAAAAACTTCTATGGAAAATCCCTGATTACTGGCGTCATTCATTTGCCTTTAGTATTGCCACCTGTGGTTATCGGTTATTTATTACTTGTGGCAATGGGACGCAATGGTTTCATTGGTAAGTATTTATATCAGTGGTTTGGCTTATCTTTTGGTTTTAGTTGGAAGGGGGCGGTGCTTTCCTCCGCCGTAGTTGCCTTCCCATTGGTTGTTCGCGCGATTCGACTTTCTTTAGAAAATATTGATATTAAATTGGAGCAAGCGGCGCAAACATTGGGCGCTTCCGCTTGGCGTGTATTTTTTACAATAACCTTGCCACTTTCTTTACCGGGAGTTTTAGCTGGACTCGTGCTTGGTTTTGCACGATCATTAGGAGAATTTGGCGCGACCATTACCTTTGTATCGAACATTGCAGGCGAAACTCAAACGATTCCACTTGCGATGTATTCTTTTATTCAAACACCCGGTGCAGAAGAACAAACCGCTCGCTTATGTTTATTTGCTATCATTCTTTCATTGATTTCTTTGCTATTGTCAGAGTGGTTGAGCAAGCGGATGCAGAAAAAATTAGGACAAGGAAATGTTGCAGATTAATGTGAAAAAACAGCTCGGGCAACTTGCCTTGCAAGCGAATATACAAGTACCAGATCAAGGTGTGACAGCTATTTTCGGTTTGTCTGGCTCAGGCAAAACATCGCTGATTAATCTTGTCAGTGGCTTGATACAACCAGACGAAGGATTCATCCGTTTAAATGACCGCACTTTAGTGGATATGGAAAGCCAAGAATCATTGCCGACCCACTTGCGTAAAATTGGCTATGTGTTCCAAGATGCACGCTTATTTCCTCACTACACAGTGAAAGGTAATTTGCGCTATGGCATGAAAAATGTCTCGCAAGATGATTTTAATTATATTGTCGATCTTCTCGGTATTACTCATTTATTAAAGCGTTATCCGCTTACGCTTTCTGGCGGAGAGAAACAACGTGTGGCAATAGGGCGTGCGCTGCTGACTGATCCTGATATTTTACTGATGGACGAACCACTTTCTGCCCTTGATGTTCCCCGCAAACGTGAGCTAATGCAATATTTGGAACGTCTTTCTAAAGAAATTAATATCCCGATTTTATATGTTACACATAGCTTGGACGAACTGTTGCGTTTAGCTGATCGGGTCGTATTGATGGAAAACGGCATTGTGAAAGCCTATGACAGCGTAGAAAAAATTTGGAATAGCCCTATTTTTGCCCCTTGGAAAGGGGAAAACGAACAGAGCAGTGTACTTGCCTTGCCTGTTCATTTGCATAATCCACCTTATAAAATGACCGCACTTTCGCTAGGCGAACAAGTGCTTTGGATTCATCAAGTGCCTGCAAATGTAGGCGAGCGAGTGCGAGTTTGTATTTATAGTTCAGATGTTTCTATCACGCTACAAAAGCCAGAACAAACAAGCATCCGTAATATTTTACGTGGCAAAATTACACAAATTGAGATACAAGATTCTCGAGTGGATCTTGCCGTATTAGTGGAAGGGCATAAGATTTGGGCAAGTATCAGTAAATGGGCGCAAAATGAACTACGTTTTGCTGTTGGGCAAGATGTCTATGTTCAAATTAAAGCGGTGTCGGTGATGTAGTCGCCTTACCGCATTTTTAATTTTTAGAACAGGTTGCTGATAAAGATAACTAAGATGATCAAGGGTACAACAAATTTCACGTAGTTAAACCAAATTTTGATGAAAGTTGAATATTTTGTTGAAGAAAGTTCTTTTTGGGCTTCATCTTTTAACACGAAACCAACGAAAATAGCACAGCCAAGTGCGGTCAGCATAAAGAGAATATTTCCACTGACATAATCATAGAAATCAAAAATGCTTTTGCCGAAAATGGTGACATTTTTCCATACATTATCGCCTAAAATGGCTGGAATATTGCCTAATACAAAAATCCCACCAAGGGTTAAGATAATCGCTTTGCCACGGCGCATTCTGAGTTTTTCTTGTAATGCGGTAATGATCACTTCATAAATTGTGATGGAAGTCGTTAGTGCGGCAATTAATAATAAGCCGAAGAAAATAATTGCAAAGAATTTACCCGCCCATAAGTGAGAGAATACGATAGGTAAACTTTGGAATACTAAAGTTGGGCCTGCGTTTGGTTCAATCCCAAAGGTGAAAAGTGATGGGAAGATCATAAAGCCAGCAAGTACGGCAATAATTGTGTTGGTGAAACCTGTAATAACTGCGGTATGGATTAAGTTTTCTTCTTTATTTAAGTAACTGGAAAGGGTAATTAATACACCAAAACCAAGGCTTAATGCGAAGAAGACTTGCCCTAAAACAAAGATAAATAATTGTGGGGTAATTTTGCTGAAATCAGGTTTTAAATAGAATGTAATGCCCTCCATTGCGCCCGGTAATGTTACGTTGCGAATTACCATTCCAATTAAGAAGATAAATAGTAATGGCATTAAATATTTTACCGAACGTTCAATTCCACCAATGATCCCTTTAGCTAAAATAATGTAATTCACGATAACAAATAAGAGGGTGTAGAATATAATTTCATAAGGGCTATTGCCGATATGAAGATCGTAGAAATTTTTGGCAATGTCTTTTGTGATGGGGGCTGAAATGTCTAATGTACCGCTGATTAGGCTAATGATATAAGAAATAACCCAACCACCAAGCACCATATAATACGCCATAATGCCAAATGCGCCGAGTAAGCCCATATAACCTAATATTTTCCAATATTTAGAAATGCCTTTTCCTTTGTCGAGAATTTTATCGCCGAATGCATCAATGGAATTTACACGTAAGCGGCGACCTATCACGTTTTCAACTAAAATCATTGGGATGCCGATTACAATCATTGCGATACAGAAAAGTAGAACGTAAGCACCGCCACCATTTTCACCCACAAGATAAGGGAAACGCCAAGTTGCACCGAAACCGACCGTTGCGCCTGCGACCGTCATTACATAAGTGAGGCGGCTCGACCAAGTTTGTCGCTGTTTATTATTTGTTGTCATTTTTTATCCTATTTTTAATAAAAAGTGCGGTAAATAATTAGGCTGTTTTACCGCAAAATTAAAATTCAACTTTTTCTTTATATTCACAAAGATCTTCGATAATGCAAGATCCGCAACGTGGTTTACGTGCGATACAAGTGTAGCGTCCGTGTAAAATTAGCCAATGATGAACATCCACTTTAAATTCATTAGGTACGACTTTAAGCAGCTTTTCTTCCACTTTTACCACATCTTTACCCGCTGCAAAATTAGTTCGATTGCATACACGGAAAATATGGGTATCCACCGCAATAGTTGGATGACCAAATGCTGTGTTTAAAACCACGTTAGCTGTTTTTCGTCCGACACCTGCTAATGCTTCTAAGGATTCACGATTTTCGGGGATTTCGCCGTTGTGCTTTTCGATTAAATCTCGGCAAGTTTTGATAATATTTTCTGCTTTGCTATTAAAAAGCCCGATAGTTTTAATATAGCTTTTTAAACCATCTAATCCTAAATCTAAAATCGCTTGAGGCGTGTTTGCCACGGGGAATAGTTTTTCTGTTGCTTTATTCACGCCTTTATCGGTTGCTTGTGCCGATAGAATGACCGCAATTAATAATTCAAAGGGCGAGTTATACTGTAATTCTGTGGTCGGGTGGGGGTTTTGCTCTCGTAATCTTGTGAGTATTTCGATTCTTTTTGTTTTGTTCATATTTTTGTAGAAATTAGCCTATTTAATTTATTGGAATTATCTGTTTAGAAGACTGTAAGCCCCCTTCCGTCACTTTGTGACACTTTCCCCCGCAAGCAGGGGAAGGCAAGATTTGGTTGCTTTATTTTTTTATATTATCAATTCGATTTTTTATGGCGAGGAGCAAGCCTAAGCCTATAAATGCGCCTGGTGGCAGAATGAAAAGTAAAAAGCTACTGTCTGTATGGTAAATATGGTGCGTTAAAAATTTTGCTTGTTCTCCGAATAGATTTTCTATGCCCTCAAAAATCGTGCCTTGTCCAATAATTTCACGTAATGCGCCGAGTATGGTTAGACTAAGTGCCATTCCTAATCCCATTGAAAACCCATCCCAGATGGAATGGAGTAAGCTGTTTTTTGAGGCGAATGCTTCTGCGCGACCGATAATAATACAGTTGGTCACAATTAATGGAATAAAAATCCCCAGTGATTGATAAAGCGTATAAGTGTAAGCATTCATTAAAAGTTGAACCGCTGTTACTGTGGTTGCAATGATCATCACGTAGATTGGAATACGGATTTCCTTAGGAATATATTGACGGAAAAGGGAAATGACCGTATTTGTGCAAGTGAGTACAAGCATTGTTGCTAAACCCAAACCAAGCGCGTTGGTGGCGGTGCTAGACACCGCTAAAAGTGGACAAAGCCCGAGAAGTTGGACAACCGCAGGGTTATTTTTCCAAATTCCTTGAGCAAAAATTTCTTTCCAGATGGATTTTTGTTGATTTTCAACCGCACTTTCTATTTTTTCTTCTTCAAGTGCGGTATTTTTTTCAGTTAAATCTGTCATATTATTTCACTTGTGTTGAAAGCTGTTGTAACAAGGCTTGGTTATTTAGCATGATTAATGCTGAGCGTTTAGTTTGATTAACCACTGCGCGAGGTGTAATGGTTGCACCAGAAAATTGATCAAATTTTCCGCCATCTTTTTTTACCGCCCATTCGCTTAAATTATGTTCATTAATCGATTGATTTGTGAAACCTAAAATCCAGTTAGAAATTCGGCGTTCAATTTTATCGCCTAAGCCTGGTGTTTCGTGATGTTCGATTACTCGTACGCCTAACATTTCGCCTTTCGGATCTAATCCCACAAGCAAGCGAATATCACCAGAGTAACCATCTGGTGCGGTGGTTTCATAGGCATAGGCAGAAATATTTCCATCTTTTTTCGCAAAATAAATTTTTTGGATACCCACAAAATTTTTATCTTGAGGAATAACCGCACTTTCTAGCAAATTATTGTTGAAATAATCTTGTGGGATAACTTGTAGAAGTAATTCTCGCTGTTGTGCTGCGATTACCGCATCAATTTTATCTTTGGTTAGGAAATAAATCCCTGCAGAAATTGCTGTGCAAAGTAGGGCAATAAAGCCTAACAATATGCCATAACGCGATGTGATTTTTACTGTACCCATTATTTTCTTCCTTTTGTCGGATAACCAGATACGCGCGGACGTGTGTAATGATCGATAAGTGGGACGCAAATATTACTTAATAAAATGGCGAATGCCACGCCGTCTGGATAATTTCCGTGATAACGAATGAGATAAACAAATAACCCCACTAATGCGCCAAAAATAATTTTTCCGCGTGGTGTAATGGAGGCTGTGACAGGATCTGTTGCAATAAAAAATGCACCAAACATCATTGCACCACTAACGAGTTGGCTAATCGCACTTAAATGTGTGAAACCAGTAAAAGCGGTCGCGGTGGCTAAACAGAAAAAGGTGACAAGCATCGCCACTGGAATTTGCCAGTGAATGACACGTTTTAAAATAAGGAAAATTCCGCCCGCTAAGAAAGCCACGTTGATTTGCCACCAGCCTTGAGCAAAATCGGTTCCATTACCCATAAAAATCGGCAGTTTAATTAATTCATAAAAATCACTTAATTGATTGTGACTTTTATAGAAAATTTTTGCGCTATCCAAAGGCGTTGCTTGGGTGATGCCATCAATGTTATGTGTAAGTTGTGAAAGCGTAAATCCATCAGTGGTTAAGCCTGAAAATATTAATGAAAAAGTATCTGAAAAAGTCGGTGGTTCCTGTAATAAATTAATTGGTGGCATCCAAGTTGTCATTTGTAATGGGAATGAAATTAGAAGAATTACATAACCAATCATCGCAGGATTGAATGGGTTTTGCCCTAAACCCCCATAAACCTGTTTACCTAATAAAACTGCACAGAGTGTTCCAATGATGATGACCCAATAAGGTGCATAAGGTGGAATAGCCATTGCCAAAATTAACGCAGTCAGGGCTACGCTGAAATCTGAAAGATAATTGAGCGGTTTTTTACCTCGTAATTTTATTGCAATAAATTCCGCAATGATTGCCGTACCAATGGCTAATGCGGATTGAATCACCACGCCAAATCCAAAATAATAAATTTGCGTGAAAAAAGCGGGCATCATTGCCAAAATGACCCAAAGCATAATACGCGCTGTGAGTTTTCCCGAATGGGTATGTGGGGAGCTAACCATTTTAAACATTATTTTATTCCTGATTATTTTCTAACGTTGCTTGTGTTTTTGCCAGTTTCTTCGCTTTTGCCCGAGCAATCGCTGCGGCTACGGCTGCTTTTTTCGGATCGAGTGCGGTTGAATTTTCTTGTGTTTTTTCTACCGCACTTTTTGTTTTTTCTACTTCATTTTCTGCGGGTTGAGCGTTTGAAATAGCTTCGCTGGTGCTATTTGTTTGCGCAAGTTTTTTTGCTTTTGCACGGGCAATCGCTGCGGCTACGGCTGCTTTTTTAGGGTCAAGTGCGGTTGAATTTTCTTGTGTTTTTTCTACCGCACTTTTTGTTTTTTCTACTTCATTTTCTACGGTTTGAGCGTTTGAAATGGCTTCGGTGGTGCTACTTGCTTGAGCAAGTTTTTTTGCTTTTGCTCGAGCAAGTGCGGCTGCAACTGCTGCTTTTTTCGCATCGGTTGGTTGAGTTTGTTGTTCTTGGTTTTCGACTTGAGATGCTGCTTGCTGACGAGCTAAACGGCGTGCCTTACGTTGTGCCATTAAATCTGTGTTATCAGGTAAAACTTCTCCTTTTTCTGAGGTTAGTGTTTTAATCTGCGTTGATTCTGTTTCATTGGCTTTTTTCGCTTTCAAGCGTTCGAGTGCCGCCTTGACTGGATCTTCCCCTTTAGTTTGTGCTAATTCTTCACGGCGAGCCTGTGCTGCACGTTGTGAACGTGCTTTACGCTCTTGTTCTTCACGTTCCATCCGTGCTTGTTTTGCTTCAAAGCGAATTTTGGCTTCATCTGATTTCTTTTGTTTTTCTTTTATTTGCCAGATTTTAGCTTTTTCTTGGCGGAAATATTGAATTAGAGGAATATGGCTTGGGCATACGTAGGCACAAATTCCACATTCAATACAATCTTTGAGAGCGTATTCTTCCGATTTTTTGTGATCTTCACTGCGTGCAAACCAATAAAGTTGTTGTGGCATTAAATTTACTGGGCAGGCATCAGAACAGCTAGAACAACGAATACAAGCCTGTTCTGCTTTAGGTTCGGCATATTCAAGATAATCTGGCGCAAGTAAACAATTGACAAGTTTTGTCACAGGCGCATTTAGATTTGGAAGCTCTAGCCCCATCATTGGCCCACCTGCAAATATGGGAAAATGCTTGTCAAATTGATAGCCCGCATCGCTCAATATTTGGGAAATGGGTGTGCCAAGACGCACCCAATAATTGCCTTTTTCAGCGATTTTATTTCCAGTAAGGGTGACAACACGCTCAATTAAAGGCTCGTCATTTATAACTGCTCTTTTTATTGCGAACATTGTTCCCACATTTTGCATTAATACGCCAATGCTGGATGAACGCGCACCGCTTGGCACTTCTATCCCTGTGAGCAAATAAATCAGTTGTTTGGTAGCACCTGAAGGATATTTTGTTGGAATAACTCGAATGCTAATATCATTTGCTCCCTGTAGTGCTGTGCGGATTGCCGATATGGCTTCTGGTTTGTTATCTTCAATGGCAATGACAACTTTTTCAGGGTGCAATATATAACGTAAAATACGAATGCCTTTTATGATTTCATCAGCGCGTTCACGCATAAGACGATCATCACAAGTGATATAAGGCTCACATTCTGCACCATTGATAATTAAGAGTTTGACTTTTTGCTCTGCTGACTGAATTTTGGCAGCAGTTGGGAATACTGCACCGCCTAAACCTGCTATACCTGCTTGATAAATTTTGTGAATAAGTTGTTCTGACGATAGCGTTGAAAAATCATCAATAGGATTACGTTCGATCCATTGATCTAAACCATCCGCCTGTAAATGAATTGTGGGTTCATCAAGACCTGAAGGATGCGTGGCAACATAAGGTTTAATCGATTTAATTGTGCCAGAAGTGGGCGCGTGAACTGGCAACATACGCAAGCCATCGCCTTTTGTTAAGGCTTGTCCTTTTAAGACGTAATCGCCCTCTTTTATTAAAAGATTGCCTGTTGTTCCTAGGTGCTGTTTGAGTGGAATGTAAAAATCCGTGCCGAGAGGCAGATAGCGTAATGGCTGTGAATTAGATTGAGATTTCATTTCTGGTGGATGAATGCCACCTTTGAAATCCCATAATTTACCGGAATTGAAACGAGATAATACGTCCGCCATTTATTCCCCCACAACCAATTTTTTTTCAGAGCCATCGACATTCATTACTGGAATAACGAGTTTTGCATCAAATTTCCAATCCCAATTATCAATATTTTTTTTCACGGGAATCATTAAAATACAATCTGTCGGGCAGGGCGCAACACAAAGCTCGCAACCTGTACAAAGATCGGGAATGATCGTGTGCATTGCTTTATTTGTACCAATAATGGCATCAACGGGACAGGCTTGGATACATTTTGTGCAGCCAATACACATATTTTCATCAATAAAAGCAACTTTTTCGATAGGTTCTTCTATGCCCTCCATTGTTGGTACATCAACCCCTAAAATTTCGGCAATTTTTACGATAGTTGTTTGACCACCTGGAATACATTTTGTGATTTCATCGCCATTGCAAATGGCTTCAGCATAAGGCTTACAACCAGGATAACCACATTGCCCACATTGGCTTTGCGGTAAAATAGCATCAATTTTCTCTACGACAGGATCAGCTTCCACTTTGAGCTTGATTGATGCAAAGCCCAAAATCGCACCGAAAATTAAAGCGAGTAGCGTAATTACGATGAATAAAAAGGTCATTATTTCTTTCTTTTTCCTGAAAAATACTGAGTGAACCCAATAAATAAAATTAACAGAGTTATTATCATTAAAAGGTAAATCATTTTATTATTTTACAAGTCCTGTAAATCCCATAAAAGCGAGGGACATTAAGCCTGCGGTAATTAAAGCAATGGATGAACCGCGAAAAGTGGCAGGTATATCAGCGGCGACTAAACGTTCACGAAGTGCGGCAAAAAGTACCAATACTAAGGAAAAACCGAGAGATGCACCAAAACCATAAACGACAGACTCTGTTAAATTATGAGCGAGATTTACATTTAATAATGCGACACCAAGTACTGCGCAGTTTGTAGTTATCAAAGGCAAGAAAATGCCGAGTAAACGATATAATGTTGGACTTGTTTTGTTTATTGCCATTTCGGTAAATTGCACCACTACAGCAATAACTAAAATAAACACTAATGTACGTAAAAAAGTGGCATTTAAGGGAATTAGAATATAGTGATCGACCAAATATGCACAAAGGGAAGCAACAGTTAAAACAAACATTGTTGCTAATCCCATTCCCACAGCTGTTTCAATTTTTTTGGATACACCCATAAAAGGGCAAAGTCCTAAGAATTTTACCAATACAAAATTGTTAATTAATGCGGTGCTGATAATCAATAAAATATAGTGCGTCATTATTTTTTGCCTTTTGAATAGGGGCGTTATTATCCCTATTTATGGAAGCAAGAACAATAGAAAATTTTGCTAAGGGGAAATGGTAAGTTGCGATTTTGTTATTAAAATAAAAAACGCAGCTAATCATTTAAACGATTAGCTGCGTAATATTTGGATTAACAATACTCAACTTGATTTATGAATTAAATATAATAAAACCCCTAAAGATCGGCGAGTATCTTAATGACAAAGATTTGTCTTGTAAACATAGAAATAAAAACTTCTTTTTTTGTGGATAAATGTTTAGTACATAAAGTCTCTAGACTGTTTTGTACTATAACGATGAATGATATTAATTGCACTTTCTTCAGCTTGTCGTCCGAATTTTTTTATTAGGGATTTTTTTAAACGGTATTTAACATTAAGCACCTGTTTTTCTTTCATTTTTTCCAAAATTAAATCATCACTCGTTGAGATTTCATCTACAAGTTGTAATGCAATGGCTTGTTGTCCAAACCAATGTTCGCCTGTTGCAATTTTATCAATATCTAGGCAAGGGCGATTTTGTGAGACAAATTGTTTGAATAATTTATGTGTTTCTTCCAATTCTTGTTGAAATTTTTGTTTGCCTTTTTCAGTGTTCTCACCCAATACGGTCACTGTACGTTTAAATTCGCCCGCAGTCATTACATCTACATCGACATCGTGTTTTTTCAATAGTCGATGAACATTTGGAATTTGAGCGACAACGCCAATAGAACCAATAACAGCAAAAGGTGCGGATACAATTTTATCGGCAACGCAAGCCATCATATAACCGCCACTTGCAGCCACTTTATCAACGGCAACGGTTAATTTTATGCCTTTTTGTTTTAAGCGAGACAATTGAGAGGCTGCAAATCCATAATTATGCACAATGCCACCAGGGCTTTCTAAACGTAGTAATACTTCGTCTTCTGGTTTTGCTACATTTAAAATTGCTGAAATTTCTTCACGAAGTGCGGTTGTTTCTGAGGCTGAAATATCGCCGCAAAAATCTAATACATATACGCAAGCTTTCTTTTCATCTTCTAAAGTCTCGCCTTTTTTCAATTTTTCTTTGCGTTTTTTAGCATTTTGTTTTTCCGCTTTTTTTTCAGCTTTAGTGCGTTGTTTTTGTTCTTCTTCAGAAAGATTAAAATCACGTAATAAACGAACTTGTTCATTAAATTCTTCTGATAAATCTTTAATTTCTAATTCTCCCACTTTAGACTTGTTATGTTGGCGATAAGAAATAATCAAACCAACAATAGCAAGAATGAGTAATAAAATTGTTAAAATTTCCAGAATAAAAATTCCATAGCCTGTTAAAATATCGTTCAACATTGTTACTCCCGTTGATATTTAATGGATTAAATTTTCACGACACTGGTTTAGTGTGTAGATCGCCAACATAATAAAACATTGTGATTGTTTGTGCTATTTATAACAAAAAATTTTAAATTAATTCTTACTTTTTATTTTCATTTTGGCTAATTTGGCATAGCATAAGCGAGTATTTCATTTATACCAAAGGAGCAATTATGAAATTACGCGCTGTTGTATTAGGTCTTGCCACATTATGCACAAGTACGGCAACCTTTGCTGGAATGGTTTCTACGTCATCTAACCTTGAGTTTTTAGCGATTGATGGTCAAAAAGCCTCTAAATCTATCGGAAAAGCTAAGACATTTACTGTAGATGATACCCAAAACCATCAGGTTGTTGTGCGTTTAAATGAAATTGTTGGTTCAGGATCGAATCAATCTCTTTTTGAATCTAATCCTGTGATTGTGACATTTCAAGGTAATGCTGAAGATTTAGTTATTTCCGCACCAGCTATTCGTAATCTTGATAGTGGCGATAAATTCAATCAAATGCCAAATATTACTGTGAAAACAAAATCAGGTAATGCTATTTCAGCGAAAGTGGATGTGTTAAAACAAGAAGGTTTATTCCCAAGTGGTAATGTGCTAAATGATCTTGCTGAATATAATGCGTCTGGTGCAGTGGCATCAGTTTCTAAATTTGCTGCAACAACAGTTGCGAGTTCAGTGGCTGTTGCGCCAGCAGGTAATGCAAAAGCGAATAAAGGAAAAGTGGTTGTTCAGGGCGAAAATGTTGCAGAGCAACAGCTCCAATATTGGTTCCAACAAGCGGATAAAGAAACTCAAACACGTTTCTTAAACTGGGCAAAATCCCATAAATAATGACCGCACTTTATACAATAAAAAGTGAGCCTTGTTGCTCACTTTTCTATTTTGATAAGGATTTGAAATGAATATTCGGTTAAATACTAAAGTAATTTCTACAATTCCTGTTTTTATTGCCGTAAATATTGCGGCAGTGGGAATATGGTTTTTTGATATTTCTTCGCAATCAATGCCTTTGATTCTAGGGATCATTGCAGGTGGTTTGGTGGATTTGGATAACCGTTTAACTGGACGATTGAAAAACGTATTTTTTACCCTTATTGCCTTTTCTATTTCTTCCTTTATTGTGCAGTTACATATTGGCAAGCCTATCCAATATATTGTGTTAATGACGGTGCTGACATTTATTTTCACTATGATTGGTGCTGTGGGGCAGCGTTATAGCACCATTGCTTTCGGTTCATTAGTGGTTGCGCTTTACACCACATTAACTTATATCCCAGAGGTAAATGTATGGTTTATTAACCCTGTAATGATTTTATGCGGTACCTTGCTGTATAGCGTGGTGACTCTGATTGTTTACCTGTTTTTCCCAAATCGCCCCGTGCAAGAAAGTGTCGCTAAAGCGTTTTGTGCGTTGGGGGAATATTTAGATACCAAATCCTGCTTTTTTGATCCTGACGAAGTGGCTGAGATTGAAAAAAAACATCTTAATTTCGCGATGAAAAATGCGAATGTTGTCACGGCATTTAATATTGTTCGCACCGCGCTTTTTTATCGCATTAGAGGGCAACATCGCCATCCTCGCACCCAGAGAATGTTACGTTATTATTTTGCTGCGCAAGATATTCACGAACGCACCAATTCTACGCATTTTGATTATCAACAAATAACGGAAAAACTAAAAAATACAGATTTGATTTTCCGTATTCAACGTTTGTTAGAGCTACAAGCACAATCCTGTAAAGAAATCACGGCGAGTTTGCGTGAAAATAAATCTTATCATTTTAATGAACGTGTCGAACGATCCCTTTTAGGCACCTTGCATTCCTTTGAACTATATAAAGCACAACATCTTAATGATCAAGATGAACTGATTGATATTCAAACCTTGTTAGATAATTTACAAAGTATTAACTGGCAACTTCGCCAGTTGGGACAAGAAACGACGGATACCGAACAATTGGCTCAAATTCATACGGAACAAATCACTGGGTTAAAAAATATAAGTGCGGTGATTTTTAGCCATTTTACTTTTGAGTCACCGTTGTTCCGTCATGCGGTACGCTTATCTATTGTGGTATTTTTATGTTGTGCAATTGTTGAGTTTTTCCAATTTAATCTGGGTTATTGGATTTTATTGACCACTGTATTTGTGTGTCAGCCAAACTATTCTGCAACTAAAGTACGTTTACGTCAGCGTATTATCGGCACGATATTAGGCGTAGTGGTGGGATCTCTATTACCTTATTTAAATCCAACTTTAGAATTAAAACTGGGTCTTGTGGTGCTTACAAGTACGCTATTCTTTTTCTTCCGCAGTAATAATTACAGTTTTTCTACCTTTTTCATCACACTACAAGTTTTGCTGAGTTTTGATGTGATGGGATTTGATACGGCAGCCGCATTAATGCCTCGTTTACTCGATACTTTACTTGGTGCCGCGATTTCATGGTTTGCCGTATCTTACTTATGGCCAGATTGGAAATATTTGCAACTTGATAAAGTGAGCCATCAAGCATTGCGGAGTGATGCGGTGTATTTATTGCATATTATTAGTCAATTGCAATTTGGTAAAAGTGACGATCTTAAATATCGCATAGCACGTCGCAATGCGCATCAATATGCAGCCGCACTGAGTACAACACTTTCCAATATGAATAATGAACCAGTGAAATATAAGGCATATTTACAGAAAGGTTTTGATTTACTCAAACTGAATTATTCTCTATTAAGCTATATTTCTGCATTGGGAGCTTATCGCGACAGAATGAAAAATTTGCAACAGACCGCACAGTTTTTATCTGGTTTTTATCCTGTGGCAAAGAAAATTATTTATACCTTAGAACACATTGAAGAAATACCTGAAGCTATTTTTAACCAACAGCAAGAAAGTATCGAAACACATTTAAAAGAATTAGAAAAACAAGAGATGACCGCCGAAGAACGCGCCGTCTTTAGTTTACCGTATCAGCAATTAAATTTGATTACGCAACTCTTACCGCAGTTCTATGAGTATTTTAGGAAAGAGTCTTGTTAAAGAGTATGGGGGCGTTATAAAGATAAAAGTGCGGTTGATTTTTGAGAGATTTTAAAACTCCTTGAAAATTTACCGCACTTTATTTTTTATTAGGCAATAACATTGACGAATGAGTTATTACTGCCCCATATTTTTCACTGATTTTAGGAAACCTTGGGCGCTATCAAACACAGAAGATTTTCCCTGTGCCTGTAAAATCATATCGGACATTTCACGGAAAGCCCCTTTGCCGCCATTGGTGGAAAGTACATGATCAACAGTATTTTTCACATAAATAGGGGCATCAGCAACAGCAAAAGATGCGCCACAAACGGCAAAAGCGGGGAGATCTACGCTATCATCGCCAATATAAGCGGTCTGATCGGCAGTGACGCCTGCTTGTTTCATAAGATCAAAACAAGCGGTTTCTTTTTCAAGTTTGCCAAGAAAGTATAATTTAATACCAAGATCGGCAATGCGACGACGTAAAATAGGAGAGTCGCGACCAGAAAGCACTGCTACTTGAATACCCGAATCCATCAGCATTTTTATGCCTAAACCATCGCGAACATGAAAACTTTTGATGGCTTCGCCATTGGCATCATAATGAAGTTGTCCATCGGTGAGCACGCCATCTACATCAGTAATGACAAATTTAATATTTTCTAATTTTTGTTGCATTGAAATTCCTTAGCTTGAAAATTCGACTAAACCCACTACGTGATTTTCATCATTAACAACGACTAGCGAGTGAATTTTTTTCGCTTTCATAAAGTCTTCTGCTTTTGATAAAAATTCGTCTTGATGAATAGTTTTTGGTGAACTTGTCATAAAGTCTTTGGCTGTTTTATTCAGCGTTTCTGCACCATTGGCTGTAAGCGCACGGCGAATATCGCCATCCGTGATAATACCTTTAAGTTGCTCATTTTCCATCACTAAGGCAACGCCCATTCGCCCTTCATTCATGACTGTGAGGCAGTCAGTAAAATTGGTGGTCGGTAAAATTGTTGGTAGGCGAGTTTGCATTTGATCTTTCACTTTACATAATAAACGACGACCAAGACTGCCACCGGGATGGAATTTGGCAAAGTCAGCTGGTTGGAAATTGCGTGCCGTAATGAGCGATACGGCGAGTGCATCACCAAGTGCCAGCGTGACAAGTGCGGATGTTGTTGGCGCGAGATTATTTGGACAGACTTCACGCTCAACAGTTATATCTAGAACATAATCTGCATGGCGTGCGAGCGTGGAATTTTTGTTACTCGTCACAGCAATAATTTTATTACCGAAATTTTTTAAACTTGGAATCAGTTTATTGACATCATCGGTTTCGCCGCTATAGGAAATTAACATCACGATATCAATTGGTTTTAACATACCTAAATCGCCGTGGAAGGCTTCTGTTGGATGTAAAAAGAAACTTGGTGTACCCGTAGAGGCAAAGGTAGCTACCATTTTTTTGCCGATTAAACCCGATTTTCCTATCCCTCCGATTACCAAACGCCCTTCACAGGCTAAAATAAGATCGATGACTTGATTAAAATCGTCGCCTAAGCGTTGGCTGAGTTGCAAAAGTGCGTTACTTTCCACTGAAAGGGAATCCTGTGCAATTTTTAGATAGTTCATTCTTCGTCCTAAAAGAGCGGTTGAAATTGGCGTTATTTTAGCGGAATCATAAAAAAATACGAATGAAAAATTAGGCATTATTGTTGATAAGATTGATGAAGCAATATTCAAAAATTGGGGATTTTATTGACCGCACTAGTGATTGCCCCTATACTACGCGCCGAGTTGGTTAGACAATCGCTGGTTTATTGAAGCCCTTAACCGTATTTATACGACCTAGTGGGACAAGTAAACGAGAGGAAAGTCCGAGCTACACAGGGCAGAGTGCCGGATAACGTCCGGGCGGCGTGAGCCGACGACCAGTGCAACAGAGAGCAGACCGCCGTGTAAACGGTAAGGGTGAAAGGGTGCGGTAAGAGCGCACCGTGCCGTTGGTAACAACGTGCAGCAGGGTAAACTCCACTCGTAGCAAGACCAAATAGGAACTCAATGGGTGGCCCGTCCAGAGTTCGGGTAGGTTGCTTGAGCGGCAGAGTAATTTGTCGCCTAGAGGAATGATTGTCCACGACAGAACTCGGCTTATCGACCAACTCAAAACGCTTGTAAAAATGACCGCACTTTAGTTTGTTTTTCGGAATAGATTAAAGTGCGGTTATTTTTGACGAATATTAAATTATTTTTCGTTTAATACACGTGGAAATAAAATATTATTTTCCAAATGAATATGATGCATTAAATCATCAATAAATTCATTAATACCGCTATATAAGGCTTTCCAACTGAAACAAGCATCTGCTGGTGGCGTGCAGTTATTAGTAAGGGATTTGATCACTTCCACATCTTGTCCTGCTTCATCGTGTTCCATTTCCATTACACGAATGGGCATTGAGGCCATAGCATAATTCCCCATTTTGATCATTGGGAACAAAATTTGTTCTTCTTTCATTAAATGCTGGCTAAGTTCAGCATAAATTTTTTCTAACTGTGCGGCTACGCCTATTGGACAGTCATCACGATCACCATGTACATTTTCTACTTTCTCTGCCAATGTAATTAATTCAGGGAGTTGTTCACGGTGGCGATCATGAAAACGAGTAATAATGTGATCGATCATCTCCGCATAAGATGCCGAAGTCCAATCTTTATCATTATTTTCTGCTTTACTTTGTTGTAAATCAGTTAAACGTTTTTCAATTTCAGCAAGGTTAAGATTCTTTTGTTGTGCTGCGACTTCTAATAATACAGAACCTCCGCAGCAAAAATCTAAATCATATTCACGAAAAATTTTAGTTGCACCTGGAATTGAAACAGCGAGTTCGCTAAGTTTTTGTTGGGCAAAAGACATAAATCACTCCTATATTGATTAAGTAAAAATAAATCCGATAAAAATAGTAGGATATTTTTCTGATTATGAAAAGTAGAGAAATTTATTTATTGATTAAATTATGATTTAAATCAATAAAAATACCTCATAATAATCAGCTAAAAATTTATGATTATTAATATAAATAGGATTAATTATCACTAATGAGCTAGTCTTATATTCATTATGTATTTTTTTATATAATTGATTTTTAAGAATTTAGGAAAATACTGATTTTCATCAATATTATTGATTGTGTTTATGAAGTGAAATCTTTTAGAATGACGACAAATCAAATTTAACGCATAACTCCGAGCTTGTTTAGCCTAAGTTTCACAAGAAATACGGTGGCAAGCCAATAACGCGGTACGTTATTCAGGGATACGCTGGAAACGGTTTATCCTCTCCATATTTAGAAAGGTGTAAAATGCAATCTATTCCTATTAAAAACGTAGGAGAGTCTCGCTTAGTCGATCCTTTCCAACGTCAATATTACTATCTACGACTGTCGATTACTGATCAGTGTAATTTTCGTTGTACCTATTGTTTACCTGATGGTTATCAACCCGAAGCTAACAAACCAAGTTTCTTAACTTTAAAAGAAATCACCCATCTTGCTCAAGCCTTTGCTGAAATGGGCACAGAGAAAATCCGTTTAACGGGTGGCGAACCGACTTTACGCAAAGATTTTATTTCTATTGCTGAAAGCATTGCTAATATTGATGGCATTCGTCAATTAGCCGTCACGACAAACGGCTATCGCATGGCAAAAGATGTGGCTGATTGGAAGAAAGCAGGGATTACGTCTATTAACGTCAGTGTTGATAGCCTTGATCCCAAAATGTTCCATCAAATTACAGGTATCAATAAATTTGATGATGTGATGCGTGGTATCGATCGTGCATTTGAAGTGGGCTACAACAAAGTCAAAGTTAATTCAGTTTTGATGAAAAATCTGAATGATAAAGAATTTGAACAATTTCTCGCTTGGGTTAAAGATCGCCCAATTCAAATGCGCTTTATTGAGTTGATGCAAACGGGCGAAATGGATAGTTTCTTTGATAAATTCCATCTTTCTGGACAAGTCTTAGCGGATAAATTGCTGAAAAATGGTTGGACATTACAGCATAAATCTCACACTGATGGTCCTGCTAAAGTCTTTACGCATTCTGATTATGCAGGCGAAATTGGTTTAATTATGCCTTATGAAAAGAATTTCTGCGCAAGTTGCAATCGTTTAAGAGTGTCAGCAAAAGGTAAACTTCATCTTTGTTTATTTGGCGAAGAAGGCATTGAATTACGTGATTTATTGCAGTCGCACGAACAGCAAGGTATTTTACAGGCGCGTATTTTTGCCGCACTTCAAGGCAAACGTGAACATCATTATTTACATATCGGCGATACTGGTGTAAGAAATCATTTAGCGTCTATTGGTGGCTAAAAAGCAAAGTGAGATGAATAGCAATATTCATCTGCTTCCTTTGGTCGCTTATTTAAAACATTCAATATTTTAACCGCACTTTTATTATATTATGACTACATTTACACATATCAATTCTCAAGGCGAAGCCAATATGGTGGATGTTTCTGCTAAAGCGGAAACTGTTCGTGAAGCTCGTGCTGAAGCCATTGTAACTATGTCAAAAGAAACTCTTTCCATGATCGTGGAAGGAAAACATCACAAAGGCGATGTATTTGCTACTGCTCGTATTGCGGGTATTCAAGCCGCAAAACGCACTTGGGAGCTTATCCCACTTTGCCATCCATTATTACTTTCTAAAGTAGAAGTGAGTTTAGAACCGTTACTTGAAACCAACCAAGTTCGCATTCAATCTCTTTGCAAATTAACTGGAAAAACTGGCGTAGAAATGGAAGCACTAACTGCGGCAAGCGTAGCAGCCTTAACCATTTACGATATGTGTAAAGCCGTACAAAAAGACATAGTGATTGAGCACGTTCGCCTGTTAGAAAAGAGCGGTGGAAAATCAGGCCATTTTATTGCGGAGGAAAAATAAGATGTTAAATGTTTTATTTTTTGCTCAAACTCGTGAATTAATTGGCGTTGATGCCATTCAATTAGAAGATGATTTTGCCACTGCGGAAGCGGTGCGTGAACACCTTGCTCAAAAGGGCGATAAATGGGCATTGGCACTGGAAAAAGGTAAACTTTTAGTGGCAATTAATCAAACCTTAATGCCTTTAGAAAGTGCGGTAAAAAATGGCGATGAAATTGCCTTTTTCCCACCAGTAACAGGGGGCTAAATGACGGATATTCAAATTGCAGTACAAGAACAGCCTTTTGATCAAAATGCCGTTTATCAATGGCTTTCTGAGCTACATTCGGTTGGCGCAACGGTTATATTTGTTGGCAAAGTACGCGATCTTAATTTAGGCGATGCAGTATCTAGTTTGTATTTAGAACATTATCCCGCAATGATTGAAAAAGCGTTGAATGAAATTGTTGCACAAGCGAAAGCGCGTTGGGATATTCAACGTGTATCGGTAATTCATCGTGTTGGGCTTTTACAGACTGGTGATGAGATCGTTTTAGTGGGCGTAAGTTCTGCTCATCGTGGAGATGCCTATCATGCCAACGAATTTATTATGGACTTCTTAAAATCCAAAGCCCCATTTTGGAAAAAAGAACAAACCAATCAAGGCGAGCGTTGGATTGAAGCAAGAGAGAGTGATAAAGAAGCATTAGAAAAATGGTAATAGCTTATCTGCACCCTAATTCATTAAGGTGCAGATTAAATATTTTCATTTATGTTATTTTGATAACGCACCACTTCCCCAAGTTTGCACTTCTTCAGGGCGGTTTATTTGAAGCAAGAAACGTTTGTTGGGCTGTGCTTGCGGTTGAATTTCTTTTTCTGCTGGTGTGGAGAAAGAAATCCCACCTTTTAGCAACTGCTGAACGCTACCCGTATTAAATACCGCACCTTTCCAGCCTAAGCTAAAGTCGTAGCCTGATGCGATCCAAAATTCTGTGTTTTGTCGAACAAGATGGCTATATTTCGGCATAATGGCAATATGTACTAACACACGATCACCAAGACTATTAAGTTCAAATTTCTTCACTGTGCCAACTTCTACACCTCGATAAAGAATTGGCGAACCTTCACTTAAATTTATCGCATCACGCGTTTCTAAAATAAACGGCGTGCCATTGCTAAATTTATTACGTTGTGGCGCCGTTTGCGCTAAATTAAATTGTGTTTTTGTGTTGCCATTACCAATTTCAATATCAATATAAGGCTGTAATAAACTATCAAGGTTATCTATTCCACCAGCCGAAATTTGTGGCGAGATTATCGTAAAGTTAGAACCTTCTTTTGCAATCATATTCATATAATTCGGGTTTATTAACGCTTTTGCAGTAATGCGTTTTGCTTTTGCATCAAGCTGAATGCTGTCAATTTGCCCCACATCTAAACCAAGATAGCGTAGATTCATTCCTTTGCTAAGATTAGTTGCATCATCTGTGATTAACGTGATGACAAACCCGATGGATTTTGCATAGCTTTCATTTGCATAAAGTGTTCGATTATTGCCTGAACCACCATTATCAAAGCTAATCGCCCCTTTTAAGGAACGTGCAAGTGGTGTTGCTTGAATACTAATGCCTTTCGGTGTGACATCAATCTTCGCCGCACTTTCTACCCAAAAACGGCTTTTATTTGTCAATAAATGTTGATAGGCAGGATAAATATAAATTTCTACATCAAAGCTATTGGTTTGAGGTTGGATATTTAAAATTTTTCCTACTTCAAATTGACGATATAGGACGAGAGAGCCTTTATCAATACTTGGTAATGTTTGGGTATGTAAGGTTATTGTTGGCGTAAGAATATCGCCTGTGATACCGTGTTCTGCATTGCTAATATTTTGATAAAGTGGATAACTGGTTTTAGCTTTTCCCTGAGCTTGTTTTGTTAGTACTCGAACACCACCTTGTAACCATTTTTCTGGTGTCGCGGATTCAAAACGCAATCCATCTAATCCAATGCTTATATCGAAATTGGTTGCAGCCACAAATTGAGTATCTTCGTGAATTAAATTACGGTATTCAGAGGCAATTGCTGCTTTAAATTGCACGCCATTTACATCAATTGTTTGTGAAACAATTTGCCCAATTATCATATTGTTATAAAACACATTTTGCCCTTCGTTGACGCCGTAATTCTCTGGCGCAGTAAGGGTTAAAACTAACGTGTTAGGCGCATTGAGTAATAATTCATTTTCTTTAATCACGTTAAATTGATGTTTAGTTTCGCCGTCTCCCGCAATCACATCAAAATATTCGTCACGAAAGAATTTTTTTGGTTCTGCTAAATTGCTTAGATCCATTTTTTTATTGCGTAGGACAATTTTACTATTTGCTTTAAACAAAGAGGCTTGGTTTGGATCGATCAATAAACTGCCTTCTAAAATTTCATCGTTATTTTCCACCGCACTTAGCTTGGCGAGAATCCCTATAGCATTATCTTGAGAATAAACTTCCGTTTGCCCTGCAATAAGAGCGGTAGAGGCAGGAATAGTTACCTTAATTTCAATCCCACGTTTAGCCGCTTTTAAATTGGTATAGAGCGTGAAATGACTATTTTCATCTGCTTTTGGGCTGTCAGCTGGAGAGTCAAAAGAAACCGCCCCCTGTACAACGGCATTTAAACTTTCTACATTTAGGTTTAAGCCTGACGGGCTAATATTAGCGTTAATGCCACTAATATTCCAAAAGCGTGAATCTTTTTTCACAAACTTGGCATAGGCTTTATCAATGACCACATCTATTTCTACTTTATTGTTTTTATTAATACGGTAATCATAGATTTTTCCTACAGGTAATTTTTTAAAATACACGGACGCACCAATAGAAATCGAACCTAAATCATCAGAAATTAAGTGGATCAACAAGTCTCCTGCTGAAACTTGCGCAATAGGCCCTTGTTCTTCTGCTATAAATTCATCTTCACGATCGCCATCACCCGGTTGAAGAGTGATGTAATTACCTGACACGAGAGAATCTAATCCTGAAATGCCTGCAAGGGAAACATTTGGTTGTACAAGCCAAAATTTTGTGTCTTCACGTAAAATATTTGAAGCCTCAGGATTGATATTTGCAATAACTTCTACTTTTTGTAGGTTATCAGTGAAATGAACTTCTTTTACTATGCCAATTTGTAATCCTTGATAACGAATTTGAGTTTTATCTGCCACAATACCAGAACCATTGGTAAAAGTAATTGTAATGCTAGTACCGCGTTCTTTCACAATTTGGAAGAATAAAATTGCCCCGATACATAATGCGATAAAAGGCAATAGCCAAAAAGGCGAAATGCGCTTTGTTTTATGTAAGTTCGCTGTTATTTCTTGATATTTTTCTTCTATTGAGGAGGAATTATTTTTCTCTGTCATAAATTTTCCAAATTAATTTGCTATCAAATTGAGAGGTGGAAAGCATAGTGCAAAATACGGCTGCACCAAAATAAAATGCGCCTGGCCCTACGGTAAAATTAATGATTTCTCCGCGTGTGACAAGCGACATCATTAAGGCTAATACAAATAAATCGAGCATAGACCAGCGTCCAACAAAATGTACTAGATGCAATAAACGCATTTGCCATTTAATAGAATGTTGCCATTTAAAATGCACGCAAGCAAGTAAGTAAAGCATAATAAAAATTTTGCTGATAGGCACGAAAATACTGGCAAAAAACACAACAAAAGCAACAAAATAACTACCTGATTTAACAAATGAAATAACCCCAGAAATTAACGTATCTTCAGATAATGCACCTGTTAAATAAATGCCAGATATAGGTAATAAATTTGCAGGAAAAAGCATAATAATCCCTGCAATTAAGGTTGCCCAAGTTGCTTGTAATTTTAGCTTATCCGATGTATTAAGAGGCGATTGGCAGCGGGGACAATAAATTTTTTGTTGATTATCGTATTGGATAGATTTTTGCGTAAATGTGTAATGGCAAGCAGGACATAATTCAACAGCTTGTTTTGTATAAACTGGAGTACATTCAGGATAAAATTCCTGCCACAAGGCGGAAAGATTAAGTTTGATAAAAAGCAGCGTGGTTAAAAGTGCGGTAAAAATAAAAGGAATTAAATAAATATTAATTTCTAATGTTGCATATTCGCGTACTTTAAATATGGTTACCCCAAGTGCCACCAAATAAACATCAAACATTACCCAAGCTTTAATATGACCAAGAAATAGTAAAACACTACGTGGTTTTATCTGAAAAATCTTAGCCAGCCAAAGTATAATAACTAAAAGTGCAAAAGTAATCGGCATTACTACTGCACAAATAAAGATCATAAACGCGGTATATTCATAACCACCTACTGCCATTTTCCAAATGCCATCCCAAATAGAGGCATCAATTTTAATACCTAATAAATGTAAACTTAATAAGGGGTAGTTCAAGGAAAAGGGCATTAATATCAAAATAGATAATGCAATCATTGCACAACGATGTAATGACCACCTCGTACCACTTGCTAATAGATGATGACAACGTGGACATTCGGCTTGTTCATTCGATTGAAGAATAACAGGCACGTTAATGCAAGCATCACATTCTGTGCATTTTAAAATTTGAAATGAAGGCGAAGTTAGCTTTGTTTTAGGCACGTTTGTGGTCTTTCTTTATGAATTAAAGCACGCCATTCTATCGTTGTTTTAACGTATTTGTGAAGTCTTGGCGTTATTTTTGTGTGAAATTTATTCAGCATAACGGGATCCGTTGTTAATTTTGTAAAAAGTGCGATAAACTAGGCAAATCTTCATTTTATTAATAGCCTCAAGGATATAACTATGACTGACACACAATTATCATCTCAAGTTACAGATGTGCAAACGGAAGTGCAAAAATTAACCAATGCAAAAGCTATCATTGCTTATTTAGCAGAAAAATTTCCTCTTTGCTTTGTTTTAGAGGGCGAAGCAAAACCATTAAAAATAGGTTTATTTCAAGATTTAGCTGAAGCATTACAAGATGATGAGCGCGTAAGTAAAACCCAATTGCGTCAGGCTCTTCGTCAATATACATCAAATTGGCGTTATTTATATGGCTGTCGTGAAGGTGCAGTGCGTGTTGATTTACAGGGTAATCCTGCAGGTGTATTAGATGCAGAACACGTTGCTCACGCTGCACAGCAACTTGCTGAAGCGAAAGCACGCTTTGCGGAAAAACGTAAAGCAGAAGCTGCGGCTAAAAAAGCACAACAAAAACAGCGTCCGCGTAAACCTGCGAATAAAAACTTTAAAAAAGAGAGTAAAGTATCACTAAGTGCGGTTGATTTTTCACAAATTTCTGTTGGTTCTGTTGTGAAAGTTAAAGCTGGAGATAATGCTAAAAAAGCAACAGTGGTAGAAGTATTAAAAGATTCAGCACGTGTTGAACTTGAAAACGGTTTGATTATGAACGTTGCTGCAGATCGTTTATTTGCTTAATAAATGAAAATTGACTCGGAAATGGTTATGAAATTTAAAATGTCAAAAAATGTGATTTGTTATGCGTGGTTATCGGTATGTTTGAGCAGTGCAATTCCTGCATTTGCTGTACAACCTAAGTTAAAGCCAAGTGACATTAGTATTCCAGCGATAAGTGAAGAAAATCAGTTGGCAACTAAGCGTGCAACGACGAGATTAACTCAATCCCATTATCGTAAGATTAAATTAGATGATGATTTTTCCGAGAAAATTTTTGATCGTTATATTAAAAATTTAGATTTTAGCCACAATACTTTTTTGCAGTCTGATATAGACGAACTTCGTCAAAAATATGGTAATAAGTTAGATGATCAGTTAAATCAAGGCGATCTTTCTGCTGCGTTTGAGATTTATGATGTAATGATCAAACGTCGTTATGAACGTTATACTTATGCGTTATCTCTATTAGATAAAGAGCCTGATTTAAATGGTCAAGATCAAATTGAAATTGATCGTGAAAAAGCGGCTGCTCCACAAACTGAAGCTGATGCGAATAAACTTTGGAATGCTCGCGTAAAAAATGACATTATTAATCTTAAATTAAAAGATAAAAAATGGTCAGAAATCAAAGCAAAACTTACAAAACGCTATAATTTAGCCATTCGTCGTTTAACGCAAATAAAAGCAGACGATATTGTTCAAATTTATTTGAATGCTTTTGCGCGTGAAATTGATCCTCACACCAGTTATCTTTCCCCAAGAACAGCGAAAAGTTTTAATGAAAGTGTGAATCTTTCCTTGGAAGGCATTGGTGCTACTTTACAATCAGAAGATGATGAAACTAGCATAAAATCTCTTGTACCTGGTGCTCCAGCGGAACGTAGTAAAAAGCTGCATCCTGGGGATAAAATCATTGGCGTTGGGCAAGCAACAGGCGATATTGAAGATGTTGTTGGTTGGCGTTTAGAAGATTTGGTAGAAAAAATTAAAGGGAAAAAAGGCACTAAAGTTCGCTTGGAAATTGAGCCTGCTAAAGGGGGAAAATCACGTATTATTACTTTGGTGCGTGATAAAGTCCGTATTGAAGATCAAGCGGCTAAACTAACTTTTGAAAAAGTGTCAGGAAAAAACATTGCGGTAATAGAAATTCCAAGTTTTTATATTGGATTAACCGAAGATGTCAAAAAACTACTGGTTAAATTAGAAAATCAAAAAGCTGAGGCTCTAATTGTTGATTTACGTGAAAATGGCGGTGGTGCATTAACGGAAGCCGTAGCGTTAAGTGGTTTATTTATTGCTGATGGCCCTATTGTGCAGGTTCGCGATGCTTATCAGCGTATTCGTGTTCACGAAGATGATGATGCTACGCAACAATATAAGGGGTTATTATTTGTGATGATTAATCGTTACAGTGCTTCCGCATCAGAAATTTTTGCTGCAGCAATGCAAGATTATCGTCGAGGTATTATCATCGGGCAAAATACTTTTGGTAAAGGTACGGTGCAACAGAGTCGATCGTTAAATTTTATCTATGATTTAGATCAGAGTCCGTTGGGTGTTTTGCAATATACTATTCAAAAATTTTATCGAGTTAATGGTGGTTCAACCCAATTAAAAGGTGTTGCAGCCGATATTAATTTCCCCGAAATTATAGATGCGAAAGAATATGGGGAAGATAAAGAAGATAATGCGCTTGCTTGGGATAAAATCCCATCAGCGAGTTATATGGAAGTAGGAAATATCGATGATATTAATAATGCAGTAAATATTCTAAATGAAAAACATCTTGCTCGTATTGCTAAAGATCCTGAATTTGTTGCATTGAATGAAGAATTGAAAGTGAGAAATGAACGCCGAGATCGAAAATTTCTATCATTGAATTATAAAATGCGTAAAGCAGAGAATGATAAAGATGATGCAAGACGTTTAAAAGATTTGAACGAACGTTTTAAACGTGAGGGTAAGAAAGCATTGAAAGATATTGATGATTTGCCGAAAGATTACGAAGCACCAGATTTCTTCTTAAAAGAAGCTGAAAAAATGGCAGCTGATTTCGTTATCTTTAATTCAGATCAGAAAATTAATCAAGCAAACGGTCTATCCGAAGCAAAAACGGAAAGTAAAAAATAAATACTAAATGGTTTTGACCGCACTTTGTTTGAGAAACGCAACAAGTGCGGTGATTTTAATAAAGGTTTAGGAAATGGTAGTGTTTAAAAGCACCTTAAAGTTATCATTATTCGCCTTATCATTATCTATGATGATGTCGGGTTGTGTTTTAGTAGGTTTGAGCAAAAATGACCAATCTAAATCATTGTACGGCATTAATCTTTCCCATTTGTCACTCGCAGAAAGAAAAGAGCTTGAAGAAGCCATTTATGCGGATCAGCAACGTTTAACGGAAGAAAAACAAACATTGCTTAATATGACGCTAACACACGAAATAGGCGATCATAAGTTACAATTTAAGCCTTTACTCGCGCGTTTATATGCATCTCGTAAATATGCCCCGTTATGGACTGACAATGCGGCAGCTCGTCAATTGTTACGTGATTATGCGGCAATGGTGGCAAGCGGTATTTCAAAATCGTCGGCAACTTCACTAGAAACATTGGCATTGGTAGAACAACAAGGCGGATTGGTTTATGATGTGTTATTAAGTGATATTTTGTTAGATTACTTATATTACACACAAAATGTTCGTTCTCAAGCATCTAATTGGTTGTATTCATCTGCTCAGTATCAAGCACAACAGCCTGAAAATGATCATATTCAACGCTGGTTAAGTGCGGTGGAAAATAATCAACTTCTTGATTTCATACAAAGTTTAGCGGGAGAAAATCATTTATATCGCCAAACAGTTCAATCATTGCCGATGTTTATTCCGACTTCTAAAGAATCAAATATTGCTCAAAAATTGGCAATGAATGCACAGCGTTTACGCGTGATTCCTGATTTTCATAATGGAATTTTTGTGAATATTCCAAGCTATAAATTACAGTATTATCGTGATGGCGATTTAATTTTAGAATCTCGGGTAATTGTTGGCACAGATTCGCGCAGGACACCTGTAATGTATAGCAAATTAAGTAATGTGGTTGTAAATCCACCTTGGAATGCGCCAATTCGCTTAATTAATGAAGATTTATTGCCAAAAATGAAAGCCGATCCAAATTATATTACGGAGCATAATTATTCAATTTTAGATAATCAAGGCAATGTTGTTGATCCTGCTTCTATTGATTGGGAATCTATTGGTAATAAATTTCCTTATCGAGTTCGACAAGCGGCTGGCGATAGTGCGTTAGGTAATTATAAATTTAATATGCCAAGTTCTGATGCAATTTATTTACACGATACGCCAAATCGCGGATTGTTTAATCGTAAAAATCGAGCGTTAAGTTCTGGCTGTGTACGTATTGAAAAATCAGATCAATTGGCAAGTATTTTATTAAAAGAAGCAGGTTGGACAGAAACTCGAAAAAATACAGTATTAGCAAGTAAAAAAACCACTTCTGCGCCGATACGCTCGGATAATCCTGTTTTTTTATATTATGTTACTGCGTGGATTGAAAACGGAAATATTGTAAATTTACCTGATATTTATGGTTATGATCGTCAGATTAATCTTGCTGAGATTAATTGGGATCTCGTAAAAAAATATCTTCAATAAAATAAGGGAGCTATAATGAATTCTGTGGATCAGAATAAACGAAAATGGTTATCGCTGGGCGGTATTGCGTTAGGAATATCTATTTTACCAAATTCTGTATTAGCAATGGTTTCAACACCTAAACCTCGTATTTTAACTTTCCGCAACATTAATACGGGCGAAAGATTAAGTGGCGAGTTTTCTTTAGCAAAAGGTTTTTCGCCTGCGATGTTAAAAAAATTGGATTATTTAATGCGTGATAAAAGGACAAATCAAGTGCATAAAATGGATCCAAATTTATTCCAGAAATTTTATAATATCCAAACTAATTTAGGCTTACGCAATGCTGAAATTGAAGTAATTTGTGGTTATCGTTCAGCCGCTACTAATGCAATGCGTCGTCGCCAAAGTCGTGGCGTAGCGAAAAATAGTTATCACATTAAAGGAAAAGCCATTGATTTTCGTATTGCGGGTGTGCCTTTGATTAAAGTGAAATCTTCTGCGGAAAGTCTGCGAAATGGTGGCGTGGGTTATTATCCAACCAGTAATTTCATTCACGTAGATACAGGCCCTGTGAGAACTTGGAAAGGCGTGTAAAACAAATGTAAAATTAACCGCACTTTTGTGCGGTTTTTCATTGGAAAAGAAATGTTATTTGACAGCCATCTTCATTTAGACCAACTCTCTGACGAGAATATTCAGCAAACACTTGCTCATTCAAAGATTATAGGTATGCTTGCGGTGAGTACTAATCTCAACAGTGCTAAAAAACTGCTGAATTTAAAACAGACTTACCCAAAGAAACTTTATATTGCAGCTGGTTTTCATCCTGAACAGCAATTACCTAGTTTAGAAGAACAAAAAGAATTATTTCAATGGATTGATGAACATCATTCATCGATTTCTGGGATTGGCGAGGTGGGGTTGCCACATTATTCTAAACGAGAAAATCCGAATTTAGATTACGTGCCTTACATTGAATTACTTGAACGCTTTATTCTGATAGCGAAAAAATGGGATTTACCGTTAAATTTGCATATTGTACATAACGATGTAGAAATTGCCCTTGAATTATTGCAGAAACACAAAATTCAACGGGCTCATTTTCACTGGTTTAAGACAGATGAAAAATCTTTTCAGAAATTTTTCTCTACACCCTATTTTGCAAGCCTAACCCCTGATATTTTATGGAACCCTAAAACCCAATATGTCGCACAACATTTACCCCTAAATCGCTTGATGATTGAAACGGATAGCCCTTGGCAACATGAAGGATTTGAAAGTGCGGTAATTTCTGAGCAATTATTCGAAGTAGCGAAGAAAGTAGCTGAATTAAAATCTTTGCCATTACATTCTGTTCAAAAGCAAATCCTTTTGAATACTCAACAGTTTTATCGATTATAAGGATTAAAAATGAATATCGAAATTATCCCCGTTACCGCATTCCAACAAAATTGTTCTTTGATTTGGGATGATGAAAAAAATGCCGCAATTATTGACCCAGGTGGCGAAGCCGAACGCCTAATTCAACGCATTGAAGAACTGGATTTAAATCTCAAAGTGATTTTGATTACCCATGGTCATTTAGATCACGTTGGTGCTGCAATGCAATTAAAACAACATTTTGGCGTTGAAATTTGGGGTTCTCAAGAAGAAGATAAATTTTTATTTGAGAGTTTACCCGAACAAGCCCAACGTTTTGGCTTGCCAAATATTGACGCTTTTTTGCCTGATCGTTGGTTTAATCAAGAGGGCGAAATTTTAAAATTAGATGGCTTTAATTTCGAGATTTTACATTTACCAGGGCATACACCCGGGCATATTGGTTTCATTGAACATGAGAAAAAAGTGGCATTTACAGGCGATGTATTATTTCAAGGCGGAATTGGTCGTACCGATTTCCCTCGCGGGGATTATGAAACATTGATTTCTTCAATTCGAACAAAATTACTCCCATTAAATGACGATATTATTATTATCGCTGGACACGGATCTTACACAACCATTGGGCAAGAAAAGCGGAGCAATCCATTTTTAAATTCTAAATCCTAAATTTTAATACAAGTAAAAATAACCGCACTTTGTTTAAGAGATGAAGTGCGGTTTTTTATTGTTTGAAATCTAAAGAGTTTGAACTAGATCACAAATTTGTAACAATTTCTGATAAGAGGCTTATTTCCGTTGCAATCCTATGTATAATGCATAAAAAATGGAGCGAAAATATTGCTTCAAATATCATAATAAAGAGGTAATTATGCAGCAAAACAAGGCATTTGATAATTGGCTAGCCAGCACAGCATTAGGCGGTGCAAATCAATCTTATATAGAAGAACTTTATGAAAGCTATTTGAGTGATCCGAAGTCGGTGGAGGAAAGCTGGCGAAAAACCTTTGATTCTTTGCCAAAAACCACCGCACTTGAACAGCCCCATACTCCAGTGCGAGATTATTTTCGTCGTTTAGCGCGAGAAAACCATAATGAAGCGGTGACAGTGATAGATCCTGCAGCTGGTGCAAAATTGGTGAAAGTTCTACAATTTATCAATGCCTATCGTTTTCGAGGCCATTTAGAGGCTAATCTCGATCCCCTCAATTATTATCGTTGGAAAGTATCTTCTGTCCCTGAATTAGATTATCGCCATCACGGTTTTACTGAACAAGATCTCAACGAAACTTTCAATATAAATCATTACGTTTATAAACGCGATACCATTAAACTTGGCGAATTAGCTCAAATGTTGAAAGAAACATATTGTGGCTCAATTGGCTTGGAGTTTATGCACGTGCAGGATATGGAGCAGAAAATGTGGCTCCAGAGCAAGATGGAAAGCCTGTTAGATAAACCGCTTTTTACATCTGAAGAACGTGTCAATTTTCTTCGTGAACTGACAGCTGCAGACGGTTTAGAACGTTATCTTGGTGCGAAATTCCCTGGGGCGAAACGCTTTTCTTTAGAAGGAAGTGATGCGTTTATTCCATTGATGAAAGAAATTATTCGCCATTCTAGTCGTCAAGGGGTAAATGATGTGGTAATGGGGATGGCACACCGTGGGCGTTTGAATATGCTTGTGAATGTATTAGGTAAAAAGCCTGAAAATTTATTCGATGAATTTGCAGGTAAACATTCCAGCGAACGTACGGGGGATGTGAAATATCATCAAGGTTTTTCTTCTGATTTCGCCGTAGATGATAAGCGAGTTCACTTAACTTTGGCATTTAATCCGTCTCATTTGGAAATTGTAAGCCCTGTTGTGATTGGTTCTGTTCGATCTCGACAAACTCGTATGAATGATACAGAACATAGCAAAGTGCTTGCTATTACTGTTCACGGAGATTCAGCTGTGGCAGGACAGGGGGTTGTTCAAGAAACATTGAATATGTCAAATGCCCGTGGTTATAGTGTGAGCGGTACTATTCGCATCGTGATTAATAACCAAATTGGTTTTACGACATCTAATCCGAATGACACGCGTTCCACAGAGTATTGCACCGATATTGCAAAAATGATTCAAGCACCGATTATTCATGTTAATGGTGATGATCCTGAAGCGGTGGCATTTGCTGCGCGTATGGCGGTGGAATATCGTAATTTATTCAAACGAGATATTTTTATCGATTTAATTTCTTATCGCCGTCATGGTCATAATGAAGCTGATGAGCCATTAGCTACTCAGCCAATGATGTATAGCATCATCAAAAAACATCCTACCCCTCGTAAAGTTTATGCGGATCGCTTAGTTTCAGAAGGCGTGATGACTGAAGAACAAGTTACCGAGATGGCGAATGATTATCGCAATGCACTAGATAATGGCGATCGAGTCGTATCAGAATGGCGAGAAATGGATACGGCAAAAATGGATTGGTTGCAATATCTCAACTATGATTGGACTGCACCTTATGAAAGCAAATTTTCACCGGAACGTTTTTTAACGCTTGCTAAACGTGTATGTGAATATCCTGAAAGTTTACGTGCGCATCCTCGCGTAGAAAAAATCTATAATGATCGTAAAGCAATGTATCAAGGCGAAAAATTGCTCGACTGGGGCATGGCTGAAACCATGGCTTATGCAACCTTACTTGATGAAGGTGTTAATGTTCGTTTATCAGGCGAAGATGCGGGACGAGGTACTTTTTTCCATCGTCATGCCGTTGTGCATAATCAAAATGATGGTACGGGGTATGTACCATTAACACATTTACACGCCAATCAAGGTCGTTTTGAAGTATGGGATTCGGTACTTTCTGAAGAATCTGTTCTTGCTTTTGAATATGGCTACGCAATAACAGATCCAAAAACTTTAACCATTTGGGAAGCGCAATTTGGCGATTTTGCTAATGGTGCGCAAATTGTTATCGACCAATTTATTAGCTCTGGCGAACAAAAATGGGGCAGAATGTGTGGTTTAGTTATGTTATTGCCTCATGGCTATGAGGGACAAGGCCCTGAACATTCTTCCGCACGTCTTGAACGTTATTTGCAACTTTGCGCAGAACAAAATATGCAAGTTTGCGTGCCATCAACACCTGCACAGGTGTACCATATGTTGCGCCGCCAGTCTTTACGTAAAATGCGCCGTCCATTGATTGCCATTTCCCCAAAATCTTTACTACGTCATCCATTGGCAGTGTCCAGTTTAGACGAGTTGATTAATGGAACTTTCCAAACGGTAATCGGAGAAATTGATGAGCTTGATCCTAAAGATGTAAAACGTGTGGTAATGTGTTCAGGTAAAGTTTATTACGATTTACTTGAACAACGTCGTGCAAATAATCAGAAAGATGTGGCGATTATTCGTATTGAGCAGCTTTATCCATTCCCGCATGAGGATGTGAAGAAAGCGCTTGAGCCTTATGCACATGTCACGGATTATGTATGGTGCCAAGAAGAACCACTTAACCAAGGGGCTTGGTATTGCAGCAAACATAATTTTGAATCAGCAATTCCAGAATCCGTTAAACTCAAATATGCAGGGCGTCCAGCTTCTGCTTCGCCTGCTGTGGGTTATATGTCGCTTCACACTAAACAGCAAAAACAGTTAGTGGAAGATGCGTTGAGTTTTTAAAGTGCGGTTAATTTAATAAAGGTTTTTATCTTTGCTTTCCTCTGTAAATAGGGGAGCCAAGATAATTAAGATATAGTAAAAAAGAAGAAAAGGAAAAATAAAATGACAATCGAAATTCTTGTTCCAGACCTACCTGAATCAGTTGCAGATGCAACTGTTGCCACTTGGCATAAAAAACTGGGCGATACTGTGAAACGTGATGAGGTTATTGTGGAAATTGAAACGGATAAAGTCGTGCTAGAAGTTCCCGCACTTTCTGATGGTGTACTGGCTGAAGTTATTCAAGCTGAGGGCGAAACAGTGGTGAGTAAACAGTTGCTAGGCAAAATTTCTACGGCTCAAGAAGGAGATGTCAGTTCAGCGACGTTAAAAGCAACGAATGAACCCACACCTTCTGATCGTCAAAATGCAGCGATTGAAAATAGTCATAATCATAATGCGGATCAGAGCCCTGCAATTCGTCGTTTATTAGCAGAACATGATTTACAAGCAGATCAAATTCAAGGTTCGGGTGTGGGTGGTCGTTTAACACGTGAAGATATTGAACGTGAAATTGCAAAACGGCAAGCACAGCAAGTGAAACAAGAAGCTGCCACTGAGCAAAATACAATTAGTACGGTGGCTTATAGCGCACGTTCTGAAAAACGTGTGCCAATGACCCGTTTGCGTAAACGTATTGCTGAACGTTTACTTGAAGCCAAAAATAGTACAGCAATGCTTACTACTTTCAATGAAGTGGATATGCAGCCGATAATGACTCTGCGTAAAACCTACGGCGAAAAATTTGAAAAACAACATTCAGTACGTTTAGGATTTATGTCTTTTTATATTAAAGCGGTTGTGGAAGCATTAAAACGTTATCCTGAAGTGAATGCTTCTATTGATGGGGATGATGTTGTTTACCATAACTATTTTGATATTAGTATTGCAGTTTCAACACCACGTGGATTAGTCACACCAGTGCTTCGTGATTGCGATAAGCTCAGTATGGCAGAGATCGAAAAACAAATTAAAGCATTAGCTGAAAAAGGTCGTGATGGCAAATTAACAGTAGAAGATCTTACTGGCGGCAATTTTACCATTACAAATGGCGGCGTGTTTGGTTCTCTTATGTCCACCCCAATTATCAATCCACCACAAAGTGCAATTTTAGGAATGCATGCTATTAAAGAACGCCCAATTGCGCTTAATGGTCAAGTGGTGATTCGTCCGATGATGTATCTTGCCTTATCTTATGATCATCGCCTAATTGACGGCCGTGAATCTGTTGGTTTCTTGGTAACGATTAAAGAATTATTGGAAGATCCAACAAGATTGTTATTAGAAATCTAAGAAATAAAAGGCTTTCTGTGTTAGAAAGCCTTTTAAAATGAACAAAAAATTAACCGCACTTTAAATATTTAAAAAGAATATTCCAAAGTGCGGTTAGTTTTTTATGTGTTTTTAATTAGAGAGAAAAATCGTCAAAATCATTCGTATCAACTTTTGAGTCAATTTGACCGACAAGATAAGAGCTTACTTCTACTTCTTGTGGTGCAACCTGTACGTTATCTGACACTAACCAAGCGTTAATCCAAGGAATTGGATTTGAACGTGTTTGGAATGGTAGTGGCAATCCAACAGCTTGCATACGGATATTAGTAATATATTCTACGTATTGAACTAAAATATCTCTGTTGAGGCCGATCATAGAACCGTCTTTAAATAGATAATCAGCCCACGCTTTTTCTTGTTCTGCCGCTGCAACAAATAAATCATAGGCTTCTTGTTTACATTCTTCCGCAATTTCTGCCATTTCAGGATCGTCTTGACCTGCAGCCATAATATTTAAAATATGCTGTGTACCTGTTAAGTGCAATGCTTCATCACGTGCGATAAATTTAATAATTTTCGCATTCCCTTCCATTAAACGACGTTCTGCAAAAGCAAATGAACAAGCGAAAGAAACGTAGAAACGAATTGCTTCAAGTGCATTCACGCTCATTAGGCAAAGGTAAAGTTGTTTTTTCAAACTACGTAAAGTCACGACGCATTCTTTGCCATCTACGGTATAAGTGCCTTCGCCGTATAAGCCATAAAGTTGGCTATCACGGATTAAATCATCGTAATAAGAAGAAATATCTTGTGCGCGTTTGATGATTTCTTCGTTAGTTACGATGTCATCAAATACGATAGAGGGATCGTTCACAATATTACGAATAATATGTGTGTAAGAGCGAGAGTGGATGGTTTCAGAGAATGTCCAAGTTTCAATCCAAGTTTCTAATTCAGGAATCGACACTAAAGGCAATAATGCCACGTTCGGGCTACGACCTTGAATAGAATCCAATAAGGTTTGATATTTTAAGTTGCTGATGAAGATGTGTTTTTCGTGTTCAGGCAATGCTGCGTAGTCGATACGGTCTTGCGATACATCTACTTCTTCTGGACGCCAGAAGAAAGAAAGTTGTTTTTCAATGAGCTTCTCAAAAGTCTCATATTTTTGTTGATCGTAACGCGCAACGTTAACGTTTTGACCAAAGAACATTGGTTCTTTTAATTGGTCGTTTTTGTTTTGTGAGAAAGTGGTGTATGCCATTTTTGTTTGTCCTTTAATTTTATGAGTAAAGTGCGGTAAGTTTTTAAAACGTTTTTTCATACTGGCGCAAGCGTCTTCACTTGTGCTTTTGTCTATTTACTTAGCACAAACGTGGACGTTTGCGCTATTGGATCGGATTTTTTAGTGTAATTTTTCCATAAATTTTGGAGCTCCCAACCAATTTCATATTCAGTATCGTCTCTAACCACCTTGACTCCTTTTGAAATCTCTATGTATATAGAGGCCAACAAAGGCTCGTTTATATCTCGAGTGGGGGAATATAGTTCTAATTTAATATTTGGATGTTTATTTTGTAGTAATGATGATGCATAGAAAAGAAAATCCAATAAATATTCTTCAGAACATAGTTTTGTCATATTTGAGCCAAAATCTACCGTAATTAGCATATTCTACCTCTAGTTAAATCTTACAAGCCCCACCAGCACAGCCGTCATCAAGATCTTCTTGAACATCTTCGGCACCGTCGCGGGTGTTTTGATAGTAAAGGGTTTTTAAACCGTATTTGTAAGCGGTTAATAAATCTTTTAACAACACTTTCATTGGTACTTTACCGTCTTCAAAACGTTTTGGATCATAGTTTGTGTTTGCAGAGATCGCTTGATCCACGAATTTTTGCATAATACCGACTAAGTGTAGGTAGCCGTCGTTACTTGAAATATCCCAAAGTAATTCATAGTTATCCATTAAATTTTCATATTCAGGCACAACCTGTTTTAAGATACCATCTTTTGACGCTTTAATACTTACGTGACCACGCGGTGGCTCAATACCATTAGTTGCATTGGAAATCTGCGATGATGTTTCTGATGGCATTAAGGCAGTTAATGTTGAGTTACGTAAACCAAATTCTTGAATATCTTTACGTAAACTTTCCCAATCATAATGTAGAGGCTCTTGTGTTAAAGCATCTAAATCTTTCTTATAGGTATCAATCGGTAAAATGCCTTTTGCATAAGTGGTTTCATTGAAGTATTCACACGCACCTTGCTCTTTTGCTAAGTTCATAGAGGCTTTCAATAAATAATATTGAATGGCTTCAAAAGTGCGGTGAGTTAAATCGTTGGCTGAACCATCAGAATAGCGAACACCATTTTTCGCAAGGTAATAGGCATAGTTAATGACCCCAATACCGAGTGAACGGCGTGCAAGTGAGCTACGTTTTGCTGCCACAATAGGGTAATCTTGATAGTCTAATAAGGCATCAAGAGAACGAACCGCAAGATCCGCAAGTTCTTCTAATTCATCTAAGTTTTCAATTTTACCTAAGTTAAAGGCGGAAAGCGTACAAAGTGCAATTTCCCCATTTTCATCGTTAATGTGTTGAAGCGGTTTAGTTGGTAATGCAATTTCTAAGCACAAGTTAGATTGACGAACTGGTGCCACTTGCGGATCAAACGGAGAGTGGGTATTACAGTGATCCACGTTTTGAATGTAAATTCGACCCGTTGATGCCCGTTCTTGCATCAATAAAGAAAAGATTTCAACTGCTTTAACAGTACGCTTACGGATAGTTGGATCTTGTTCGTATTTTACGTAAAGTTCTTCAAATTTATCTTGATCCGCAAAGAATGCTTCATAAAGTCCTGGCACATCTGATGGGCTGAATAAAGTAATTTCGCTGCCTTTAATTAAGCGTTGATACATTAGTTTGTTTAATTGCACGCCATAATCCATATGACGAACGCGGTTGTCTTCCACACCACGGTTATTTTTTAATACGAGCAAGTTTTCTGCTTCTAAGTGCCAAATTGGGTAATAAAGTGTTGCTGCACCGCCACGAACGCCACCTTGTGAGCAAGATTTCACTGCAGTTTGGAAATATTTATAGAATGGAATACAACCTGTATGGAATGCTTCTCCGCCACGAATCTCACTACCTAATGCACGAATAGCCCCTGCATTAATACCAATCCCCGCACGTTGTGAAACATATTTTACAATAGCTGATGCCGTTGCATTGATTGAATCTAAACTGTCATCACATTCAATTAATACGCAAGAGCTGAATTGACGAGTTGGAGTACGCACACCCGCCATAATTGGCGTTGGTAAGGAAATTTTGAAAGTCGATGTTGCATCGTAGAAACGTTTTACATAATCCAAACGTGTTTCTTTTGGATATTTAGAGAATAGACTTGCGGAAACGAGCAAATATAAGAATTGTGCAGATTCGTAGATTTCTCCTGTCACACGGTTTTGTACCAAATATTTACCCTCTAATTGCTTCACGGCTGCATAAGAGAACGTCATATCACGCCAATGGTCGATGAATCCGTCCATTGTGTCCCATTCTTCACGGGTATAATCATCTAATAACGCTTGATCATATTTTCCCATACGTACTAGTTTTTTGACGTGATCGTATAAACGAGGGGGATCGAAATGACCATAGGCTTTTTTACGTAAATGGAAAATTGCTAAACGAGCAGCTAAATATTGATAATCTGGCGAATCTTTGCTGATTAAATCTGCGGCTGCTTTAATAATGGTTTCATGGATGTCTGAAGTGCGAATGCCTTCATAAAATTGAATATGTGAACGAAGTTCTACTTGGGAAACAGAAACATTGTCTAGTCCTTCAGCAGCCCACGTAATCACACGATGGATTTTATCAAGATTGATTTGTTCTTGCGTACCGTCACGCTTTGTAACCATTAAACTTTTATTCATTGTATTAGCCTTCTTGTTGTTATTTAAAACAGGATTTAAAACACAAGATATAGTGTTTTTATGAAAACGATGCACAAGATAATGTGTTTGAGAAAAGATCGCAAGTAATAAATTTTTTGTTTTAATTCTTGACAATAGATAACTTATTTAAAAATAAACGGTTTTTGTGAGAATAAAAATTAAAATTTTTTATTTATAAAAATAAGAAAAAGTGCGGTAAAAATTTGTTGAATTTTTCACCGCACTTTGAAAGATTAGTCTAGGTATTTGAATACTTTAATTACTTTTTTTACCCCGCTGATTTTGCTGGCAATGTCGGCTGCCACATTGGCTTGGGATTGTGTGACGTTACCCAGTAAAAATACTTCTCCATTTTCACTAATCACTTTGACATCGGTGGCTTTAACTCGACCATCAACGAACATCTTAGATTTGACTTGCGTTGTGATCCAACTATCTTTACTTATTTGTGCAAAGGAAATTTTAGGGCCTATAGTGAGTTGGTTATAAGTATCATTAACGCCTTCAACGCCACGTGTTAAGTCCGTTGCTGTTTCCTTGACGTTATCATTTGGTACTTGACCGATTAAAAGTACTCGACCATTGTAAGATACGGCATTTACACGGCCTTCAGCCTTAATTTGGGCATCTTTTTCTACAGCATTTTCTACTTTAAATTCTAGGGTTTCGTCATCAATTTGTGAGCCAGTGGTTCGAGGATCTGTAGCTACTTTAGCTGCGACAGCTCCTCCTCCAATAACTGCAGCGACACAGCCTTGTAAAAAAATGGTAGTCCCAAATACTATAGCGAGTTTTTTTAATGGGGATAATGTCATAATTAACTCCTTTTTAGATTAAATTACTATTAGTTTGAAAGTGATTTATTTTCCTGTCAAGCACTTGGGAATAAAGTCTGATCAACTAATTCACAAAGTGCATTAATCACAAAAAGATGGTTTTCTAAAATACGGCTTTCTTTGCTGGCTGGGATTGATATTTCTAAATCCTTGTCTGCTAAAATTCCTTGAATGGCATCATTGTTAGAGCCAGTCAGCGCAATAACATTAATTTCTTTGCTGACAGCGTGGGAAATCGTATTTAGCACGATTTTTTCTGTCCCCAAAGGTGCAAAAGCAATAAGTAAGTCGTCCGATTTTGCAACAGCATTAAATTGATGACAATACAATTCTTCAGGCGATTGTTCAAAAACAAGTGAAGAACCCACCGCACTTTCTAAGCTCAATAACACAGACGGGAAGCTCGGTCTAACTAAATCATATCGATTAAGTAAGTTTGAGACGAGAAACTGTGCATTAGCATAAGAACGCGAGACGCCACAGGCGATAACCTTATTACCGCCTAATAAACATTGCATTACCATTTGGGTGGCGTTGGTAATATTTTCAGAAAGCATACTTGATGCTGCAATTTGAATTTGAATACTTTCGCTATAAATATCTTTTACTTTTTGTAACATTATAAAAAGCCATTAATCGAGAAAATTAGGAATCCATTGAATATCTTGAGGTGTTTTGCCAAAAGCGATTAAATCAAAGCGGCAATTAGCATCTTCTAAGCTCATATTTTGTTTTGCAAGCCATAAATTTGCGGCATCTAACCATTTTTGTTGTTTTCGCCAATCTACGCTTTCTATAGCAGAACCATAGGCGGAATGACTTCGTTGGCGAACTTCAACAAAGACGATAGTTTCTTTGTCATTCATTATTAGATCAAGTTCACCACATTTGAAATTTTGATTAGCCGCAATAAATGTTAAGCCTTTTGATTCTAAAAAAAGGCGAGCTTGATGCTCAAAGCTCGCCCCTTGCTGACGTTTTAAAGAAAACATTAGTTTGCAACTGGTACAATTGCACCATCTTGATATTGATACCAAGTCATATCGCGTTCAACATTACAGTTGGTATCAGCACTTAAAATCCCTGTTAAGCCACTCAAGCGATAGCCTGGCACTTGGCGTAATTCATTAAATTGATTAATGAGCAACCACGCATCCGCACCCATTGCATATAAACGCATCAATTGATATTCGCCCCCCGTGGATTTTGCTAACTTCTGATATTGTGGAGAATTGGTATCTTTAAAAAATGGAATATCACTAAACTGTACACCGTTCATCTGTGCGATGAAGTCAGCATTAGTGTTTGTCGCACTTGCGCTTGCTCGAGAACTGGCATAAATCGCTAAATTAGGTACGATATTTGTTAAATAACCTTTCATTTCTGCCAGTTCAGTTGGACTTGCTACGGCATAAAGTGCGGTTGTATTTGAGTTATTTTCTTGAACGAAATAGGTTACATCCGCAGGCAAATTGTAGTAACGGATATTCGCATCAGTACCTGCTAATTGCTGCCAACGTACATTAAAGGCATTGCCTACGCGTTGTCCTAAATCATTTTGCGGCATTGCGACAAGTGGATTACGCACGCCATCGTTCCACATTTTATTGGCGGCAGATTCAGCTTCATCTTCTGGCGAAAGTCCGTAATAACAAAGTTGAGGAATCGCACGAGAATTTGGTGTGGCATTTAATGCAAGCACATCCATACCTTGAATTTGAGCAGGATCCGCTAAAATCACATCAAGATTTTGTTTTAGTAATGGGCCAACTAAGGTTTTAATTCCCGCTTGTTTTGCTTGCGCAATGATATCTTGGACAGAATTCATTGAGGTATCAAACACTTGCACTGGAATGGTTGAGTTACCTTTCGCGTCGTTGAAACCCGATTGAATGGTTGTGCCAAGAATTTGTCCGTCACCACTTAATGGCAAGAGTAAACCAATTTGTGAAATAGTGGTTTGTTGGAAATTAAGCAATGTAAGCAATTCTTTTGGGAACAACGTTGCGGCTGCATGATTTGGATAAGCATTTTTCCAACTTTGTAAGGCTTGGCTTAATTGTACAGGCTGACGAATATAATCGTTGTAGGCTTTGATTAATGTTAGCCAACCGCCTAAAGCTGCATTACCTTCATCAGAGGCATTATTAATAACGCCAGTATTCGCTGAACGCAATAAAGCCCAAGTTTTATCAATATTATCTTGACGACGTTGTACATCTGTTAAATTCTTATCCATTTCTATCCGCGCTTTTACCGCTTCAATCATGTCTTTACGGTTTTCGGCAACAATAGCTAAGGTTTCGTAATAACGAGATTTTTGTGACGGGCTTAGTTTATTTAAATCCAATGCACGTAATTGATTTTGTGCGACTTCATTTGCATTTTTTGCGGCAGAAATTCTCGCTTCAATTAATGCACGATCTAATTTTTGCGCATCATTTAATTCGCCTAATTCCCTCAATAACGCTGCCGATTGTTCAACCTTATTTTCACGGATTAACACGCGAGCTGCGAGCAATTTATAGGTTTGTTGATCTTCAAGTTCTTGTGTTTGCCCTAATTTGTTTATATAAAATTCAGAACTTGCATTTGCATCTTTTTGTAAGGTTTGCGTGAAATTGCTACCAAGTAGATTTGAACAGCCAGCTAAAGCCATTGACAATAAAATTGGCATTAAACGTTTTTTAAAACGTCCGCCTTGTAATAGAATAGACATCTTTGCTCCATCATAAACAGACAATAGTTGTAGCAAATCTTACTTATCTCATAACTTAAAAGCAAACAAAAATGACTGATTTAACCGGAATTTTATACATTGTTGCCACACCCATTGGCAATTTACAGGATATTACCCAGCGTGCTTTAGAGACTTTTGCTCAAGTGGATTTAATTGCAGCAGAAGATACTCGCCATAGTGGACTTTTATTGAGCCATTACGGCATTAAGAAGCCATTTTTTGCTTTGCACGATCATAACGAACAAGAAAAAGCGCATATTTTGGTGGAAAAGCTCAAGCAGGGGAGTAATATTGCCTTGATTTCTGATGCGGGGACGCCATTAATCAGTGACCCTGGTTTTCATTTAGTACGCCAATGCCGTGAAGCTGGTATTCGAGTTGTGCCTTTGCCAGGAGCTTGTGCGGCAATTACCGCTCTTTGTGCATCGGGGATTGCTTCTGATAGATTTTGTTTTGAGGGTTTTTTACCCGCGAAAAGTAAAGCGCGCAAAGATAAATTAGAAAATATCGCAGAAGAAGACCGCACTTTGATTTTTTATGAATCCACTCACCGTATTTTAGATACACTAGAAGATATGCAAGCGGTGCTAGGGGAAGAACGCTATATTGTGTTAGCCCGTGAAATGACTAAAACTTGGGAAACGATTACGGGGAATACGATTAAAAATTTACGCGAATGGCTTTTAGAAGATCCCAATCGTACAAAAGGCGAGATGGTTTTGATTGTGGAAAGCAAACCAAAGTCTGACAATAACGATGAAATTTCGCCACAAGCGGTAAAGGCACTTGAGTTAATTGCAGAAGAATTGCCACTTAAAAAAGCAGCAGCTATAGTTGCTGAGTTGTATAGTTATAAGAAGAATGCTTTGTATCAATTTGGATTAGCGCATTTGGAAAAATAACCTCAAAATCAACCGCACTTTATTAATCCGATTTTAATCTGTGCTGTTGTATTAAACGGATACAAGCACTCACAAGATATTTACTTTAGACTGGAAAAAATATGTTAAACCAAGTTTCAAATACATTACTCACACCAAGCAATCTTTCAACTCAAACATTACTCAATATTTTTGATGTTATGTCGCATCGCAATATTGATTATGCCGATCTGTATTTTCAACTTAGCCAAGATGAAAGTTGGGTATTAGAAGACGGCATTATAAAAGAAGGCGGTTTTCATATTGATCGTGGCGTTGGTGTGCGGGCAGTTTCTGGCGAGAAAACGGGGTTTGCTTATGCCGATCAAATTAATCTTGCTTCTTTGCAGCAATGTGCGGAGGCGGTAAAGGGGATCGCGCAAGTCAAACAGGGGAATTTGATTTCGCCATCCGCTTTTAATGTTGTAAATCCTATTGCTCGTTATGCGGCGATTAATCCTTTGGAAAGTTTGACTAAAGAGAAAAAAATTGAGCTATTACATTTGGTTGATCGTACAGCACGCGCAGAAGATCATCGTGTAACCAAGGTTTCAGCAAGCCTCAGTTCCGTTTATGAAGAAGTATTAATTATGGCGACAGATGGCACATTAGCCGCAGATATTCGTCCTTTAGTTCGCTTATCTATTTCTGTGTTAGTAGAGGAAAATAGAAAACGTGAACGAGGAAGTTGTGGTTCTGGTGGGCGTTTCAGTTTAGATTGGTTCTTTGAAGTGATTGATGGCGATATTAGAGCAGTACGATTTGCTAAAGAAGCGGTTCGTCAAGCCTTAGTAAACCTTAGTGCAGTTGCAGCACCTGCAGGATTAATGCCAGTTGTGTTAGGCGCAGGTTGGCCTGGTGTGCTGTTACACGAGGCTGTTGGGCATGGTTTAGAAGGCGATTTTAACCGTAAAGAAAGTTCACTTTTTACTGGTAAGATTGGCGAACAAGTAACTTCTCCATTATGTACAATTGTGGATGATGGCACGATTAAAAATCGTCGAGGTTCATTGACTATTGATGATGAAGGTGTACCAAGCCAGTGCAATGTACTCATCAAAGACGGGATTTTGCAAGGTTACATGCAAGATAAAATGAATGCCCGTTTGATGGGCGTTGCTCCAACAGGAAATGGACGACGTGAGTCTTACGCCCATTTACCAATGCCTAGAATGACTAACACCTATATGCTTGCTGGACAAAGTCAGTTTGATGATTTGATTGCTTCTGTAAAACAGGGGATTTATGCACCGCACTTTGGTGGAGGGCAAGTGGATATTACCTCTGGTAAATTTGTATTTTCCACTTCAGAAGCTTATTTAATTGAAAAAGGAAAAATCACGAAACCAGTTAAGGGTGCAACTTTAATTGGCAGTGGCATTGAAGTGATGCAAAAAATTTCTATGGTTGCAGATAAATCAGAGCTTGATTTAGGTATCGGGGTTTGTGGTAAAGAGGGACAAAGTGTACCTGTTGGCGTAGGACAGCCAGCACTAAAAATTGATGAAATTACTGTTGGTGGAACAAATTAAGTCATTGTGTAAAAGATCACAAAAATTCCATTAGAATTGGATTTTTACTGGCAATTTTATTCAAATTTTGATAGCCGCTGCGAAATTTTATTTCTTTTAATTATTTGAAATTATGTTGAAAAGAATTTTAGTTATTATTGGTTTAGCTGTATTAGCAACCGCTTGTTCTAATGTACCACGAACGGTAAGTCATCAGGTTATTTCAGAAAATGATGATATTCAATTAACTGGTTTAATTAATAATTTAGAAAAAGATAATCGAACAGGCATTTTTCACAAAGTGAGAACAAACCGTTCCTCTGCTTTGATGGGCGATAAGGCTCTAGCCAGTGTTTATAATGAATGGGTTGGCACTCGCTATCGTATGGGCGGTACGACTAAACGTGGTATTGATTGTTCAGCATTTATGCAAACTACTTTTTCTGAAGTTTTTGGTATTGAATTGCCTCGTTCTACGGCTGAACAGCGTCATTTAGGTAGAAAAATTAATAAATCAGAACTTAAAAAAGGCGATTTAGTTTTCTTCCGTAAAAATAATCACGTTGGTGTTTATATTGGTAATAACCAATTTATGCACGTAAGTACAGGGCAAGGCGTGACAATAAGTTCCCTTGATGAAAAATATTGGGCTAGAACCTACACTCAATCGCGTCGAATTATGTAATGAAAAAGAAAACCGAACATTAAGTTCGGTTTTTTGATCAGTTTATTGATAAATGATCTGCCCCCAAAAAGTTAGACTTATTTAGCTCAAGGACTGAGTTCTGTCATTCACAGGGCTCAGTCTTTAGCCTCTTCTGAATACGCTCATGGAGCTTTTTTTCCAGTTATTAAAACATCTAAAGAAGCTTTCCATTCTACCGTTATCTAAACAATTTCCCTTCCTTGACATACTTTGAATGCCATTCTCCCTGAGTATGTGTTGATAATCTATCATCTGATATTGCCAACCTTGGTCGGAATGTAAAATCGGTTTTGCTTCATCAAGCCTTGCTACGGCTTGTTTCATCATTTGGTTAATTTACTCAAAGTTCGGACTTAGCACTAAATTATAAGCCATAATTTCACTGTTAAATAAACCCCAAATTTATGTAAAAAGATTTGTGAAATTATAGAAATCGCCCAACATTTGCGAGAAAACTATTAGAATGGTATTTATGATTTTTTACCGTCAATGTTATGTAAAGCGAGCAGGAACATTAAGAAATTGGAATGGATGGCATATTACGTAAACTCATTTCAATTAAGGATTTACACCATTGTCTACAGCAATTTTTTGCAGATGAAAGCGAATCTATTATAGAAATGAATGATGATAATGAGCTTTCAGAACAGTTTGATTTAGCATTGATTGAAACGCATGGTAAATCCAAAATTTTAAAAAATTTATCTTTATTCAAACAAACCATGCCTAATTATCTTACTCAATTATCAAAAGATAATATGAAAGAAACAGAAAATACTGTTCATAAAATTAAAAGAGTAGCAGCATAGGTAGGGTTAAATCATTTATGTAAATTAGCGGATACTTTAGAAAGTGCGGCTAAAAATTCTGATGTTTTTTTTATTGTGCTTAAAATTCACTTCAAAAACTACCTCATCCCAATTTACCCTCAAAGAGAGAATTTTCTTTATATGCAGAGCAATTCCAAAAAAACACCGATTAAAGCCTAAAATATCCTTATCCAAATGGGAATTATTCTGTTATAGTGCTATTAATTCTTATTACAAGAGGATAATAAAATGTCTGTTCAACAACTCATTTCACGACTGACCGATATTGTTGGCTCTCGTTATATTATTACTGATCCAACTAAAACAGAAGCTTATCGAAGTGGTTATCGATTTGGAACAGGAAACGCCCTAGCTGTTGTTCGCCCTGCCACTCTACTTGAGTTTTGGAACATTGTAAAAGTTTGCGTTGAACATGATGTTATTGTTATAAACCAAGCGGCGAATACAGGTTTAACTGGTGGCTCTACACCAGATGGCAATGATTATGATCGCGATATTGTCGTCATCAATACAATGCGAATTGACGGAATCCAACTCATCAATAACGCTTCCCAAGTTATTTGCTTACCAGGCTCTACACTCAATGAATTAGAAAATCAACTTAAACCGTTTGGTCGTGAACCCCACTCTGTTATTGGCTCATCTTGCATTGGTGCATCAGTTATTGGTGGGATTTGTAACAACTCAGGTGGAGCATTAGTTCAACGTGGACCAGCCTATACAGAAATGGCACTTTACGCTCAACTTAATGAAAAAGGTGAATTAGAACTAAAAAATCATTTAGGCATTGATTTAGGAGAAACTCCTGAAGAAATTTTAACTAATCTACAAGAAAAACGTTATCAGGTTAAAGATATTCGACAAGATTGCGGACATGGTCACGACCATTACTACTGCAACTATGTTCGTCAAGTTGATGAAGGCTCCCCTGCTCGTTTTAATGCCGACCCAGCTCGCCACTATGAAGCCTCAGGCTGTGCAGGAAAACTTGCTGTCTTTGCGGTTCGTTTAGACACCTTTCCGCTTGAAAAAGAGACGGCTGTTTTCTATATCGGCACCAATCAAACTTCTGTGTTGAGCGATATTCGTCGCCACATGTTAGTAAACTTCGAAGTGCTACCCATTTCAGGTGAATATATCCATCGTGATGCATTTGACATCGCAGCAAAATATGGCAAAGATACCTTTTGGGTCATTAAAAAGTTTGGTACACATTGGCTACCAAAACTCTTTTCCTTAAAATCAAACGTGGATCGCATCGGCAAAAAATTCTTCTTTTTACCACAACATTTAAGCGATAAATTTATGCAAACTGTGTCTAAATTCATCCCAGAACATCTTCCACAAAGCTTATGGGATTATCGCAACAAATACGAGCATCACTTAATTATCAAAATGGGTGGAAAAGGCATTCAAGAAGCCCGTGAATATTTGGAATCCTACATTGCAGATGGCTCAAAAGGTGGCTATTTTGAATGCAATGCAATCGAAACCCAAGCTGCAATGCTTCATCGTTTCGCTGTTGCAAGTGCTGCAATTCGTTATCGTGCAATTCACGAAAAAGAAGTAGAAGAAATAGTTGCTTTAGATGTTGCATTACGTCGCAATGATCAAGATTGGTTTGAAGTGTTACCGCCAGAAATTGATAACAGAATTATCTCTAAACTTTACTACGGACATTTTATGTGCCATGTCTTTCACCAAGATTACATTGTAAAAAAAGGTTATGATTATGAAGAACTAGAATACGAAATGTTGAAATTACTTGACAAGCGTGGTGCGCAATACCCAGCCGAACACAATGTAGGGCATTTATACGAGGCTAAACCAACCTTGAGAAAATTCTATAAAGAGTTGGATCCAACCAATAGCTTTAATCCAGGTATTGGTAAAACGACGAGGAAAAAATACTGGGCGGAATAAACCTCTAAAATGCAAAAAAGATGTCAAATGTGACCGCTTGTTTATTATTTCCTCTTCTTAGATAGAGCCAACTCATCAAAATAAGGTCAGCAAATTATCTGATGTTTACCGCAAAATTATTTGACTTATTCCAGTCTACACTTGTACAGTAATTGTTGGTTACTAAATGTGACATTGTAAAGTGATTGATTTGTCGTGGATTGGCAATGAGCACGAAAAGGGCTGCTTGATATAATATTTTGGCAATCGTAAGATCCAAGCCGTCGGTGCTTTCATAGATGATTCAGTCCGCATTGAAACCTTGTAAATACTCAATGGTGTGTAATGTCTTTAGGATTGTTGATTTTGGTTCGTTTTGGGGAAAGCCCAATTACGAAGTGGCGTTTGCTCTCGTCAATACAACAAGAAATTTTGTTTTTGTTCATCCTTATCCTACCTTGCATTCGGTTTTAAGTCTAGTAACTGTTCGGTTTTTTGATGAAAATTATCTGCTCTCATTGCTACAATATGGTTTGTTTCCTAGGGAGGGCAGATATGCAGATAATGGTTTATGCTACTTTACATATATCGATAAAGTACTTATGCAAACTCAAGTTATTTGTTAATTCAGGATGAAATGATGTTACCAGCATATTCTTTTCTTGGGCTGCAACGATTTTATTATTTACCGTTGCAAGAATATTGACTTTTTTACCAACACTACTGATAATAGGTCCTCTGATAAAAGTCATAGGAATTTTACCAACCCCCTTGCAATCTGCTTCTGTATAGAAACTTCCCAATTGGCGTCCATAGGCATTCCTCTCAACCACAATGTCCATTGTTCCAAAATGACTCTCTTTCTGAGAAGTAATCTCTTTAGCCAACAGAATCAAACCAGCACAAGTTCCAAAGACAGGAAAGCCAGAAGAGATAGCTTGTTTTATCGGTTCCAGCATATACAGCTCTCTTAAAAGTTTTCCTATGGCGGTTGACTCACCGCCAGGTAGGATCAAACCTGATAAATCACTGTAATGTTGTTGAAAATTTTTTAAATTTCTCAGTTCGACACTTTCAATTCCTAATTTTTCTAGCATTCGTGCATGTTCCGCAAAGGCACCTTGTAGAGCTAATATTCCGATTTTCATTTATTTTCCTCGCTCAGCCATGAGAATTTGGATTTCATTTTCATTGATACCAACCATGGCTTCACCTAAATCTTCGGAGATTTGTGCTAGGATTTGTGGATTTCGATAGTTAGTTACAGCTTTGACAATAGCACTCGCACGTTTTATAGGATCTCCTGACTTAAAAATACCTGAACCAACAAAGACACCCTCTGCGCCAAGTTGCATCATCAAGGCCGCATCTGCTGGAGTTGCAATTCCTCCAGCTGCGAAGTTGACAACTGGCAATTTCCCATGCTTATGGACGTATTGAACCAATTCTACAGGAACTTGTAAATCTTTGGCCGCAACATAGAGCTCGTCCTCACGTAAATTTTGAATGCGACGAATTTCTTGACTCATCATGCGCATATGGCGAACAGCTTGGACGATATCTCCTGTTCCTGGTTCTCCTTTTGTACGAATCATTGAAGCCCCTTCAGCGATACGACGCAAGGCCTCGCCCAAATCCTTGGCACCACATACAAAAGGTACTTGGAATTCTTTCTTGTCCACATGGAAACGGTTGTCAGCTGGAGAAAGCACTTCACTCTCATCGATATAGTCAATTTCAATAGCTTCCAAAATCTGAGCCTCAACGAAATGTCCAATTCTAACTTTTGCCATAACTGGAATGCTAACTGCTCCTTGGATTTCCCTGATCATCTTAGGATCGCTCATTCGAGAGACACCTCCAACAGCACGAATATCTGCAGGAATTCGTTCCAAAGCCATCACTGCAGCTGCACCAGCAGCTTCTGCAATGCGAGCTTGTTCAGGGTTTTGAACATCCATGATAACACCACCTTTGAGCATCTGTGCTAAGTTTTTATTTAGTTCATAACGATTTTCAGCCATTTCTTTGTCCTCATTATTTGATTATTTGTATTGATAGCTACGTTTTTTATTGTAATGTAGAAAAGTCTTTAGAACAAGTTTGAAAAAATGCGTATATATTAAAAGGCATAATGTCTAGCGTGCTTAATTTCAGTTTTTTGTATAAACGAAGTGTAGAACGTCAGAAGGATTGTCCAATTTAATAATAGAAAAAAGAGCTACTTTAGCTGAAAGAATTTCGTCCTTAAGTGCCACAATAGTTATTAAAAAAACCTTGAAATGTTTTTAAAAACCTTTTTCTATGTGGTTAGATTTTCTGAAATTTAAGAAAAAGCTTGAAAGGGAGTTTACGCTTTCCTAGAGCTTGTGAAATTAACTTTATTAGATAAGCCATACAAAAAAGCTAGTAATAATCTTTAGGATGGTAATGAGGGGCAATTGTCTCTATAATGCGCAAAATTTTGAGAATGAAAGGATAATTTGTATGGGAATGATTATTACTGTTGATGGGCCTAGTGGTGCTGGGAAAGGGACGCTTTGTTATGCGTTGGCTGAAAAGTTGGGCTATGCATTGTTGGATAGTGGGGCGATTTATCGCGTTACTGCATTGGCAGCGTTGCAACGTAAAACTGATCTAACAAATGAAACAGATTTAGCAGAATTAGCCCGTCATTTAGATATTCAATTTATTCCTCAAAATGGCGAGGTAAGCATTTTGCTTGCAGGAATGGATGTGAGCCGTTTAATTCGCACGCAAGAAGTGGCAGATGCTGCGTCAAAAGTAGCAGTCTTTCAAAAAGTGCGGTCAGCTTTATTACAACTTCAGCAAGATTTTGCGAAAAATGATGGATTAATTGCGGACGGCAGAGATATGGGAACGGTTGTATTCCCAAATGCACAAGTAAAATTATTTTTAGATGCAAGTGCTGAAGAACGTGCAAAAAGACGCTATAAACAGTTGCAAAATAAAGGAATAAATGGTAACTTTGCACAGATTTTAGCCGAGATAAAAGAGCGTGATTTTCGTGATAGAAATCGTGAAGTTGCGCCGCTAAAACCAGCAGATGATGCTTTATTATTGGATAGTACAACCTTGAGTATCGATGAAGTTATTGATCAGGCGTTAGCTTATATTCAAGAAAAGGTATCAGTTTTGATTTAACTGTTTGTTCAAGGAAGAATAAGCATTTATCCTCAACCCCGCATTTTATGGATTTTAATGTGGATGTTATTAACTTAAATTAAGAAGATTATTTATATGTCAGAATCTTTTGCTCAACTTTTTGAAGAATCATTAAAAGTCCTTGAAACTCGTCAAGGTTCAATCGTTAGCGGTACTGTAGTAGCTATCCAAAAAGGCTTTGTGCTTGTTGATGCAGGTTTAAAATCTGAGTCTGCAATTCCAGTTGCTGAATTCTTAAATGCACAAGGCGAACTTGAAATCCAAGTTGGCGATACTGTAAATGTTGCATTAGATGCAGTTGAAGATGGTTTCGGCGAAACTAAACTTTCTCGTGAGAAAGCGGTTCGTCACGAATCTTGGATTGAATTAGAAAAAGCTTACGAAGAAAAAGCGACCGTTATCGGTTTAATCAACGGCAAAGTGAAAGGTGGCTTCACAGTTGAGTTAAACGGTGTTCGTGCATTCTTACCAGGTTCTTTAGTTGATACTCGTCCAGCGCGTGAAGCAGATCACTTACTTGGCAAAGAATTAGAATTCAAAGTAATCAAATTAGATCAAAAACGTAACAACGTTGTTGTTTCTCGTCGTGCAGTAATTGAATCTGAAAACAGCCAAGAACGTGAACAAGTATTAGAAAATCTTGTGGAAGGTTCAGAAGTTAAAGGTGTCGTTAAAAACTTAACTGAGTACGGTGCATTCGTTGATCTTGGTGGTGTTGATGGTTTATTACACATCACAGATATGGCTTGGAAACGTGTTAAACACCCAAGTGAAATCGTAAATGTTGGCGATGAAGTTACTGTTAAAGTATTAAAATTCGATAAAGATCGTACTCGTGTATCTTTAGGCTTAAAACAATTAGGTCAAGATCCATGGGCAGCAATTGCTGAAAATCATCCAGTAAACAGCAAATTAACAGGTAAAGTAACTAACTTAACTGACTATGGCTGTTTCGTTGAAATCTTAGATGGCGTTGAAGGTTTAGTTCACGTTTCTGAAATGGATTGGACTAATAAAAATATCCACCCATCTAAAGTGGTTAGCTTAGGCGATACTGTAGAAGTAATGGTATTAGAAATTGATGAAGAACGTCGTCGTATTTCTTTAGGCTTAAAACAATGTAAAGCTAACCCTTGGACTCAGTTTGCTGATACTCACAACAAAGGCGATAAAGTAACGGGTAAAATCAAGTCTATCACTGATTTCGGTATCTTCATCGGTCTTGAAGGAGGTATCGATGGTTTAGTTCACTTATCTGATATTTCTTGGAGTATTTCAGGCGAAGAAGCTGTTCGTCAATACAAAAAAGGTGACGAAGTGTCAGCTGTTGTATTAGCTGTTGATGCAGTAAAAGAACGTATCTCTTTAGGTATTAAACAACTTGAAGAAGATCCATTCAATAACTTTGTTGCAATCAACAAAAAAGGTGCGGTAGTATCTGCAACTGTTGTTGAAGCAGATGCTAAAGGTGCTAAAGTTGAATTAGCAGGTGGTGTTGAAGGTTATATCCGTTCTGCTGATTTAACAAGTGAAGTAGCTGTTGGCGATGTCGTTGAAGCGAAATACACTGGAGTAGATCGTAAATCTCGCATTGTTCACTTATCAGTGAAAGCAAAAGATCAAGCTGAAGAAGCTGCGGCAGTTGCAAGTGTAAATAACAAACAAGAAGATATTGTTATTCCAAATGCAATGGCTGAAGCATTTAAAGCAGCTAAAGGTGAATAATTAATTCACGTAATAAGGCTGGGCTGATGTCCAGCCTTATTTGTTAGGAGTTATTGCTAATATATTTGTGTAATTTATTATCAATAGATCTTAATTTAAGTAATATTAAGGAAGTATAGACGATGACTAAGTCAGAACTTATGGAAAAATTGTCAGTAAAACAGCCAACTTTACCTGCAAAAGAAATTGAAAATATGGTAAAAGATATTTTAGAGTTTATTTCTCAATCTCTTGAAAATGGTGATCGTGTTGAAGTTCGAGGTTTTGGTAGCTTTTCTTTACATCATCGGCAACCACGTTTGGGAAGAAATCCGAAAACAGGCGATTCAGTAAACTTATCAGCTAAGTCTGTTCCATATTTTAAAGCGGGTAAAGAATTAAAAGCTCGAGTGGATGTTCAGGCTTAATTGATTAAAATTTAATTAAAATATTTTTGATTAAAAAGTTTATTTTGGGTTACAAATATTTTAAAGGAAATGAAATGATTAAATATATTTTAGGTATTGTGATCTTTATTGCTATTGTGTTAGTTGCAATTACCATTGGTGCGAATAACGATCAGATTATTACATTTAATTATATTGTGGCAGAAAGTCAGTTTCAGCTTTCAAGCCTCGTTGCTATTTTATTTGGGTTAGGTTTAATTCTTGGTTGGCTAATTACTGCTTTTTTCTATATTAAGTTAAAATTAAAAAATATGGCACTAGCTCGTCAAGTGAAACGTCAGACTTTACAAATCAATGAATTGACGACTACGCGCGATAAGGTCGTTTAATGATAGAATTACTCTTTCTATTATTGCCTATTGCTGCTGCCTATGGTTGGTATATGGGGCGGCGTAGTGCGAAGAAAGATCAAGATGACGTAAGTAATAAACTCTCCCGAGATTATGTTACGGGAGTGAATTTTTTACTTTCCAATCAAACTGATAAAGCTGTAGATTTGTTTTTAGATATGTTGCAAAAGCAAGAAATCGAAAATGAAATCGAAAGTCACTCTCAATTTGAAGCAGAACTTACACTTGGCAATCTGTTTCGTTCTCGAGGCGAAGTTGATCGCGCATTGCGCATTCATCAAGCTTTAGATCTTAGTCCTAATTATACTTTTGAACAAAAATTACTTGCAAAACAACAGCTTGCTCGAGATTTTATGGTGGTTGGTTTTTTTGACCGAGCTGAGAATCTTTATATTTTACTAGTAGATGAACCTGAGTTTGCAGAAAATGCTTTACAGCAACTTTTAGTGATTTATCAAAAGACAAAAGAATGGAAAAAAGCAGTCAATATTGCTGAAAAACTCGCTAAAATAAAGCCACAAGAGAATAATATTGAACTTGCGCAATGTTATTGTGAATATTCACAAAGTTTAGAGCCTGAAAGTGCGGTTGAAAAACGCAGTGTTTTACAAAAGGCTTTGTCGGTTTCTCCGACTTGTGTTCGCGCTTCTTTATTGCTTGCAAATTTAGCAATGCTTGACGGTCAATATCAACAAGCAGTAAAAATATTAGAAAATGTTTTGGAGCAAAATCCAGATTATACGGGTGAAATTTTGTTACCTTTAAAACATTGTTACGAAGAATTAAATCAGTTAGATAATTTTGAGTTATTTTTAATTCGTGCAGGTCAAATTATTAATAATGATGAAGTAGAGCTGGCACTAGCCAAATTAATTGAAGAAAAAGATGGCAAGTCTGCTGCTCAAGCTAAGCTTTATCAGCAACTCACGAAAAAGCCAAGTACTTTAATTTTCCATCGTTTTATGCAGTATCAAATTGATGATGCAGAAGACGGGCGTGGAAAAGAAAGCTTAATTTTATTACATAAAATGGTTGGTGAACGAATTAAGCAAACATCGCCTTATCGTTGTACAAATTGTGGTTATCAAATCCATAAGCTATTGTGGAATTGCCCATCTTGCCGTCAATGGGAAAGTATTAAACCGGTTTCAAATCAAGAACATAATTAATTGACACTCAGTGAGGTAACATTATGACAAGTAAAATTATTGTGGCATTGGATTTCGAGAAAGAAGCAGAGGCTCTTGCTTTAGTTGATCAAATTGATCCAAGTTTGTGTCGATTAAAAGTGGGTAAAGAAATGTTTACTACACTTGGTATTAATTTTGTAAAACAATTACATCAACGTAATTTTGATGTTTTTTTGGATCTGAAATATCACGATATTCCAAATACGGTAGCAAGAGCAGTTCGTTCTGCTGCTGATTTAGGCGTATGGATGGTGGATTTACACGCAAGTGGTGGCTTGCGTATGATGGAAGACGCGAAGAAAATTCTTGAACCTTATGGGAAAGATGCGCCATTGCTTATTGCTGTGACGGTATTAACCAGTATGGAAGACTTGGATTTATTACAAATTGGGATTAATGCATCGCCAATGGAACAAGTTTTACGCTTAGCTCATTTAACCCAACGAGCAGGTTTGGATGGTGTGGTTTGCTCTCCGCAAGAAGTTGAAATTTTACGTAATGCTTGTGGAGAAGACTTTAAATTAGTGACCCCAGGGATTCGTCCAATAGGAACTGATTTTGGCGATCAAAGACGTGTAATGACACCTACCGCAGCAATTCGTGCTGGTTCAGATTATTTAGTTATTGGACGCCCAATAACTCAAGCGGATAATCCTGCGGAGGTTCTCCGTTCTATTAATGTATCTATTGGGTAATTATAAATGTCAGATTCTGTTTTAGTGTATTCAACAGATGTGGGTCGAATTAAAGAGGAAAAGGCTTCTGTAGTTCGCCCAAAAGGAGACGGTGTTGTACGTATTCAAAAACAAACGAGTGGTAGAAAAGGTGCTGGCGTATCAGTTATAACTGGTTTAGATTTATCTGATGAGGAATTGAAAAAATTAGCTGCTGAATTAAAAAAACGTTGTGGATGTGGTGGAGCAGTTAAAAATGGTATTATTGAAATTCAAGGGGAAAAACGAGATTTGCTCAAGCAATTATTAGAGCAAAAAGGGTTTAAAGTTAAATTATCAGGTGGATGATTAAAAAGGCGCATTAGTGCCTTTTTTGTTAGAGATTCAAAATTTTTTTGACGAAAGGAATCGTAAGATTTCGTTGAGCTTGTAATGATGCTTTATCTAGTAGATCAAGTGCTTCAAATAAAGTATGCATATCTCGTGCTAGTCGTGTAATTAAAAAATTTGCAGTTTCGTCAGATAATTGGAATCCTCGTTGGTAAGCTGCGAGTTGTAGTACTTTGATTTTTTGTTCGTCTGTTAATGAATTTAATTGATAAATTTCCCCCCAAGTTAAGCGAGAGTTTAAATCAGGCAATTTGACAGAAAGTGCGGAAGGCGATTTATCTGCACTAATTAGTAAAAGCGTTTTCCCACTTGCTTTAATTTGATTAAACAGATCAAAAATAGCTAATTCCCATTCATCATTTCCGATTACACTTTGTAAATCATCTAAGCATACTAATTCTTGTTGCTCTAAATTTTCAAGAACTGCGGTAGAAAAATATTGAGATTTGCTAAGGGGTACATAAATAGCAGTACGTTGATTGATTAAATATTCGTTACTGAATGCTCTAAGTAAATGGGTTTTACCAGAGCCTTTATCTCCCCAAATGTAGAAAAACGGTTGTTTTAAATCAGATGAATTTTTGCGTAAAGAATCGAGCAATAAAAGATTATTATCGCCGTAAAAGTTCTCTAATGTAGCATCATCAATTTGATGAATAGGTAAGGGGAGTTGCTTATTCAAATGTTTATGTAGTACAGATTAAGTAAGAAAGGGCTAAATGATAATTTAACCCTTTGAAATGGCTTATTCTACTTCATTTTTTGCTTTCGGTAAAACAAGGTTTAAGATGATAGCAACAATCGCACACAAGCTGATACCTTTTAGTGATACGTTACCCACATCTACAAACATATTGCCGATACCAAATGTCATTACGACAGAAATAATACAAAGATTACGAGCTTCGGTAACATCAACTTTTCCGCGAATTAAGGTACTCATGCCCACAACTGCGATTGAACCGAAAACAAGCATCATAATTCCACCCATTACAATAGTTGGAATGGTTGATAGGAATGCGCCTACCTTTCCACAGAATGAAATCGCAATAGCCCAAACTGCAGCCCAAGTCATAATATTTGGGTTAAAGTTGCGTGTTAGCATCACAGCACCAGTAACTTCCGCATAAGTCGTATTAGGCGGACCACCAACTAAAGAGGCAGCAGCGGTAGCGACGCCATCGCCTAATAAAGTGCGGTGTAATCCTGGTTTTTTTAAAAAGTCTTTACCTGTTACAGAGCTAATCGCCATAATACCGCCCACGTGTTCTACGGCGGGGGCAATGGCAATTGGTAACATATAAAGAATGGCTTCTAGGTTAAATTCAGGTGTCGTTAATTTGGGCAAACTGAACCAAGGCGCATCAATCACTGGTTGGAAATTAATTAAACCTAGAAATAAACACAAAATATAGCCTGCGGTAATACCGAACATTATTGGAATAAGTTTCATCAATCCTTTGGCAAATACTGCCACAGATAAAGTGGTAAGAAGCGTTACCATTGAAACTAATACTGCGTCGTTATAAGCATAGGCACTGTTTTTGCCTAAGGACATATCCACCGCAATAGGTGCAAGCCCCATGCCAATGATAATAATTACTGGCCCAACAACCACTGGTGGGAAAAAACGTTGTAATGCTTCTGCTCCCCGTAATTTTACTAAAGTGCTCAAGGCGAAATAAACAAGACCAGTGAACGCTAAACCGCCCATCGTAGTCGCAATTCCCCAAGTTTGTACGCCATATTGAATGGGCGCGATAAAGGCAAAAGATGATGCCAAGAAAATAGGCACTTGCTTGCCTGTGCAAAATTGGAAGAGTAGGGTGCCAACGCCAGCGGTTAATAATGCCGTATTGGAATCAAGTCCTGTAATTAATGGTACAAGAACAAGCGCACCAAATGCAACAAAAAGCATTTGTAGGCCAACGAAAGATTGTTTTAATTTGCTTTGATTTTCCGAAGGAAAAGAAGAAGTTTGGTTTGTCATTTAGTTTCAACTCTCTGTTTGAATTAACTTAAAAGTGCGGTCAGTTTTTCTTGTGTTTCACGCACGGAAAAAAGACGGCTTAAATGCCGTCTTGTTTTGGGGATTATTTTGTCCCAAAAATTTTATCGCCCGCGTCACCAAGACCCGGAATAATGTAACCTTGTTCATTTAAATGGCTATCAATAGAAGCACAGTAAAGTTCAATGTCAGGATGTGCAGCCTCAAGAGCTTTAATTCCTTCTGGTGCAGCCACTAACACTAATACTTTGATATGTTTACAACCTTTTGCTTTTAAAAGATCGAGGGTTGCAATCATAGAACCGCCCGTTGCAAGCATTGGATCTACAACAATTGCAAGACGTTCTTCTAAATCGCTGGCTAATTTTTGAAAATAAGGGACTGGCTTAAGGGTTTCTTCATTACGGTAGATTCCCACTACACTGATACGTGCGCTTGGTACATGTTCAAGTACACCATCCATCATACCTAAACCAGCACGTAAAATTGGCACAACCGTTACTTTTTTACCTTTAATTCGATCAATTTCTACAGGGCCATTCCAACTGTTGATCGTTACTTTTTCAGTTTCTAAATCAGAGGTTGCTTCATAGGTTAATAGGCTACCAATTTCTGTTGCCAGTTCACGGAATTTTTTTGTATCAATCTCAGCTTCACGCATCACACCTAGTTTGTGTTTTACAAGTGGGTGTTTTACTTCAACTAGTTTCATTTTCACTCTCCTTTTGACTCTTAAAAAACAAATTGACGAATTTTAGATTAAAAACATACAAAATGGTAGAGTTTAATAAAAATATTCTGATGGTTTTATAAATTTGATAGGGAAATTGTGAGGGGAAAACACAATATTTTTAAACTGGTCGAATACTCTCTACGTCTAATTTTGCATCAAATTCATTAAGCAACATTTGTAGTTTGCTATCTTTTTGCAATTCATTTTGAGCTTTTTCCCGCAATGCTTGATAAATATTACGGCGATATTCAATTGGCGTCGTGACATTGCTATCATCAAGATTGATTGTTAATCGAATATCTTTACCTTGCAATTTACTTAAAGCTTCAACCAAATTTTTTATACTTCTGTCTTGGCGTAAATGAGATTTTTCTGAATGTAGTCCAAGATTGATTTCATCATCGGTTTTGCTTTGTAAGAAACAATTTAACGCTAATTCTTTGCTAAATCCTGTTACGCCAGAACGTTCAACTATATTTGCCCACTCATCTTGTTGTTGAGTTTGGGTGATGATTTTTAAACGTAATTCAGGCGTAATATCTTTTAAAATCGCCTGTTTTATATCGGAAGGACGAACGCCTGTATCGGCTTTAGCAAGTTCTGGATTGCTCCATTCCCAACGATAGGTGTCAGCACTCAAGATTTCTTGTTCATCTTGAGCAACTTCTGCATTATCATCACTTGAATTTTCTTCTGTGCTATTTTCTTGTGGAGCTTGTGCGGCATTTGGTAGTGATGTTGGCTTTTCTATGTGCTTGGGCTTTGGTTCAGTCATTTCTCGCACGGGAAGTGCGGTCATTTTTTTATAAGATTTTTCTTCGTCCAGTTCTTGGATGTGATGTAAAGTCTCACTTACTGCAGCTAATGATTCAGCTTTGTGTTCTTGACGTTCTTGGTTTTCCAGTTGTGTTAAATGTTCCAGCGCATCTAAAGCCGAAAGGCTTGCCAAATTTGGAATGCTCGTTTTATTTGGTTTTGCTTGAGAATAAGCTGATTTTATACTTTGCGACAGTACTGGCACATCTACATAATTACCAGTATTTTCAACCGCACTTGGCGTTGATGGCGGTGGCGTAATTGTAGTGTTAGCCTTTGGTACTGCCGTAAGGAACTTTGGGTGGAATGCCAATGCCCTCAATAATGTCATCTCTGCACCAATACGACGATTTGGTGCATTTGATAAATCTTTTCTACCAGAAACAATGACTTGATAAAAAAACTGAACATTTTCTGGAGAGATGTGTTTGGCTAAAAATGAAAAATGTTCATTGTTATCTGAAGATTTTTGTGGAAGAAGTTGCATAAGCGCAATTTGATGTAATTTTTCTGCACATTCGCCAAGTAATTTATCCCAATCGCCTGCCGCATCAGCAACTCTTTGTAGTGTTCGCATTAAGAGTTCGCCATTGCCTTGATGTAAGGCGTATAAAATATCAACAGAATAGTTATCATCAAGCAACCCTAACATATTGCTTACAACATTATTTGTAACTTGTCGGTCGCCCATTGCAATGGCTTGATCCGTTAAACTTAAGCTATCACGAATACTTCCTTGTGCCGCTTTTGCAAGTTTAACTAATGCAGGTTCTTCAAAAGGAATATTTTCTTGCGTCAAAATATGGGCAAGATGCTGGGAGATTTGAGTTTCATCTAATGCTTTAAGATGAAATTGTAAACAGCGAGAAAGAATAGTTACAGGTAGTTTTTGTGGATCTGTTGTTGCGAGTAAAAATTTTACATATTCGGGCGGTTCTTCTAAAGTTTTGAGCAACGCATTAAATGAATGACGGGATAGCATATGGACTTCATCGATTAAGTAAACCTTAAATCTGCCCACAACTGGTTTATATTGCACGTTATCCAATAATTCACGCGTGTCTTCAACTTTTGTGCGAGATGCCGCATCAATTTCAATTAAATCAATAAAATTGCCTTGCTCAATAGCTTTACAATTTTCACATTCGCCACAAGGCGTTGCCGTTACACCGTGAACACAATTTAATCCTTTTGCGAATAATCTAGCAATAGAGGTTTTTCCTACACCACGCGTGCCTGAAAAGAGGTAAGCGTGATGTAGTCGATTATCTTTTAATCCATTTGCTAATGCCGTGATAATATGTTCTTGCCCAACGACATCAGCAAAAGTTTTTGGTCGCCATTTTCTGGCTAAGACTTGATAGCTCATCGAATCCTTAATTAATGACCTTCAAAATTGACGAGTGTATAGCAATCAACGCCCAAATTATTTAAGCGTTTTTCGCCACCTAATTCAGGTAAATTAATCACAAATGCAGCGTGTTTTACCGCTCCACCTAAACGTTGCACTAATTTTACTGTCGCTTCAACGGTGCCACCAGTTGCTAATAAATCATCAATAATTAAAACATTGTCACCTTCTGAAATTGCATCAACGTGCATTTCCAAAGTATCTTGACCATATTCTAATTGATAAGATTGCGAAATAGTCTCACGTGGTAATTTTTTAGGTTTACGTACTAATTCGAAAGGTAAACCTAGTGCTAAGGCAACGGGGGCACCAAAAATAAAACCACGAGATTCAGTTCCAAGCACTTTGGTAATTCCTTTATCGCGATATTGTTCCACAATAAGATCTATTGTTGCTTTAAAAGCTGCTGGAACTTCTAAAAGGGTAGTAATGTCGCGGAAGATAATGCCTTCTTTTGGATAGTTAGGAATTGATTTGATAGAAGATTTAATTAAATCAAGTTGTGTAGTCATAAATAATGCTCAAAAGTGCGGTAAAAAAAAGAAACGTTTTTGGATTGGCATTCTATCATAAAAAAATAGAAAGAGAGGAAAATAAAAATCCCCAATTGGGGATTTTTATTTAGGCTGGAATTTTTAATCTAAGCAGAATTAAAAATTCTTCAATAAGAATTATTTTTTCTTCGCTTTTGCATTTGGAAGGTCAGTAATTGAGCCTTCAAATACTTCCGCAGCTAAGCCAACAGACTCGTGTAACGTTGGGTGTGCGTGGATAGTTAATGCGATATCTTCTGCATCACAACCCATTTCAATTGCCAAACCAATTTCGCCTAATAATTCCCCACCATTAGAACCTACGATTGCACCGCCCAGTACACGATGCGTATCTTTATCAAAGATTAACTTCGTCATACCTTCTGAACATTCAGATGCAATCGCGCGGCCTGATGCAGCCCAAGGGAATTTAGCCACTTCGTAGTTTAAGCCTTCTTGTTTACATTCTTTCTCAGTTTTACCTACCCACGCCACTTCTGGTTCGGTATAAGCGATTGATGGAATTACTTTAGGATCGAAGTAGTGTTTTTGTCCCGCAATGACTTCTGCGGCAACGTGACCTTCGTGAACACCTTTATGTGCTAACATTGGCTGACCTACAATATCCCCAATTGCGTAGATATGTGGCACATTTGTACGCATTTGTTTATCAACGTGAATAAAACCACGATCATCTACTTCAACGCCTGCTTTACCTGCATCAATCAATTTACCATTTGGCACACGACCGATAGCGACAAGTACTGCATCATAACGTTTGGTGTCATTACATGCTTTGCCTTCCATTGAAACATAGATACCATCATCTTTTGCTTCAACTGCAGTCACTTTGGTTTCAAGCATTAACTTGAATTTTTTCTCAACTTGTTTAGTGTAAATACCAACAACATCTTTATCTGCTGCAGGAATCACTTGGTCGAACATTTCAACAACTTCAACTTCAGAACCTAAAGCATTGTATACAGTCCCCATTTCTAAACCGATGATACCACCGCCCATAATAAGTAGTTTTTTCGGTACTTCTTTTAATTTAAGCGCATCTGTTGAATCCCAAATACGTGGATCTTCGTGTGGGATAAAGGGTAATTGAACTGGACGAGAACCTGCCGCAATAATGGCATTGTCGAATTTAACAGTCGTTGGGTTTCCATCGCGATCACGCGCAACTAATGTGTGAGAATCGGTAAAAGTCGCTAAACCCTCAACAACAGTCACTTTACGTGCTTTTGCCATTCCCGCTAAACCGCTTGTTAATTTAGCAACAACGGCTTCTTTACCTGCTCGCACTTCATCTAGATCAATGCGTGGTTCACTAAAATAAATACCATTTTTATTAGCATGCTTTGCTTCTTCAATTACTTTTGCAACGTGTAATAACGCTTTAGATGGAATACAACCTACGTTTAAACACACCCCACCTAAGGTTGAATAACGCTCAACAATAACAGTTTCTAATCCTAAATCCGCACAACGGAATGCGGCTGAATAACCTGCAGGGCCTGCACCAAGTACAACGACTTGGGTTTTAATTTCTTTACTCATTTTTACCTCGTAAAAACGTTAAAAATATTGACCGCACTTTTACGGTCTTTGTAGTCTTTGTAGGGTGGGCTTCAGCCCACCAAAGATTTCTAATAGATCTCATTAATAGGTGGGCTGAACCCACCTACGGATTACATTACTAATCGGCGTAAATCTGCTAAAACAGAGCCAAGATAGCTAATGAAACGAGCACCATCTGCACCATCAATGACACGGTGGTCAAATGATAATGACATCGGAAGAATTAAGCGTGGCGCAAATTCTTTACCGTTCCATACTGGCTCCATTGATGATTTAGACACACCGAGGATAGCTACTTCTGGCGCATTTACGATTGGCGCAAAGTGCGTTGTACCAATACCACCAAGACTTGAAATGGTAAAACAGCCGCCTTGCATATCTGATGCAGTCAATTTGCCTTCACGTGCTTTTTTCGACACTTCCATTAATTCACGTGAAAGTTCAATGATGCCTTTCTTGTTTACATCTTTGAACACTGGAACGACTAAGCCATTTGGTGTATCTACAGCCACACCGATGTTAATGTATTTTTTCAAGATTAAACGTTGTGCATCTTCGGTAATTGAGCTGTTGAAACGAGGGTAGGCTTCTAATGCTTTTGCCGCTGCTTTCATAATAAACACAACTGGCGTGATTTTTACACCAAGTTTTTGTTTTTCTGCTAATACATTTTGTTCTTTACGGAAGGCTTCTAAATCAGTGATATCTGCTTTATCGAAGTGAGTAACGTGTGGAATTATTACCCAGTTACGATGTAAGTTAGCACCTGAAATTTTGTTGATACGACTTAATTCAACTTCTTCAATTTCACCAAATTTACTGAAATCAACTTTTGGCCACGGCAATAAGCCTAAGCCAGCACCGTTTGCTACGCCATTGCCTGATGCTTGGGCTGTTGCACCGCTTTCATAGGCTTTAACTGCGGTCTTCACATAAGCTTCGATATCTTCTTTAACGATACGACCTTTACGACCTGTACCTTTTACTTTATCTAAGTTTACGCCAAATTCACGTGCTAAACGACGAATTACAGGTGTTGCGTGTGCATAGCCTGTACTTGCTTCTACTTGTTCTTGGCTTAATCCAGATACGTTGTTATTTGATTGAGGTGCTTGTGTAGTAGGAGCAGAGGCTGCTGCCTGTGGTGCTGATGTTGAAGCTGATGCTGATGTTGCTGCTGGAGCTGTACCTGCTACTTCAAAACGCATAATTAATGAACCAGTTGAAACTTTATCGCCTGATTTCACTAGAATTTCTTTTACCACACCGCCGAATGGAGCAGGAACTTCCATTGAGGCTTTATCGCCTTCAACGGTAATTAAAGATTGTTCTTCAGTGATTGTATCGCCAACTGCAACCACAATTTCGGTTACATTGACTTCATCGCCACCAATATCTGGCACATTTACTTCTACAATAGCTGAAGCCGTTGGTGCGGTAGCAACCACTGGTGCAGTAGGCTCATCAGCTGCTGGAGCAGCACCTGCCGCTTCTAATACAAGCATTGGAGTACCAGTTGAAACTTTATCGCCCACTTTCACTAAAATTTCTTTTACAACACCCGCTTCTGGTGCAGGCACTTCCATTGAAGCTTTATCGCCTTCAACGTTAATGATAGATTGATCAACAGAAATGGTATCGCCTACGTTTACCATCACTTCTGTTACGGTAACTTCATCACTACCAATATCAGGAATTTGAATTTGTTTTGACATTTTTTGTTCCTTTTAAAGTGCGGTCATAAAACACAATGTTTTTTGACCGCAGTTTTCATCAATTACGCATAAAGCGGATTGATACGATCTACATTCAAACCGAATTTCGCAATCGCATCTGCAACCACTTGGTTAGATACTGTACCTTCTTTCGCTAATTGAGAAAGTGCAGCAACCACAACATAACGTGCATCAACTTCGAAGTGTTCACGTAAGTTTGCACGGCTATCTGAACGACCGAAACCGTCTGTACCTAATACATGATAGTGCTTACTTGGTACAAATGCACGGATTTGATCAGCATAACCTTTCACATAGTCAGTTGAAGCAACGGTTGGTAAATCAGCTAATACTTGAGCAACGTATGGTACGCGTTGTGTCTCTGTTGGGTGTAATAAGTTCCAACGTGCTGCATCATGACCTTCGCGTGCTAATTCATTGAATGAAGGCGCAGAAAATACATCTGAAGTCACACCGTAGTCATTTGCAAGAATTTGTGCCGCTTCACGAACGTGACGCATAATCGCACCAGAACCTAATAACTGAACGTGACCTTTGCCTTTTTTACCTTCCACTGTTTCAAATTTATATAAACCTTTACGGATACCTTCTTCCGCACCAGCAGGCATCGCAGGTTGATCCATCACTTCATTTAATGTAGTCATATAATAGAATACATCTTCTTGTTTTTCGCCGTACATACGGTTGATACCGTCTTGCATAATAACAGCAACTTCAAAAGCGAATGATGGATCGTAAGTGATACAGTTAGGAATGATACCCGCTTGGATATGGCTGTGGCCATCTTCGTGTTGTAAACCTTCGCCATTTAAGGTTGTACGACCAGAAGTACCCCCTACCATAAAGCCACGAGCTAATTGGTCGCCTGCAGCCCACATCATATCGCCCACACGTTGGAAACCAAACATTGAGTAATAGATGAAGAATGGAATCATCGGTTGGTTATTGACAGAATATGAATTTGCTGCAGCTAACCAAGATGCGGTTGCACCTAATTCATTGATACCTTCTTGTAGCACTTGACCATCTTTTGCTTCACGATAGTAAGCCACTAAATCACGGTCTGAAGGTACATAGTTTTGACCATGTGGGTTATAAATACCAACTTGACGGAATAAACCTTCCATACCGAAAGTACGTGCTTCATCCGCAATCATTGGAACGATAGTTTTACCGATGTTTTTATCTTTTAATAAGATGTTTAATGCACGAGTAAACGCCATAGTGGTTGAAATACCACGAGGTTGTTCTTCTAATAATGCTTTAAACTCTTCTAATGCAGGAACTTTATATTCAACATCAAATTTAGTACGACGAGCAGGAACATAACCGTTTAATGCTTTACGGTGACCATGTAAGTATTCATACTCAGGTGTGCCTTCAGCAAATTTAATGTATTCTAATTTTTCTACTTGTTCATCGGTTAATGGTAATTCAAAGAAGTCACGGAAACCTTTAAGACTTTCGTAAGACATTTTTTTAGATTGGTGAGCGGTATTTTTACTTTCCGCTTCAGGAATTTTATAACCTTTAACTTGATGCGCTAAAATCACAACTGGTTTCGTTGCATTTTGTGCTTTTGCATAGGCTGCATATAATTTTTCGCTATCGTGTGCACCACGGCGTAATGCCCAGATTTCATCATCGGTCATATCAGCAACTAATGCAGCAGTTTCTGGATAACGACCGAAGAAGTGTTCACGAATATATGCACCATCTTTAGATTTAAAGGTTAAATAGTCTCCATCAACCACTTCCATCATTAACTGAGTTAATTTACCTGAAGTATCTTTCGCGAATAATTTATCCCAATCGCTGCCCCATAAAACTTTAATCACTTCCCAGCCAGCACCAGTAAATAGCCCTTCTAGCTCTTGAACGATTTTACCGTTACCATTCACAGGGCCATCTAAACGTTGTAAGTTACAGCTGATAGTGAAGATTAAGTTATCTAACTTCTCACGAGCCGCAAAAGTTAATGCACCTTTAGACTCAATTTCATCCATCTCGCCATCGCCTAAGAACGCATAAACTTTTTGATCTTTGGTATCTTTTAAACCACGGTTATCGAGATATTTTAAGAAACGCGCTTGGTAGATGGCATTCACAGGGCCTAAACCCATAGAAACCGTAGAAAATTGCCAAAATTCAGGCATTAATTTAGGGTGTGGATATGAAGATAAACCGTCGGTAAAGGCTTCTTGACGGAAGTTATCCATTTGTTCTTCAGTTAAACGACCTTCTAAGAATGCACGCGCATACATACCTGGTGCTGCATGGCCTTGGAAGAAAATTAAATCGCCACCGTTTTTCTCGGTTGCTGCTTTAAAAAAGTGGTTGTAGCAAACTTCATACATCGTTGCTGCAGATTGGAAAGTGGAAATATGCCCACCTAAATCAAGATCTTTCTTCTGACTGCGTAAAACCATCGCAATCGCATTCCAACGTACTGCTGAACGAATACGACGTTCGATGGCGTGATCACCTGGATAAGCAGGTTGCTCAGCCACAGGAATAGTATTCACGTAATCAGTGGTAACTCCTGTTGGCAATGAAACACCACTTGTACGTGCTTGACCAATAACTTGCTCAACAATATATTGAGCACGCTCAACGCCCTCTTCACGAATTAATGAATCTAATGATTGCAACCAATCTTGTGTTTCGATTGGATCAATGTCATTTTTTAAAATCTCAGACATAGGTTTTCCTTAATCTGTTTTGAGTGAATATTAGTTTAGACAAGGCTAAACACGAATACGGCAATATTTGCTTTTCACAAACATTTAACAAATCTTGTAAATTTTAGAAGATTTTTTGAGATAAAGATAGTGAATTTTCATCAAATCATCATATCAAATCAGCTTTGCCATAAATAATTATTTGAAAGTGCGGTAATTTTTTTGTGTTTTTTTGTTCGCTAAAATAACTAGTAAAATATTGCATTCCATCGGGCTTTGTTTTAAAGTTTTTTCAGATTTTTTTCAAAAAGGACTCAGCAATGCAGACAACAACTCGAACCCTCACTCAACACAAACGTATTGCACTTGTGGCTCACGATAGTTGTAAAAAAAATTTACTGAATTGGACGCAAAAACACAAAGATGCTCTAGCTCCTCATATACTTTATGCAACAGGTACAACAGGGCATATTTTAGAACGAGAAACAGGTTTAAGCATTCAATCTTTATTAAGTGGTCCGATGGGAGGTGACCAACAACTTGGTGGATTAATCGCAGAAAAGAAAATCGACATGATGATCTTCTTTTGGGATCCAATGAATGCTGCACCACATGATCCTGATGTGAAAGCCCTTATGCGTATTGCAACAGTGTGGAATATCCCTGTTGCGATTAATCAAAGCTCTGCAGATTTTCTTTTAACTTCAGTTTTATTTGAACAAGATGTGGAAATTGAAGTGCCGGATTATGAGGGGTATTTAAAAGAGCGGTTAGATTAAACTGCAACGAAAATTTACCGCACTTTATAGTTGTAGGGTGGGCTTTAGCCCACCAATTAACCATAAAAAATGAATAAAAACGGTGGGCTGAAGCCCACCCTACGATACTGAAAAACGCGAACAAAATTTACCGCACTGTTTCAGTTATCTCCCAAATCCCCCCATTACAAGTATAAAGAGTACCACTTTCAACTGTTCTTCTGGGATTGGCTTGCCGTTTAGTTTCAAGTCGTTATTTTCTAGAGCAAGCGTTAATGTTACGGTGTTGTCCGTGTTTACGATAATGTCATTCACTTCACCTTCGGTAACTAATTCATTCAATCGGTGAACGAAATCTTGCTTTTGGTTTTCTGGTACAAATTTAGATAACAATGAAATCGCAGTTTCTTTGTTCACATCAAAATTGATCGAAAAATCTTTGAATTGTTTGTATAAGCCACTGTGCATTAAATCAAATTTAGGATTTGGCACTAAAGCAATATTTAGATCCAATGCCACTTTGCCTTTTTCATCAGAAATAGAAAGAGGGGCAAACTTAATTTGAGGCTGATTATTCGCAATGGCCATGCCTGCTTGTTGTAATTTTTGCACCAATGGTTTAGATAAAGGCGTATCTGAGTCGGCTTTGCCTATTGCAACTAAAATATTTAAAAGTTCTTGTAATGCGTTGCCATCAATATGGTTGAATTCTACATTGTTGGTCACTTTACCTAAGTTGTTACCGTTAATATGTAATTCATCCAGATTTGTTTTATTGATGATATTTACTGTATCACCCTCAACTTGTGTAGTTAAATTTGCTTGGCTGTTTTTCTGAATAAGAGAGAATTTTTCGCCACTCTCTGCAGATTCGGTATTTTGCTCAAAATAGCCTATTTTACTATTGATATTCCCACTATAAATAAATGGCCATTTTGTGCTTTGCAACGAGCCTTGTACGACAAGATCTTTTATTTTAATTGATGAAGCGGTTGAAACTGCATGATTTGAGTCATTTGAATTAAATGAATCTACAAATAGCGTATAATTGCTTGGTTCATTTTTATCTAAATCAACGTTTAATACGACATTTGACCAATCAAAATCTGTCTTAGATTGCTCATTGTGATATTGCCCCGATGCAACAAGTTTTAATTCCGCATTACCGCTTAATGAATAATTCATTGTGAAATTCAGTTGTAACGGTTTCTCTGATTCTGTGATATCAAAGAATGCCTGAGTTGTTGCATTTTTTTCTAACAATGTTTGGCTTGAAAAAATGGCTGGAACGAAATTCAGTTTTGCCACACGATCAAGCGGCAAAGGCCCGTGATAAAGTGTTGATGATAAAGGAATAATGATCGTTTCATTTGCCTTGTGAATTTCTATTTGATCTTGAATGTGAGAGGCAAATAATCCTCTTTCAAATTTTATATTTTTATAAAAAATTTTACTTTCTTCTAATGCCTCAGTTTTGGCAAATAGTTGATTTAACTGTTTTAGTTGATGTAAATATTCTTCTTCAGCTTTTTTCCCTGTAAACCATGCACTTGTGCACCAAACGGCAGCAAGAGCAACCACTACGCCTGCAGCAATTTTTGATTTTTTCATTTATTTCTTTCCTATTTTAAAGTAAAAATTTTCGCCAAATTTATCACAAATCCCTTTTTCTTGCCTGAAAATTTTGTTTTCCCCTTGAAGTTCATCATTTGAGACTTATTTTGAAAAACAAGAACGGAAATTACCGCACTTTAAGAAATAAAAAATTTTTAAAATTTTCTCTTGAAATGCGAAAGAATATCCACATCTTACAATTCGTAATAAATAGGTCTAAAAGCCCTACCCCGAATTTTAAAATTTTTACTAGGAGTACAAAATGGGAAAAATTATTGGTATTGACTTAGGTACAACAAACTCTTGTGTAGCTGTAATGGACGGCGATAAAGCTCGCGTTATTGAAAATGCAGAAGGGGCACGTACTACTCCGTCAATCATTGCATATACAGATAATGAAACCTTAGTCGGTCAGCCAGCAAAACGTCAAGCAATCACTAACCCGAAAAATACTTTGTTTGCGATTAAACGTTTAATTGGTCGTCGTTTTGAAAGTGAAGAAGTTCAACGCGATATTAAAATTATGCCTTTTGAAATTACTCGTGCCGACAATGGCGATGCTTGGGTAAACGTGAAAGGCGACAAATTAGCCCCACCGCAAATTTCAGCAGAAGTGTTGAAAAAAATGAAAAAAACTGCAGAAGATTTCTTGGGTGAATCTGTAACTGAAGCAGTAATTACTGTGCCTGCATACTTCAACGACGCACAACGTCAAGCAACGATTGATGCAGGTAAAATCGCAGGTTTAGATGTTAAACGTATCATTAATGAACCAACAGCGGCTGCGTTGGCATTCGGTTTAGGTTCAAGCAAAGAGAACCAAGTGATCGCTGTTTACGACTTAGGTGGTGGTACATTCGATATTTCAATCATCGAAATTGATAACTTTGATGGCGAACAAACTTTCGAAGTATTGGCAACCGGTGGTAACACTCACTTAGGTGGTGAAGACTTTGATAACCGTGTAATTGATTACATTATTGATGAGTTCAAAAAAGAACAAAATATCGATTTACGTAATGATGCGATGGCATTACAACGTGTGAAAGAAGCTGCAGAGAAAGCAAAAATTGAACTTTCATCAGCTCAATCTACTGAAGTGAACCTTCCGTACATCACTGCAGATGCGACAGGCCCTAAACACTTAGCATTAAATATCACTCGTGCAAAATTAGAAGCATTAGTAGAAGATTTAGTGGCAAATTCAATTGAGTCTTTGAAAGCGGTATTAAAAGATGCAGATAAAGGTGTAAGCGAAATCCACGATATTATTCTTGTGGGTGGCCAAACTCGTATGCCACTTGTACAACAAAAAGTTGCTGAGTTCTTTGGTAAAGAAGCACGTAAAGATGTGAACCCTGATGAAGCGGTGGCAATCGGTGCGGCAGTTCAAGGTGGTGTATTAAAAGGTGATGTGAAAGATGTTCTTTTATTAGACGTAACTCCATTATCTTTAGGTATCGAAACCATGGGCGGTGTGATGACCACTTTAATTGAGAAAAATACCACGATTCCAACTAAAAAATCGCAAGTATTCTCAACAGCAGAAGATAACCAAAGTGCGGTAACTATTCACGTTCTTCAAGGTGAACGTAAACGTGCGGCAGACAATAAATCTTTAGGTCAATTCAATCTAGAAGGTATTAATCCTGCACCGCGCGGTATGCCACAAATTGAAGTAACATTTGATATCGATGCAAACGGCGTAATCAACGTATCAGCAAAAGATAAAAATACGGGTAAAGAGCAACAAATTCGTATTCAAGCATCATCTGGTTTATCTGATGAAGAAATTCAACAAATGGTGCGTGATGCAGAAGCAAATGCTGATGCAGACCGTAAATTTGAAGAAGTTGTTCAAGCTCGTAACCAAGCAGATGGTATTGCTCACGCAACACGTAAACAAATTGCAGAAGCTGGCGATGCATTGAGTGTCGCAGACAAAGAGAAAATTGAAGCTGCAGTCGCTGAGCTTGAAACAGCAGCAAAAGGCGAAGATAAAGCAGAAATTGAAGCAAAAATTGAAGCGGTAATTAAAGCCTCTGAACCATTAATGCAAGCAGTGCAAGCAAAAGCTCAACAAGCTGGTGGCGAGCAACCACAACAATCATCAGCAAAAGATGATGGCGTGGTAGATGCTGAATTTGAAGAAGTGAAAGATAATAAATAATTCACCGCTCTTCTTAGCATAAACAAAGGGCGTGGAAACACGCCCTTTTGGTGTATTTATTTTCAGCAACAAATTACAAAATTACTATGGCAAAAAAAGATTACTACGAAGTCCTTGGCCTACAAAAAGGGGCGAGTGAGGACGACATCAAACGTGCGTATAAACGTTTAGCGTCTAAACATCACCCCGATAAAAACCAAGGCAGTAAAGAAGCAGAAGAAAAATTCAAAGAAATTAATGAAGCTTATGAAGTATTAGGCGACGATCAAAAACGCGCAGCCTACGATCAATATGGCCACGCAGCCTTTGAACAAGGTGGTGGCGCTGGTGGCTTCGGTGGCGGCTTTGGCGGTGCTGATTTTGGTGATATGTTCGGTGATATTTTTGGCGATATTTTCGGTGGTGGTGGACGTGGTCGTCAGCGCGTTGTTCGTGGCGAAGACTTACGTTATGACTTAGAAATTAGCCTAGAAGAAGCCGTAAAAGGTACAACCAAAGATATTCAAATCAATACTCTTGCACATTGTGATAGCTGTGGTGGCTCTGGGGCTGAAAAAGGTTCTAAAGTGGAAACTTGTCCGCATTGTCACGGTTCTGGTCGAATTCGCCGTCAGCAAGGTTTCTTCGTATCTGAAAGTATTTGTCCAACTTGTCACGGTAGCGGTAAGAAAATTGAAAAACCTTGTCGCAGTTGTCATGGAGAAGGACGAGTTCATAAGAAAGAAAATCTTTCAGTAAAAATTCCTGCAGGCGTAGATACGGGCAACCAGCTTCGCTTAGCTGGAAAAGGTGCAGCAGGTGAAAATGGCGCACCAGCTGGAGATTTATATGTTGTGATTCACGTGAGAGAACATAATATTTTTGAACGTGATGGCTCTAATCTTTACTGTGAAGTACCGATTAGCTTTGCTACTGCAGCGCTTGGCGGTGAAATTGAAGTGCCAACTTTAGATGGCAGAGTGAAACTTAAAATCCCTGCTGAAACGCAAACAGGAAAATTATTCCGCATGCGAGGCAAAGGTGTCGCTTCTACACGTAGTGGTTATGCGGGCGATTTAATTTGCCGTATCGTGGTAGAAACGCCAGTTAATTTAACCAGCGAACAAAAAGAATTACTCCACAAACTTGAGGAAAGTTTACAAGGTAAAGATTTAAGTAAACATGCACCAAAATCTTCAGGATTTTTAGACGGTATGAAAAAATTCTTTGATAATTTGGGTAAATCTGACAAATAAAGATAGTGAAAAAGTCCGCATTTCGCGGACTTTTTTATATGCAAATAATCTCTTCTAAAAATTACCGCACTTTGGGTTTTATTTGCGAACCGTATATTCTCCCTCACACACCCATTTATAACTCGTTAATGCTTCTAATCCCATTGGGCCACGAGCGTGAAGTTTTTGGGTACTCACGGCAACTTCTGCACCTAATCCAAATTCTCCGCCATCAGTAAAGCGTGTGCTTGCATTCACATAAACGGCAGCTGCATCGACTTGATTAATAAATTGACGTGCTAGGTTTTGTGAGGACGTTAAAATACTTTCAGAATGTTGCGTACCATATTGGCGAATATGCTCAATAGCGGCATGAATATCTTCCACAACAACCACATTCAAATCCAATGATCCCCATTCTTTTCGCAATTCTTTTTCTGTCACTTCGCAGACATTCGCACCCGCTTGTTTCAATATATTAAGTGCGGTGGATTTTGCATGATATTTTACGTTTTTAGCGGAAAGGTGAGAGACAAGTTTAGGTAAAAATTCTTCAGCAATAGAATGTTGAACTAACAATGTTTCCAATGTGTTACAAGTGCTTGGACGTTGGGTTTTGGCGTTATCAATAACAAAAACCGCTTTATTTTGATCCGCACTTTTTTCAACGAAAATATGGCAAACACCCACGCCACCTACAATAACAGGAATAGTCGAATGTTGTTTACACAATTCATGTAAACCCGAACCACCACGAGGAATAATCATATCCACATAGCGATCCAGTTTTAATAATTGCATAACGAGTTCACGGTTTGGATCGGTAATGGCTTGCACCGCAAATTTTGGTAAGCCTGCTTGCTCTAAAGCATTTTGCACAACTTCGATTAAAATCTTGTTAGAAAACTGTGTTTCTTTACCGCCGCGTAAAATCACTGCATTACCCGTTTTAAGGCAAAGACTTGCCACATCAATGGTTACATTTGGGCGAGCTTCATAAATTGTACCAATGACGCCTAGCGGAGTGCGTACGCGTTCGATTTTAAGTCCGCTATCCAATGTACCGCCGTCTATGATTTTCCCCACGGGATCTGCTAGAGAAATAACGTGGCGTACATCATTAGCAATGCCTTGTAAACGTTCTTGTGTGAGCAGTAGGCGATCAATCAAGGCATCCGATAATCCATTTTGTTTGGCAAGTTCAATATCTTTTGCGTTTTCGGCTAAGATAAGCGGTGCTTGTTGTTCGAGTTGTTCTGCAATAATGGATAATGCACAATTTTTTTCAGCAGTGGTGAGTTGAGCCAAGATAAATGCAGCATCTTTGGCTTGTTTACCCATTTGTTCTAACATAGTTATTCCCTTTATTGTATTTATTTCTTTTTATTTGGCAGCTTATCTTGTTCTTCCGATGTGAGTTCTTGGTAATTAAACACCGGCAACCCCCATTCGAAATGAATAGCTAAAAGGCGTAAAGTAAAGCTGCTAATAAGTGTGAGTAACACGGCAAGCGTATGTTCTACTTGAAGTGTGCTTAATGCGTAATAAGTCAGCGTGGCAAATAGCGCAATGCTGGCATAGAGTTCTTTTTGGAATACGAGAGGAATTCGATTGCATAGCATATCGCGTAGAACTCCGCCAAAGGCACCCGTAATACAACCTGCAATACAAACAATGGTAAGGCTATGTCCCATATCCATTGCAATTTGTGCACCAATAATGGAATACACCACTAAACCCATCGCATCAAGCACCAAGAAAATAGTGCGAAAGTAGCGCATAAAATGATTGATGAATGGTGCAACATATACGGTAATTACCGCCGCACTTGCCACCATTAAAAAATATTCTGGGTGCTTAACCCAGCCGAGAGGATAATGCCCAAGCAGTACATCACGCACAGAGCCGCCACCAATGGCAGTGACAGATGCGATAATGATCACGCCAAAAATATCCATTTTTTCACGACCTGCCGCAAGTGCGCCTGTCATTCCTTCAGCTGTGATACCGATGATATATAAAATACTAAGTAACATTCATGTACCTAAGTGCGGTTAAAATTGGTTTCATTCTACTTTAAAATTTAATGAATTTTTAGCATAATGGCGCATTATTTTTTCAGACGTCAAAATTATGTCAGAACAATCTTCTAAATATATCGCAGCATTGCTTGCGGTATTATCGATTTCAATGGTGCTTGGCATCGATCTATTTATTTTTTCTTTGCAATCTGAAAAGCAAACAATGCCTCATTTAGGTGTAGGCGTGTTGGTTGCACAGTTAATTTCGTTGTTGGTGTTTTATCGTGGCGAAATTTGCCCAGGGCAGCGTGGTCGTTTAATCAAAGTGAATATGACTTTTGCTATTTATTGGGCACTGTGGTTGCTGATAAGCCTATTACAAAATAATCACACGCTTACTAACGTGATGAGCGTATGTGGTCTTTCTGTCGTGTATTTTATTTGGAAACAACCAAAAACTGAAAAAATTCGTAACAGCTTTTTATTGATGGCTGCATTAATTGCGGGTTTAGGTTGCTTGAGTTATTTAATGATTTTTACCGTGCTTCCTGCGAGGGATTTTGCTGAATATAACCCTTTTGCACCAATTTTATCTGGCGTGATTTTAGCAAATCTTGCGCTTGTTATTGCACGAAATCGTTTACAAGGTTTTATAGCATTGTTGCCCTTAGCAATGATTATATTGCTTGCTCTAAATGCTTTGGCAATGTTTTTATTTTTACTTTTAAATGGTATGGAAAGTGCGGTTAATTCTGAGAGTGTTTTTGCCTACATCATTTATTTTGTTTGCCATTTTGTGATTGCGGCTATTCTGATTCTGCATAGTTTCCAAAAGTGGAAATTATCTACCAATAGTTTATTTATCCTATTATTTATTGCTGTTTGCTTGCCGTTATGGATGGTTTTTGTTTAATAAAACAATCATTGCGCCGTGGGGAATTTACCCACGGCTTTTAAGATTTCGGCTGGTTAGAAAGTAATACGCCAACACGGAAATCACGACACATGCCCCCATAGTAAAGAGCATTGGTGCGGCAGTATCCATTTTCATTGACGCGACTAAACTTCCCATAATTGCACCCACTGCAAAACGTACGCTACCAATCAAAGAATTTGTTGTTCCCGCCATTTGAGGACATCTTTCTAAAGCTGATGCCATTGCATTTGATGAAATCACGGGGTTTGGACCGACGAAAAAGGCGACGCCAATTGCCATAGGCCAAAAACCGAGATCTAAAAGTGCGGTCAAAATTAGCCACATTCCAGAAAGGAATTGAATTGCGAGGGCTATCCGTAACATTGTTTCTGCGCCCACTTTAGTAACAAATCGGCTATTCAAAAAGGAGGCAAAGATCATCGTAACGATATTCATCATAAAGAAATAACCGAACTGATCGACTGGAACGCCATAAATGCCGATATAGACAATTGATCCTGCAGTCACAAAAGCAAACAACCCGCCAAAGCTAAAAGAGGCGGCAAACATATAGCCAAGCACTTCTTTTTGCTTCCAAAGCAGAAGGAAATTGCGAGCGATAATATTTAAGCGCAGCGGAATGCGATTTTCTTTTTTATGGGTTTCTGGAATGATGAAAAAGACCAATGCAGCGGCTAATAATCCCACGAGCGAAATAACGTAAAAAATCGCGTGCCAGTGAAAAAACTTGACGATGTAACCCCCAATAATTGGCGCAACTAAAGGCGCAAGCATAAATACTAACGTGATGGTGGACATCACTTTAGATAGCTGATCTTTACTAAATAAATCACGCAATAATGCGCCAGAAAGTACAACAGGTGCGGCACCAAAGAAACCTTGCACAAAACGAAGTGCGGTAAAATTTCCGACTGAATTTATTTCGGTAAGCACTAAAGCTGTTAATGCGCCCACAATAACACCGAGTAAAATGATCGGTTTTCGTCCGAAACTATCACCAAAAGGCCCCCAAAAAAGCTGACCAAACGCCATGCCATAAGCAAAAGAGGTGAGCGTGTGTTGTACTTGTTCTGGACTCACGCCGAGATCTTTCGCAATTTCTAAAAAAGACGGCAAATACATATCCACGCCAAAGGGCGGCAGCATAGAGAGAATACCGAGGGTAAGAATAAAGATGAAAGTCGATTTTTGTTGATTCATATTATTTTACTAACTTTTCAATTTCACTTTGAGTTAATGGGCGGTATTCCCCTTCTTCTAAGGATTCATCCAACACTACATCACCAATTTTCCAGCGATGTAATCCAACGACTTTATTCCCAAGTGCGGCAAACATACGTTTTACTTGATGATAACGACCTTCAGAAATGGTCAGATTCACATTGTAATCATCTAAGATTTCTAATTTTGCTGGTTTAGTGGGCTCTTTTTCTCCGCGTAATAAAATACCTTCCGAACAAGCCGCTGCATAATTTTCTTCTACAGGATCAGCTAATGTCACCAAATAGGTTTTTTCACAATGATGTTTTGGCGAAGTAATACGATGTGACCATTGTCCATCATCAGTAAGCAATACGAGACCTGTCGTATCCACATCTAAGCGACCTGCGCTATGTAATTTTCCAGCTAAAGGGTAATCAAAAAATTGATAAATAGTTGGATAGTCGCCGTCATCATTAGAACAAACACAGCCTTGTGGTTTATGCAACATAAAATACTGGCCTTCTTCGATCCAAGTTAATAATTCATCTTCAAAATAAATTTCGTCTTCTTGTGAAATTTGAACCGAACCACTTTTGACAATTTCACCGTTGATTTTTACCGCACTTTGGCGGATCGCTTTTGTTGCTTGAGAACGAGTTAATCCCACATTTTCAGCAATAAATTTATCTAATCTCATTATGTTTTCTCTTATTAAAATTCGCTAGGCATTTTACAGGTTTTTGCTTTTAGAACGAAACAAAAAAGGCTGCAATACAGCCTTTATCTATTAAGCTTGGTTAAACCACTTCACGTAATCGAATTGATCGTAATATTTTTTCCCATTCCAGCCAGAAAATTCAAAAATATCGCCCACCTGATTTTGCTTCTCGAAGCCTTTTATATAACAAGCCGATTTAAAAGCTGGATAGGGCTTGTGAGTAAAAATCACTTTATTTTTGAAAGGGAGTTGATCAAAAAGTTGAATGTCTTTTTCGGTCACGCCGTCTCGATCTGTCATCATAATAAAAAGATTGTCTAACTTCATTCGTGACGTGCGAAGTTGCCATTTTTCATTGGCTTCTTGCTCACTGTGATAATGCATAAAATGAATTTCAAGATCGGCAAGTTTTCCCACTGGATAACTTTTTTCTGTTTGTACGAATGTGAGAGGTTGAGTGAGGTAAAAATCTATATTTTGTAAATAACGCAAAAAATCCTGTGGCGAGAGACAGAGATTCACAAAAGGGGAATTAAACGGCTGGTGCAAATCATGTAAGATAAAAGCCCCCACGCAATTGGCAGAAATGACAGTCATACCTTGATTTGTTAGTTTACGTTGCAGAGTGCGATTAATGAAAAATCTTTGGCATTTATTCACCGCACTTTTAATTTTTTGAAATGGATTCATTTTCTCATCCTTTATGCTTTTGTTGCGAAAATCCTACCTTTTTTGCTGAAAAATGAAAAGTCTAGCTAATGCTTCGCATCAAAAAAATTTTGTTATAAAGTTGTAAAAGTTTGCAGTTCGTCACAATTTTTTGAATAAAAAACAGATATAATCGACGCAATATTTCAATCCTGTTTCAAGAAAATGGAGCACTTATTATGACCGAACAATTACGTCAAGCAGCCTTAGATTTCCACGAATTTCCAATTCCTGGAAAAATCGAAGTTACCCCAACAAAATCATTAGCAACCCAACGTGATCTTGCCTTAGCTTATTCACCGGGTGTGGCAGAGCCTTGTTTAGAAATTGAAAAAGATCCTGCAGCCTCTTACAAATATACAGCACGTGGCAATTTAGTGGCGGTGATTTCCAATGGTACAGCGGTGCTTGGACTTGGCAATATTGGCGCGCTTGCCGGCAAACCCGTAATGGAAGGGAAGGGCGTATTGTTCAAAAAATTTGCGGGCATCAACGTATTTGATATTGAAGTGAATGAGCATGATCCCGATAAACTTGTAGATATTATCGCCTCGTTAGAGCCAACTTTCGGTGGAGTAAATCTTGAAGATATTAAAGCACCAGAATGTTTTTATATTGAACAAAAATTACGTGAGCGTGTGAATATTCCGGTATTCCACGATGACCAGCATGGAACAGCGATCATCAGTGCTGCCGCGATCATCAATTCTCTTCGTATTGTAGGTAAAAAAATTGAAGATGTACGCTTAGTGGCTTCTGGTGCGGGTGCTGCATCTATTGCGTGTTTGAACTTATTGCTTTCTTTAGGTATGAAACGTGAAAACATCACGGTTTGTGACTCGAAAGGCGTGGTATATAAAGGCCGTGATGACAAAATGGATCAAACCAAAAAAGAGTATGCAATTGAAGATAATGGCTGGCGTAAACTTGGTGATGCGATTCCAAATGCAGATATTTTCTTAGGTTGTTCTGCGGCTGGTGCGCTTACACAAGATATGGTTAAAAGTATGGCTGCGCATCCAATTATTCTTGCTTTGGCTAATCCAAATCCTGAAATTACCCCGCCAGAAGCAAAAGCAGTTCGTCCTGATGCGATTGTATGTACAGGCCGTTCTGATTATCCAAACCAAGTAAATAACGTGCTTTGTTTCCCATTTATTTTCCGTGGTGCATTAGATGTGGGCGCAACCACTATTAATGAAGAAATGAAACGAGCGGCAGTTTATGCCATTGCTGACCTTGCATTAGAAGAACAAAATGAAGTGGTAACTTCGGCTTACGGTGGCGAAGGGGCGACATTTGGTGCGGATTATGTGATTCCTCGTCCATTTGATCCTCGCTTAATTGTGCGTATCGCACCAGCGGTAGCAAAAGCTGCAATGGAATCTGGTGTGGCAACTCGTCCAATTCAAAATTGGGATGCTTATGTTGAAAAACTCACTCAGTTTGTTTACAAAACGAGCTTGTTTATGCGTCCTATTTTCAGCCAAGCAAAATCGGCAAAACAACGCATTATTTTAGCGGAAGGGGAAGAAAATAAAGCATTACATGCCACCCAAGAAGTGATTTCAATGGGCTTGGCAAATCCAATTTTAATTGGTCGCCGCAGCGTGATTGAAGAAAAAATTAAAAAACTTGGTTTACGTTTAACTGCAGGTGTAGATTTTGAAATTGTGGATAACGAAGATAATCCTCGCTATGAAGAATGTTGGAAACACTATTACGAACTTACTAAACGTAAAGGCATTACACCTGCAATCGCAAAACGTGTCGTGCGTTCTAACACTACCGTATTAGCTTCTACATTGCTTAGCTTAGGTTATGCAGACGCTTTAGTATGTGGTTTATTTGGTTCATACGGAAAACACCTTGCCTCTATTCGAGATATTATTGGCTTAAAAGACGGCGTGAAAACTGCCGCTGCTTTAAATAGTCTTGTATTACCGACTGGTAACGTATTCTTAACAGATACTCACGTAAACAGTAATCCTACAGCAGAAGAATTAGCTGAAATTACCTTAATGGCAGCAGAAGAAATTCATCGTTTTGGTATTGAACCTGCAGTTGCATTGCTTTCTCATTCTAATTTTGGTTCATCTGATTCATTAGGCGCACCAAAAATGCGCGAAGTATTACAAATCGTCAAAGAACGTAATCCGCACTTAATGATCGATGGTGAAATGCGTGGAGATTTAGCGATGAATGAAGCACACAGAAAAGAATTAATGCCTGATAGCCCATTGAAAGGAAGCGCAAATTTATTAGTGTTCCCTGATTTGAGTGCATCACGTATTAGTTATAGCTTATTACGCGGCACTACTACGGCAATTACCGTTGGCCCGATCTTAATGGGAATGAATAAATCTGCGCATATTCTTAATCCAGGTGCATCTGTTCGTCGTATTATCAATATGATTGCCTATGCAGCAGTGAAAGCACAACAAGAGTAATTAAAAAAGTGCGGTGAATTTCTGTCGTTTATTTAATGAAGCCTCGATTTTTCTCGAGGCTTTATTTTCTAGTGAATGTGTTTACATTTGAGATTAAGTAAAACTATGCGAAAATTTACCGCACTTTAAGGCTTTTATTTTGTCGAAAAGGAGCTGATAGACAGTTGCCTATCTTTCTTTAATTTAATACGGCTTGGATGCCGTTGTGTTAGTGGTTTTTACAATGAAAAAAGCTCATTCCCCTTTATTCCCCATCTTCACATTCGTGTTAATTAATCTCATTATCCTTTCCTTATCCCGTTTGGGACTTGCTGTGTGGCAATCAGAGCGTGTATCCGCCGTAGATGGCTGGTTGCAATTATTTTTGCAAGGCGTACGAATGGATGTTGTGGCACTTTGTTATTTATTTGGCGTACCAGCATTGCTCACAACCTTGTTCCATAGCAGTAAAGTTTGGGTAAAAATTTTACGCCTTTGGCTAACCTTTGGTAGCGTGTTCATTATCTTTATGGAAATTGCCACACCTGCCTTTATTGAAACCTACGATTACCGCCCAAATCGTTTATTTATCGAATACTTGATTTATCCGAAAGAAGTTTTTTCAATGCTTGCGGAAGGACATTTAAGTGCGGTAATTTTTAGCCTTGTTTTCACGATTTTAGCTGCCGTGATTTATTGGAAAATTTCTGGTTGGGCAGTCAAAAATTTAGGTTCAATCAGTTGGAAACTTCGCCCTGTGATTGCTTTGCTTGTGATTGTCTTGAGCTTCCTTGGGGCACGTTCAAGTTTTCAACACCGTGGTATAAATCCCGCTATGGTGGCATTTTCTTCTGATGCGTTAGTGAATTCTCTGGTGCTTAATTCGGGCTATTCCGTCATTTATGCGGCACAGCAATTTAAAGATGAAGAAAAATCTTCAGAAATGTACGGAAAAATGGATGCAGATGAAATGTTTCGTATTGTTAAAGCTAGCCGTGGCCGTCCAGAAAGTGATTACATTTCAGATAAATACCCAACTTTAACGAAAAATGTCGCGACTTATCAGGGTAAACCTAAAAATATCGTGATTTTGCTACAAGAAAGTCTCGGTGCTCAGTTTATTGGAACACTCGGTGGCAAACCACTTTCTCCAAATGTGGATCAGCTCGCAAAAGAAGGGTGGTTATTTGAAAATCTTTATGCAACAGGCACACGTTCAGTACGTGGTATTGAAGCAACAACCGCAGGTTTTACGCCAACACCAGCTCGTGCAGTGGTGAAACTTAATAATGCCCAAAGTGGTTTCTTTACTATTGCGGATTTATTACATAAACAAGGCTATAACACTTCCTTTATTTATGGTGGCGAAAAGCACTTCGACAATATGGCGAGCTTTTTCTATGGCAATGGTTTTAAAGATATTTGGGATCAACAAGACTATCAGAATCCAACATTTACTGGCACTTGGGGCGTGAGTGATGAGGATTTATTTGATAAAGCCAATGAAACTTTCACGAAATTACAAAATGAAGGTAAACCGTTTTTTAGTTTAGTGTTTAGTTCCAGCAATCACGATCCATTTGAATATCCAGATGGCAAAATTGAGCTTTATGAGCAACCAAAAGCCACTCGTAATAACGCAGCAAAATATGCGGATTATGCGTTAGGTCATTTCTTTAAAATGGCAAAACAGTCTAATTATTGGAAAGATACGATTTTCTTAATTGTTGCGGATCACGATTCTCGTGTAGGCGGAGCAAGTCTTGTGCCGATTAAGCATTTCCATATTCCAGCCTTGATTCTTGGTGATGGAATTGCGCCACGCCGTGATAGCCGTCTTGTGAGCCAAATTGATATGCCAACTACATTGCTTTCTTTAGCTGGCGTAAGTGGCAATTATCCAATGATTGGTTTTGATTTAACGCAAGATGTAAACCCAGATCGTGCTTTTATGCAATACGATCAAACTCAAGCAATGATGAAAGGCAATAATGATGTGGTAATTCAAATGCCAAATAAAGCAGCACAAGGTTATCATTATGATAAATCAACAGAAACTTTAACGCCAAAAGAGGTGCCTGATGCAATGAAAAAAGAGGCATTGGCTCACGCTTTATTAGGTAGTTATTTGTATAAAAATCGCTTGTATTCTTCAGGTGAAAATAAATAGACAGAACGCCAGCTTAAGCTGGCGTTTCTTTTAGTTATCAAAAACAAACTGTTCACGCAATTGATGTAATTGATCGCGAATAGCCGCGGCTTTTTCAAATTCCAAATCTTGCGCAAATTTATACATTTGTTGTTCCAGTTTTTTGATTTGTTGTTGATATTCTTTGGCATTTTTTGGTGCATTATAAAGTGCGGTTGGTTCTGCCGCCATTTTTCCACGTTGTTTATTGGCTTTCGCTTTTTGGTTTGCACCTTGCCCAATATCTAACAATTCGCCGACTTTCTTATTTAATGCTTGTGGCACAATGCCGTGTTCTTCATTGTATTTTGTTTGTTTTTCACGACGACGATTGGTTTCGGTGATGGCTTTTTCCATGGATTTTGTGATGCTATCTGCATACAAAATCGCTTTACCATTTAAGTTTCGTGCAGCACGACCGATGGTTTGAATTAAAGAACGTTCAGAACGCAAAAAACCTTCTTTGTCCGCATCTAAAATCGCCACAAGAGACACTTCTGGAATATCTAAACCTTCACGCAATAAGTTAATTCCCACTAATACATCAAATTCGCCTAAACGCAAATCACGGATAATTTCGACGCGTTCCACGGTATCAATATCAGAATGTAGATAACGCACACGAATCCTGTGTTCATCTAAATAATCCGTTAAATCTTCCGCCATTTTCTTGGTGAGTGTTGTGACTAAAACTCGCTCATTTTTATCCGCTCTTTGGCGAGCTTCGGAAAGTAAATCATCCACTTGAATAGACACTGGACGAATTTCAATAAGCGGATCAAGCAAACCAGTGGGGCGAACCACTTGATCGATGATTTCACTGCCTGATTTTTCTAATTCATAAGGCCCTGGTGTTGCTGAAACATAAATGGTTTGCGGAGCTAAGCGTTCAAATTCCTCAAAGCGTAACGGACGATTATCCAATGCGGACGGCAAACGGAAACCATATTCGACTAAGGTTTCTTTACGTGAACGGTCGCCACGATACATCCCGCCAATTTGAGGCACAGTTACATGAGATTCATCAATAATTAAAATCGCATCAGAGGGCATATAATCAAATAATGTTGGTGGTGGTTCGCCCTCATTTCTTCCCGATAAATAGCGAGAGTAGTTTTCAATTCCCGAGCAATAGCCCAATTCATTCATCATTTCAATATCAAATTGGGTTCGTTGGCTGATACGCTGTTCTTCTAAAAGTTTATGTTCTTTAATGAAGTATTCACGGCGTGATACCAGTTCTTTTTTGATGTTTTCTATCGCATCTAAAATACGTTCTCTTGGCGTTACATAGTGAGTTTTAGGATAGATCGTAAAACGTGGGACAGCACCAAAACTACTACCAGTGAGCGGATCAAATAAACTTAAACGCTCGATTTCATCATCAAATAATTCAATACGCACTGCACGATCATCAGATTCCGCAGGGAAAATATCAATAATTTCTCCGCGAACACGGAAAGTTCCACGCTGAAATGCTTGATCATTTCGGGTATATTGCAATTCCGCTAACTTCGCTAAAATTTGGCGTTGATCGATAATGGCACCTTGTTGTAAATGCAACATCATTTGTAAATAGCTATCAGGATCGCCCAAACCATAAATTGCAGAAACAGAAGCTACCACGATGGTATCTCGACGTTCTAGAAAAGATTTCGTCGCAGAAAGTCGCATTTGTTCAATTTGATCATTAATAGACGCATCTTTTTCAATAAATGTATCACTGCTCGGCACATAGGCTTCTGGCTGATAATAATCATAGTAAGACACAAAATATTCCACCGCATTTTCTGGAAAAAAACCTTTCATTTCTGCATAAAGCTGAGCAGCAAGGGTTTTATTCGGTGCAAGTAACATTGCAGGGCGATTTAATTGAGCGATTACATTGGCGATAGTAAAGGTTTTCCCCGAGCCAGTTACCCCGAGTAAAGTTTGATGTGCCAAACCATCCGTTAAATTTTCAGCCAATTTTTCGATAGCTTGTGGCTGATCGCCAGAGGGACGAAAGTCGGAATGCAGAATGAATGGTTTTGTGTTGATTTTTTCAGACATAAAGTGCGGTTGGTTTTTTGATAGTTTTGAATAATGCCTATTTTAGCATATTTAATGTGTAAAATTGATCAGGCAAAAATCTAAGTTTTACACAGACTTAGCGATGTCAAGAGGAAGATGTCACAAATTCATTAAAAAAACTTTAAATTTTTACTAGACAAAACTTAACTTATTGATTTTAAATTAAAATTTAATTTTAGGCTAATCTATAATCAAGATCGAATAATCCTTGTAAGAACAAGGGATCTGCAAAATTTTAAAAAGTTAATCCACAAAGTTATCCACAGGCTCTGTGGATAGAAAAATAAATATTAGGGGGTATATAAAAGATGAGGAAATTTTTTGTTTTTTATGAAATTTTTTTAAATTTTGCATTGACAAGCTAACTATCGATCATTAAAATTCGCGCCCTGTTTCTCGTGATACAAAGTTTATTCCTCCTTAGTTCAGTCGGTAGAACGGTGGACTGTTAATCCATATGTCGCTGGTTCAAGTCCAGCAGGAGGAGCCAATTTTTCTTTTGGTTTAGAGTTTGTTTGTCTCCTTTTACAAATTCTAAATTAGCAACCAAAAGATTTTGAGCCCATCCAGTTGATGGGCTTTATTTTTAACTTCAAAATAGGATTTTGCTTCCGCCAGTTGAGATAGTTGTGCCATACAACAAACTCAAGGCAAAAAATAGCATTATTCCACCTGCGATTAGTTTCACGATACTTTCGCTTTTTCCTTTCGTATTTTTTGAACTATACCAATGCCCTAAGTGGATTGCGGTATTTCTCGCATAACGTACAATTCCTGCGAAGGCTGACAGCATAAGCCCCGTGCCGAAAGACATGGCTAATACAGCTAAAATTCCCCAGCTATAAAGATCAAGCATATAAGCTAAAAATAAAACGAAAATTGCACCGCTACATGGTCGCATGCCAATTGTTAGAATCACGAGAAATTGTGATTTTAAATTAGTTGCTTGTGCAGTTTGCGTCGGGCTTGGCAAATGTTGGTGTCCACAACTACAGGTGTTTGGCTGAAAAGTGCGGTTATTTTTCACCGCACTTTTTTCGTGTAGGGGGAGGGAATTGAGGGATTTAATGGTTAATTTAGCTTTTTTACGATAGGCACGTAGACCTTGCCAAATCCAATAACAGCCGAGAAATACCAATAATAGCAAGGCAGTTCGTTCTAACCAAAGCTGACTTAATTTGAAATAACGTGATGAAAGATTTAGCACTACAACAAGCAATGTTGTTGCTGTAATGGCGACAATGCCTTGCATTAAGGAAGAAAGTAAACTCAAGATAGTGCTTTGTTTTAATTGGCTTTCATGCGTGGAAAGATAGCTGGCAATAATAAATTTGCCGTGTCCTGGCCCGAGGGCATGGAGTACGCCGTAAACAAAGCTGGCGAAAATAAGTGTGATGCCTGCCTTGATGCTATTATTTTGAATTTGATGTAAATTTTCCGAAATAAGCTGATTAAACTCTTTTTGCCAACTGGCAATATGTAAGAAAAACCAAGGGGAAAAATAGACAAGTAAGGCGAGTGTAATCACTAATAACACGAGCCCAGTTTTATATTTTTTCATTTCTACTCACATTGAATTATTATTTTTTGTGCGAACATTACGCCTAAGGAATCATCTTCGTTCTTTTGGGATTTATCAAGTGAAGATGCGTAGGCTTGGATTTTTTCATCCACATTAGGTTCAATTAATTTTCCTTGGCAATTTTTCGAAAGTGCGGAAAAATCTACCGCACTTTTTGACGCGTAAGTCATCGCCACATAATAAGTGGGATCGTAAGTTTGTAAGCTAAATGTGTTTTTTTCTAACTTTTGCGGATGGGCGAGTGGCACATCAAAATAATATTGCAGTTGTAAGTCTTGAACATTAATGCCGTAATTTTTTGGGCGAGGGGAATATTTGATTTTATTATTCTGAGTATCATATAGATAGCTGAAATAATGCTCACTGACGATATTTCCCATTACATCATCAAGAAGTTTTTGTTTTTCCGCTTTAGTTCTAGCTTGTTTCATATCATAAATAACTGCAGACGAACTTGGTTCATCCAACGTCCATTTCATTGAAAAACCTGTGAGTTGATTATTTTCTATAATGGGCGTGGTTTGTATATCAATAAATGCGTGAGGATGGGCTAAAACACCAAAACTAACGAATAAACCGAGTAATAATGAATACGTTTTCACAAAAAATCCTATTATTTTGAACGCTAGAATTTGAAGTTGTTTATTCTACACGCAAAAACGAATTTTTCTGTCAAAAATGTTGATGTAAATCAAAAAAACTCTCAATAGCATTTCCCTTGCCTTTCAATATTCAGTAACATAGCTCCCGTCAAGTGATTGCTTGATATTCATAAAGTTCCTAAATAAAATAATGATAAATATAGCTAAACTACTTTCCTGCCACCCGTTTCGGGTGGTTTTTTTTATCTAAGTCGAAAGATGCACTCTTGCATTGTGCATTTATTCTTATTATGATCAGCTCGAGTATAACTAAGAGAATAATAGATGTTTAATTTAAAGCGTGAGCATTTTAGAGATGATTATCTTTATAGGTTTTATCAATATGGTGATGCTCATAGTAAGATTCCTTCTAATTTGTATAAAGTATTGGCAAGAAAATTAGATATGATAAGTGCCTCAGAAAATATCAACGATTTACGTTCTCCACCAGCTAACCATTTGGAGTTACTTGAGCCAAAAGAAAATAAAATTTATTCCATTCGAGTGAATAAACAATATCGTTTAATTTTTAAATATGAAAATAACGAAGTAAATAATTTATATTTAGATCCACATTCTTATAATTTGTAAGGAGGATAATATGATGACGAGAAAACCCACCTCTGTTGGTGAAATTCTACAAGAAGAGTTTTTAGAACCTTTAAGTCTTAAAATTAGTGATTTAGCTCAAATTTTAGATGTACATCGTAATACGGCAAGCAATATTGTTAATAATAGTTCACGAATTACGCTAGAAATGGCAGTTAAACTTGCTAAAGTATTTGATACTACGCCTGAGTTTTGGCTTAATCTGCAAACACGTATTGATTTATGGGACCTTGAACACAATAAACGTTTTCAACAAAGTCTTGCAAATGTTAAGCCCGCTCTACATCGGCATGATACTTCTACATTTGCAATGTAATTTGAGCCCTAAAGTGTCTATTTAATTTAGGGAATACTTCACTCTAAATATTTACAAGTGGTTAGGTTTCGCCAAACTTTTGCAAAATCTGTCCACTTGTTTCCTATATTTTCGCCCTATTTTCCAGTAGAATAGGGCGAATTTTTTTGTGAGGAATTATTAATGTCATCTCAATTTGTGTATACGATGCATCGTGTCGGCAAAGTAGTGCCGCCGAAGCGTCATATTTTGAAAGATATTTCTTTAAGCTTTTTCCCTGGTGCTAAGATCGGGGTTTTAGGTTTAAATGGTGCGGGTAAATCGACTCTTTTACGCATTATGGCAGGCGTAGATAAAGAGTTTGAAGGGGAAGCTCGTCCACAACCGGGTATTAAAATTGGGTATCTTCCGCAAGAGCCAAAACTCGAGCCACAACAAACCGTGCGTGAAGCAGTGGAAGAAGCGGTTTCTGAAGTGAAAAATGCACTGACTCGTTTAGATGAAGTGTATGCGCTTTATGCGGATCCTGATGCAGATTTTGATAAATTAGCGGCAGAACAAGCCAATCTTGAAGCCATTATTCAAGCGCATGATGGACATAATTTAGATAACCAATTAGAGCGTGCTGCAGATGCGTTACGTTTACCTGATTGGGATGCTAAAATTGAACATTTATCTGGTGGTGAGCGTCGCCGTGTGGCACTTTGCCGCTTATTACTCGAAAAACCAGACATGCTCTTATTAGATGAGCCAACTAACCACTTAGATGCGGAATCTGTGGCATGGTTAGAGCGATTCTTACACGACTACGAGGGTACAGTGGTAGCAATCACTCACGACCGTTATTTCTTAGATAATGTGGCTGGTTGGATCTTAGAGCTTGACCGTGGCGAGGGCATTCCTTGGGAAGGCAACTATTCTTCTTGGTTAGAGCAAAAAGAGAAACGTTTAGAACAAGAACAAGCAACTGAAAACGCACGTCAAAAATCCATTGCGAAAGAGTTAGAATGGGTTCGTCAAAATCCAAAAGGTCGCCAAGCGAAAAGCAAAGCACGTATGGCGCGCTTTGATGAGTTGAACTCTGGCGAATATCAAAAACGAAACGAGACGAACGAACTCTTTATTCCACCTGGCCCACGCTTAGGCGATAAAGTGATTGAAGTGCAAAACTTAACCAAGTCTTATGGCGACCGTACTTTAATTGATGATTTATCATTCAGTATTCCAAAAGGTGCAATCGTTGGGATTATCGGGGCAAATGGTGCGGGTAAATCTACTTTATTCCGTATGTTGTCAGGTCAAGAACAACCAGATTCAGGTTCTGTGACAATGGGCGAAACCGTTGTACTTGCTTCGGTAGATCAGTTCCGTGATTCAATGGATGATAAGAAAACCGTGTGGGAAGAAGTGTCTAACGGACAAGATATTCTCACTATTGGTAACTTTGAAATTCCAAGCCGTGCTTATGTAGGTCGTTTCAACTTCAAAGGTGTAGATCAACAAAAACGTGTGGGGGAATTATCGGGCGGTGAACGTGGTCGTTTACACTTAGCGAAACTTCTACAACGTGGTGGTAACGTGCTATTACTGGACGAACCAACCAATGACTTAGATGTTGAAACCTTGCGTGCCTTAGAAAATGCGATCTTAGAATTCCCAGGCTGTGCAATGGTTATTTCGCACGACCGTTGGTTCTTAGACCGTATCGCAACGCATATTTTAGACTACGGCGATGAAGGTAAAGTCACGTTCTATGAAGGTAACTTCTCAGACTACGAAGAGTGGAAAAAGAAAACCTTAGGCGATGCAGCCACTCAGCCACATCGTATTAAATATAAACGTATTGCGAAGTAATTTAGATTGAGAAAGTGCGGTGGATTTTGACCGCACTTTTCTTACTTTTTTGGGAGTGATTATGTTAGTTGATTTACATATTTTTTTCGCCTTTTTAAGTTTGGCATTGTTAGTAATTCGTGGTGCAATGCAGCTTAATGGTAAAAATTGGCGTTCGATAAAATTATTAAAAATTTTACCGCACTTATCAGATACCTTGCTGATTGTGTCTGGCGTCGTCATTTTATACCTCTTTGCTTTTGGTATTGAATGGTGGTTAGTGGCTAAATTCGCATTACTGATTTTGTATATTGTGTTTGCTGCAAAATTTTTCAGTAAAAAAGTTTCTCAACCCAAAAGCATTTTCTTTTGGCTTGCTTGCGTAAGTTTTATTGGTGCGATGTTAATTGCCTATTTAAAATAAAACGATGTCATCTCGCCAGCTTCAAATTTTAATCTGCAAAACTTTGCCGCTTGTGCCTGATAACGTATTAATTATCGGCGAAAGTGGCATTGCTTTTTCTAAAGCAACGAATTTGCTTGGACAAGAATTTGAACATATCTTATTTGATGCGCGAAATGGCATTCATCTTGAAGCGCTGGCTATTGCAGCTGGAACACTGAAAATGGGCGGCACACTTTGTTTAGTGTTATCTGATTGGGAAAATTTATCTCAGCAGCCTGATCAAGATAGTTTACGTTGGAATGGAAATCAGTCAGCAATCGCCACGCCTAATTTTATTGATCATTTCAAACAGTGCATTGAACGTTATCATTTCCCCATTTTAAGAGAGGAAAGTGCGGTTGAATTTCCTACGGTTTTTTATTCTAACGAACATCACAAAAATGCTACGTTAGCGCAACAACAAATTATCGAGACTATTTTACAAGCCGAGCAGGATATTTATTTTCTAACCTCCAAGCGGGGAAGAGGAAAATCCGCATTATTGGGTATGCTTGCTAACCAAATTCAAGCACCAGTTTATCTCACCGCACCGAATAAAAGTGCGGTGCATTCCGTTATTGAATTTTCAGAACGAGAGATAGAATTTATCGCGCCTGATGAACTGGCTATTCGGTTACAACATGAACCAGAATTCAGTCAATCAGCTTGGTTGCTGGTAGATGAAGCGGCGGTAATCCCATTGCCGTTATTGCAAGAATATTCTCAATATTTTCAACATATTGTCTTCAGCACAACAATTCATAGCTATGAAGGTACGGGGCGTGGTTTCGAATTAAAATTTAAACGGAAAATTCACCGCACTTTTCAGCATTTTGAGCTTAAACAGCCCCTACGTTGGCAAGAAAATGACCCGTTAGAACATTTTATTGATGATCTTTTGTTGCTAAATGCCGAAGATGATTTTCAGCACTTTGACTATAACAATATTACTTATAACATAGAGGAAAACGCTAAAAATCTTTCCTTCCCCTGCTTGCGGGGGAAGGTGCCCGAAGGGCGGAAGGGGGATTTAGATATAGCCAGCCTCCCTCAAGCTTTGGAAGCTCCCCTCACAAGTAAGGGTAGTAAAGGAAAATATAATCGTCAATTTTTATTTCGAGATTTTTATGGCTTAATGACATTGGCGCATTATCGAACATCGCCACTCGATCTTCGCCGTTTACTTGATGGAGAAAATCAACGTTTTTATTTTGCCGAATATCAACAGAATTTGCTCGGTGCAATTTGGGCATTAGAAGAAGGAAATATGGCTGATGATGAGTTGATTATTCAAATTCAACAAGGCAAACGCCGCCCGAAAGGGAATCTTGTTCCACAGGCGTTATGTTTCTATGAAAACTTGCCTCAAGCCTGTAAATTACGATCTTTACGTATTTCTCGTATAGCGGTTCAGCCAAATTGGCAGCAAAAGGGCATTGGGCAAAATTTGATGCAAGCCATGGAAAATGCCGATGTGGATTTTCTTTCAGTGAGTTTTGGCTACACCGACGAACTGGCAAAATTTTGGCAAAAGTGCGGTTTTGTTTTGGTGCATTTAGGCGAGCATCAAGAAGCGAGTAGTGGTTGTTATTCAGCGATTGCCCTTAAAGGACTTTCCAAAGAAGGCTTGGCTTTAGTTGATACTGCGTACAAACAATTTCAGCGTAATCTCCCTTTATCTTTTCATCCGTTTGCCATAAATTTTGAGCAAAATCAGCTTGATTGGCAGCTTGATGATTTTGATTGGATGAGCTTAAAAAACTTCGCTAATTTTCACCGCACTTTATTTTCGAGCGTTCCTGCGATGAGGCGTTTATTAAAATTAGCGGGCAAAGAAAATTTCCCATTAATTTCCGCTTATTTAACAAAAAAACAACTTCCTATTAACAAGAAAAAAGGCGTAGAATGTTTGCGTTTAGAAATTAAACAATATTTAGAGCGAGGAACTTTATGACAGAACAAACCGCAAAACCAAAAGGCTGGTTTAAACGCGCACTTGAAAAATATGACAACTTCATTAAAGAATGGGGTTTAGATCAACCGAATTGTAGCTGCGTGCCTATGTCAGCAACAGAAGATGAAAATGGTAATTTGAAGACAAAAGAATCTTCTTTAAAGAAATAAATATTAACTGTTTTTTTAAACAGTGAACTTATTGAAAGATAGAGCAAATTCCAGTACACTATGCCTCAATTTTACACAAGATTGACGCATTATTTATATTTATGAAAACGGCTTTTTTCCAACCTGATATTCCAACCCAACCCAATGATCACAAAATTTTAGGCAATGTATTACCAGGCGCTGATGCATTGGCGATTAGTGAAATTGCAGAGCAAAACCAAAATTTAACCGTAGTGGTGACTCCAGATACACGAAGTGCGGTGCGTTTATCACGTGTTTTATCGGAATTAAGCAGTCAAAATGTATGCCTTTTCCCTGATTGGGAAACCTTACCTTACGATACTTTTTCTCCCCATCAAGAAATTATTTCCTCTCGTTTAAGTGCGCTTTTCCATTTACAAAATGCGAAAAAAGGCATTTTCTTATTGCCGATTTCGACATTAATGCAACGCCTTTGCCAGCCACAATATTTACAACACAATGTGCTTCTGATTAAAAAAGGCGATCGTTTGGTCATCGATAAAATGTGCTTACAATTAGAAGCAGCGGGCTATCGAGCTGTGGAGCAAGTATTAGAACACGGCGAGTACGCAGTTCGTGGTTCCTTGTTGGATCTTTTCCCAATGGGAAGTGCGGTGCCTTTTCGCCTTGATTTTTTTGATGATGAAATTGATTCTATTCGCACTTTTGATGTGGATACGCAACGCACTCTTGATGAAATTAACTCAATTAATCTTTTGCCAGCTCACGAATTTCCAACGGACGACAAAGGGATTGAATTTTTCCGTGCGCAATTTCGTGAAACTTTTGGGGAGATTCGCCGAGATCCCGAACATATTTATCAGCAAATCAGTAAAGGTACCTTGATTTCTGGCATTGAATATTGGCAGCCACTTTTCTTTGCTGAAATGGCAACTTTATTTGATTATTTGCCGGAGCAAACGCTGTTTGTAGATATGGAAAATAATCAAACGCAAGGCGAGCGTTTTTATCAAGATGCCAAACAGCGTTATGAACAACGTAAAGTGGATCCGATGCGTCCGCTTTTATCGCCTGAAAAATTATGGCTTAATGTAGATGAAGTCAATCGCCGATTGAAATCTTATCCACGTATTACATTTAAAGCGGAAAAAGTGCGGTCATCGGTACGCCAGAAAAATTTACCTGTTGCCGCTCTACCAGAAGTGACTATTCAATCCCAGCAAAAAGAACCATTGGGACAATTACGTCAATTTATTGAGCATTTTAAAGGAAATGTACTGTTTTCTGTGGAGACGGAAGGTCGCCGAGAGACTTTGCTTGATTTGCTTTCACCGTTAAAACTCAAGCCAAAACAAATTCAATCTTTAGAACAGATTGAAAATGAAAAATTTAGCTTGTTAGTCAGCTCTCTTGAACAAGGTTTTATAATTGAACAATCGCTTCCTGTTGCGATTATTGGCGAAGCTAATTTACTTGGCGAGCGCATTCAACAACGTTCTAGAGACAAACGTAAAACAATTAATCCTGATACGCTTGTACGAAATCTTGCCGAACTGAAAATAGGGCAACCAGTTGTGCATCTTGATCACGGTGTGGGACGTTATGGCGGTTTGGTCACCTTAGATACAGGCGGCATTAAAGCCGAATATTTGCTACTAAATTATGCAAATGAATCGAAACTTTATGTGCCAGTGACTTCATTACATTTGATTAGCCGTTATGTTGGTGGCTCTGATGAAAGTGCGCCATTACATAAATTAGGGAACGAGGCTTGGGCGAAATCACGCCAAAAAGCTGCGGAGAAAATTCGTGATGTGGCGGCAGAGTTATTAGATGTTTACGCACAACGTGAAGCGAAGAAAGGCTTTGCCTTTAAATATGATCGTGAAGAATTTCAACAATTTTCCGCAACCTTTCCTTTTGAAGAAACCTACGATCAGGAAATGGCAATTAATGCGGTAATTTCGGATATGTGTCAGCCTAAGGCAATGGATCGCCTTGTTTGTGGTGATGTGGGTTTTGGTAAAACTGAAGTGGCAATGCGCGCTGCCTTTTTGGCTGTGATGAATCATAAGCAAGTAGCAGTGCTAGTGCCAACCACACTGTTAGCCCAACAGCATTATGAGAATTTTAAAGATCGTTTTGCGAATTTGCCTGTGAATGTCGAAGTGTTATCGCGTTTCAAAACTGCAAAAGAACAAAAACAAATTCTGGAAAACCTTGCAGAAGGAAAAGTCGATATATTAATTGGTACCCATAAATTAATTCAATCAGATGTAAAATTTAACGATCTTGGATTGTTGATTATTGATGAAGAACATCGTTTTGGTGTAGGGCAAAAAGAGAAAATCAAACAGCTTCGTGCGAATATCGATATTCTTACGCTAACGGCAACGCCAATTCCTCGAACGCTTAATATGGCGATGAATGGCATTCGTGATCTTTCCATTATTTCCACACCTCCTGCTCGCCGATTAAGTATTAAAACCTTCGTCCGTCAGAATGACGATCTTGTTGTACGAGAAGCGATTTTGCGTGAAATTCTCCGAGGTGGGCAGGTTTATTATCTCCACAATGATGTCGCAAGCATTGAAAATACAGCAGAAAAACTGACCACGCTTGTGCCAGAGGCGCGAGTAATTGTGGGGCACGGACAAATGAGAGAACGTGAGTTAGAACGTGTGATGAGTGATTTTTATCATCAGCGTTATAACGTCTTAGTTTGTTCAACCATTATCGAAACGGGTATTGATGTACCAACGGCAAATACCATTATTATTGAACGAGCGGATCATTTTGGTTTGGCTCAGTTGCATCAATTACGTGGACGAGTCGGGCGTTCACATCATCAGGCTTATGCTTATTTGCTTACGCCCCCACCTAAAATGATGACAAAAGATGCTGAACGCCGTCTAGATGCGTTGGAAAATCTTGATAATCTTGGGGCTGGTTTTATCTTGGCAACCCACGATTTAGAGATTCGTGGTGCTGGCGAATTACTTGGAAACGAACAAAGTGGACAAATTGAAAGCATCGGTTTTTCGCTTTATATGGAATTATTGGATGCAGCGGTTAAAGCGTTAAAAGAAGGGCGTGAACCATCATTAGAAGAATTGACGCAACAACAAGCGGATATTGAATTGCGTGTGCCTGCTTTACTGCCTGATGATTATCTAGGAGACGTGAATATGCGTTTATCCTTTTATAAACGCATTGCTGCAGCAGAGAGTAAAGCAGAATTAGATGAATTAAAAGTTGAGTTGATTGACAGATTTGGATTATTGCCTGATGCAACGAAAAATTTATTACAAATTACAGAGTTGCGTTTATTGGTTGAGCCGTTGAACGTTGTGCGAATTGATGCTGGAACACAAGGCGGTTTTATTGAGTTTTCAGCAAAAGCACAAGTGAATCCAGATAAATTTATTCAATTAATTCAAAAAGAACCTATTGTGTATCGATTTGATGGCCCATTAAAATTTAAGTTTATGAAAGATCTATCCGATAACAAAGTGCGGTTAGAATTTGTGGTGGATTTGTTAAGAACGATTGCTGCATAAAAAGAAGCCCGATCATTGTGATCGGACTTTTTTCTTAAATATATCAAGCAGATTATTGCACTAATAAATAGAAATTACTGTCACCTCGTAAAATATTAAGTGCAACTGCTGACGGTTCAGTTTCAAGCACTTTATTTAATTCACGAATGTTTTCGATCATTTGACGATTAATACCAATAATAATATCGCCCGATTTTAAACCACGTTGTGCAGCCAGCGAATTAGGTTGAATTTTTGTGATTTTAATTCCTTTAACGCCTTTAGCATCGTAGTCTTTCAATGTTGCACCATCTAATGCAGGCAACTCAGTTTTTGAGGAAAGTTGGCTACCATCATCCGCTTGTAATTTCATTTTAACGTCGTGGGATTTGCCATCACGTAAGTAAGTCAAGCTAATCTCTTTGCCTGCACCAGTGGTTGCGATTTTTGCACGAATTTCAGCGAAACTTGAGATTTTTTGACCGTTCATCGCCGTGATAATATCGCCCGCTTTAAGTCCTGCTTTTTCAGCAGCAGATTTCGGTAAAACTTCACTTACAAATGCGCCTTGTTGCGCGCTTACATTAAAGGCTTTGGCTAAATCAGCATTGAGTTCGCCCCCTTTAATACCAAGCAATCCGCGACGCACTTGACCAAATTCTAAAATTTGTTGCACTAAATTGCTTGCTTGATTACTTGGAATCGCAAAGGCAATTCCTGCATTGCCACCGCTTGGAGAAATAATTGCGGTATTAATTCCAATAAGTTCGCCATTTAGATTGACTAATGCACCACCCGAATTACCGCGGTTTACTGCTGCATCGGTTTGAATATAGTTTTCATAAGTGCCACTGTCAGAACCTGTTGAACGACCCAATGCAGAAACAATACCTGATGTCACAGTTTGACCTAAACCAAATGGATTACCGATTGCAACAGTGAAATCGCCTACGCGTAATTTGTCGGAATCAGCAAATTTGATTTCTGTTAAATTACTTGGTTTTTCAAGCTGTACTAATGCAATATCTGATTGTTCATCTTTACCCACTAATTTTGCTTTAAATTCACGCCCATCTTGTAATTGCACGGTAATTTTATCAGCTCCATCAATAACATGATTATTGGTTAAAACATAGCCTTTGCTTGCATTAATAATGACACCAGAACCTAAACCACGGAAGTTACGCTTTGACTCTCCACGTCCACCAAATTGTTCGGCAAAACGATCGCCAAAGAAGAATTTAAATTCTTCAGGAATATCGTCTAGGAAAGGAGAACGAGAATCTACTTTAGCTTTTCCTTCAACGGAAAGAGTGACAACGGCAGGTTGTACTTTTTCTAACATCGGTGCAAGACTGTTTTGTTCCGAAACAAAACTTGGCAAAGTGGCTTGAGCAACAAATGATGTGCTTAATACACTTAATCCAAGTGCAATACTATTTAATACAAAACGTGTTTTTTTCATAAATACTCCAAAATAAATTTCAGATAACGTGGTCTGTAAGACAAAAAAATAAAAAAAATGTTCAATAAGAGGAGAGCAAATTATCTTGTTTAAAAGGAAATCGGAGCAGTACAAAAACGGTCTTACAAGTAGCAAATTCTATAAATTTATGTTCTAATACGCGCAATTTTCTAGTCAATAAAAAGGTCAAAAAATGAGCTGGATTAACCGAATTTTTAGTAAAAGTCCTTCTTCTTCCACTCGAAAAGCCAATGTGCCAGAAGGCGTGTGGACAAAATGTACTGCTTGTGAACAAGTACTTTATAGTGAAGAACTCAAACGTAATCTGTATGTTTGCCCGAAATGTGGTCATCATATGCGTATTGATGCTCGTGAGCGTTTATTAAATTTATTGGACGAAGATTCAAGCCAAGAAATTGCGGCAGATTTAGAACCAAAAGATATTTTAAAATTCAAAGATTTAAAGAAATATAAAGATCGTATCAATGCGGCGCAAAAAGAAACGGGCGAGAAAGATGCGCTAATTACTATGACAGGTACACTTTATAATATGCCAATCGTTGTGGCTGCATCGAACTTTGCTTTTATGGGCGGTTCAATGGGTTCTGTAGTTGGTGCAAAATTTGTTAAAGCGGCTGAAAAAGCGATGGAAATGAATTGTCCGTTTGTATGTTTCTCTGCGAGTGGTGGTGCTCGTATGCAGGAAGCATTATTCTCTTTAATGCAAATGGCAAAAACCAGTGCCGTACTTGCTCAAATGCGTGAAAAGGGTGTGCCATTTATTTCAGTATTAACGGATCCGACTTTAGGCGGCGTATCAGCCAGTTTTGCGATGTTAGGGGATTTAAATATTGCCGAGCCAAAAGCCTTAATTGGTTTTGCAGGGCCACGCGTTATTGAACAAACTGTGCGTGAAAAATTGCCAGAAGGTTTCCAACGTAGTGAGTTTCTACTTGAGAAAGGGGCAATTGATATGATCGTGAAACGTTCAGAAATGCGTCAAACTTTAGCAAGTGTACTGAGTAAATTAACGAATCAACCTTCTCCTTTTGTAGAACCTGAACTCATTTCAGAAGATGAATAATATGCAACTTAAAGCCACTTCGCCACTCGCTGAGTGGCTTTCTTATTTAGAAAAAAGCCATTTTAAACCTATTGATCTCGGTTTAGATCGTATTCAATCCGTGGCAGAAAAATTGGATTTACTTCATCCCGCCCCTTATGTGATAACTGTGGGGGGGACGAATGGTAAAGGCACGACTTGTCGCTTGTTAGAAACGATTCTGCTTAATCACGGATTACGTGTAGGCGTGTATTCTTCGCCCCATTTATTGCGTTATAACGAGCGAGTACGCATTCAAAATCAAGATTTACCCGATGAAGCACATACCGCCTCTTTTGCTTTTATTGATGAAAACAAAACAGAATCGCTGACTTATTTTGAATTTAGCACCCTTTCTGCATTGCATTTATTTAAGCAAGCAAAATTAGATGTGGTGATTTTAGAAGTGGGTTTGGGCGGCCGTTTAGATGCGACCAATATTGTGGATAGCCATCTTGCTGTGATTACTAGCATCGATATTGATCACACCGATTTTCTTGGGGATACCAGAGAGGCCATTGCTTTTGAAAAAGCAGGAATTTTCCGCGAAAATTGCCCTGTCGTGATTGGTGAACCTAATGTGCCGCAAACAATGTTAGATCAGGCCGAAAAATTACATTGCCAAGTTGCTCGTCGTGATGTGGATTGGTTATTTGAGCAAAATGCTGAAAATTGGCAATGGCAAAATAAAAAAGTGCGGTTAGAAAATTTGCCGTTTTGTCAGATTCCATTGGCGAATGCCGCAACGGCTCTGGCTGCCGTTCAATATTTACCTTTTGATATTTCAGAACAGACTTTGCGAAAATCTTTGCAAGAGGTAGAACTGGTTGGTCGTTTTCAAGCTATAAAAACAGATAAACGTGAAAAATTAGCGGATTATCTTGGCGTACCAGTTGAAACCTTGCCAACAATTATCGTTGATGTAGGGCATAATCCTCACGCTGCAAAATATTTATCTGAAAAATTGACCGCACTTAAACGTAGCATCGAGGGTAAAATGATTGCCGTGTGTGGGATGCTCAAAGACAAAGATGCAAATGGGGTATTTGAGCATTTAACACCTATTATTGATGAATGGCATTGTGTAACTTTAGGCGGCTATCGCGGGCAGTCAGGCGATGAATTAGCAGAGAAATTGAAAAGTCATTTCCCAAATATTCAAGCTACATCAGATAATTCTGTTATGGATGGTGTGTGTACAGCACTCAAAAGTGCGGTAAAAAATGATGTGGTTTTAGTCTTTGGATCTTTCCACACCGTTGCTGAATTTTGGGCTGTGGTGGAATAAAATGTACCATCAAAGCAAAGGGCTGATATTTAAAATCAGCCCTTATTTTTTGGAATATTATTTCCAAGAATATTTCACACCCACGGTGCCTTGGTAACCTTTGTGACTATTTTTTTCTCTGTTTTATCTTTTATATCAATTGTGAGTTCAACGACAATTAAAGTAAACCCTTTAGCATAAAACAGTATTTTCCTTATCGGTTGGATTTTAACCAGTTTGTGTTTATTTAACAAGTTTAGATTAGTGTGATTTTAGAAAAATAGAAGAAATATGATTTAGAACAATATTTATAATGTGGTGCTGTTTGGCAATGGCTGAGGTTCCCCTAAAAAATAAGGCTCAACACCTAATATCAAGTCAAAAACCGCTTTTATGCGGGCAAAAACTTCTCTTATTTGTGTGGAAAAATGTAATTCTGGCTGTTTTGCCACAAAGCAAATGGCATCAATATTATGTGCTTGGGCAATTAATAGCGCGCGTTCGCAATGAAATTTTTGACTGACAATCGTAAATGTTTTCACTTGGAAAATTTTATCGGCGCGGATAACGGAATCTAGGGTGCGAAAACCTGCAAAATCACGGAACATTAAAGTTTCTGGCACGCCCATTTTGCGTAAATCGCGAAACATTGCTCTTGGTTCGTTATATTGCAAAGTTCGGTTGTCACCACTTAATAAAAGATAATTCACTTTTTGTTGTTCGATTAGGCTTTTAGCTGCCATTAAGCGACTATCGTAATAAACGTTCGGTTTTCCGCTGACGGTGTATTTTGATGTGCCAAGCACAAGGGCGCAGGGGCGAAAGGGGAGTTCATCAATATTTGTGAATATTTTATCGCGAACATAAAAACTGACGCCTCGATCCACTAGCAAGCAAAGTATAATCAATGCAAAGATTGCGTAGAGTAGTGCGCGAAAAAGTACGGTGAATTTTGGAGATAATTTTTTTACTAGCATAGCGGTAAACATAATGAAAAATCGACCGCACTTCAAGGAGAATTTGATGGATTTTGTGAATCGCATTGATGTGCGATAATTTAGCCGTTTAGACGGCTAAAATTTCTTGACAAGCTAATCGACTTACTGATAGTTTAAACGCCATTCTGATTATTACGATAGGTTTTCAATGTCTGTGCAAAATGTAGTGCTTTTTGACACACAGCCTTTAACTCTGATGCTTGGCGGCAAACTTTCCCATATTAATGTCGCGTATCAAACTTATGGCACACTCAATGCCGAAAAAAATAATGCGGTATTAATTTGCCATGCTTTGACTGGCGATGCTGAGCCTTATTTCGATGATGGTCGAGATGGCTGGTGGCAGAATTTTATGGGAGCAGGTTTAGCATTGGATACGGATCGTTATTTTTTTATTAGCTCGAACGTATTAGGTGGGTGTAAGGGAACAACTGGGCCTTCATCAATTAATCCGCAAACGGGTAAACCTTATGGCAGCCAATTTCCTAATATTGTTGTGCAAGATATTGTTAAAGTACAAAAAGCCTTGCTTGAACATCTTGGTATTAGCCATTTAAAAGCCATTATTGGTGGATCTTTTGGCGGTATGCAAGCGAATCAATGGGCGATTGATTATCCTGATTTTATGGATAATATCGTGAATCTTTGCTCATCCATTTATTTTAGTGCTGAAGCCATAGGCTTTAACCATGTTATGCGTCAAGCGGTAATTAATGATCCCAATTTTAACGGCGGCGATTATTATGAGGGGACACCGCCAGATCAAGGGTTATCTATTGCGCGTATGCTAGGTATGCTGACTTACCGCACCGATTTACAACTAGCCAAAGCCTTTGGGCGTGCTACAAAATCAGATGGCAGCTTTTGGGGCGATTACTTTCAAGTGGAATCCTATCTTTCTTACCAAGGCAAAAAATTCTTAGAACGTTTTGATGCCAATAGTTATTTGCATTTGTTACGTGCGTTGGATATGTATGATCCAAGTTTGGGGTATGAGAATGTCAAAGAGGCATTATCACGTATTAAAGCACGCTATACGTTGGTTTCTGTGACAACGGATCAACTTTTTAAACCCATTGATCTTTATAAAAGTAAACAGCTTTTAGAGCAAAGTGGAGTCGATCTACATTTTTATGAATTCCCATCAGATTACGGACACGATGCGTTTTTAGTGGATTATGATCAGTTTGAAAAACGAATTCGAGATGGTTTGGCAGGTAATTAATTAGTCATAAAAAAGTGCGGTGAAATTTCACCGCACTTCTTCTTTTATAACCAGTTATTCTTCAGAACTGCTTTCTTCCAAAGAATCTTCTTCATCTGCATCACAAACACGTTCTAAACTTACTACGTGTTCATCATCGGCAGTACGAATTAAGCGAACACCTTGCGTGTTACGCCCTACAATGCTCACTTCGCTTACGCGTGTGCGAACAAGCGTTCCTGCATCAGTGATCAACATAATTTGGTCTGTTTCTTCTACTTGAGTTGCAGCAACGACTTTACCATTGCGTTCACTCACTTTAATCGAAATCACACCTTTTGTATTACGTGATTTAGTTGGGTATTCACTTAATTGTGTGCGTTTTCCGTAGCCGTTTTGTGTTGCTGTTAAAATTTCCCCTTCACCTTTTGGCACAACGAGAGAAACCACTTTATCGATATTTAAGTCTAATGATGCTTCAGCGTTGTCATCAGAAATATCTTCAATTTCTACCGCACTTTCATCGTCAGAAATATCGTTTGTTAAAGCCAGTTTGATACCGCGAACACCTGTTGCTAAACGCCCCATTGCACGCACGGCATTTTCAGCAAAACGCACCACGCGACCTTGCGATGAGAACAACATAATTTCGTTGCTGCCATCAGTAATATCCACGCCGATTAATTCATCTTCGTCACGTAAATTCAATGCGATGATACCGTTTGAACGTGGACGGCTAAATTCGGTTAAGGCGATTTTCTTCACAATACCGCCAGCAGTTGCCATGACTACGAATTTATCTTCTTCGTAAGCAGAAACTGGCAAGATTGCAGTAATACGTTCGTTTTCTTGTAACGGAAGAATATTCACAATTGGACGACCGCGTGCACCACGGCTTGCTTGTGGAAGTTGATATACTTTCAACCAATATAAACGACCACGGCTAGAGAAGCAGAGGATGGTATCGTGAGTATTTGCCACCAGTAATTTTTCGATGAAATCTTCTTCTTTCATCTTCGTTGCAGATTTGCCTTTACCGCCACGGCGTTGTGCTTCATAGTCAGTCAGTGGTTGGTATTTCACATAACCTTCGTGAGAAAGCGTCACAACCACGTCTTCTTGTGCGATTAAATCTTCTAAATCAATATCGCCAGAAGCAGCGGTAATTTCAGTTAAACGATCATCGCCAAATTGTGCTTTCACTTCTTCTAATTCTTCACGAATCACTTCCATTAAACGTTCTGCGCTACTTAAAATATGAAGAAGATCCGCAATTTTAACTAATAATTCTTCATATTCTTTTATAACTTCTTCAAACGCAATGCCCGTTAAACGGTGTAAACGAAGTTCTAGAATTGCGTTTACTTGCGCTGGCGATAAGTAATACTGTTCACCTTGAATACCAAGATTTTCTTCTAACTCATCAGGACGAGCGGAAACATCAAGAAGATTAATAATATCGCTATGTAATGTCCAAGAACGTGAACTGATTGCTGTTGCGGCCTCTTCACGGTTTTTAGAGTTGCGAATAATTGCAATCATTTCATCGATATTAGAACGAGCAACCGCTAAACCTTCCAAAATGTGCGTACGTTCACGTGCTTTGCGAAGCTCAAAGATAGAACGACGTGTCACCACTTCACGGCGGTGTAAAACGAAGGATTCAATGATTTCTTTAAGATTAAATAAACGTGGCTGACCGTGATCCAATGCCACCATATTGATACCAAAGGTCACTTGCATTTGAGTGAGTGAGTAAAGATGGTTTAATACCACTTCCCCCACTGCATCACGTTTAATATCAATTTCAATACGGATCCCTTCTTTGTTTGAAAGGTCAGTAATATTGCTGATGCCTTCGATTTTTTTCTCGCGAATTAATTCGGCAATTTTCTCGACTAATTTTGCTTTATTTACTTGGTATGGCAATTCAGACACGATAATTTGCTCGCGTCCTTTTTCGTTGGTTTCTACGGTTGCACGAGCACGAACATAAACTTTACCACGACCAGTGCGATAGGCTTCTTCAATCCCTTTACGACCATTAATTAATGCAGCTGTTGGAAAGTCTGGGCCCGGAATATGTTGCATTAATTCATCAATGGTAATTTCATTGTTGTCAATATAAGCCAAACAACCATTTAATACTTCGTTTAAGTTGTGAGGGGGAATGTTAGTTGCCATCCCCACCGCAATACCAGAAGAACCATTTGCTAAAAGTGCTGGAATACGAGTTGGCAATACATCTGGGATCATTAATTCGCCATCATAGTTTGGCGAGAAATTGACGGTTTCTTTATCCAAATCAGTGAGCAATGCTTGCGTAATTTTTTGCATACGCACTTCGGTATAACGCATTGCAGCTGGCGCATCACCATCAATTGAACCAAAGTTACCTTGCCCATCAACCAACATATAGCGAAGTGAGAATGGTTGTGCCATACGAACGATGGTATCGTACACGGCTGAGTCACCATGCGGGTGATATTTACCGATTACATCACCCACAACACGCGCTGATTTTACGTATTTTTTATTGGCGGTATTGCCTTCGCGATCCATTGAGAACAGTACGCGGCGGTGAACTGGTTTTAAACCATCTCGAACGTCAGGTAATGCACGCCCAACGATAACCGACATCGCGTAGTCAAGGTAGGAAGATTTAAGTTCTTCTTCGATATTGACAGGGGTGATAGATGATTGGATTGAATCCGTCATTGGTATTCCTTTTTTGATCAAAAATTGTGGCGGATTATAGCATAAAGGTATGTTTTTTACATTAGGATTTCGCCTGATGGCGACTTACTTTCTTTTGCTTGTACAAAAGAAAGTAAGCAAAGAAAAGTACCCCCCAGTTAAATCGCTAATCTTTGCTTTGTTTCAATTTTCTTTACGGCAATTTTCTAAACTCGCAACTACGTTGCTCAGACAGACGAAAATTGCCTAAAAATTGAAAGTCGCAAAGGCGATTTATATGGGGCCCGAGTTTATCGGAGGATCATTTAAAAAGTGCGGTTGGTTTTAGAGCGGTTTTTATATGTCGTTTTATTTGTTGGTAGAATTAAATGGGTTCCCTTCTTTTCCGCCTTTGTTTCACAGAATTTGTAGGAAATTTTCGTCTGTTTGAGCCGCTTGCGGCGAGTTTAGAAAATTTCCGTTAAGCAAATTGTATGAAACAAAGGAAATAAGGAAAAGCAGGGGCGCTTTTCTTTTGCCTACTTTTCTTTGGCGAAGCAAAGAAAAGTAGGTCGTACTTTCAAGAATTGAAAGTACGAAATAAGCCTAATTTATTTTTGATGTGCTCGCTTTGCTTTCTGCAACTTCCCATAAGCCCCCAACAACGCCTGATGTTCCTTAAAGTTTTCCAAATTTTCATCACTTGCAGGAAGATTGTAGAACGGATTGCCACCTTCAGAGACAGCTGCCCAAGCTTGTTCAACTGCATCTTTACCATACATTTTCTCAAACACTGCACGATATTGCGCTGGTTCACGATTTTGATCTAAATGTAATTCAATGATGGAAATTAATGCGCAGTAATAATTCACAGGTTCTGTGGTAAATACGGAACTGTTCATATTCAGCGTCCAGTTTGCCCAATCTAATGCCTGTTCTAATTCGCCTAATGCAAGGTGGAGCATAGATTTTAATTCACCGACGCGTAAAGTTGTCCAGCCGCTATTTTTAGGTGCAACGATGCCGATAAATTCACGCACGCGAGTCGCATCGTCAATATCTTGTCCGTCTAATTCATCTAATAATTCTTGATAGGTTTCTGCATCGTGATGCCAGTTTGGTAAATCCAGTAAAATTTCGCGCCAATCCATTCCCATATTGTTATTGGCGTAAATTAAATCGTCTGCAGGATAAATATCAGACATACCTGGCACAATAATACGGCACGCATAGACATCCAAATGGTTGTAATCCATTACGTAAACTTCTTTTTCATCGGCACGGAAAATCGCCATTAAATTATTGTATTCTTCTTGCGTGGTACCACTGAAATCCCAATCAGCAAATTCATAATCAGGCGTTTTTTTGAGTAAATCCCAAGAAATTAAACCGCTTGAGTCAATAAAGTGGGTTTCTAAATTAGCGTGTTCAGCCACATCATCGTTATTGAAAGAGGGCGGAGAGAAAACATCCAAATCTTTCAAGCTACGACCCTGTAAAAGCTCCGTCACAGTACGTTCTAATGCCACTTGGAAATTTGGATGCGCACCAAAAGAGGCAAAGCAAGTACCGTTATTCGGATTGAGTAGCACAACGCAAATAACAGGGTATTTTCCGCCAAGTGAAGCATCAAATGCATAAATTAGGAAACCTTCTTCCTCTAATTTTGCAATGGAAGCCTGAATAGATGGATAGCGATCCATCACAGATTTTGGAATTTCTGGCAGACTAATTGCTTCAGCGATAATTTTGTTTTTCACATAACGCTCAAATACCTCTGACAAGCCTTGCACGCGTGCTTCAAATTTCGTATTGCCTGCAGACATGCCATTTGAGACATAAAGGTTGGCAATAATACTTTGTGGAATGTAAACGGTTTGTTCGTCCGATTGACGAACATAAGGCATCGCCACGATCCCACGATCATAATTGCCAGACTGTAAATCTATTAATAATTCAGGCGTAAGCTCGGCATTGGGATCAAAATAATCCAATAAATAATCATCTAAAATGCCATTAGGCAGTAAAGCATCGTCTTCAATTGGGAACCATTTTTCATTGGGATAATGTACGAAATCGCCGTTTGCAATTTCTTGTCCTAAATAGAAATCGGCAAAGAAATAATTAGTAGAAAGACGCTCAAAATATTCGCCAAGGGCAGAGGCTAACGCCGCTTTTTTACTTGCCCCTTTACCATTAGAAAAACACTGCGGACAGTCTTTATCGCGAATATGCACAGACCACACATTTGGCACAGGATTCAACCAAGATGCCTCTTCAATATTAAAACCAAGTGCGGTCAATTTTTGCTGAAATTTTGCAATACTATCTTCTAATGCAGCATCTTTGCCGAGAATAAAGGTTTGTTCTGTCATTTTTGTTCCTAAATAAGAAAAAAGTGCGGTGAATAATAGGGGAGTTTTAATAGCGGGGCAAGATTTTTTCGGCAAAAATAAATCCCGAAAAACTTCGGGGTTTTCTACCGCACTTTTAACGTATATTTGATTGGCGTTAAAGTAAAGTTGGATTGAACCGCACTTTTAAGGCAATTGTAATTGCGGCGAAAATTTTTTCATCGTTGAGAGGAAAGTTTTCGCATAAAGTGCGGTGGGAATCAGTTATGTTTATTTGAGCTTGCGATAATTCATTTAATAAAATCGGGAGAGAAAGATTAAGTTGCTCGGCGATTTGTTGAATAGAGAAATGTTCGAAAGTCATCATCAAGCGATCTAAATTGCAGTAAGAAGGCATGCGATTATTTGTGATGAGATCGGCAAATTGAGTGTTGATTTTTACCCATTTCTTCTTACGGCTATAAAAATGCAGTAACAAACCAAATACGGTAAATCCAGCAAAGAAAAGATGAATGTCTAAGGCTTGACTAAAAGGAAATCCTAGCCACATTGAAATGCCACTTGCAACAACGAAAAGCAAACTTAAGGCTAGTCCCCACACTAAGAAAAATTTATAAATTACTTCAAATTTCATTGAATTATCCTTTTCTACGAAATAAATCTGTATAAGGAAATATATAACGTTAAATATTATAGAAACATTTTGCCTGTTTTTGCTACGTTATATTTGAATTAATATATCGATGCTGTAGAATTTGTTGTAATGTCTCGTTTTTAAAAAAGTTAAAATGAAAAAACGCTTACCATTTTAACCGCACTTCGTCCAAACTTTTACATCAACATTTGAATAATTACATTGAAAAATCACTATGACTATTTACGACATCAATTTTGCTGAACTGTATCAACAACACTTAATCGCTTGTCATCATTACAACTTACCTCCGATAAAATGGGATAAAAAAGCTGTGAAAATGGCAGAGAATTTAGTTGGCAAGCCTTCAGCATATAATCAGCAATTATTACAAGCTATGAATGTGCAAACCGATGAAACTGTGTTGGATATTGGCTGTGGGCCTGGTACTTTTGCTGTGCCGCTCGCACAACAAGGCTCAACCGTATATGCCTTAGATTATAGCAATGGAATGTTAGACTGTTTGGCACAATTCAAGCAGAAATTTGGTTTGCATCATCTCACGACATTTCATAAATCTTGGGCGGATAATTGGGATGATGTGCCACAAGCTGATGTAGTGTTGGCATCTCGTTCAACGTTGGTGGACGATTTGGACGATATGATCGAAAAACTCTGTGCCAAGGCGAAAAAACGTGTGTTTTTGACTTCTGTCACACAACGCCATTTCTTAGATGAGGGCGTATTTGAGGCAATTGGCCGTGAAGATATTGGTTTCCCCACTTATATTTATTTACTCAATCGGTTGTATCAAAAAGGCATTCAGGCAAATTTGAATTTTATTGAAACGGAATCGGGTTGTTTTCAAGGTGAAAGCTACGAGGATTTATTAGCCTCGGTGGAGTTTTCTTTAGGCGAGCTTTCCGAAAAAGAAAAACAAGGTTTGAAAGCCTTTTACGATCGTAAACAAGCCAATAACGAACCCATTTCTCACGGACAGAAAAAATGGGCGTTGATTTGGTGGAATGTGGATCGCATCTAATGTTTCAAGTGGAATCAATTTATTTTTCTATCACTAATTAAAAGGACGATTATGTTATTTGCTTTACCTGCGCTGAATGATAACTACATTTGGCTTTATCAACGAGAAAATCTGCCGCTTATTATTGTCGATTTGCCTGAAACGGACAAGCTGTTTGCATGGCTAGAGAAGCAAAACGCAACGATTGAAGCGGTGTTGCTTACTCACGAACATGATGATCATACACAAGGTGTGTCGGCATTTAAAAAACGTTATCCAACAGTGCCGATTTATGGGCCGCAAGAATGTGAGAAAAAAGGTGCGACTCAAATTGTGAACGAAGGGAAGATCCTTACCGCAAATTATCAAATTGATGTCATTCCGACGGGGGGACACACTAAACAGCACGTTAGTTTTTTAGTAGATAATCATTTATTTTGTGGCGATGCGTTATTTTCTGCAGGTTGCGGACGTGTTTTTACAGGCAATTATGCGCAGATGTTTGAAGGTTTGCAGCGTTTGAATACATTGCCTGACGAGACGATTGTTTGCCCAGCTCATGAATATACCTTGGGGAATTTAGCATTTGCGGAAACTGTGTTGGTGGAAAAAAGTGCGGTAGAAAAACAACGTATTTTTGTTGAAACACAACGGGCTGAAAATAAACCGAGTTTGCCAACAACCTTAAAACTTGAGCGAGAAATTAATCCGTTTTTACAAGCAAAAACACTTGAAGAATTTACTGCACTTCGCAAAGCCAAAGATATTTTCTAATATTGGGTGATGACAAAGTGCGGTGATTTTTTAAATTAGCGGGTTATTTCTTTCTCGCTAACATGGTGGCAAATTTCATTTTAATGCGATTGCCGTTTTCATCGGTTTTGTGTAATTCGCCCATATTTTCGTTATATTCTAAGAATTCCCAATCTTTGTAATATTCTTTCAATTCGTTTTCAGCAAAAGTGAAAGAGAATGGAAGTGGGCAAGGCACATCATCAGTGGACATTGCAGCAACGATTAAGTTATATCCGCCAACATTGGTATGTTTTTGCATATTTTTAATGATTGACGGCACACGTTCACGATTTAAGAACATAAACACCACCGTTGAAACAATAAAATCATAGTTTTCTTGAATGTTGGCGGCGTTAATGTCGTAAAGTGCGGTAGAAATATTAAGGTTTTCTTTCTCTTTGGTTTCATTTAAAAAGGCAATGCTGTTTTCATTGTGATCCCAAGAGGTCACATCATAGCCTAATAAACTTAAATAAAGTGAATTACGCCCTTGTCCGCAACCTAAATCTAATACTTTACAAGGCGAGATAATTTTTGCTGCATCCACCACATCGCCGTGAATAGCAGTCATGTTGTATTTTTTACTGAAATAATCTTCTTTTTTGCAATAGAAACCTAGGGTACATTCTAGGTCATCAGAAAGTGCTTCTACACGATGCCATGCTTGAGGTTCAACAAAAGGAATCTCGCTTTCTGGGGTAAAAATATGCTCGGCAATAACATCGCCATTTTCTGTTAGCTCATAAAATTTAAGCTTACCTTTTAATACGGTTAATTTTCCCCAAGTGCCGACTTTTGTATTGTGCTTTTCTTGGAACATTTGTGGCAAGTTGTCTTTTGTCCAAACTGGCATTTGTTTATAGCAAATTAATTCGTTTTTCATAGTATTCTCCAAACAGATAAATAGTTGAGTGTTATAGTAGGTTATAAGTCATCTATTTTCAACAAGAAAATAAAAGGGCAACGTAATGTTGCCCTCATTTAGATTGAATTGATTATTTTACTTGCATACCTGCGGTGACACCGCTATCAGCAGAAAGTAAGAATAAATCACTACCGCCCGTGCCTGCGGATAGAATCATTCCTTCAGACACGCCGAATTTCATTTTACGTGGTGCAAGGTTTGCCACCATAATCACAAAACGACCTTCTAATTCTTCAGGTTTATTGTAAGCCGCTTTAATGCCAGAGAAGACTTGGCGAGTATGATCGCCAAGATCTAATTCAAAACGTAAAAGTTTATTAGATTCTGGCACTGCTTCGCATTTCAGTACTTTTGCTACACGCATATCAAGTTTAGCGAAATCATCAATCGTGATGGTTTCAGCAATAGGTTCAACGGCAGAAAGTGCGGTTGGTTTTGCTTCTGTTTTTTCAGCGGCTTTATTGGCTGCTGCAAATAAGGCTTTGGTTTCTTCCACAACGGCATCAATTTGTTTTTTCTCTAAACGAGAGAATAAGGCTTTAAACGGTGCAAGGGTATGACCAAGTAATGGTTGATGAATATTATCCCAACGTAATTCAGCTTGTAAGAAGGTTTCTGCACGTTCTGCTAGTTTTGGAAGAACGGGTTTTAAGTAAGACATCAATACGCGGAAAAGCTCAATACCCATTGAACATACGGCTTGCAATTCTGCCTCTTTGCCTTCTTCTTTTGCAATTACCCAAGGGGCTTTTTCATCAATATATTTATTGGCTTTATCCGTTAATGCCATAATTTCACGAATGGCTTTATTGTATTCACGGCTTTCGTAATAAGCGGCGATTTGCTCGGCTTGGGCGGTAAATTCTGCAAATAATGCTTCGTCTTCCAGTTTATCCGCAAGTTTGCCTTCAAAGCGTTTCGCAATAAAGCCTGCATTGCGTGAAGCCAAATTCACTAATTTGTTTACAATATCCGTATTGACACGTTGTACGAAATCGTCAAGGTTAAAGTCTAAATCTTCAATGCGATCATTTAATTTTGCTGCATAGTAATAACGCAAACATTCAGGATCGATATGATTCAAATAAGTGCTGGCTTGAATGAATGTGCCGCGAGATTTTGACATCTTCGCCCCATCCACCGTGACATAGCCATGAGCGAACACATTAGTCGGTTTACGATAGCCGCTGCCTTCAAGCATTGCAGGCCAGAATAGGCTGTGGAAATAAACGATATCTTTACCGATGAAATGATAAAGCTCCGCATCACTGCCTTCCGCCCAAAATTCATTGAAATCAATGCCTTCACGCTCACATAGATTTTTGAATGAAGCCATATAGCCGATAGGCGCATCTAACCAAACATAGAAGAATTTATCTTTTGCACCTGGAATTTCAAAACCGAAATAAGGCGCATCGCGTGAAATATCCCATTGTTGTAAACCGCTTTCAAACCATTCTTGCATTTTGTTCGCAATTTCAGATTGAAGTGAGCCAGAACGAGTCCATTCTTTTAACATGCCTTCAAATGCAGGCAAGTCAAAGAAAAAGTGTTCAGATTCTTTTACTACAGGTGTTGCACCAGAAACAGCTGAACGAGGATTAATTAAATCCATTGGGCTATAAGTAGAAGCGCACACTTCGCAGTTATCGCCATATTGATCTTCTGCTTTGCATTTCGGGCAAGTGCCTTTCACAAAACGATCAGGCAAGAACATATTTTTTTCAGGATCGAATAACTGAGAAATAACTTTACTCTTAATAAAGCCATTGGCTTTGAGTTTATTGTAAATTTCTGCAGTGAGCTGTTTGTTTTCTTCGCTGTGAGTAGAATGGTAGTTATCAAAACTAATATTAAAACCTGCAAAATCACGAATGTGATCGGCTTTTGCTTTGGCAATTAATTCTTCAGGTGTAATGCCAAGTTTATCAGCATTCAACATAATCGGCGTGCCGTGCGCATCGTCCGCACAGACAAAATGGATTTTATTGCCACGCATACGTTGAAAACGCACCCAAATATCCGCTTGGATATGTTCTAACATATGGCCTAAATGAATTGCCCCATTGGCATAAGGCAAGGCGCAAGTGACTAAAATTTTACGGGGTTGAGTTGTCATTTATTATTCTCTTTTTTAGCATACAAAAATTGTGCTTATCTTACTTTAAATAGGGGATTTTTTCTAGTTTGAAAAACTTTAACTTAACATACCGCACTTTCCGTGATTAAATATGCCCGACAAATTTACTCTACTAAACAGGAAGTTATTATGGCAACCTACTTTTCTGATAATTTGACTGCCGACCAGCAAAATCAAGTTCAGCAGATTATTCAACTATTTCAGCATCCAACCCTGCAAAAGGATCTGATTGCGCTTAATACTTTGAAAAAAGTGGAAAAGGGCGGTGATACGTTACGTATTGAATTGAAATTGCCTTTTGCATGGAATTCTGGTGTAGAACAGTTAAAACAAGCGGTTTCAGATGCGTTGTTGAAAGCAACAGATTGTAAATTAATTAAATGGGCGGTGGCTTATCAAATCGCCACACTCAAACGTGCAAATAATCAACCGGCAGTAAAAGGTGTGAAAAACATTATTGCTGTGAGTTCTGGTAAAGGCGGCGTAGGGAAATCATCGGTTTCTGTTAATCTAGCTTTAGCATTACAAGCACAAGGCGCACGTGTTGGAATTTTAGATGCGGATATTTATGGCCCTTCTATTCCTCATATGTTAGGCGCAGCGGATCAACGCCCGACTTCGCCAGATAATCAACACATCACCCCAATTAAAGCACATGGTTTATCTGCAAATTCCATTGGCTTTTTAATGAATGAAGATAGCGCAACAATTTGGCGTGGCCCAATGGCGAGCAGTGCATTAAGCCAATTATTAAATGAAACCCTATGGGATAGTTTAGATTATCTTGTTATCGATATGCCTCCGGGCACTGGCGATATTCAACTTACCTTATCACAACAAATCCCTGTGACTGGTGCCGTGGTTGTGACAACTCCGCAAGATATTGCTCTGCTTGACGCAGTGAAAGGTATTTCAATGTTTGAGCGAGTATCCGTACCAGTGTTAGGCATTGTGGAAAATATGTCGATGCATATTTGTAGTAAGTGCGGTCATCACGAAGCGATTTTTGGCACAGGCGGTGCAGAGAAAATGGCGGAAAAATACAATGTGAAAGTATTAGCTCAACTTCCTCTGCATATTCGTATCCGTGAAGATTTAGATGCAGGCAACCCGACCGTTGTGCGAGTGCCTGAAAATGAAATTTCACAAGCGTTCTTACAACTTGCAGAAAAAGTCTCTACAGAACTTTACTGGCAAGGTTCCGTAATCCCAAGCGAGATTTTATTTAAAGAAGTGAAATAATCAAAAAAGATAGGGCTGCATTTGCAGCCCTTTTTTAATGGGATTTTTACCCCACCCATCTCACCACTTCATCCAATCCTTTACGGGATTTTTTCGCAATATCGCGTGAGCGATAGCCAAAGGTTGCGGCGACAGAAACCGCATATTCTTGAGGATCAAATAATCCTTCTTCGGCGAGGCATTCATTCATTTTGTCGTAATGAAAACCTTCAATTGGGCAAGAGTCGATGCCAAGGGCTGAAGCTCCAGTAAGCATATTTGCAAGGGCGATATAAGTTTGTTTACTGCACCAATCAAATAAAGTGCGGTCGTTTTCGAGTAATTTCATATCTTCTTCTTGCAGGGCTTTGTATTTTGTGAGGGCGGCTTGTTGTTGCTCTGCGTTCAAGCCTTTGCGTGCCATCACATCCACAAAAAACGGACTATCATAACGGGCATTTTTTTTCGCGAGAATTACCACAAGATGACTGCAATTATCAAGCTGATTTATCATTCCCCAGCTAAAAGGTTTCATTTTTTCGCGTAAGGTTTTATTTTGAATCACTAAAAATTTCCAAGGCTCAGAGCCTACAGAACTCGGCGATAATCGACCGCACTCTAAAATACATTCAAAATCTTCATCACTGATTTTTTTTGTTGGGTCGTAATAACGTGTTGAGCTACGTTGATGGAAGAGTTCAAGAACTTGTTCACGAGTAAGTTGAGTCATTTTATTTCCTCTTTGTTAAACAAAAATATGGTGCCATATTAAAGATTAGTTTTTGCTAAAACAAGGGAAAGATTTTAGAATAGTCAGCACTTTTATCACAGAGAGTGAGAATAATGACAAGAATTGCAATTATTCCTGCGAGAGCAGGTTCTAAAGGAATTAAAGATAAAAATTTACAGCTTGTGGGGGGCGTTTCTTTGGTGGGGCGAGCGATTTTGGCAGCGCAAGAATCGGGTATGTTTGATCAAATTGTGGTGACATCAGATGGCGAAAATATTTTAAAAGAGGCTGCAAAATATGGCGCAAAACCAGTGGCACGCCCTGAAAGTTTGGCACAAAGTGATACACGCACCATTGATGCTATTTTGCATTGCTTAGAAACACTTAATATTTCACAAGGCACCGCTGTACTTTTGCAACCAACCAGCCCATTGCGTAATGCTTTAGATATTCGTAATGCAATGGAAATTTTCCTTGGCGGCAAATATAAATCAGTGGTTTCAGCTTGCGAATGTGAGCATCATCCTTATAAATCCTTCACTTTAGAAGGTACCGAAGTTCAGCCTATTCACGAATTAACGGATTTTGAAGCCCCTCGCCAAAAATTACCCAAATCTTATCGTGCAAATGGTGCAATTTATATTAATGACATCCAAAGTCTCTTTGATGAAAAACGCTTTTTTATCGCGCCAATGCGTTTTTATTTAATGCCAACTTATCGTTCCATTGATATTGACTCCACACTTGATTTGCAATTAGCCGAAAGTTTAATTTCAAAAGAATTCTAAAAAAATTGGCCGCACTTTTGATCTGCACTCCAAAAGTTGGATTAAATAACCAACTAAGGTGCAGATTTTTTATGACCAAATACAATTTTTTTCAAGCAACAAGTCATCGAGTTTTATCTTCAAAATAGTAAAAATTGTTGATTCCCCTGCAGACATTTTCAACTTGCCAGCAGAACATTGTGACATTGGATTAATCAATTTGATCATATTAGAATCAATGGCTTAGCGTTGCTCGGGAAAGCTGATCTAGATAAATATCATTTTGTTTTTAAAAGATATATTAAATAGTTAAAAATAGCTTACTACCAAGCTTCCTACCATAAAAAACAAGACACCAATTCAGATGATCTTTTGCCTTTTAGGGACAATGATTATATCATCAAAATTTGCATTTACTTGAGTAATTTTGCGTTAAAGAATTTGATAATAAGGATCTGAATGGCGGTAGATCTGAAAAGACTTCGGCAAGGATCTAAAATTGCGTTGAAATCGACATCTTTAGTGTGCGGGCGTGGCGAGGTTTGACTGCGATTTTTCATACGTACAATTGGGCGAAAAATCGGGCTGAAATAAGGATTTAAGATTTGTCATATTGATTGATTTGATATAATACACTGGGGCAGTGCTAATACTATACAGGACAAAAACAGCTCTTTTAGCAATAAAAAACCCGCATTTCTACGGGGCTGTTTATTTTTGAAAGGATCTAATTTAGTAATTTGTAATCGGAGAATGTGATCACTTCTTTCCCTACCCAACTATTAATCTCTTTCAAACGTTCTTGCAATGGAATAATCTCATTGATAAAGAATACTCGCGTTGCTTTTTCTACATCACCAAAACCGCCTGTATTATTAGGCACAATTCCCATTAGTTGCGGTGGCACACGGTGCGCAGCTAACACATCATCACGGCTTGCGTTCTTAATGTTTAGGAAATCATCTTTGGCGATAGCATCAGACAATGGAATAACTTGCATCCCATCTTTCTTCCCATCTGGAATATACACAAATAAATTTTTAAAGTTGCCAGTCCCTTTGGTCTGTCTGATTTGTGTTTTGATTGCTTCAATGTCGTCTTTGTTTTGTGTTGGGTCAGTCATGTAAATAATCGAACCCGCATGTGCGCCATTCAGATAATATTTACGGCGGAACAATGTGGCACTTTCATTTAAAAAAGCCGATTGTAAAGCCGCGAGATATTCTGGAACGCCGTAGATTTCTTGATTCACATCGGGATTAATCAAGTTAAAGACAGCACCTTTTTTAAATTCATATTCATCAAAACCATTCACAATCTGATAAAACACGCCTGTTTCAACACCGACACGCATATATTTAGCAAGAGGAGATTTTAACGAGACAACCTTTCCAAAGGAATTTACAGTTTTCTCAACATAAGCATTGCCAAAGACCAAGTAATCTTGCACCAGTTTCTCTAATTGGGTACGAGGTAAAAGTGCGGTTGTTTTGCACGTTGAAAGTAAAATGTTTTTCTTCACCGTGATCGCACTGTTATGATGGGCTGAGGCATTTAACGCTTTAGCCAAATAACTTAAATTAATTGGCGGATTGTAATATTTTTCATACATCAACACGCTTTCGAAATAATTCAGTACTTCTGCACGGTCAATCACTGGAATAGGTTCACCAAAGCTAAATGCCTGTGCTTGATTTCCAGTAGAAAGTGCGGTGGATTTTTTTGTGTGTTTGCTCATTGGGTTATCCTATTCAAAGGTAAATATTGTTGATTTATTGCTTGATACATCGCCGCCTAAACCATAAGGCACATTTAAAATGCAGTTCATAATCGCCCATGATAAATCGCCGTGGCTTGCATCTTCCGAACGATCCGAAACATAAGTAATTTTTCCTGTGCCAGTAATGCGTTTTTTCACTGTCATAAAACTGGTGATGATTTCGTTACCATCAAATTTAAGGCGGCGTTTCTGAATTAAGTTTTGCGTTTTTAATACCATCTCATTTTTTAAATCGGCGTTGTAATCAAGACCGATTGCCATTGGGTAAAATTTTTTGACTTCTTGAAATACGCCAGAACCCATCCCCGTTTTATCAATCACAATGCGGGTGACATTGTAATCATCGCAGAAACTTTTAATTCTGCTCGCTTGTGCTTCATAATCCATGCCGTGGAATGTTTGCCAATGCAAAACGCGATAATCACCGCCTTCAACTTTAGGCGGGGCAACAATCACTAATGCTGCACGGTCGCCAGTAAAAGCAGGGTCATAACCTAACCACACTTCACGATTGCCGAATGGGCGTTGATAAAATGGCTTATAATCGTGCCATTCTTCCAAACTATCCACTTGGCAAAGTTGTAAGTCCGAAAACTTGAAAGCAGAACTGTTATCATCGGCAAATTGACACAAAAACAACTGTTCAAATTCTTCTTTGCTGTTTTCTGCGATTAGGTCGTCAATGTTGAATAGATTGCACCCACCTTCCATTGCATCATAAATACTCACAATCTGCTTCCATTGACGGTCGGCACAAAGTTTCCGCTTTTTAAGTTTTCGTGAGAAATATCGATTTCGATTTTTTCTGATTTCGCACGATTACGATTAAACGCCTTGCCTGAAAAGAACGCATAAGCAGGGTGTGCAATTGTGGTCGGCGTGGAAAAATAAGTTTGGCGATACATTTTTTGCGCCGCCATACCTGATGCCACTTTTCGCATCACATCAAATTTAGGCACCCAAAACACTTCATCGAAATACAAATTGCCGTGGTAGGATTGAGCCGTAGCGGAGTTCGTGCCAAGGAAAATCAATTCTGCCCCATTTGGCATTTTGATTGTTTCGCCTTTTAAATCTACATCTGCTGTTTGCTTGGCGTAATTCACAATGTACGAGCGAAACTGTAAGGCTTGTTTTTTACTGGCTGATAAGAAAATCTGATTGTGCCCCGTCGTCAAGGCATCAACAAAGGCTTCATGGGCGAAATAGTAAGTCGCGCCGATTTGTCGGCTTTTCAAAATATTTCTGATTCGGTGTTCTTTCGCCTTGTGCCAAATGCGTTGATAATTAAACATCCCATCAAGAAAGCCATTAATTAGCAATTCTTCTTGCTCTTGGCTAATAGCATTGGGTTCGGCTTTCTTCCGTTCGCCCTTGTTGCGGTTCGCCAGTTTCGGGTTTAAATCTACTTCATTACCATCACCAAAAGAATACTTTTTCACTCTCGCCATTCTTTCCATTTGGCGACCGAGCAAATCAATTTCTTTGTAATCTGAACCGCTCTTTTCTTCTTTTGCGATGAGCAAATTCAATCTTGTTTCAAGGGCTAATTCCACCCGACCAACAGGTGCAATATCGTCCCACTTTTCTCTGTCTTTCCAACTGGCAATCGTTGAGGCAGGAATATTTAACTGGCGTGAAATTTCCGCGATTTTATAACCACTGAAATACATCTGCTGTGCTTTACGTTTGATTTCCGCCGTCACTTCGGGGAAAGATTGATTAATAACTTGTTCGTCCATTCCTAATCCTTTCTATTTACAACCGCATAATAGAAAGGGGGCGAATGTTAGTCTTTCCGCTTGCTCTGTGAATCGGCATACAACAAAAGCAACTCATAGACCACCAAAATTAAACCTTTCAGAATAATGGCAATCTTTGAATCAAACCAAACAAAGGATAAGCAATGGCAAAAACTTCAAAATGGTTTGTAGTCGCAACGGAAGGGGCAACTACAGACGGTCGCACAATCAATCGCACTTGGATTGAACAAATGGCGGCAAATTATGACCCGAAAAAATACGGTGCACGCGTTAATCTTGAATACATTAAATGGCGTTATATGTGGAACGATGATCCGCACTCAAAATGCTATGGTGATGTGGTTGGTTTAAAAACGGAAGAAAATGCTGAAGGTAAATTGCAATTACTGGCTCAAATCGACCCAACGGATGATTTAATCAAACTCAATAAAGACCGTCAAAAAATCTACACCTCTATTGAGTGCGATCCAAATTTTGCCGACACAGGTGAAGCCTATTTAGTCGGTTTAGCTGTAACGGACAATCCTGCAAGTCTTGGCACAGAAATGTTGGTATTTTCTGCTAGTGCAAGCGCAAACCCTCTCAACAACCGCAAAGAAAAATCAGATAACCTCTTCACTGCCGCTATTGAAACTGAATTGGAATTTGTGGAAGAAACACAAAGCATCTTTGAAAAAATCAAAGGCTTGTTTGCGAAAAAAGAAAAATCAGACGATGAACGCTTTTCTGATCAAACACAAGCCATTGAGCTTTTAGCCGAGCAAACCAAAGAAACCTTGGAAAAATTAACCGCACTTTCTGACGATTTAGCCAAACAAAAAGCCGAAATCGAAGAAATGAAAGCAAGTAATGCAGAAATCCAAGCAACGTTCGCAGAACTCCAAAAGCCTGTTGAACCCGAAAATCCTCGCCCTTTAGTTTACGGTGAACAACCTGAAACTGACGGCCGCTTCTTTTAATTTATCTTAGGAAAAAAACAAATGAATAAATTTACCAAACAAAAATTTAATGCTTACCTTGCTGGTGTTGCACAAGATAACGGTGAAGATGTGGCATTCGTTGCGAATGGCGGTCAGTTTACCGTTGAGCCAACTATCCAACAAAAATTAGAAAATGCCGTGCTTGAAAGTTCTGATTTCTTAAAACGCATCAATGTCGTGATGGTGCAAGAAATGAAAGGTTCCGCATTGCGTTTAGGTGTGCTTTCACCAGTGGCAAGTCGCACCGACACCAACACCAAAGCACGTGAGACCACTGACATTCACAGCTTGCAAGAAAACACCTATTCTTGCGAACAAACCAACTTTGACACACATTTAAATTATCCAACCTTAGACAGTTGGGCGAAATTCCCTGATTTCGCCGCACGTGTGGGCAAACTCAAAGCAGAACGCATTGCATTAGACCGTATCATGATCGGTTGGAATGGCACAAGTGCAGCAGCAACAACAAACCGTACTGAACATCCATTATTGCAAGATGTGAATAAGGGGTGGTTAGTCCAAATCGAAGATAAAGCCAAAGCCCGTGTGTTAAAAGAAATTGAAAAAAGCAGTGGCAAAATCGAAATCGGCGCAGGTAAAACCTATAAAAACCTTGATGCCCTTGTCTTTGCATTAAAAGAAGATTTCATCCCAGCTCAATATCGTGACGACACTAAACTGGTTGCAATTATGGGTAGCGACTTATTAGCCGATAAATACTTCCCATTAATCAACCAAGAAAAACCAAGCGAAATTTTGGCAGGGGATACCGTCATTAGTCAAAAACGTGTGGGTGGGTTACAAGCCGTATCTGTTCCATTCTTCCCGAAAGGCACCGTGTTAGTCACATCGCTTGATAACTTGTCAATCTACGTGCAGGAAGGCAAAGTACGTCGTCACTTAAAAGATGTGCCAGAACGCAATCGTGTGGAAGATTATTTATCGTCAAACGAAGCCTATGTTGTGGAAAACTACGAGGCAGTCGCCATGGCGAAAAATATTACCATTCTTGAGGCACCTACGCCTATTTCGCCAGTGGCTGCATAACGGAATCAATTATGCGTCCAACTAAACGCCATTTTCTGGAAGTTTCTGCCGCTATCGCTAATGCGGCAGAAACCGAAGATCTAAGCGACTTTACAGAATATGAAAAAATGTGCCGTATTCTTGCGAGACATCGAAAGGATTTGAAAAACATCCAATCAACGGAACGCAAAGGCGCATTTAAAAAGCAAATTTTGCCTGACTATCTACCATGGATTGAAGGGGCGTTATCGGTCGGAAGTGGTAAACAAGATAATGTCTTGATGACATGGTGCGTGTGGGCGATTGACTGTGGCGAATATCATCTCGCCTTACAAATTGCCGATTATGCCGTATTTCATGATTTACGCTTGCCCGAGCCATTCACCCGAACACTTGGCACCTTGTTAGCAGAAGAATTTGCCGACCAAGCCAAAGCCGCACAAGCCGCCAATAAACCGTTCGAAGTGGCTTACTTAGCGCAAGTTCAACGCATCACCGCCGATTGCGATATGCCAGATGAAAGCCGAGCGCGATTATTGCGTGAATTGGGTTTGTTATTGGTTGAAAAACACCCTGAGCAAGCACTGGCATATTTAGAACGTGCTTTGGGTTTAGATCAAAAAATTGGCGTGAAAGGCGACATCAAGAAACTAAAAAAACAATTATCAGCGACTGAATGTTGATGTTGTTTTAATGCCCCGTCTAAATCGCCTGACCGACTTGGCATTTTTAGGAAAATTTTTCTTGTTTGAGCGTAGCGAGTTAAAAATTTTCCGTTAAGAAAATGACAACAAAGGGCAGAAAAGCGATTTAATCGGGTGTGTTCTTTGGTTCTTTCTTGCAAAAGCAAGAAAGAATATAAACCGAGCAAACCACGCAGCCGTCGGGCGGATTAAAAGTGCGGTCAAATTCTGACGGATTTATTGGCCGTGCTTAATTTAATCCTCACCCGACTTTTTTTATAAGGGTAAATCAATGAGCGACGGTGCAATATCAGTCAAACTTGCCCCCGATTATGAAATGGGCGAAGTGCAGCAACAGTTAAATGATTACGATACGTTAGATGACATTATCAGTAATGACGGTTTCTTCCCCGATATGTCACTTTCCCAATTTCGTAATCAATACCGTGCAGACGGCACCATTACTACACAACGTTTACAAGATGCCTTAATTGAGGGCATGGCAAGTGTCAATGCCGAACTCTCCACGTTTAAAACGCAAAGCAAACGTGACAGTTTAGAACAAATCATCGCCCCATCAATCAATGGCGAAAGCGTGCTGATTTATCGCTATAAACGTGCGGTAAGTTGCTTGGCACTGGCAAACCTTTATGAACGCTATGCAAGCTATGACAGCACTAACGATGGCGAAAAGAAAATGGCGCAACTCAAAGACAGCATTGATGAATTACGTCGTGATGCTCGCTTTGCGATTAGCGACATATTGGGCAGAAAACGCGTCGATGCGGAGTTAATCTAATGCAAGTTTACGCACAACAACATGACAATTTAGATGCCATTCTTTATCGCCATTTTGGACGAAGTGAAGGCTTACTCGAAATAACATGCGAACTCAATCCGCATTTAATGGATAAGCCCATTATTCCCATTGGTACCCCTGTCATATTGCCAGATGCCGATACAGAAAAAATCAGTGTAGCAAATGACACAATTCAACTTTGGAGCTGATATGCACGACACACCATCAAAAGCATCTTACACATCAGGAATATTCGCCTTCTTAATTGGACGCATTGCCGATATGTTCTCAAATGTAAATTGGGCTGATGTCGCATCGATTACAGGTATTGTGATTGGTGTCGCCACCTTTCTTGTAAATTGGTATTACAAGAAAAAAGATTTTGAATTAAAAGAAAAAGAACTCAAACAACGGATCCATCATCATGATTAAACGTTCCGCCAAATACCTCTGTGCCATATCCGCTGTTGTTGGACTTGTGATTGCCACTCATGGAAATGAAATTCGAACATCCGAAAAAGGCTTGTTACTGATTGGCAATGCAGAAGGTTGTATGAAAAAGCCCTATCAATGCCCTGCCGATGTTTTAACAGTCGGCATAGGCATAACCGATGCCGTTGAAAAAATTGACCGCAATAAAATTTACACCTTGCAAGAAATTGCCGAGTTATACGTAAAAGGCATTAAACAATCAGAAAAATGCGTTAATCAATATGCCAACGGGCAAACCATGCCACAAGGTGCATTTGATGCCCTCGTCTCCATCACCTTTAACATAGGATGCGGCAAATTAAAAAATAGCTCACTTTTTAAAATGGCACGCCAAGGCTACAGCAAAGCCATGTGCGGTCAATTCGAACGTTGGATTTATGCAGCAGGAAAACCGCTAAAAGGATTAATTGAACGCCGTCAAAAGGAAAAAAACCTATGTTTAATTTCTTAACCGCCAAAGAACGAGGCATTTTCCTTATCGGACCAATACTGCTTGTACTCCTCATTGTTTTTCTGGGATTTAAGGCTAATTATTGGCGAAAAGAAATGCTCAAAGAAGAACAGCTAAAACTGAAATGGCAAAACGCTTACATTGAGTTAAATCATAGCGTTCAAAATTTTGCCGAACAGCAAGCACAGCTAATCCAAGCCGTAAACAACCTCAAAGCAAACCAAAATCAACAAACACAGGATTTAAAAAATGTACTTAAATCAAACCAAGATTGGGCTGACCGCCCTTTGCCTGATGATGTTAAACGCGTGCTCAACTCAGCAGGAAGTCATTAAATCGCCAATTCTTTGTCCACAAACCACAGAGTGCAGTGCGTATTCGCCACAAATTCGCACCAATGGCGAATTAGCCGAAGCCTATTTACAGACACAACACCACCTTGATTTGTGCATTATCGAGAACTCAAGTTTAAAAAAATGCATGGATGAATTTAATAAAAAGGAACAGCCATGACAGATCAATTCGACCGAGCACAACAGCTCGAAGAAATGCAACGTGAAATCGCCCTCAAAAAACACCGCACTTTTAAAGCAGTAAGTCGCCTTTATTGTGAAGATTGTGATGCCCCTATCCCCGAAAAACGCAGACAAATGATTCAAGGCGTAACACGTTGCGTGACTTGCCAACAAAGATTTGAAATGCAACAACGGAATTTTCGAAAATGAAAAAACCCAACCAACTGCGTAAAATCCTTGAGCAAAGCCATCCCGATTTTGTAAAAAATCCCGATCATCTACAACTTTATGTGGACGGTGGGCAAATCGTCGCAACGGGTGCCGCATCATTTAGTTTTGAATATCGTTACACACTCAATGTCGTGGTGACTGATTATGCAGGCGATATTGCCACCTTGATTGTGCCAATAATGGCTTATCTCCGCACAAATCAACCTGAAATATTAGAAAATCCACAAATTCGAGAGAATGCGTTTAAATTCCAGGTGGATTACAACAATAACAACACCGCAGATATTAGTTTCGAAATCCAACTCACTGAACGTGTCGTGTCGAAAAAAGAGGGGAATAACGTGCAGATCCATTATGCAAAAGAACCCGTATGGGATGAACCTAACCGAGTAAAAGTCTATTTGGAAAACAGGGATTCGCCAATTTTTGAGGGGGATATCGTCTAATGGCAACAGTCGAAGAAGTTCAGGCAAAATTGACCGCACTTATTGCCAATCTTTCTCCACAGGCTCGCAGACAGCTTGGGCGAAAAATCGGGCAAGCCTTACGAAAAAGCCAATCGAACCGAATTGCACGCCAACAAAATCCCGATGGTTCAGCCTTTGAACCGAGAAAACCACGTAAAGAATTTGGCAAAAAGAAAGGACGAATCAAACGCAAAGCCATGTTCGCCAAACTCCGCACCGCCCGTCATTTAAAAGTGCGGTCAAATGGTAACGAAGTTTCAGTGGGGTTTAATGGCTCAAGTGCTGCCATTGCTGCAGTGCATCAATACGGTTTAACGGCACGACCATCTAACAATAAAGATTTCAAAGTGCAATATGCCCAGCGTGAATTACTGGGCTTTTCGGAAAGTGACGTGGAGTTGATTGAAAACTTAATTATTGAGCAATTAAGTCTTTAGATTGTGATTTTAATTTGATGTGCTTGCGAATAATGTGAATCCAATAGCAATACACTGCAAGTGCTGCAACACCAAGGAAAAAGTTGATTTCAGCAAGCCAAAGCACCGACCCCATCATCAACATATAAAGAAACAGAACAGGCGCGGCAATAATGCCAGAAACTAACCAAGGCAATGCAATTACACCAAAACCAATTGCAAGCCCAAGTAAGCCAACAGACAGAATAAATAATGAAAGTATTGCAATCATATTTCCCCCTTTTCTTCCTCGATTATTGAGCTAAATAATTAATCTTGTCAATAGGAAAGTGAATAAAAATGAATAATTTACAACTTACAGTCTTATTAAATGCCATTGATAAAATATCTGCTCCAGTTCGCAGTGCATCAATATGGTTTAACGGCACGACCATCTAACAATAAAGATTTCAAAGTGCAATATGCCCAGCGTGAATTACTGGGCTTTACAGAAGAAGATATTGAAATGATTGAAAGATTTGTGCTTAAAGCAATTGCTGATGGCGCTCTTTAATGACGAGAAAATATCCGAAAAACAGCACCAACAATAGCCACAAGTGGAGTAACGAAAATGGCACAAATTAACCCTGCACTGATAAAAGAAACTAACGCAATGGTAAACCAACTAACATCGGGTAATTCAGCGTGAATTTGATAAGCCAATGTCGGGAAAACAATAAAAATGCCAATAAATAAAACCCAATCTATCGCACGTTCCATAATCCCCCCTTATTTATGATCACTTTATAGGTAAATAATATGAGTAAAGATTTAAAAATTCAAGTTCTGTTATCCGCTATGGATAAATTAACTGCGCCATTCAAATCAGCACAAAAAGCGACACAACAGCTTTCGAGTACACTAAATGAAAGTAAAACAAAATTAAGATCATTATCCAAAGAATATAATCAAAATGAATTACAAATAAAAAAATATCGAGAGACATTAAATCCACTGAAAGCAAAACTCGCCGAAAACACACAAGCTTTATCTAAAGCCTATGCCGAAGTGCGCCGAATGGAATCAGCTTTAAAAAACATGCCTAAACCAACAGAAGGATTTAGCAACAAACTTAATCAAACCAAAAAAAATGTAGCTAAATTAAAAGCTGAACAAGAAAGAATGGTTTCAAAATTAAAAAATGCTCGCTCCGAATTTAATCGCAATGGAATAAGCGCAGCAACACTAGGACAACGCCAAAGAGATTTGCAAAATCAAATAAAAGGCACAAATAAAGAAATCGACCAACAAAGAAATAAGCTATCAAGACTGAATGAAAAAACACGTCAGAAACATAACTATACCCAACGTGTAGATGGATTACGTACAAAAGCGGAACAATATGCCAATATTGGAGGGAGAGCCTTAGCCACACATTCAATGATGAAGGAACAAGTGGCAAAACCAGTCGCAGCTTTTGCACAAGCCGAAGTCGCCGCAACCAATCTAAAAGTAGCGATGATGGATAAGGACGGAAAGGTGTCATCTAATTTTGAGAAAATCAACAAACTCGCTACAAATCTTGGTGATAAATTACCAGGAACAACAGCTGACTTCCAAGATTTAATGACAATGTTAGTACGCCAAGGCATGAGTGCAGAGACAATTTTAGGTGGCACAGGGGAAGCTGCTGCTTATTTATCTGTTCAGCTTGAAATGCCTCCTAAACAAGCTGCAGAATTTGCTGCAAAAATGCAAGATGCTACACGTACCACTGAAAAAGACATGATGGGCTTAATGGATGTCATTCAAAAAGGCTTTTATGCGGGCGTTGATCCAACCAATATGCTAGGTGCTTTCAAAAATCTTGGTTCTGTCATGGATACCATAAAAATGAAAGGGTTAGACGGTGCAAAAAAATTAGCACCATTCGTTGCAATGTTTGACCAAGCAGGTATGGATGGTTCCGCATCAGGTAACGCTATGCGAAAAGTATTACAAAAGGGGATGAAATACGGTGACATCCAAGCCACATTAAATAAACTTAGAAAAAAGGGAATTTTAAAATCAAAGATCAATCTTGATTTCACTAATGGAAAAGGTGAATTCGGTGGATTTGACAAACTATTTAGCGAATTAGAAAAACTGAAAAAATTAAATACTACAGAACGCATAAAAGTTATTGAAGGAGTATTTGGTAATGATGCAGAGGTCAATCAGGTAGTATCTACCCTCATTGAAAAAGGCAAAGCAGGATATGAAGAATTTGCCCAAAAAATGGAAAAACAAGCTGACTTACGTAAACGTGTAGATGAACAATTAGGCACACTAACCAATATTTGGGAAGCAACAACAGGTACATTTACTAATTTACTTGCCGAAATAGGTGCAACGATTGCCCCACAATTAAAACAGTTATCTACCGAATTAGGCGAAATAACAGAAAAGGTGAAGAACTGGGTTAAAGCGAATCCAGAATTAACTGGAACACTAATGAAAATAGCCGCCTTTTTAACTGCCGTTGTCGGCATAACAGGTGCCCTTGCCTCTGCATTTAGTTTCTTACTATTCCCTATCGGTCGAACTGCATTATTTTTAGGCTCATTAGGTAAAACCATCATCAGCATTATTCCTAATATCCTTGCTTTCAGTGCTGCATTATTAACAAATCCGCTTACCTGGATTGTTTTAGGTATAGGTGCTGTAATTGCTGCAATAGTATTACTTGTCAAACATTGGGATATTGTCAAAGAGGCATTTTCAACTGGCTGGAGTTGGGTCTGCGATATGTTTAATACTGGATGGGAAAATATCAAAGGCTTTTTTACATCAGGTATTGGCAATATCAGTGCTACTATTTTAAATTGGAGTCCTTTAGGATTATTTTATACAGCCTTTTCTCAAGTTTTGTCTTGGTTTGGGGTTGATTTACCAAACAAATTTACGAATTTTGGCTCTAAAGTTATTTCTGCCTTTGGGGATGGGGTATCGAAAACCTTTGAAACGGTAAAAAATAGCATTATTAACACCGTAAATTGGCTCAAAGAAAAACTCGGGTTTTCTAAAGATACTGAAAAACAAATCGAACAAACAAAACAGAATGTTGCAGATATCACAAACAATGCAGGAAACAACATACCGAATATTAACAAATGGTCAGGCGGCTACGCAGGAAATGGCGGTAAGTTTGAACCCAAAGGGATATTCCACGGTGGCGAATACGTGATGACCAAAGAAGCCACATCACGCCTTGGTGTAAATACGCTCAACGCCCTTAATTACGGCAAACGAGCACTGATTGCGGGCGGTTTGGGGATCAGCGTTGCAACTGCCGCCCCTGTGCAAGTGGATACTCGTGCACCAATTTCCGCTCGTCCAATGATGACGCAAACCAGCCAACCAATGAGCGTAAATATCACTATCCATGCCGCACAAGGCATGGACGAACGAGCCATTGCACAACAAGTGGCAAAAGAAATACAACGCATTGAAAACCAACGCCAAGCCAGAGCGCGGAGTTCAATGTGGGACAGAGCATAATAAAAGGGCGAAAGCCCTTTTTTGTTGTTTATTGTAAACAGAAGTGCTAGGATCTGCGAAAAATAGGAGGGTATCAATGAACGAAAATGCACCTTTTATTCGTGAAATTATTGACCGCACATCGCAAATAAAAGGCGAACGTGTGAAGGGTGACAATGCCAAAGAAATCAAGGCAAATGTTCAAACCATTTTAAAAGCGCAACTTAGAGCCACACAATTAAATGCTAGAACGCAAACATATTAAATTTGTCGAAATCCATCATCTTTTTACGCAAATCAGTCTTGCATTGGGATTTACAGAACAAGATATTGATAAACATTCGACTAATCTCGCTGAATTAATCGCATTATGGCAGCAACAAGAATTTGTTGAAGTTTATGATAAAAAATAAAAGGGCGAAAGCCCTTTTTTGTTGCACATTGTAGAAAATAGTTTTATATTTCTTCAAAAAGTTGTAAACTTCGCAAACTTTTATTCTTTGGTGACTTATGACAAATCTATCATTAAATCCTATTTTTGAAAGTTTTGCGCCAATTTTTAAGCAATTAAAAACCGTGGCAATGTCTGCGTTATTTATTGCGCCATTGGCGATAAATCATCCTGTTCGTCACACTACACACACAGTCAATATTTTCAGTATTCAAACAGATGAAAACAAATCGATCAATCAACAAGACATAGAAAAGATTATTGATATGGTGAAAGCTGTTTCTGCTATCACTGATTTTGTTATTGCGTCAATTACGGCAGAATCATTAAGCTATATTGATTTAAGTGACGTTCTGAGACTAGAAAGCAAAATTAATAAATATGATGATCTAGCTAACAATATTATGGCCAATAATAAAACTCCAGAATTATCAACAACGCTACAATCATTCAGCAATAAAATGCACACGCTTTGCAATATGATGAAATCAGAAAAATACAAGCAACAATCAGATGAAGTAGTGTTATCACGCCTTTATCGCAAATCTGAAGATGCAGGGTACACCTACAAATCATCACATTCTTTTGATGATTTTAAAAAAGCAGTGATGATGTAGGATAACAAATGAAGATTGAGTTATCAAAACAATTTCAAGAAGGGCGTTTAAACACGCCCTTTTTTAAAGACATTCAAGCCATGTCAGATGAAGAATTGCAGCTCATCTTTGATTTTATGCAATCCATTAAACAAGGGAAACTATTAAGAGGTAAAAATAAACCATCTTGGCTTGATGATAATCTCAATGACATTCCAAATACAGAGGTTTATCAACAAAACGAAATATGGCATTATCACTGCGGCCCTTACAATAAAGGATCTAGATATTATCCTATGAGTGGGCTAAAAATAAATTTGAATGGAGAAACATCAGGACCTGTAATTCATTATCAAAAAATATCAGATGAACATATCGTGATTATCGCTTTTTCTCCACAACACGAACCGTTCCCACGCGAATGGGACACTCCAAACCCAATCATTGACAGAGCATAATCAAAGGGCGAAAGCCCTTTTTTGTTACCTACTATTCCACACACTCCCACACTCGCCACACCGCACAATATTGCCAACAATAAGGCATTTTCTTTAACTGTGAATGCCTATGTCTGCTGAATTACAACGAAAACTAGACAACATTATCCGCTTTGGGGTAATCGCTGAAGTGAATTACGCCACTGCACGCGCTCGCGTAAAGAGCGGTAACATTCTGACGGATTTTTTACCCTTCGTTACATTTCGAGCGGGTACAACCAAAACTTGGTCGCCGCCGACGGTGGGCGAACAATGTGTGATGTTATCCGTTAGCGGTGAATTTACTACTGCCTGCATATTAGTTGGGCTTTACACACAAAATAGCCCAAGCCAATCGCCCGACGAACACGTCATTGAATTTGCTGACGGTGCCAAAATCACTTACAACCAATCAAGTGGCGCATTGGTTGTGACAGGCATCAAAACCGCCAGTATTACTGCCGCTAATCAAATTGATATTGACTGCCCCACAATCAATATCAAAGGCAATGTGAATATTGACGGCTCTTTATCAACCACAGGCACAAGCACTACAAAAGGCAATATCAGCACGCAAGGCAGCGTGACCGCAAGCGGTGATATTAAAGGTGGCTCAATTAGTTTACAAAACCACGTTCACCTTGAACAAGGCGATGGCCAACGAACCTCTAACGCAAAGGCATAGCATGAATCGATACACTGGCGAAACATTAAAAAACGAAAGCGATCACATTAAACAATCCATTGCCGATATTTTGCTAACGCCAGTTGGTTCACGTATTCAGCGGCGTGAATATGGCAGTTTAATCCCAATGCTAATAGACCGCCCCATTAGCCACACATTGTTATTACAACTGGCGGCTTGTGCTGTTACAGCGATTAATCGTTGGGAACCTCGAGTACAGATCACACAATTTAAACCTGAATTGGTTGAAGGTGGCATTGTGGCAAGTTATGTTGCACGCAGTCGTAAAGATAACCAAGAAATGCACAACGAAAAACTATTTTTAGGACATAAACAATGAGCGAATTAGTCGATTTATCAAAACTAGATGCACCGAAAGTGCTAGAAGATTTAGATTTTGAAAGTTTGCTCGCAGACAGAAAAGCGGAATTTATCGCACTTTTCCCACAAGATGAAAGGGCATTTTGGCAAGCACGATTAAGTTTAGAAAGTGAACCCATCACGAAATTATTACAAGAAGTGGTTTACTTGCAGTTGATGGAAAGAAACCGCATCAATAATGCGGCAAAAGCCACAATGTTAGCCTATGCCAGCGGCTCGGATTTAGATGTGATTGCCGCCAATTACAATGTAAAAAGACAAGTCATTCAAGAGGCGAATAATAATGTTACGCCTAAAATCCCCGAAATTTTAGAAGATGACACCTCATTAAGATTGCGCACGCAATTAGCCTTTGAGGGGCTTTCTGTGGCGGGCCCTCGCTCTGCTTATATCTTCCACGCACTCTCTGCACACCCCGATGTTGCAGATGTGTCTGTGGTATCACCACAGCCAGCCAATGTCACCGTCACGATTTTAAGCCGTAATGGACAAGGTGAAGCAAACGAAAACCTTTTAAATGTAGTTAGAGCCAAACTTAATGATGATGACATTCGCCCTATTGGCGACCGCGTTATTGTCCAAAGTGCGGTGATCCAATCCTACGAAATCCGCGCCAAATTACATCTTTATCGTGGCCCTGAATACGAGCCAATCAAAGCGGCTGCATTAAAAAAATTGACCGCTTACACCGAAGAAAAACACCGTTTAGGGCGAGATATTAGCCTATCGGGTATTTATGCCGCATTACACTTGGAAGGTGTACAACGGGTAGAACTTATCTCGCCTACCGCCGACATTGTGTTACCAAGCTCAAAATCAGCCTACTGCACGGCAATTAATTTGGAGATCGTGACAAGTGAGGATTACTAATCATTTACTGCCGATAGGCTCAACCCCATTAGAAAAACGTGCGGCTGAAATTCTAAAAAGTGCGGTAGAAAATCCTATTATTATTGCAGATTTAATCAACCCTGAACGCTGCCCAGCCGAATTACTCCCTTATTTAGCTTGGGCGTTTTCAGTGGATAAATGGGATGAAAACTGGACAGAAGAAGTTAAACGCATTGCGATTAAACAGTCTTATTTTGTACACAAACACAAAGGCACGATTGGCGCAGTAAAACGTGTGGTTGAGCCAATAGGCTATCTTATTGAACTGAAAGAATGGTTTCAAACAAATCCGCAAGGCACACCAGGAACATTTAGCCTAACCGTAGAAGTGTCTGAAAGTGGCTTGAATGAACAAACCTATAACGAACTAGTGCGACTGATTAATGATGTTAAACCCGTCTCAAGACATCTCAATCAGCTCGCTATCGCCCTCTCCCCAACAGGGTCACTTTGTGCCTTTGTTGGTCAGCAATGGGGCGAAATCATCACGGTATATCCACAATAGGAACATTTATGGCATCACAATATTTTGCAATATTAACCGACTACGGAACACGGGCTATCGCTCACGCATTAAGCCAAGGGCAGCCGTTACAGCTCACCCAATTTGCAGTGGGTGATGGTAATGGGAAAGCGGTCACACCAACGGCGAGCGCAACAGCTCTCGTACATCAAACGCACACTGCACCTGTCAGTGCCGTCTCTCTCGACCCTCGCAATAATAAACAAGTCATCGTTGAATTAACCATCCCTGAAAATATCGGCGGTTTTTACATAAGAGAAATGGGCGTATTTGACGCACAAAACAAACTCATTGCCTACGCAAACTGTCCTGAAAGTTTTAAACCGACAGAAAGTAGCGGAAGTGGTAAAGTCCAAGTATTGCGGATGATCTTAAAAGTAGAATCCTCTAGTGCGGTGACATTATCCATCGATAACAGTGTAATTTTTGTCACCCGACAACAAATGACACCAAAAACCATTACTGCCACAACGCAAAATGGATTTAATGAAAGCGGACACAGCCACCAAATAGCCAAGGCAAGCACCACACAACAAGGTATAGTCCAACTCACCAACGATACAGGGCTTGAAAGTGAATCTCTTGCACTCACCGCAAAAGCAGGGAAAAAACTCGCTCAACAAACAGCACAATTACAGTTAAATGTCTCGCAAAATTACATCCAAAACAGCAAAAAATCCTCTGCAGTAAATAGCGAAAGCGAAGATAACGTAGCGACAAGTAAAGCAGCCAAAACCGCCTATGACAAAGCAGTAGAAGCTAAAACTGCCGCAGAGAGCAAAGTGGGATTAAGGGGCAATGAATCGATTCAAGGTACCAAAAGTTTTGAATCTAAAATCATTGGGTTTCGTGGCATTGGGGTGGCTGATTCGCAAACTTATGCAAATGCTAATCATCTCTTAAATATGGGGGCGAATGATGGCGACGGCTGGATAGAGTATAAAAAAAGTAACCGAGCTATCGGCACCATTCGTATTCGGGCAAATGGGGAATTGTCATATAACAATCAAAAAATCTACCACGCTGGGGCAAAACCCCAATTTAATACGGATATTGAAGGCAAGCCTAATACACTTGCAGGCTATGGTATTGGGAATTTTAAAGTAGAACAAGGGCAGGGCGATGCCAATGGCTATAAAACCGATGGCAATTATTACTTAGCAAGCGGTCAAAATCTACCCGAAAATGGGGCATGGCATATTGAAGTAGTGAGCGGTGGGGCAACAAATGCGGTGCGTCAAATTGCACGTAAAGCAAATGATAACAAAATCAAAACACGCTTTTTTAATGGCTCAAATTGGTCAGAATGGAAAGAGACAGGCGGCGACGGCGTGCCTATTGGTGCGGTGGTGTCATTCCCTCGTGCGGTAACTAATCCCGTTGGTTTTTTACGTGCTGATGGCACGACATTCAACCAACAAACCTTTCCCGATTTATACCGCACTTTGGGCGACAGCAACCAACTTCCTGATTTAACTCGTAGTGATGTGGGGATGACGGCTTATTTTGCCGTGGATAATATCCCTGCTGGTTGGATTGCCTTTGATTCAATCAGAACAACCGTTACACAGCAAAATTACCCCGAGTTATATCGTCACTTAGTCGGTAAATATGGTTCTATTTCAAATGTGCCATTAGCTGAAGACCGATTTATTAGAAATGCATCAAACAATTTATCTGTTGGTGAAACGCAAAGTGATGAGATTAAAAAGCATGTTCACAAAGTGAGAACACACTGGGTTAATTCAAGTGATAGTAATATTTTTTATGACAAAACGAAAACAGTTATAGATTCACGATTACGCACTTCAACTACAACTGATGATAATCTCAGTGATAATGGATTTATGCATCCGCTATTAGATAGCCCAATGGCAACAGGTGGAAATGAAACTCGCCCTAAATCATTAATCCTCAAATTATGCATCAAAGCAAAAAACACATTTGATGACGTGCAATTCTGGGTGAAGGCATTCGGTGTTGTTGAAAATGCTGGTGCGCTTGATGCGGGTACACTTGCGCAAAATATGCAAGCGTTATCTGAGCGTGTTGAACAAAAAATAGAAGAAAATAAACAATCAACTTTGCAACAAATAACCAATGCAAAAGCTGATATAAATCAGCAATTTTTGCAGGCACAAAAGAATTTGTCTCAAATTGGCACATTAAAAAAAGTCTGGCAAGGTAACGTGAATTCTGGGCGAATTAATATATCAGAGAAGTGCTTCGGTAAAACGTTAATTTTATATCTTCAATCGTCCGAAAGTCACAGGCTTAATGATAATAACGATAACCAAGCGCGGGAAACGTGAAGAGCGCATAAGGCTACTGCGTCTTTCTCGAACTCCGCTTGCCGCAATATCTTTACAAGAAATAGGAAAAGCACACTTTCGTGAGTGGTAAAATCAACGATTAAAAGAAGTCTCTCCAGCAACAGTTTTGCGTGAACGTAGTTCGCTTTCTGCTCTAATGGCCAAAACGATTGAATGGGATTTTATAACAGACCCCCCCTAAAATATCTTGAGAAACCAAAAGCGCTAGCACCAAGAACTCGTCGATATAATGAACATGAAATTGAGCGTCTGATTTTTGTGTCAGGTTATGATGTCGAACATATTGAACCGCCAAAAACCTTACAAAATTGCACGGGGGCGGCATTTCTTTTTGCTATAGAGACAGCAATGAGAGCAGGGGAAATAGCAAGTTTAACTTGGAATAATATTAATTTTGAAAAGCACACCGCCTTTTTGCCAATTACTAAAAATGGACATTCACGCACGGTGCCTCTTTCGGTAAAAGCAATAGAGATTTTACAACATCTTACTTCGGTAAAAACAGAAAGTGATCCGCGAGTATTCCAAATGGAAGCACGCCAACTGGATCACAACTTCCGCAAGCTCAAAAAGATGGCAGGGCTTGAAAACGCCAATTTACATTTTCACGACACCTGCCGTGAAGCATTAACCCGATTGGCAGAAAAAGTGGATGTAATGGTATTAGCCAAAATATCGGGCCATAGAGATCTCAGTATTCTGCAAAATACTTATTACGCACCTGATATGGCAGAAATTGCTCAACGGCTATAAAACAAAGGCGGGTTATGATCTGACCCCAACCAAAGGCTTGAGCCAACGGAATTTTTTCTTCTTTAATGAAAACTTCATCGTTTTCACAACAAATCCACCGATAGTCATTAAGCCGTAACCGTCCATGGCGCATTAAAAGTTCAATTTGTGACGGTTTTAATGGCGAACCGATAGGCAACATCAATAAATTAGCTTGCTGTTCAATTTTTGAACGGTTACAGTTATTGACACAAGTCCAAGCGGCGCGATGCGCCTTGTTTGTTTCGGTGGACTCCGAATTAAGTGCGGTGGAACCCAACGCACTTTTCGCTGATTTAATCACCCAGTTTTTTAATTTGGTGATGATTTTCTTTTCTGTGAATCTGTTTTTTACCCCCACAATTTTCTTACGAATCTCACCGTATTTATTCGGTTTGCATTCCTCATACTCAATACAAATCGGCTGATCACAACGTTTTGTCATTGCACCACATCGTATCCCTTATTTTGAGTTTGACACAAAAGAATATGAAGACTTATCGGTATTTGCAGATGCCATCCCTAAACTTACGGGCATTGGCGTGCAGATTTCGGAAAGTTGGGTGCGGGATAAATTAGGGATTCCTGAACCGCAGGAAGGTTAGGCGAAAGAGATTTGAAACGCCGTGGGATTGATAAGCCTGATGATAGTTCTGAATTTTTGGTGGAAGTAGAACGCCCTGCGGATAAGCAAGGTAATCGTGAAAAGACGGTAGGGTTTAAATTACCTGATGGCACGATACGTGTGACGGATAAAGGCTTTGATTACAATGTAGGGCGATTAAACTACAAGCCTAATTTGGATCTTTATCCTGAAAAACTGGCGCATGCGTTTGCGAAGGTTGAGATGAAAGGTGGGGAGTTTAAGCACGATTTTGAATTGTTGGCAAAGCATATGGCGGAGATGAAACAAACGCTCAGCCCTGAAGGAAAAAAACTCACTGCTGATCAAATGTTACAGGTGCGAGATAGTCTTACCAAAAATTTTAAATTTGCGGCAGGTGTCTTGAGTGCGGAAAGTAAGGATTTATTGAAAAGCAAAACTGGCACAGTGTGGCTTTCTGATGATACTTTAATTAAACAGTTTAATAGCCGTGATGGGCAAGATTTTGGGATTGATGAGTATGAGGCGTTGCCAGATATCATCAATGCTCCCGAGCATTTACTACAAGTGAAAGATTTTGCAGATCGTTACACCTTTATTCGACAAGGGAAAATGCTTGTAGTGAAAATATTACCAAAAGAAATCTTTGTGCTGTCGTTTAGACGAATAAAAGACAAGGAGCTTAAAAAGCTATTAGAAAAGGATTACGCACTTAGGTAGGGCTCCCCACACCTACACACAGTCCCGAGTCTATTTCACCTCTTCGCTTGCGATCTGGGAGATTCATCGCTTTTCTAAGTGCGTACTAAAATATACCCCCTTAAATTTTAAAAATCAACGATTACTTCCTCAAATTTTTATGCGAGCAAAAGGGCGATCGATTCGTTTGATTGGGTTACATGTCAATTTACCTGAAGAAAATAAACAAGAACAAATGAGCCTCTGGTGATATAATCTCGCGATTTTTTAGGAGTCGATAGAATGGAACATAAATTAGAAGATATTATTGCAATTTTTAATCAATGTTTTGAAGAGGAATACAACACTCTCTTAGTCAAAGGCGGTGATGAGCCTATTTATTTACCCGCAAATGATGAAGTGCCTTATAACGCGATTTATTTTGCGCGAGGATTTTACAGCAGTGCATTGCATGAAATTGCCCATTGGTTAGTGGCAGGCAAAGAACGCCGTAAACTAGAAGATTTTGGTTATTGGTATGAGCCAGATGGACGTTCAGAAGAACGCCAGCGTGACTTTGAAAAAGTTGAAGTTAAACCGCAAGCATTAGAATGGATTTTGGCGACAGCGGCAGGTTTTCGTTATTTTGCCAGTGCGGATAATTTGAATGGCAATCCGGGCGATACACAGCCTTTTAAACAAGCCGTGTATGAACAAGTGAAAACCTATGTGGAAAAAGGTTTACCAAAACGAGCGGAAATGTTACGCAAGGCGTTAGTGGCATTTTATGGCACAGAAGATGAAATTGATCTGGCGAAGTTTGATGTCGCGCGTATTTAATAGCAGAAAGTGAGCAAAATTGCTCACTTTTTTCAGTCTTAAGCCCCCAATTCCCTCCTAATCAAATAGTTCAATTTTTAATCATTTCACACCCAGTATACTGGGTGTTGCACTCTCTTTACAGAGAGTACAACAAAACATAATGCTAAACAAAAAATGTTTAGTTGTTTCAATTGTTGATTAATAAATGGACGATTTCTATGCGATTCACAAAAACACTTCTTACCACCGCACTTTTAGGTGCTTCTGTATTTTCTTTTCAATCCACCGCTTGGGCGGATACGCTGGAACAGCAATTCCAACAAGGTTTAACCGCTTATGAGCAAAGCAACTATCAAACCGCCTTTAAACTTTGGTTGCCTTTGGCGGAGCAGGGATATGCACAGGCTCAAGGTGGTTTGGGCATGATGTATGAAAGAGGACTTGGCGTAAAACAAGATGATTTCAAAGCAGTGAACTGGTATCGCAAAGCGGCGGAGCAGGGGGATGCAGATGCTCAATTAAATTTGGGTGCGATGTATGCAATCGGACATGGCGTAAAACAAGATGGTGTTGAAGCGGTGAAGTGGTTTCGCAAAGCGGCAGAGCAGGGAAATGCAAAGGCTCAAAATGGTTTGGGCATGATGTATGGAGGAAGACTTGGCGTAAAACAAGATTATTTCAAAGCGGTGAAATGGTATCGCAAAGCGGCGGAGCAGGGATATGGAGGTGCTCAAGTTATGTTGGGATTCTCATATCTTTCAGGAAAAGGTGTTCAAGTAAATAAATCTTTAGCCAAAGAATGGTTTGGTAAGGCTTGTGATAATGGTGAACAAGTGGGTTGTGAATATTATGGCAAGCTAAATAGAGGGGAACGCTAATGCCAACTTTACAATGCGAATTTTGGAATGTAGGGCAAGGGTTATTTTCAAGTGGGCGTATTCAAATGGGAGACGCCCCAGCCTTTCATTGGGTTTATGGTTTGCAAGTTCCTCATCATGGTTCAAAGCCAATTTTAGTGAATAAAAATAAAAGATTATCCATTCATTCAATTTAATAGGAAAACAAATGAAACTCACAAAAACACTTTTAACCACCGCACTTTTAGGTGCTTCTGTATTTTCTTTTCAATCCACCGCTTGGGCGGATACGCCGGAACAGCAATTCCAACAAGGTTTAACCGCTTATGAGCAAAGCGACTATCAAACCGCCTTTAAACTTTGGTTACCTATGGCAGAGCAGGGAGATGCAAATGTTCAATTTAATTTGGGCGTGATGTATGCTAAGGGGCAAGGCGTCAAACAAGATGATTTTGAAGTGGTGAAGTGGTTTCGCAAAGCGGCGGAGCAGGGACATGCAGAGGCTCAATTTAATTTGGGCGTGAGCTATGCTAAGGGGCAAGGCGTAAAACAAGATGATGTTGAAGCGGTGAAGTGGTTTCGCAAAGCGGCGGAGCAGGGGGATGCAAAGGCTCAATTTAATTTGGGCGTGAGGTATGCTAAGGGGCAAGGCGTAAAACAAGATGATGTTGAAGCGGTGAAATGGTATCGCAAAGCGGCGGAGCAGGGAGATGCAGATGCTCAAGCTCTATTGGGATTCTCATATCTTTTAGGAAAAGGTGTTCAAGTAAATAAATCTTTAGCTAAAGAATGGTTTGGTAAGGCTTGTGATAATGGTGATCAAGGTGGTTGCAAATATTATGGCAAGCTAAATAGAGGGGAACGCTAATGCCTTTATTCCGCTTACCGCAATAATAATGCGAATTTTGGAATGTGGGGAAGGGATTATTTTCGAGTGGGCGTATTCAAATGGGATACGCCCCAGTTTCCCATTGGGTTTATGATTATGGCATGAATTCAAGTCAGCAACTTATTCAAAATGCCATACAAAAATATAAAAATAAAATCACAAATAAAGCGTCTGAGATTCTTAATTTCCTTTTCGCTGTCAATTTTCCCTAAAATCGGCTAAAATACACCGATTTTATTTTCGGTGACTTACAAATGATGAAAGATTCCATTATTGCAAAATTAGAAAGTTTAAAAGAACGTTATGAAGAGCTAGAAGCCTTATTGGGCGATGTTTCTGTAATTAGTGATCAGGATAAATTCCGTGCGTATTCTAAAGAATATTCGCAACTTGAAGAAGTAGTGAAATGTTTTAATCGTTGGACGCAATTAAATCAAAATATTGAAGAAGCTGAAATATTGCTCGACGATCCTGAAATGAAAGAAATGGCGCAAATGGAAATCGAAGAATCCAAAGCGGAAATTGAAGAAGTGGAACAACAACTTCAAATTCTTTTACTGCCGAAAGATCCTAATGATGAATATAACTGCTATTTAGAAATCCGTGCGGGAACAGGCGGTGATGAAGCGGGTATTTTTGCCGGTGATTTATTCCGTATGTACAGTCGTTATGCTGAAAGTAAACGCTGGCGTGTAGAAATGCTCAGTGCTAACGAAAGTGAGCAAGGCGGTTATAAAGAGGTGATTGTTAAAGTCACTGGCGAAGGTGTGTATGGTCAGTTAAAGTTTGAGTCTGGCGGTCATCGTGTGCAACGTGTACCAAAAACTGAAAGCCAAGGGCGTATCCACACTTCTGCTTGTACCGTCGCGGTAATGCCAGAATTGCCAGAATCTGAAATGCCAGAAATTAATCCATCAGATTTGCGTATTGATACTTACCGCTCGTCAGGCGCAGGTGGTCAGCACGTAAATACAACGGATTCTGCGGTGCGTATTACACACATTCCAACAGGTATTGTGGTGGAATGTCAGGATGAGCGTTCACAGCACAAAAATAAAGCGAAAGCAATGTCAGTATTAGCGTCACGTATTGTTCAAGCAGAGCAAGAACGCCAAGCCGCAGAACAAACAGATATGCGCCGTAACTTATTAGGTTCGGGCGATCGTTCTGATAAAATTCGTACATATAATTATCCGCAAGGTCGAGTAACCGATCACCGTATCAATCTCACTATTTATCGTTTGGATGAAGTGATGAATGGTAAAATTGATGAACTGATTCAGCCGATTATTACCGAATATCAAGCGGATCAGTTGGCTGCATTGTCTGAACAGAATTAATGATAGGGGCATCTGATTTCAGATGTCCTTTTTAACTTTAAAGGGAAATAAAATGATCATTGAAAATCAAAAAGATGCTGAATTTTCTTCTACTTTCAAACCTTCTCAACTCGCTCAAGCGAGCCGTTTTAAACGTTGGCTTGCGAGTATGATTAATGGGCTTGTTCTTTGGGTGATGGTTGGTCTCGGTTTTGCATTGGGGGATTTTGCCGGTGTAGTGGGGACGATTGTATATATTGGTTTTCAGTTATATTTTATGAAAACTTATGGCCAAACAATGGCAAAACGTTGGTTAGGCTTGCGCGTATTTAATTATCATACCAATCAGCCTGTTGAATTTGGTAAATACATCGGCCGTGAGATTATTGATATTTTATTGGCGTGGACGAGTTTCTTATTGATTATTAGCGGTATTGTTGCACTTGTGCGCGATGATCGTCGTTCTTTAACTGATTTAGTGGCTGGCACGATAGTGTTAAAAGACGAAAAATAATGAATTATAAAGAATGGCTGGCACAAGCGATTGCGGATTTAGCACAAAAAAATCCCACTGAAAATAGTAAAATTGATGCGCTTGTGCTTCTTCAACACGCTACTGGCAAATCGCGTACGCAAATCCTTGCTTTTGATGATACTGAGATTGATGAAAAAGTGCAGTTAAAATTGACCGCACTTTTAGATCGTCGTTTAAAAGGCGAACCTATCGCTTATATTCTTGGCGAAAAAGAATTTTGGTCGTTGCCATTAAATGTTTCAAAAAGCACATTGATTCCAAGACCAGACACGGAAAGTTTAGTGGAAAAAGCATTACAAATTGCGTTAGAAAAACTGGAAGAAAATCCACCGCACTTTCGTATTCTTGATCTCGGCACAGGTACAGGCGCAATCGCCCTCGCTTTGGCTTCCGAGCTTGCGCCCATTTGCCAAAAGCGGCATATTCCGCTGGAAATAATTGGTGTTGATCTTATGCCCGATGTTGTGGCATTAGCTCAATCTAATGCAGAAAGAAATCAGCTAAATGTAGAATTTTTGCAAAGCCGTTGGTTTGATAATATAACAGGGAAGTTTGATCTTATCGTCAGCAATCCGCCTTATATTGATGCGCAAGATGAACATTTGCATCAAGGCGATGTGCGTTTTGAACCCCTTTCTGCATTAGTTGCCAATGATGCAGGGTATGCTGATTTACGTCATATTATTGAATTAGCATCGAGTTATTTGAATTCTAATGGCGTATTATTGCTTGAACACGGATGGCAACAAGGCGAAAAAGTGCGGTCAATTTTCCAAGAAAATCATTGGGAAATGGTTGAAACCGTGCGTGATTATGGCGACAATGAGCGCGTCACTTTAGGTTTTTGGAAGAAGTAATGAAATATTATCGACGTGCGTTATACGATAAATTTGTGCATTTTTATCTTGTTATCTCTGATGATGGCAGCTCAGAAGCACAACTTCGGGGAAAAATGGGTGGGCTTGTGCGTAAAGCGCGTAAAAAAATTTCGCCAGATTGGCCGAAAGAAGAGCAGATTCATCAGTTACTACAGCTATTTTATGGTGATTGGGGCTTTCATTGCGATCCAGAAGATTATTTTTATGCTCGCAATTTATATTTGCCTTATGTGTTTGAACATCGTCAAGGAATGCCAGTGACTCTTGGGGCAATGGTGTTTTATTTAGCTGAGGCATTGGATTTGCCAATTTACCCAGTAAATTTCCCAACACAGTTAATTTTACGTGCTGAAGTCAGAGATGAAGTGGCTTTTATTGATCCTTGGGATGGCACTTATATTTCACAAGAAAAATTGCAGCAACTTTATGAAGGTGCATTTGGGTTTGGGGCGAAAATTCAACCCGAAGAACTTGATAGAGCCGATCTTTCTTTACTTTATTCTCGCTTTGAGCAACTGGCGAAAAATGCGCTTATTCGTGAAGAGCATAACGATATGGCATACCACTATATTAAGAATTTAATGATTACTGATGCTGAAAATCCTTATCATATCCGTGACCGTGGCTTAGTTTTAGCTCAAATGGGGGCTTATCCTTCAGCATTGAAAGATTTAGAATTTTTTGTGGAACATTGTCCAAAAGATCCAACGGCGGCGTTTATCCGCACGCAACTTTTAGAACTTAAAGGCGAGATTAATAAAGATACTTTTCCCCTCCATTGATTTAAGGAAAATTTATGCAAAATAAAATTGTAAAAATTGGCAATATTGATGTTGCAAACGACAAACCTTTCGTGCTTTTTGGCGGAATGAACGTGCTGGAAAGCCGTGATATGGCAATGCAAGTGTGCGAAGCTTATGTGAAAGTGACAGAGAAACTTGGCGTGCCTTATGTGTTTAAAGCGTCTTTTGACAAAGCGAATCGTTCATCTATTCATTCTTACCGTGGACCTGGCATGGAAGAAGGATTAAAAATTTTCCAAGAATTAAAAGATACATTCGGGGTAAAAATTATTACCGATGTACACGAAATCTATCAATGTCAGCCCGTTGCTGATGTTGTCGATATTATTCAACTTCCCGCCTTTTTGGCACGTCAAACAGATCTCGTTGAAGCGATGGCAAAAACAGGCGCAGTGATTAATGTGAAAAAACCACAATTTTTAAGCCCAGGTCAAATGGGCAATATCGTGGAAAAAATCGAAGAATGCGGTAACGATAAAATCATTCTTTGTGATCGTGGAACAAATTTTGGTTACGATAATTTAATTGTGGATATGCTTGGCTTTAGTGTAATGAAAAAAGCCTCTAAGGGTAGCCCTGTTATTTTTGATGTAACCCATTCACTTCAATGCCGTGATCCATTTGGGGCGGCATCGAGTGGTCGTCGTGCACAAGTAACCGAATTAGCGCGTTCAGGTTTAGCAGTAGGCATTGCAGGTTTATTCTTAGAAGCACATCCAAATCCAAATCAAGCAAAATGTGATGGCCCTTCTGCATTGCCACTTTCTGCGCTTGAAGGCTTTGTTTCCCAAATGAAAGCCATCGATGATTTAGTAAAATCTTTTCCAGAATTGGATACCTCAATTTAAATTTCATCAAAAGTGCGGTTAATTTTGACCGCACTTTGTATATAAAAAAGGAGCAATTAATGAAAATCGTATTTTTAGATAGCACGGCTATTCCTAAACATATTTCAATTCCTCGCCCAAGTTTTGAACATACTTGGACAGAATATGAACATACATCTGCTGAGCAAACGATTGAACGCGTAAAGGATGCAGATATTGTGATTACGAGCAAAGTGATTTTTGATCGTGAAACTTTGCAACAACTGCCAAAATTAAAGCTGATTGCCATTACTGCGACAGGTACAAATAATGTTGATCTTGTGGCTGCAGAAGAAATGGGCATCGCCGTGCGTAATGTGACAGGTTATTCCAGTACAACCGTGCCAGAACACGTAATCGGTCTGATTTTTTCTTTAAAACACAGTTTGGCAGGTTGGTTACGCGATCAAACGGAAGCAAAATGGGCGGAAAGTAAACAATTTTGTTATTTTGATTATCCAATTACAGATGTGCGCGGTTCAACGTTGGGCGTATTTGGTAAAGGTTGCCTAGGAACAGAAGTGGGGCGTTTGGCTAATGCCGTGGGAATGAAAGTGCTTTATGCAGAACATAAAGATGCCACTGTTTGCCGTGAAGGTTATACGCCTTTTGATGAAGTATTAAAACAAGCGGATATTGTGACGTTGCATTGCCCATTAACGGAAACAACAAAGGATTTAATTAATGCAGAAACCTTATCCAAAATGAAAAAAGGTGCATTTTTGATTAATACAGGGCGTGGGCCTTTGATTGATGAACTTGCCTTAGTTGATGCGTTAAAAACGGGGCATTTAGGCGGAGCGGCTTTGGATGTAATGGTAAAAGAGCCACCAGAAAAAGATAATCCGTTAATTTTAGCTGCAAAAACGATGCCTAATTTAATTATCACACCACATATTGCTTGGGCGAGTGATAGTGCAGTGACAACATTAGTTGGCAAAGTAATGCAAAACATCGAAGAATTTGTACAACAATTACATCAAAAATAATGAATTTTCCTATTTCTCTTTATATTGCACTACGTTATTGGCGTGCGAAAAGTGCGGATCGTTTTGGGCGATTAGTGACTAATCTTGCAAGCCTGGGGATTGTGCTAGGTGTGATGGCATTGATCATCGTGCTTTCGGTGATGAATGGATTAGAAGGTTACCAAAAACAACAGGTGCTATCTTCTATTCCTCATGCGATTGTGAGCGAAGAGCAGCCTATTTCTACAGAAAAAACGCTAGAAAATTTACCGCACTTTGTCCAAAAAGCCGTGCCGATCAATACAACAAATGTGATTTATCAAACGGCAAAAGGCGTAAGTGCAGGACAAATTATAGGTATTCAATCATTTTCTGATGATCCTTTGGTTGAATCTTTTGATCAGACTAAATTTAATGAAATTTTGCCTAGAGGGGAGTTTAAACTGGTCATTGGCGATCAACTGGCGCAAAAACTGGGCGTGAATATTGGGGATAAAATCCGTTTGATGATTACGGAAAATAGCCAATATACACCATTCGGTCGGGTGCCAATGCAGCGTTTATTTACTGTTAGCGATATTTATTATGGTTATGGCGAAGCATCTGGTTACGAAGCCTTTGCTAATATTACAGATATTGGTCGCTTAATGCGTATTCAACCTCAGCAAGCACAGGGCTATCGTTTATTTCTGAATGATCCGTTCCAAATTACAGAACTCCCACAACATTTCCCGACACAAAAAATCACAGATTGGCGTGTGCAAAAAGGCGAATTTTTCCAAGCAGTGAGAATGGAAAAAAATATGATGGGTTTGCTGATTAGTTTGATTATTGTCGTGGCGATTTCCAATATTGTCACCTCTTTAAGTTTGATGGTGGTGGATAAACAAGGGGAAATTGCGATTTTGCAAACTCAAGGCTTAACAAAATCCCAAGTGCGTTCAGTGTTCATTTATCAAGGATTACTGGTGGGATTTGTTGGCACATTACTCGGTGCTATTTTAGGTGTTTTAGCTACGTTGAATTTAACGGACATTGTAAGTGCGGTAAATCCACAAGGTGTTTTTTTACCGACAGAATTATCCTTTGTTCAAATGATTTTTGTCATTGGATTTTCGCTGTTACTTTCCTTGCTTTCAACCCTTTATCCTGCTTATCGAGCTGCGAAAGTAGAACCTGCAGCAGCTTTGAGATACGAATAAGTTTTTAATGGTAAATAAATGGTGGATGAACAATCACTTTTAGCTTTTGATACACAACATATTTGGCATCCTTATTCTTCAGTTTCTTCTGATATGCCGCTTTATGCGGTGGAACGTGCTGATGGCGTGATGATAACTTTAAAAGATGGTCGTCGTTTGATTGATGGTATGTCCTCTTGGTGGGCGGCGTTGCACGGTTATAATCATCCTCGTTTAAATGCGGCGGCACAGAATCAATTAGCAAAAATGAGCCATATTATGTTTGGCGGATTTACCCATGACCCAGCGGTGGAATTAGCTCAATTATTGGTACAAATTTTGCCCAATGGATTAGATAAGATCTTTTTTGCTGATAGTGGTTCTGTTGCAGTGGAAGTAGCGATGAAAATGGCTATTCAATATCAGCACGCTAAAGGAGAAGTGCAACGACAAAAATTTGCCACTATTCGTTCTGGTTATCACGGCGATACTTGGAATGCAATGTCAGTGTGTGATCCAACCACAGGGATGCATCATTTATTTCATCATAGCTTACCCGTGCAGTATTTTCTTCCTCAACCCAACATTCCATTTAATGAATCTTGGAATGATTGTGCCATTGAACCTTTAGCTGATTTACTTAAGAAAAAAGGTAATGAAATCGCCGCACTGATTTTAGAACCGGTTGTGCAAGGTGCGGGCGGTATGTATTTTTATTCGCCAACTTATTTAGTGAAAGCGCAAGCGCTTTGTAAACAATATGGTATATTGCTAATTTTTGATGAAATTGCCACGGGATTTGGTCGAACAGGAAAATTATTTGCAGCTGAACACGCAGGCATTTCGCCAGATATTATGTGTATCGGTAAAGCATTAACGGGTGGTTATTTAACTTTATCGGCAACTATTACGACCACTGACATTGCGCAAATTATTTGTCGCGGTGAGGCTAAATGCTTTATGCACGGGCCAACTTTTATGGCAAACCCGTTGGCTTGTGCAATTGCGACAGAATCTATCCGTTTATTGTTGGAAAGCCCTTGGCAGCAAAATATTCAGAGAATTGAGCATTCCTTAAAACAACAGCTTTCGCCTTTAGCTGAAAAAGATTACGTCAAAGAAGTTCGTGCATTAGGGGCGATTGGGGTGGTTGAAATGAAAAGTGCGGTAAATATGAAAACTTTAGTCCCACGTTTTGTGGAACAAGGTGTTTGGATTCGACCTTTCGGAAAATTGGTTTATGTTATGCCACCATTTGTGATTAAAGATGATGAACTTCAGAAATTAACGGAAGGCATGATTCTGGCTTTAATTCAGGAATATGAACATTAGGATGAAAAATGGATGCTTTCAAACAGCAACTGGAACAGCTTAGCGCACAAAATCAATATCGTTCAATTCCAGACTTAGTTCATCAAGGACGATATATTATGCGAGAAAATCGCAAAATGCTGAATATGTCATCTAATGATTATTTAGGTTTGGCATCAAATGAAAACTTGCGCCAGTCTTTTTTACAGCAATATAGCGATAATTTCCCTTCTTTTACCAGTTCTTCGTCTCGTTTATTAACGGGAAATTTTCCTATTTATACCGATTTGGAAGAGCTTGTCGCACAACGTTTCCAACGGGAAAGCGCGTTATTATTTAACAGCGGCTATCACGCCAATATCGGCATTTTGCCTGCTTTGACCACAACAAAAAGTTTAATTTTGGCAGATAAATTAGTGCATGCCAGCATGATTGATGGCATTCGTTTAAGCCAATGTGAGTTCTTTCGTTATCGTCATAATGATTATGAACATTTGAAAAATCTGCTTGAAAAAAACGTCGGAAAATTTGACCGCACTTTTATCGTTACCGAATCTGTTTTCAGTATGGACGGCGACGTGGCGGATTTGAAACAGCTTGTTCAATTAAAAAAACAATTTCCCAATACTTATCTTTATGTGGATGAAGCCCACGCCATCGGTGTTTATGGGCAAAACGGATTGGGTATTGCCGAACGGGATAATCTGATTGCCGAAATTGATTTATTGGTTGGCACTTTTGGCAAGGCCTTAGCTTCAATGGGGGCTTATGTCGTCTGTGATCAAATATTAAAAGAATGTTTGATTAATCAAATGCGTCCATTGATTTTTTCAACCGCACTTCCGCCCTTTAATGTGGCTTGGACTTATTTTATTTTTGAACGATTGCCGCAATTCTCAAAAGAAAGAACGCATCTTGAGCAGTTAAGTGCATTTTTACGCCAAGAAGTGGAGCATAGAACCCAAATAATGCCAAGCCAAACTTGCATCGTTCCCTATATTTTAGGCGAGAACGAAGCGACCCTTGCTAAGGCGAAAGATCTGCAAGAGCAAGGTTATTATTGCTTGCCGATTAGACCACCAACAGTACCAAAAGGTACATCCAGAATACGATTGTCTTTGACGGCAGATATGACAATGGATGAAGTGAAACAGTTTGTGGCATGCTTATAAGGAAATAATGTGAAAACGAAATTTTATGATCATCAAGGTGAGCATTTAATAGTTTATTTTGCTGGCTGGGGGACACCTCTTGATGCTGTAGCTCATTTGATTTTGCCAACAGATCATGATTTATTAATTTGCTACGATTATCAAGATTTGAAGTTAGATTTTGATTTTTCTGCCTATCGGCACATCCGTTTGGTGGCGTGGTCTATGGGCGTTTGGGCGGCAGAGCGAGTATTACAAGGAATCACCTTACAATCAGCAACAGCAGTGAATGGCACAGGTTTACCTTGTGATGATAGCTTTGGTATTCCCTATGCTATTTTTAAAGGTACGTTAGATAATCTCACAGAAAATACTCGTTCAAAGTTTGAACGTAGAATTTGTGGTGACAAAGTATCTTTTGAACGTTATCAACAATTTTCTGCACGACCATTTAACAAAATTCATCAAGAACTCACCGCACTTTTTGCGATGATTCAGCAGGATAAACGCACAGATCTTATTCACTGGACAAATGCATGGGTTAGTTCTCGCGATAAAATTTTTACGCCAGCTAATCAGCACCAATATTGGGCATTGCGTTGTGCAGTTCAGGAAATAGAGGGTGAGCATTATCTGTTTTCAAGATTTAGCCACTGGTCGGCATTATGGGATCATTAACTTCCGTAGATAAATCGCGTATTCAACACGCCTTCCAAAAAGCCTTAAATAGCTATGATGAACATGCGTTAATTCAACAAAAAATGAATATTAAGTTAATGACACATTTGCAAGATTATTTACCAAATGGGTCACTAGATAGTGTTTTGGAGCTTGGTTGCGGGTCTGGTATGTTGAGTTCATTGTTGCAAAAACAGATTTCAGCAGATTATTGGTTATTTAATGATTTGTGCGACGTGCAGACCCAACTGGCTGAAAAATTGCCGCAATCCTTTGATTTTTATTGCGGCGATGCCGAACATTTCCTTTTTTTGCAACAATTTGACTTAATCGCAAGCGCATCCGCCGTGCAATGGTTTCACCAACCCGACGCTTTTATCGCCCATTGCAAAACAGGCTTGAAAACAAACGGATTATTGGCGGTTGCAACCTTTGGCGAAGACAATTTAAAAGAAGTCCGCCAGATCACAAATATAGGCTTAAATTACCCGACTTTATCCCAATGGCAGACTTGGTTGGCCAAAGATTTTGAGCTTTTATGGTGTGAGGATTTTAAGGTAATACTAGACTTTGATACGCCGTTAGATGTACTCAAACACCTTAAATATACAGGCGTAACAGCCACGAACCAAAAAAATTGGACAAGAAAAAATCTCAATGGATTTATTGGCGATTACTTGTCGGCGTTCAGTATACCGTCGGGCAAAGTGCGGTTAACTTATCATCCATTGTTTTTTATCGCACGTTATTCTCGTGCTTGAAATTAGTAAGGCGTATTTATGAGCAAGGTTATTTTTATATCTGGCATTGATACTGATGTGGGAAAAACGATTGCTACAGGCATTTATGCTAAAAAATTGATGGAACAAGGCTGTTCCGTGATTACACAAAAAATGATTCAAACAGGTTGTAAAAATATCGCTGATGATTTACTTGTGCATCGAAAGATTCAAGGGATTGATTTAACGGAAGAAGATTTACAAGGCGAAACCTGCCCTTATGTTTTTGAATATCCTTGTTCGCCACATTTAGCTGCAAAGCGAGAAAGTAGAAAAATTGAAGCAAAAATCATTGAAAAATCTACCGCACTTTTGGCAGAAAAATATGATTATGTACTATTGGAGGGTGCTGGTGGCTTAATGGTACCTTATTGTGAAGAGGCGACGACGTTGGATTATATCCAGTTAAATAATTACCCTTTAATTTTAGTGACATCGGGAAAACTAGGCAGTATAAACCACACATTATTAAGTTTAGAGGCTTGTCGTACTCGAGGTATTTCAGTATTAAGTGTAATGTATAACGGTTACCCAGAATATGATCCTATTATTAGTCAAGAAACCCAACGCTATTTAAAACGTTATCTTGAAAAACATTTTCCTGAAACAGGATTTGAATACTTTGGGTGTATTGAAATTTAAGCTCAAGGAAAAGTGTGATAGACTCGTGCAAGTTTTTGATGGTGTTATCTGCCGCTAAAGTGCGGTTAAAACGAGTAAAAAATGAATAACTATTTATTAAAATGCGAAAATATCAATAAATTTTATCAAGAAGGCGAAAATCAAACGCAAGTGTTAAAAGGCGTTTCTTTTTCTATGGAACCTGCAGAATTGGTTGCGATTGTGGGAAGCTCTGGTTCAGGGAAAAGTACTTTATTACATACTTTGGGTGGCTTAGATCAGCCAAGTAGTGGGGAAGTGTTTATTAATGGACAATCCTTGCAAAAAGCATCGGCTAATGAATTAGCTGCTTTGCGTAATCGTTATTTAGGATTTGTGTACCAATTCCATCATTTGATGGCGGATTTTACCGCACTTGAAAATGTGATGATGCCGATGTTGATTGGTCATCAAAATAAAGCAGAAGCGAAAGATCGTGCCGAAAAAATGCTAAGTGCGGTGGGATTAAGTCATAGAATTACCCATCGTCCTTCTGCGCTTTCTGGCGGGGAACGTCAGCGTGTGGCTATCGCGCGTGCTTTAGTGAATAATCCATCGTTAGTTTTAGCGGATGAACCCACAGGAAATCTCGATCATAAGACCACTGAAAGTATTTTTGAGCTGATTCAACAACTTAATCAAGAGCAAAATATTGCTTTTTTATTAGTCACTCACGATATGGGGCTTGCGGAAAAATTATCACGCCGTTTAGTTATGCAAGATGGTCTTTTGAAGGAGGGGGCGTGATGAATACGCCGTTTTTTATTAGCTGGCGTTATCAACGTGGCAAACAAAAAAATCCTTTAGTCGCGTTAATTGCAAAATTTTCTGCAATTGGTATTGCATTGGGTGTTGCAGTTTTAATTGTTGGTTTAAGTGCGATGAATGGTTTTGAGCGTGAGCTTAATCAACGGATTTTGGCAGTCGTGCCGCATATTGAGATTTTTTCTGCGCCTCAAGCGAAAGATCCCACAATTCATCATTGGCAAAATTTAGAAAAACGCCTACAACAAAATCCACAAATTAAAGGAATCTCTCCTTTTGTTAGCTTTACGGCATTGGTAGAAAATGGCTCAAAATTGAAAGTTGTTCAGGTCAAAGGTGTTGAAAAACAAGCAGAAGATAAGGTAAGTTCAATTGGCAATTTTGTACAAGAGCAAGGTTGGAACAAATTTGAGAAAGAAGGCGGATTAGTCTTGGGAGCGGGTATCGCTAAAGAACTTGATGTAAAAGTAGGGGATTGGATTACCTTGCTTATTTCTCAGCAAAACGGCGATGAACAATTTGCTCAACCAACTCGTGAGCCAGTGCAAGTTACCGCTATTTTACGCTTAGATGGTCAGCTTGATTATAGTTATGCCTTATTGCCGCTTGCTCAAGCACAAACCTTTTTGACTTATCAACCTGATCAAATTACAGGTGTTGAATTGAAATTAGATGATCCTTTTTCTGTGAGAAATCTGGATTTATCAATGCTTAATGATTATCCGCAGATGCTATATATGCAAAATTGGATTAGTAAATTTGGTTATATGTATCGCGATATTCAGCTTATTAGAACCGTAATGTATATCGCAATGGTGCTTGTGATCGGTGTTGCGTGTTTTAATATTGTTTCTACGCTGATTATGGCAGTAAAAGATAAGCAGGGCGATATTGCCATTATGCGTACGCTTGGAGCAAATAACGCGTTTATCAAACGTATTTTTATTTGGTATGGCTTACAGGCAGGAATGAAAGGTTGCTTAATTGGAATTGTGTTAGGCATTATACTTGCATTAAATCTTACAACTTTTATTCAAGGCATTGAGTGGGTTATCGGTAAGAAATTATTATCGGGCGATGTGTATTTTGTGGATTTCTTGCCAAGCGAGTTGCATTGGTTGGATGTTTTGATGGTTTTAGTTGCAGCACTTGCATTGAGTTTAATGGCAAGCCTTTATCCAGCAAGCCGAGCTGCTAAATTACAACCTGCACAAGTATTAAGTAGCCATTAATTTCGAGAGTACAGCACAAAAGTGCGGTATTTTTTTATCTTTTATTTACTTAATTATTTCGTTTTATTCAGCTTGCAAGAGAGTTGTAAAGATAGTTTAATAGGGAATTCGTAGGTTTTATTCCAAAAAAACATATCGAACTAGTTTACTAGTACAAAAATAAGTGTAGATTAGCTACATAATTTAAACACAACATTTGAAAGTTTGAGAGTGATATATGGCTAAAGAGAAAATTGAAATTGTCGTGGCAAACGACGATACGCGAATTGAAAAAGTCGATCAGGTGTTACCACCCATTGCCTTATTAGAAAAATACCCAGCAAGTGAACAGGCTGCGGCGTTAGTGAAGCAAACTCGTCATGAGGCACATAATATTATTCATGGTAAAGATGATCGTTTATTAGTCGTGATTGGGCCTTGCTCTATTCATGATCCGAAAGTTGCCATTGAATATGCGACTCGTTTAAAACCATTACGTGAAAAATACAAAGATAGCCTTGAAATTATTATGCGTGTGTATTTTGAGAAACCGCGTACAACGGTGGGTTGGAAAGGTTTAATTAATGATCCATATTTGAATGATACTTATCGTTTAAATGATGGGTTGCGTATTGCACGGAAATTACTTTCAGATATTAATGATCTTGGTGTGCCTGCAGCGGGCGAGTTTTTAGATATGATTACACCTCAGTATTTGGCAGATTTTATGAGCTGGGGGGCGATTGGGGCTAGAACAACAGAATCACAAGTTCATCGTGAGTTGGCTTCAGGTTTATCTTGTGCTGTTGGGTTTAAAAATGCCACTAATGGTGGTGTGAAAGTCGCTTTAGATGCAATTGGTGCGGCGGAAGCTCCCCACTATTTCTTATCTGTCACTAAATTTGGTCATTCTGCAATTGTTTCTACAAAAGGGAATGAAGATTGCCATATTATTTTACGAGGTGGAGATAAAGGTCCTAACTATAGTGCTGAAGATGTAGAAAAAGTTTGTGCTGATATTGAAAAAACAGGGCGTATTCCACACGTTATGGTTGATTTTAGCCATGCAAACAGCAGTAAACAATATAAAAAGCAAATGGATGTTTGCCAAGACGTATGTAATCAGATTGCATTTGGTTCTAAACAAATCTTTGGCGTAATGGTGGAAAGCCATTTAGTGGAAGGTCGTCAAGATTTAGTTGATGGCAAAGCGCAGACTTATGGACAAAGTATTACGGATGCGTGCATTGGATGGGAAGATTCTGAAAGATTATTGCAACAACTTTCTGATGCAGTTATTGCTAGACGTAAAGCGACGAGTAATTAATTGAAATATAATCTAGATACTAGATAGAAGTGCGGTTGATTTTCACCGCACTTTTTTATTTGCTTTTAACTACGCTGCCCATTTCATTTTATCGCGACGTTTGATTTGATGAATCGTATTGGTTACGGTGCCGATAATAGGTAAATTTGACCAATCTTTTGTATTTATATTTGGTGTAGTGGAATCCAATGCCATAAAAAGGTAATTGTCGCTATGCGCCATAAATTCATAGACATGAAATTCGTTATTTTCTTCTAGCACAACAAGATCACCAGAATAAAGATCGTCATTTTTTTCGACGACTAACATATCGCCGCTTTCAATTCCCCAAGCCAACATATTTGGGTTAGTTATATGAATAAAACAAGTTTGTTTTGGACGTTTGATACAGTAAAGATTTAAATCTAATTTTTTGTTGAATTTAAGGTTATCTTCTATATCACTGAAAAAAGGCTGTGGATTATAAGAAAAATCCATTTCATATTGTGTAGCCAAAGTTTGGTTGTTCATTCTCTTATCTCCCGTTAAATAATATGGATAAATAACCTTTTACCTTGTTTTTTTGTACAGTTAAATTTTACTGATGTTTCATACAGGGTGTCAATAGGTTAAATAAAAAATTTTTTTATAAGTATGTTTTTAGAGAATATCTAATAACTTTAGAAAAAAGTTCACTTTTAGAGTGAAAAATAATAAAAATATTTTCTTTCATCAAAATTTTACGCTATCTTTAATTCCCCCTAGGTGGATTGGTAACAATCTGAAGTTAAATTTACTAAAAGAAAGATAAAAATATGAACACATCACGTCTATTTAGTCTGTTATTTCAGGGTAGTTTGGTAAAACGAATTGCCGCTGGCTTGGTTCTTGGTATTGTTGTTGCATTGATTTCAGCACCATTACAAGAAACCATTGGTTTTAATCTTGCTGAAAAAGTTGGCGTATTAGGTACGATTTTTGTAAAAGCTCTGCGTGCCGTTGCACCAATTTTAATTTTCTTTCTTGTTATGGCTGCCCTTGCAAACCGTAAAATTGGTACGAAAAGCAATATGAAAGAAATCATTGTGCTTTACCTTTTAGGCACATTCTTAGCTGCATTTGTTGCTGTTATTGCTGGTTTCGTATTCCCAACGGAAGTGGTATTGGCTGCGAAAGAAGATTCAAGTTCTGCACCACAAGCCGTTGGTCAAGTGTTGCTAACATTAATTTTGAATGTGGTAGATAATCCATTAAATGCAATTTTCAAAGCAAACTTTATTGGTGTATTAGCTTGGTCTATTGGTTTAGGTTTGGCTTTACGTCATGCATCTGATGCAACTAAAAATGTGTTATCAGATTTTGCAGAAGGCGTATCAAAAATTGTTCACGTGATTATTTCTTTTGCACCATTTGGTGTATTCGGTTTAGTGGCTGAAACCTTATCTGATAAAGGTTTAGTCGCATTAGGCGGTTATGTGCAATTACTTGCTGTATTAATTGGTACGATGTTATTTACTGCTTTTGTTGTAAATCCTATTTTGGTTTACTGGAAAATCCGTCGTAATCCTTACCCATTAGTGTGGACTTGTGTACGCGAAAGTGGGGTAACTGCATTCTTCACCCGTAGTTCTGCAGCAAATATTCCAGTGAACATTGAATTAGCAAAACGCTTAAATCTTGATGAAGAAACTTATTCTGTTTCTATTCCATTGGGTGCGAACATTAATATGGCGGGTGCGGCAATTACTATTACTATCTTAACTTTAGCCGCAGTTCATACACTAAGCTTAGAAGTTTCTTTCGTTAGTGCACTTTTATTAAGTATTGTTGCAGCACTTTGTGCTTGTGGTGCATCTGGCGTAGCGGGCGGTTCATTATTATTAATCCCATTAGCATGTAGCTTATTTGGTATTTCTGATGATGTAGCAGCACAAATGATCGGTGTTGGTTTCATTATTGGTATCTTACAAGACTCAACTGAAACAGCATTAAACTCATCAACTGACGTATTATTTACTGCGGCAGTATGTATGGAAGAAGAACGTAAAAACGCAGCATAATGATGATGCAAATAAGAGAGTGGGCTATGCCCGCTTTTTTTATGTGATTTTATATGCAAAGTGCGCTCTATTTTGATAGACTTCTGTCACGTTTTATTTCCCTACAAATAGGTAAGAAAAATGAATCACTTAATTATTTTTGCTCATCCTAATTCAGTGCGTAGTTTTGGGCGAGCGATTGCCAATCGTATTGAGCAAATTAGTCAAGAAAATGGTGTAAATGTATTTTTTCGTGATCTTTATGAAATGAATTTCAATCCAATTTTATCTCATGAAGAATTGCAGAATGCTAACAAAGGTATTATTCCAGAAGATATTCAGCAAGAGCATGATTTTATTCTTCAAGCAGATTTAATTACGTTGGTTTATCCCCTTTGGTGGATGGGGTTCCCATCAATTTTGAAAGGATATTTAGATCGCGTATTAAGTCACGGTTTTGCCTATAAAACAGAAAACGGCGAATCAGTGGGGTTGCTCAAAAATAAGCAAATGCAGCAATTTATTACGATTGGCAGTAATGTTGATAAATATAAAGAATTTGGTGTGGATAAATCGCTTAATCATTGTTTAATTAATGGATTGTTTAATTACTGTGGCATTGAAAATGTCGAGTTTGAATTATTTGGAGATATTCATTTAATTGATGATAAGGCGCGTAAAGCAATGATTGAACTTGCCGCTCAAAAAACTCAAGCAAAATTGACCGCACTTTTAAAGGAAAAGCGTAATGTCTGAAAAACAAATTAATAATTTTTCATTAATTAGTCGATTATTCGGTAATCTTTTTTATCGTTCTCCAACAGATAAAGTACTCGCTGACGCATTTGTTTGGTTACAACAAAAAGGTTTGAGTCAAGTTTGGGCGTTAGATACTGATAAAGAAAGTGAATTAGCGCTGAATAGCTTGCAAGTTAAAATCGATCTCAATTTGTTGAACGAAGAGTATCAAAAATTATTTGGTGCGAATGGGAAAGTGATGACGGCTATTTCAGCTTATGGCATTGATGTTGAAGAATTTGTGAATTTTCGTCTTGTACGCAATATGCCAGAGGTGGAAAGTACGGATCATTTTGCTTTATTATTGCTCACAGCCTCTTGGCTTGAAGATAATTCGGATTCTTTAGTGGCTCAACAAGAATTCTTTGAAACTTTTTTACTGCCTTGTGCAGCGAAGTTTTTAACTCAAGTAGAAACGCAAGCAACTTTGCCTTTTTATCGTGCATTGGCCCTTCTTACACGAGAAATATTGGCGGCGATGGCGGATGAATTGGAAGAAGAGTAGGCAATATTTTGCTTTCCTCTAAGTCTTGAGGAAAGCAATATTTTATAGATAGGTTACAAAATCTTTTGTATCGATAATACGGCATTCACGTTCTGCTTTTTCTATGCTTGTGCCAATCATAACTAAGGCAATCACACGATCTTGTTCACGACATCCGAAAGCTTCTCGTAATGCACTGCCATTAACCCATTTCCCTGAAATCCACACGTTATCAAATCCTTGTGCTTGTGCAGCTAGTTGTATTCCGTAAGTTGCACAGCCCGCACTTAGCATTTGTTCCCAATCTGGCACTTTAACGATAGTTGGATCGATTTTTGATACCACACCAATAACCATTGGTGCGCGATGTGCTAGGTTTTCGGCTTTCATCAATTTTTCTTCCCCAAGATCAAATTCTACAACGGCAGCTTTAAGTAACGTTTCCAATTTATTTAAGCTCTCGTTTTCCATTACAATAAAATGATAAGGATGTAATTTTCCGTGATCTGGCACACGCATTGCTGCTTCGAAAATACGCTCAAGCTGTTCTGTATTAGGCGCAGGTGTGGTCAATTTTTTGTTTGATTTTCTTGTGGTTAAAAGTGTAAGTGCATCCATTTTATTATTCCCTATGAATAAAAGTGCGGTAGATTATAGCATAGTTTTTGGCAAGGCTTTGTGATACGCTAGGGCAAATTTTTTTAAAGGTAATTTGTATGTTTCGAGTATTAAAATTCTGTTGGAAAGCACTTTGTTTCATTCGTGATCTTGTGATGAATGTCGTGTTTTTAGGTTTTGTATTGCTGCTAGTGGCGATTATTAGCTTTTCAAGTGGCGGGAAAAAATCTACAACATTAACAGGGGAAGGGGCATTATTGCTCAATTTAGATGGTTATTTAGCGGACAACCGAGATGAAACACTTCGTTGGCAAGATGCGTTAAGCGAATTGAATGGCGAGCGTGTTCCTCGAAAAATCTCGACTTTTGACGTGGTATTTGCCATTCAACAAGCGGAAGATGATCCTAAAATTAAAGGATTAGTGCTTGATCTTAATTATTTTGAAGGGGCAGATTTGCCTGCATTAGATTTTATTGGTGGGGCTATCAGCCAGTTTAAAAATGCAGGAAAACCAGTAATTGCCTATGCGGATAATTATTCCCAAGGGCAATATTATTTAGCCAGCTTTGCTGATGAAATTTATCTAAATTCAATTGGAAGCGTGGATATTCACGGTTTATCGCAAGAGAATTTGTATTTCAAAGAAATGCTCGACAAATTAGCCGTTACACCACATATTTTCCGCGTAGGGACTTATAAATCAGCGGTAGAACCATTTTTACGCAACGATATGTCGGCTGAGGCAAAAGCAAATATGCAGCGTTGGTTAGGCGAAATGTGGAATAATTATGTTTTATCCGTCAGCGAAAATCGTAATATTAAGAAAGATAACGTTTTGCCGAATGCGAAACAATATTTATCGGATCTTAAAGCGTTAAAAGGCAATAGTACCGCTTATGCCCAACAACGTGGATTAGTAACCGACGTTGTAACTCGTTTGGATTTAGATAAAAAACTCACCGCACTTTTTGGCAAAGGAAGCGATGGAAAAGCGAACCTTATCGAATTTGATGATTATTTGACTCAACTGCCTGATCGCTTAGAACATTACAACGTACCGAATAAAATTGCGGTTGTGAATGTGGAGGGAGCGATTATCGATGGGGAAAGTGATGAAGAAAATGCAGGTGGCGACACCATTGCGCGAATTCTCCGTAAAGCTCAAGATGATAACTCAGTGAAAGCCGTTGTTTTACGAGTTAATTCACCAGGTGGTAGTGCTTTTGCTTCTGAAATTATTCGTCAAGAAACAGAAAATTTACAGAAAATCGGTAAGCCTGTCATCGTATCTATGGGCGCAATGGCAGCATCTGGCGGTTATTGGATTTCATCCACTGCAGATTATATTATTGCCGATGAAAACACTATTACAGGCTCTATCGGTATTTTCGCGATGTTCCCGACTTTTGAAAATAGCATAAAGAAAATCGGAGTGAGTTCAGATGGTGTTTCAACCACTGAATTAGCTAATACATCAGCGTTTTCTCCATTAGCAAAACCCGTACAAGATATTTATCAAACAGAAATTGAGCATGGTTATGACCGATTTTTAGAAATTGTCAGCAAAGGTCGCCAGCTTTCTAAAACACAAGTAGATAAACTTGCTCAAGGTCAGGTTTGGTTAGGCAGTGATGCATTCCAAAATGGTTTGGTAGATGAGATTGGTTCTTTTAATGAAGCAGTTAATAAAGCAGAGCAATTAGTAAATCAACGCCAAGATACTGCCGTACAAGATTTTAGCGTGGAATGGTTCACTGATGATAATGTGAGTTTAATTAGCACCTTATTGCGCGATACTAAAAAAGGTGCGCAAGAACAGTTAGCTAAATGGCTTGGTCTGCCAGCTCCAATTCAAAAATTACAAAAAGAATTGAATGTATTAACTAAATTTAATGATCCTAAAGGTCAATATTTGTATTGCTTGAATTGTGGAAAGGTTCAGTAATAATTGAACAAGGGCAGAATTAAATCTGCCCTTTCGCTTACAAAATATACGCTTCTTGAATATGATGTGGCTTTTGGTCTTCTTCAGGGGGAAGTTGCATATAGTCGCCGTAATATTGCGTTAAGTGTTCGTGATATCCATTCATTACTTGAAATTGTCGTCCTTCAAATTCTTTATAAACAATGTGATTAAAATATTCTTTCGGCATATAAGATTTTTGCCAACCACCGTAGTCAGATAATACAAGACCAATATAATCGCATTGTTTTATCGGATATTTTATTTGGAATTGTGCTAAATTTTTTTGCATTTTGGAAAATAAAAAGTGGCTTAATTTACCAAGTATCGTTCTTTGCAAAGTATTTTCTTTTGATCTTAACCATCTTTTCTTACAAGAATAAAATCGAAGTTTAATTCTTCGATGCTTTTTCATCAGTGGGTAGATGATCTTTGGTTCATTCGGTACGCCATCATAGATAAATATATCCATAAACATTGGGCTTTTTCTTCCCTTAGCATCTGTTATTTGAGTGCGACAATCGAAAATTTTTGCCATTTCACCGGTATATTGAGCAAGTATATCTTCTGCCGTTTCCATATTGTAGTATTCGTGAGTTTCTTGAAACCAAACATCAACAAATTTTTGATATTCATCGCGGTGCATATATACATCAATATCGTCGTCCCAAGGGATAAAGCCTTTGTGGCGTATAGCACCGATTAATGTTCCACCACCAAGAGAATAGTGAATTTGGTATTTCTCACATAGAGCGTGGAAATAATCTAAGATATCGAGACAAACGAGTTGTTGTTCTCTGAGAGTCAATTTTTTCATTATTTTTCCTTGTTTGGTGTCAATTTTTGTAAAATATGCTGATAATCATCAAGGTTATCCATCTCAAATATATCATCACGGTTAAGTTGCTCTGTATGAACATTTAATTTATCTATATATTCCATCGGAATGGTATCCCAATAAAGTTTTGGATTTTTTAACCGCACTTCACTTGTGTATTCTTTGAGCAAAGTTAGAATGATATTGCAATCCCGAGTTGTCCAATAAGATACCCCTGACAAGCTAGGCTGGTTTAATGATCCAATCTCAATACGCATTACTTGCCCATTACTATTTAAAATCGGTAGCCATTCATTATGAGTGTCCGAACGAATAACTGTGAAATATTTGCTGTGTGATGGTTTCGTTAGAAAAATATTACGATTAAGCACTACATCCGCATCAATAACATAACAATCATTAAAGAAGTCTTGTGCCAGAGAAAAGGAATAAATGCTGTTATATTCGTGATATTTTTCGTTGTAAATCAAGGTGCAGTCATATTTTTTCTTTAGATACTCGAATTGTTCGTGCAAATGCCCAGTAATAATGACAATTTTATCAATATTCGCTTGCTGTAAAAACGCCAGTGTTCGTTCCAAGTTAGGTGTGCCGTGAATATCTAACAATGATTTATGTGTGCTTTGTGTGATGTCTTTAAATCGGCTGCCTAATCCTGCTGCTAAAATGATTGCATTCATTTTTGTTCCCCTTTGTAATAAAGTGTAACGATCACTCCTGCACTTAATAATAAGGTAAGCAGTAAGGTAATGGGCTTAATTGGCTGTTGATAGATAAGATAACCAAGTTCAATTGCCCATACAGAATATGTGATATTTAATGCCATTGCTTTGATTGGTTTTAACAGATAAATCGCTTGGTAATAGCAGCAGTAAGATAATGCCCCAAAGATTATTACACCAGCAATTTGTACATAATTAAAACTAAGTATATCTAGTGAGAAATTTTTCAAGGAAAGAATAAATAGAATCAATAAATAACCAATAGTTGAACCACATAGTCTTAAAAAATACACCTGAAGTCCAGAGAGAGAACGCATTGTATAGGAGGATATCACTATTTCAGATGACCACCCTAATATACAAATTATTAAAAAAATAAAACCGATAGTATTAAAGGTTATTTCTTGTCCTACTTCAATAGCAAGCAACGAAGAAGAAATAATAGCCAAGGCGAATCCGAATTGGGCTGTTTTGGTAATTTTTTCTTTTAGAATCCAATAAGACATTAACGCAGCGAAAACAGGAAAGAGAGATGAAAGCGGTGCAGCATAATAGATTGTTAAATAATGAATGCTTAATAAATAGGCAGACATTCCCATTGGTCCGCCTAATATGCCAGATAACGCAGGTTGCCAAAAAACGCCTTGAAAATCTACCGCACTTTTTCGCCATAATGTGATGCCGATAACTAATAACGAGCAAAAATCAATTAAAAAAAGTAATGAAATTACTTTCCCTAACGCAGTATATTCACTTAATGGCAATTCATTATACAACAGTCCAGATAATGCCCAAAATACAGCGGACAGTATGCCAAAGAGATAGCCACGCATTATGGCAATTCCTCTAACAGTTTAAATGCTGCGTCTAAGCGTTTTAACGCATAATCGCCAAAATTCTCGCCGTGTTCTTCTTTGACTTTTGTCCATAAAAACCACAATACATTTTGGCAAAAACGATGGATTTTTAACCGTTTGTGAGCGATTTGAAATTCTGTCTTGTGATATTTATTTGTCTGATTGCAATAGGTTTCTAATAGAAAATCAGCAGCTTCTTTTGATAAATGAGCTTCCTCAATGATAGTAGCTATATCAAATAGCGGATCATTTAAGCCCGAATATTCCCAATCGATAAAAAATAGCCGATCATCTTGTAATAACATATTTTCAGGGACTAAATCATTGTGGCACGGACGTAAAATTATCTCTTTATTGATTTCTTCAAATTGCCAAAATACAGCTGAAAGTTTATCCATTCTCGAATCAGCTTGATAAAAAGCGGATTTGTTTTCTAGCAATGAAAAATATTGGCGAAACTCATCGAATACGCTAAATACATTACGAAAAACAAATTCACTATTGTGTAAACGATATAAATTATTCACAACTTGAGACAAACAACTTTGTTCGTTTAATTGTATCTGGCTTAAAGTATTACTATTTTCTAAATAACGAGTCAGTTTTACGCCACTTTTGGCATCTAATACGGGAGTTTCTACATTCAAGCCAGCACGATATGCCTGAGCATTATTGAATGCCTCATATTCTCGATTTATAAGTGATAAATTTACGGCATTAGGGATCCGTAATACAAACTTAACTCCAGAAATATTAAGTAGAACATTTTGATTAGTCATTCCTCCAATGGAGGAAAAAGGAATGGAATGCTGATGAAGAAAATGAAATACTTCCTCAGGCTTGTAGCAAGTTTTAACAAATCCTACAATTTGATTGATTGATTGATTGATTGATTGATTGATTGATTGCATAGCATTTTTGTATTCATTTTTATATTTAAATTTTGTTTGATTTTAACACGTTAAAGTTATTTTTGTAAGGCTCTGAATCTTATGAATTTATTCAACTTTTGAACCTTTCAACCACTTTTTTACCCAAGCTCGGTTAGCTGAAAGATTATGTAATATGGCTTCGCTTATTGGTAATGGCTCGCCATAAATGATTGAAGCTAAGGTTTCGCCTAATAGTGGAGCAGAGGTAAGCCCACGAGAACCTAAGGCTGCGATTAAGAAAAGATTCTGAAAATTGGCTGCACTTTGAATAGGTTGTTTACGACGGCGGAGGTTAAATAGATTGTAATAACCCGCTTGTTGCTGTTCAAAATGAGGCACGTTTCCCACCATTGGGGCAAGATCTCTTACAGAGCAGCGGATGCCTACACGAGCGAGATTACCTGATGTATCCACATCTTGAGTCCAAGGTTGGGCGATATTTTGTTGGAGTTTTTGTTGGTTTTCTTGTTGTTCTTGTTCGCTAAAATGGCGATCAACATTATCACGAACATGGCTTGCACCGATGCAATGTGAGGTTTTTAATTGATTGGCTGGAGTAAGATAGCCATCATAACAAAGCACAGATTTCAGTTTGAGTAAGTTTTCTGATGTTGGAATTTGGCTGACTTGCCCGCGGATAGGGTAGAGCGGTAGCTTTTCTGTTTGAACAAAATCAGTAATTTTATATCCGTTCGCAAGAATGACGACTTCATGGCAGTATTTTTGACCTTGCATATTTTTTAGTTCCCAACCTTTTTCTTCTTGAGAAAGTGCGGTAATTTTTTGTGCGGTTTTAATGACGACACCCTGCTTTTCAAGAAATGAAAAGGCATTTTGAACAAATTGTCTTGGTGCAAGCCAAGCCCCTTGTTCAATCCAACCGCCTTCGCAATTAAGCGGTAATCCCACTTTTTCACTGAGTTGTTCAGCACTCAGCATTTGGAAGATTTCGTTCGGTAAACCAAGCTGAGAAATCTTTGTTAATTTAACCGCACTTTTTTCGTTGTAAGCACATAGTGCCACGCCACAAAATTCGTGTTCAAACACTATGTTTTGTTCGATTGCCCAATCAAGTAATTGGCGACCGTAACTGAAAGCGTGCAGGTAAAAATCAATGGTACGCGCATTATCATCGCTAAGTTGCGGATAAAATGCACCTTGTTTATTGCCTGAGGCATTAAGTGCGAGCGCGTCATCTTCACAATAAATGGTGACTTTTGCCCCACGTTTTATTAAAGAAATGGCAGCACAAAGAGAGGCAATACCACCGCCAATAATAGCGACATCTTGTTTTTCCATTTTCGCAGGCTGAGCAAGATACCAAGGTGTTGAAAGTGCGGTAGATTTTGATTGTATTTTTAACCCACTTAAACATTCTCGCTTTTTGCCGAAGCCTTTACGTTTTGTCACGTTAAAGCCTGCGGATTCAAGTCCTTTTCTGACTGCACTTGCTGCGGTGAAAGTGGCAAAAGAACCATTGGGTTTCGTGAAACGAAACATTAAGTTATAGAGATCATCATTCCACATTTCAGGATTTTTACTCGGCGCAAAGCCATCTAAAAACCAAGCATCAATACGTTCATTCATATAATCGCCAAGTTGTGGCAAGTTTTCTGATACATCACCAAGCCATAAATCTAAGGTTGTCTCTTCAAAATGAATACGATGACAACCTAGAATTAATGAAGGCCAATAACGTTGCAAATGAGCGCTTAAATCTTCAAACTGCGGATAGGCAAGATGTGCTTGCGAAAGTGCGGTGATTTTTAGCGGATATTTTTCAAAGGAAATAAAATTTAGGCGTTTTAAAGGATGATTCTCGTGTTGCTGGCGAAATTCACGGAACAATTTGGTTACCGCAAAGAAATTTAATCCTGTACCAAATCCTGTTTCAGCGATGACAAAATTAGCGTCTTTGTGTGTTATCCAACGTTCCCAAAGTTGATTACCTTGTAGAAAAACATAATCGGTTTCTGCCAATCCATTTTCGTTAGAAAAATAGACATCATCGAATTGATCTGAGACGGGAATATGGTTTTGGTTGAAGTGAATCTCAGCATGTTGGACGCTAAAGGTCATTTTTTATTCCTTTCTTGCCTAATGAAATTTGCGTATAATAACGCGATTTTCTGAACTGGTCGAACAAATGAATTATTGCTTGAAATATTTTTATTTCATAGTAATTTTGAGTCGTTATTTTTACATATAAAACAATAAGGAAGAAGCAATGAGAAGAACTGTAATTACAGGATTTGGGATTATTTCAAGTATCGGTAACAACAAAGAAGAAGTATTGGCTTCATTAAAAGCAGGGAAATCAGGTATTGAAGTTGTGCCTGAGTTTGTAGAAATGAATATGCGTAGCCATGTTGCCGGAACAATCAAATTAAACCCAAGCGAGCACATTGATCGTAAAGTGTTCCGTTTTATGGGTGATGCAGCGGCTTATGCTTATCTTTCTATGCGTGAAGCGATTGAAGATGCAGGCTTAACAGAAGATCAAGTTTCTAATGATCGTACTGGCTTAGTGATTGGCGCAGGTACGGGGTCTGCACATAATCAATTAGTGGCTTGTGATGCGGTTCGTGGCCCTCGCGGTGTAAAAGCGATTGGTCCTTACGCTGTAACGAAAACAATGGCATCAAGTGTTTCAGCTTGTTTAGCAACACCTTATAAAATTCGTGGTGTGAATTATTCTATGAGTTCTGCTTGTGCAACCTCTGCACATTGTATTGGTCATGCGGTTGAATTAATTCAATTAGGCAAACAAGATATCGTTTTTGCTGGTGGTGCAGAAGAGTTATCTTGGGAATGTGCTACTGAGTTTGATGCAATGGGTGCAGTTTCAACTAAATACAATGAAACGCCAGAAAAAGCATCTCGTGCTTATGACGCAAATCGTGACGGTTTCGTTATTGCAGGTGGTGGTGCTGTTGTGGTTGTGGAAGAATTAGAACATGCACTTGCTCGTGGTGCAAAAATTTACGCTGAAATTGTAGGTTATGGCGCAACTTCTGATGGTTACGATATGGTTGCACCAAGTGGTGAAGGTGCAGAGCGTTGTATGAAACAAGCAATGGCAACTGTCGATACCCCAATTGATTACATCAATGTACACGGTACATCTACACCAGTAGGTGACGTGAAAGAATTAGGTGCAATCAAAAATGTATTTGGTGACAAAATCCCAGCGATTTCTTCAACTAAATCAATGACTGGTCACTCTTTAGGTGCTGCGGGTGCACACGAAGCAATTTACACGTTATTAATGTTGGATAATGATTTTATTGCACCAAGTATTAATATCGAAACCTTAGATGAAGCCGCTGAAGGTTGCAACATCGTTACTGAGACGAAAGAAAATGCAGGATTACAAACTGTCATGTCAAACAGCTTTGGTTTTGGTGGTACAAATGCGACATTAATTTTTAAACGTTATAACGGTTAAAACTCTTCTATGAAAAAAGCCACTTTCGATTGAAAGTGGCTTTTTTGTATAAATTAAAAAGAAAAATTAAGCAACGATACCAAATTGTTCTTTCATTAATGCTTCAAAATCAGTGCAACCACCAATTGGTTTTTCATCAATAAAGATTTGTGGTACGGTTTCTACTGGTTTACCAACAGATTTTGATAAATCTTCTTTAGTAATGCCTTCTGCGTGAATATCCACATAACGATAGTCAAAATCAGCAACTTTGCCTTTTAATTTTTCAGCAAGGTTTTTTGCTCGTACACAGTAAGGGCAGCCAGGACGACCAAAAATAACAACGAACATAAGATTTCCTTTTTTGAGTTAAAATTCTAGGTAATTCTACTGATTTTTATCATCTACATAAAGCGTTTTTATTCGTGTAATATACGGAACATCGTAGACAATGAGTTAAATATTATGAAATTACTAATGCTTTGCCGAGAACCTCGTCTTTATAGTTGCCAACGCTTAAAAGAAGCGGCTAAACATCAAGGGCATGAGATGGATATTTTAGATCCGAATCACTGTTTCTTAAAACTCTCGCAAAATCCACCGCACTTTCAGATTTTTTATCAAGAAAATTCAGAGTCGAAACCTTATTTATTGCCTGATTATGATGCTATTTTGCCTCGATTTGGCACAACAAGTACACAAATGGGATGCTCAGTCTTACAGCATTTTGAAGGCAAGGGGACTTTTTGTTTAAATTCATCTCAGGCATTTTTAAATGCACGTGATAAGTGGAAAAGTTTGCAACTTTTGCTGAAGGCTGGTGTTCCTGTTCCCAATTCACTTTTAGGTGGCAGTGAAGTGCAAGCTCAGGCGACGACACCTCATATCAGTTCGCCGACAATTTTAAAAACGCTAAATGGTTCACAAGGAATTGGGGTAATTTTAGCTGAAAAACCACAAAGTGCGGTGAGCATTATGGAAGCTTTTAAGCAAACCAATATATCTATGCTGCAGCAAGATTTTATCGAAGAAGCGGGCAATGCGGATATTCGTTGTTTTGTGATGGGTGATCAAGTGATAGCAACGATGCAGAGAATTGGGCAAAATGGTGAGTTTCGGGCGAATTGCCATCGTGGCGGAAAAACCGAAAAAATTACCCTAAGCGATGAAGAAAATCAGATAGCCATTCAAGCAACAAAAGCTATCGGTTTAGATGTAGCTGGCGTGGATTTAATTCGTTCAAAAAATGGATTATTGGTTTTAGAAGTGAATGCAAGCCCTGGCTTAGAAATGATTGAAAAAACAAGTGGGATTGATATTGCAGCTGAAATAATTGATTATATTGAAATAAATGCCTTTATCAATTCAAGATAAAGGCATTTCTCTAAAACATTGTCAATTTCAACCGCACTTTACGCGAGCATATTTACAACTGCAAATGAAACTTTTAATAGCGCAGCGTTGATTAAGTCGATAAAGAATGCTCCGACCATTGGAACGATTAAAAATGCTTTGTGCGATGGCCCAAAACGGCTGGTAATAGTTTGCATATTTGCGATTGCTGTTGGGGTTGCGCCTAAACCAAAACCACAGTGTCCAGCACTTAATACGACGGCATCGTAATCTTTACCCATTGCTCGATAAGTAATGAAAATTGCAAAGGCAGCCATAAATGCTACTTGAATAGCCAGAACAATTAATACGTCAATTGCTAAACCTGCAAGTTCCCAAAGTCTTAATGACATTAAAGCAATTGCTAAAAAGATGGATAAGCCTACGCTACCCAATACGTCAATAGCGGATTCTGCTACTTGGAAACGGAAAATGTTGGTTAAAATATTGCGGACAATAACACCAGTGAATAAACACCATACGAAAGTTGGTAATTGGAGTGCAGTACCTTTTGTTTGTACATCTAAATATTGACCAATTAATAAACATACTGAAATCATTGCAATTGTTTCAATTAATGAACGTGCAGTAATTTTACGTTTATAAGTTGGGTGTTCAAATGCTTCTTGAATGTCATCAACTTCATCATTTTCAGGATTTTCGCCTTGTTTTTGGCGATTTAATAAGAAACGAGCGACAGGACCACCGATGATACCACCGAATACTAAACCGAAAGTTGCACAGGCAATGGCAATTTCAGTTGCACCTTGTAGATTAAATTGATGTGCAAATGTATCCGCCCAAGCAGCTCCAGTGCCGTGACCACCTGTTAAGGTTACTGAACCTGCAAGTAAGCCATAAGCTGGATGGATTCCTAATGCCATTGAACTTGCAATGCCAATAACGTTTTGTCCGAAGATTAATAATGCAGCAATGAATAGAAATACAACGAGTGGCTTTCCGCCTTTAATTAGACGGGAAAAGTTGGCACTTAAACCGATAGAAGTAAAAAACACTAACATCATTGTGGTTTGTAGATTTTTATCGAAGTTAAAGGATGTTCCATCAATTTTGTGCCAAATTAAAAGACCAATGGCAACAATAAAGCCACCAACAACTGGCTCTGGAATGTTAAATGTTTTTAATACATTAATGCGTTTAACCAAAAAATAGCCCAATAGCAAAACTAAGCTTGCTAATGCAAGGGTTTCATACGTGCTAAAAGTATAGCTCATAAATTGGATCTCCCTATGTTATGTTTAAGTGATGTGTTGTGTTACGGCTCGACTACCATAATTTCAAGATTGGTATGTAATCCACGTGGTAATGTCGAACCTTTTCTGCCTCGTTCTGCACGGAACTTTTGCAGATCTTCTGGTTTTAATACAATTTTTCGTTTTCCAGAATGAAATTCAAGACTTGCTTGATCTGAAATAAGCAATAATTTTGTCAATAGTTCGCTACGATCTTTTGCATTCGCTGCGGGAATAGTGATCATTTTATTGCCTTTACCTTTTGATAATACCGGTAAATCTTGTGCTGGAAAAATCAACATTCTGCCTGCTGATGTGATTGCGACAACAAGTGCGGTAGAATTTATCAATGTTTTAGGCTTCAACACTTTGGCATTTTCTGGTAAAGAAATCAAGGCTTTTCCAGTCTTGTTACGTGCAATTAAATCTTCAAATTTACAAATAAAACCATATCCCGCATCAGAAGCCATCAATAATTCTTGCTGTTCGCTGGCCATTACAACATATTCAATGGTCGCACCAGTGGGTAAATTGAGTTTACCTGTAAGTGGTTCGCCTTGGGAGCGAGCGGAAGGCAATGAAAGCGGATCGAGTGCATAACTCCGCCCCGTGCTATCAATGAATACAACGGCTTGATTACTTTTGCCACAAGCGTGAGCTAGATAGCTATCGCCAGCTTTGTAGCTTAATGATTTAGGATCAATATCGTGTCCTTTTGCACAACGTACCCAGCCCATTTCTGATAAGATGACAGTAACTGGTTCTGCTGGCGTCATATCACTTTCAGAGATCATTTTGGCTTCTTCACGTTCGACCAGTTGAGACATACGTGGACTGGCATATTTTTTCGCATCTTCTTGAATTTCTTTTTTGATAAGCGTATTCAAACGGCGTTCTGATCCTAAAATTGCTTCTAAATTTAACCGCTCTTTTTCAAGTTCATCTTGTTCAGCTTTGAGTTGGTTTTCTTCTAATTTCGCTAAATGACGTAAGCGTAAATTTAAAATGGCATCGGCTTGTTCATCGCTTAAATTAAAGCGTGCCATAAGCTCTGCTTTTGGATCATCTTCGTGGCGTATAATTTCGATAACTTCATCAATATTTAAAAAGGCTATCATCAAGCCTTCTAAAATATGCAAGCGAGAGAGCACTTTATCTAGGCGATATTGAAAGCGACGAGTGACCGTTGTGCGACGGAAAGTGAGCCATTCATTTAAGATTTCTAATAAGCCTTTTACCGCTGGTTTATGATCAAGCCCGATCATATTCATATTTACACGGTAGCTTTTTTCAAGATCTGTGGTCGCGAATAAATGTGCCATTAAGGCATCAGTATCGACGCGATTTGAGCGAGGGACTAGCACAATGCGAATTGGGTTTTCGTGATCGGCTTCATCTCGAATATCTTCTAGCATTGGCAGTTTTTTTGCCGTCATTTGTTCGGCTATTTGTGCAATAACTTTTGAGGGAGAAGATTGATGTGGAAGCGCAGAAATAATGATCTCGCCGTCTTCTTTTTTCCAAGTTGCACGCATTTTTATTGAGCCACGACCTTGCTCATAAATTTTACGAATTTCTGATTTTGGCGAAATAATTTCCGCTTCTGTTGGAAAATCTGGGCCTTGAACAATTTCAAGTACATCATCTAATCCCGCTTTAGGATTATCTAACAACATTACTGCTGCATCAGCAATTTCGTTAATATTGTGTGGTGGAATATCTGTCGCCATCCCCACCGCAATACCTGTTGTGCCGTTCAATAAAATATGCGGTAAACGAGCAGGTAAATATTGTGGTTCAGCCAAGGTTCCATCAAAGTTTGGTTGATAATCTACTGTTCCTTGTCCGAGTTCACTTAGCAAGATTTCAGAGATTTTAGAGAGGCGTGATTCCGTATAACGCATGGCAGCGAAGGATTTTGGATCATCGGGTGCCCCCCAGTTACCTTGACCATCTACAAGCGGATAACGATAAGAGAAGGGTTGTGCCATTAACACCATAGCTTCATAACAAGCACTGTCGCCATGTGGATGGAATTTACCAAGTACATCACCGACGGTACGGGCAGATTTTTTGTATTTTGCCGTGGCATTTAAGCCAAGTTCAGACATCGCATATACAATACGGCGTTGAACGGGTTTTAAACCATCACCGATAAAAGGCAACGCACGATCCATGATGACATACATGGAATAGTTGAGATAAGCCTTTTCAGTGAAAGTACGTAGAGGCATTTGCTCAATGCCTTCATAATTAATATTTGTCATTTTGGTTTCTGTTAATTGAATATATTCTTAATTTATTGAAATTCGGATTTGCTGAGATTAATTTAGTTTAAACAGATAAATCAACCTGATCGCCTTTCGCTTGTAACCAATTTTTACGGTCTTCGGAACGTTTTTTCGCTAATAACATATCCATCAGTTCTAATGTATCTGAGCCTTGATCTTCCCCTAAATCATAAGTTAATTGAACGAGACGGCGCGTATTAGGATCCATTGTTGTTTCACGCAATTGCGACGGGTTCATTTCACCTAAACCTTTAAAGCGTTGAACATTCGGTTTGCCTTTTTTATTTTTCAACCGATCTAAAATCGCCTCTTTTTCACTTTCATCTAATGCGTAGAAGACTTCTTTATTTAAGTCAATGCGATAAAGTGGTGGCATTGCTACGTAAACGTGACCGTCTTGTACCAATTTCGGAAAATGACGTAAGAACAGGGCGCAGAGTAGGGTGGCAATATGCAGACCATCGGAGTCAGCATCCGCGAGAATACAGACTTTACCATAGCGAAGTTGTGATAAATCATTGCTATCAGGATCGATCCCTAGAGCCACGGCGATATCGTGAATTTCGGTTGAACCTAATACTTGATCAGGGGAAACTTCCCATGTGTTTAAAATTTTCCCACGTAACGGCAAAATCGCTTGATATTCGCGATCACGTGCTTGTTTTGCTGAGCCGCCAGCAGAGTCGCCCTCCACTAAAAATAATTCCGTTTTTTCTAAATCCTGTGAGCCACAATCAGCTAATTTTCCTGGTAATGCTGGGCCACTAACGAGTTTTTTTCGCACGACTTTTTTGGCGGCGCGTAATCGGCGTTGTGCAGAACTAATGGCAATTTCTGCTAATTTTTCAGCATCTTGTACGTTTTGGTTGAGCCATAGGCTGAACGCATCTTTTAAAACACCGCTGACAAACACCGCACTTTGGCGTGATGATAAGCGTTCCTTTGTTTGCCCTGCGAATTGTGCATCCTGCATTTTAAGGGAAAGAATGTAAGAACAGCGATCCCAAATATCATCGGCGGTAAGTTTTACCCCACGTGGTAATAGATTTCTAAATTCGCAAAATTCACGAATAGCATCTAATAAACCTTGACGTAGACCATTAACATGCGTTCCGCCTTGAATTGTTGGAATTAAGTTTACGTAGCTTTCGCCGATTAGTTCGCCACCTTCTGGCAACCAAAGTAATGCCCAGCTAACGGCTTCATTTGCTCCTTTAAATTCGCCAACAAATGGTTTTTCCGGAAGGGTTTCAAAGCCATTTACTGCTTCGATAAGGTAATCGGAAAGCCCATCTTCATATAACCAAATGTCTTGAGTATTGTTTACTTTATCAATGAATTTGATTTCAAGCCCTGAGCAGAGTACCGCTTTCGCTCTTAATAAATGGCGTAGGCGGCTAACGGAAAATTTCGCGCTGTCAAAATATTTTGGATTCGGTTTGAAGTGAACAGTTGTTCCAGTTGTGCGTCTGCCACAAGTCCCTATAACTTCCAATTCTTCTACTTTACTGCCGTTTTCAAAGGCAATTTTATACACTTCACCATTGCGTTTAACTTGAATATCCACGCGTTCAGAAAGCGCATTCACCACAGAAATCCCCACACCGTGTAAACCTCCCGCAAATTCATAATTTTTATTGGAGAATTTACCACCAGCATGCAGTTTAGTCAGGATCACTTCTACGCCAGAAACGCCTTCCGTAGGATGGATATCCACAGGCATACCGCGACCATTGTCTGTGACTTCAATGGATTGATCAGGGTGCAAAATTACTTCAATTTTTGTGGCAAAACCCGCAAGGGCTTCATCCACACTGTTATCAATAACTTCTTGTGCTAAATGATTAGGGCGAGTAGTATCAGTGTACATTCCCGGGCGAATTTGCACTGGTTCGAGATCTTTAAGAACGGTAATTTCTTGAGCTGAATAATTGGTTGTCATGGTGAGATTATTCGTTAATTTTTTAATTTGAGAAAATTCTATCAAAAAGTGCGGTGATATTCGACCGCACTTTTAATCGTATAAACTAGGCGTATTTTCATCTGGACGTGTTTTAAAACGGCGATGTAGCCACATGTATATTGTTATGTCCTTCATTATTTCCTTTTCAACGATTTGATTCATTCGCGCAGCAATCGCCGTTTCATCTTGTAAATCCGTAAAATCAACAGGCGCTGAAATACTCATGGTATAGCCTGAACCATCTTTATTGCGTAATGGCGCAAATGGAATCACTTTACTGTTTGGTGAGGATTTCAATAAATAATAACTACCAGTGGTTGTGCAAGCATCGGGCACTGCAAAAAAGGGTATAAAAACGGCATTTTTTCTGCCGTAATCGTGATCAGGCGCATACCAAATGGTTTCTTCGTGGCGTAAAGCTTTGATCATTCCGCGTAAATCTTTACGATCAAGCATATCTTTATTAGAGCGTAAACGACCTTGCGTTTGTAGCCAATCAAGCAAAGGATTATCATTTGGACGATAAACACCAATGCCAGGATGATGCAAACCAATGATGCGAGCGCCAAGTTCTAGCGTTAAGAAATGAACACCGACGAGAACAATTCCATCTTTTTGATTTTCTTTTAGATAATGTAAGCCTTCAACTTTCGACCATTTTTTGATACGTGAATCCGACCAAAACCAAGCCATGCCAGTTTCGATAATTGCCATGCCTACTGAACGAAGATTTTCTTGCAAAATCGCCTCACGTTCATTCTCTGGCATGTCTGGGAAACAAAGTTCAAGATTACGGCGTGCAATGGCTGCTCGACGTTTACCCACTTTTAAATGTGAAAATAGCCAACCGAAACCATGACCAATATGGCGCAAAATAGGATAGGGAAGACATAAAATACTTCGCCAAATTGCCACGCCTAACCAAAAAAGCCAGTATTTTGGGGCTAAAAAGTGCGGTTGAAATTGAGGGAGTTTTTCGTTTTTCATTGTTCTTTCCACGTAAGTTAGGGGCGTAGTTTATCGTAAATTTGAGTTGTGGTAAAATCGCCACAATTTTGGTTATTCAAATAGAGAGATTTTAAAATGGCTCAATATTCAGCAGAATTTAAGCAAGCAAAAGTACTTGTATTAGGCGACGTGATGCTTGATCGTTATTGGTTCGGCGCAACCAACCGTATTTCACCAGAAGCACCAGTGCCAGTGGTTCGTGTACAAGAAAATGAAGAACGCGCGGGCGGTGCTGCAAATGTAGCGATGAATATTGCGTCACTCAATGTACCCGTTCAGTTAATGGGATTGATTGGACAAGATGAAACTGGTTCTGCACTTTCCCATTTATTAGAAAAACAAAAAATCGATTGTAATTTTGTTGCATTAGAGACCCATCCAACCATTACTAAATTACGTATTTTATCTCGTCATCAACAGCTGCTCCGCCTTGATTTTGAAGAAGATTTCAATAATGTAGATTGCAAGGATTTATTAGCGAAGTTAGAAAGTGCGGTGAAAAATTACGGTGCTTTGATTCTTTCTGATTACGGCAAAGGCACGCTTAAAGATGTTCAGAAAATGATTCAAATTGCACGCAAAGCGAATGTGCCTGTGTTGATCGATCCAAAGGGAACTGATTTTGAACGTTATCGTGGGGCTACATTATTGACACCCAATATGTCTGAATTTGAAGCCGTTGTAGGTAAATGTAATACAGAAGAAGAGATTATTAAGAAGGGTTTAAAATTAATTTCTGATATTGAATTAACCGCACTTTTGGTGACGCGTTCTGAAAAAGGCATGACATTATTACGCCCAAATCAAGAGCCTTATCATTTGCCAACCGTTGCAAAAGAAGTGTTTGATGTGACGGGAGCCGGTGACACTGTCATTAGCGTATTAGCAACCGCATTAGCAGATGGACGTTCTTTCGAAGAATCTTGTTACCTAGCCAATGTTGCCGCAGGAATTGTGGTGGGGAAATTGGGGACTTCAACGGTTTCTACAGTTGAACTTGAAAATGCGATTCATGCTCGCCCTGAAACGGGATTTGGCATTATGAGTGAAGCAGAATTAAAAGATGCTGTCGCACAAGCTAAAGCACGCGGTGAAAAAATTGTGATGACTAATGGCTGTTTCGATATTTTGCATCCAGGGCATATTTCTTATTTAGAAAATGCACGTAAATTGGGCGATCGTTTAATTGTTGCGGTAAACAGCGACGATTCTGTTAAACGCTTAAAAGGCGAAAGTCGTCCAATTAATAATCTTGAAAACCGTATGGCGGTATTGGCTGGTTTGGCATCCGTGGACTGGTTGGTGCCTTTCACTGAAGATACACCACAACGTTTAATCGGCGAAATTCTACCAGATCTTTTGGTCAAAGGTGGAGATTACAAACCCGAAGAGATTGCAGGCAGTAAAGAAGTTTGGGCAAACGGTGGCGATGTTAAAGTGCTAAACTTTGAAAATGGTTGTTCAACAACAAACGTGATTGAAAAAATTAAATTATTGAAAGATTAAGTGAAAGGTTGGGGAGTCCCAACCTTTTTTGTTGTTTCAAAATTAAGTCAATTAGTGCCATGTCATGAAATTAGAAAAAAATCGATTAATTTATAAACTAAAGATTGAATAAATCTTTCGAATAATTCATTATACAATTTTATATATATCGATTTTCGCTGAAACTCATTTTATAAGGAGAGAAAATGAAAAAATTAGTTGCGGTAACTTCAATGATTTTAACTACATTTTCTGTACAAGCTGCAGACTTGTATTTATATGCTGGGGCGGGACTGAAGGAGCCTGTGGAAAAAATTATTCACCAATATGAACAAGAAACAGGAAATAAAGTAACTGTTGAATATGGTGGTTCTGGACAGATTCTAGCTCGTTATAACACGGTAAAAAGTGGTGATCTTTTTTTAGCGGGTTTAGAGGATTATGTCACAAAATTACAGAAAACTAATGATGTAAACAATATAGGGACCATAGTATTGCATGTTCCAGTTATGGCTATTCGTAAAGATAAAATTTCAGGGATTGATTCTTTTAAAGCATTAGCTGAAAGCTCATTACGTTTAGGTATTGGTGATAGTAAAGCAATGGCTCTTGGTAAAGGCGCTGAAAAAATGTTTGAGTTGTCAGGATATCAAAAGCAACTTAATGATAAAATTGTTGTGAAAGCTGCGACGGTAAAACAATTAATGCTATATTTATTAAATGGTGATGTAGATGCAGCTGTAGTAGGTCGTTCAGGTGCTTGGAAAGTTCGAGACAAGGTTGAATTATTACCAAGTCCAAAAGGCACACCAGAAGAAAAAGTTACTATTGGTCTACTTTCTTCTTCTAAATATCCAAAAGAAGCTCAACAGTTATTTGATTTCTTTAAATCTCCTCAAGGCGTGAAGTATTTTACTGATGAAGGTTTCTTACCGGCTAAATAATTGTCTAAGTTTAAAGTTAGCGCTGATCCCATTATTAATACTATTATTTGTTATTATGGGATCGGTGCTTTCTTTAATCGCAAAATTAGATTTTTATTTTTTTCAACAAATATTATTTAATTCCGAATTGCATTTTGCATTGCTAATGTCATTGGGAACGTCTCTTTTTTCTTTGATATTAGCATTATGTATTGCTATCCCATCTGCATGGCGAATGAGTCAAGTGCGGTTGCCTTTTCAATCATTTTTTGACACTTTGTTTGATTTACCAATGGTTTTGCCACCATTAGTCACAGGACTAAGTTTGCTTCTACTTTTTAGTTCACAAGGGATATTGGCTGAACTACTTCCTTTTATAAGTAAATGGATTTTTTCCCCTGTAGGGATCATTATTGCTCAGACTTATATTGCGAGTTCGATTTTATTGCGCAGCACTCGCGGTATTTTTTCTTCCTTTGAATCAGGTTATCGATTTGCATCTTATACTCTTGGGTTATCACCGTTTAAGACTTTAATAAAAATAGAGATTCCTATGTGTTGGAAGCCTTTGGTTTGTGCTTCAGTTTTAGCTTGGTCTCGCGCAATAGGGGAGTTCGGAGCCACATTAATGTTGGCAGGAGCAACGCGATTTAAAACCGAAACTTTACCTATGGCAGTCTATTTGAATATTTCAAGTGGTGATTTTGAAATCGCTATTGGCGCATCATTATGGCTTTTATTTATATCTACATGTTTGTTGCTAGTTTTACGGATGATTAATAGGGCTGTTTAGTATGTTAATAGTTCAGAATCTTCAAACTAATATTTTAAAATCTATTTCTTTTTCAATTGAAAAAAGTGAATGCCTTTCTGTTGTTGGTGAATCAGGTAGCGGAAAAACGACTTTATTAAATGCGATTGCTGGTTATATTGATTATTCTGGCTCTATTTTATGGAATAACCAAGTTCTAGAAAATAATCCTCCGTGGAAGAGAAATTTTCGTTATTTAAATCAACGACTTTATTTGTTTCCTCATAAAACGGTACGAGGAAATTTAATACTTGCTAATCCATCAGCATCTGATGCAGAACAACAGATATTATTATCTGAATTAAAAATAGATCATCTTATTAATCGCTATCCTCATCAGTTGTCCGGTGGAGAACAACAGCGTGTAGCTTTAGCAAGGGCACTAATTTATCGTCCTGATTTATTACTTTTAGATGAGCCTTTTTCTTCTTTAGATTGGTCTTCGCGTAAAGATATTTGGAAAGTGTTAAAAAATTTAATTCAAACAAATGAAATTACAACAATTTTAGTAACGCATGAGCCAAAAGAAGCCGAGTATTTTTCAGGTAAGCAGATTCAGTTATATCAGGGTCAATTAATTTAAGGAGTTACGATGATTTATTTTTCAGATAAAGAATTGGATGATTTATTGCTTGAGGACATTTATCGTGGTGATTTAACCACTCATGCCCTTGGTATTGAAAATATTCCGGCAAAAATTCTGTTTAAGCGTAAAAATGCAGGGGTTGTGGCGGGTGTTTCTGTTGCGGAAAAATTATTAAAAAAACTGGATATTCAACCGCACTTATATGTAAAAGAAGGGGAGTGGGTTGAATCAGGTGCTTTGTTGATCAGTGCGGAAGGAATGTCTGAACAATTACATCAAGCTTGGAAAGTGGTGCAATTGGTGCTTGAATGGTCATGTGGGGTTGCTCAATATACTGCAGAAATGATTGCCAATGCCAAATCGGTTAATCCAACTGCTGTTGTGGCTTGCACGCGTAAAAGTATTCCTAATACGCGTAAACTTGCGACGAATGCTGTATTAGCCGCTGGTGGGCATATTCATCGACAAGGCGTTAGCGAAACTCTTTTGGTTTTTACTAATCATCGAAACTTACTTTCTGATCCAAATGATTGGACGAAAATTGTGGATAGATTACGTCAAGAAGCACCTGAAAATAAAATTACTTTAGAAGCAGATAATTATGCTCAATTTGAGCAAATGTATATGGCTGAACCCGACATTATTCAACTTGATAAATGGTTATTGGAGGATGTGAAAAAGGCTTTAGATCTACTTCAATCAAAACAGAAAGATATTCTGCTTTCTGTCGCTGGAGGAGTAAATAAAAATAATGTATCAGATTACGCCAAATTGGGTATTCGTTTATTTATCACTTCTGCACCTTATTATGCACCGCCAGAAGATATAAAGGTGGTGATTGAAAAGATATGAGTACAGAGTTTATCATTATATAAATATGTGTATAATGATATTTTCTTACTTAAAATAAGGATGTGCGATGAAACTTAAATCATTGTTAATTGCCGGCTTGCTCGGTTCCCTTTCTTTTTCAGCATTAGCTGATCGCATTATTACAGACCAACTCGATCGCAAAGTGACAATTCCCGATCACATTAACCGAGCCGTGGTGTTACAGCACCAAACCTTGAATATTGCCGTGCAGTTGGATGCCACAAAACAGATTGTGGGAGTGCTTTCCAACTGGAAGAAACAACTAGGCAAAAACTATGTTCGCCTTGCGCTGGAGCTGGAAAACATGGCGATGCCGGGCGATTTGAATTCCGTTAATATTGAAAGTCTGTTGGCGTTAAAACCGGATGTGGTGTTTGTGACTAACTACGCACCGTCTGAAATGATCAAGCAAATCAGTGACGTGAATATCCCTGTGGTAGCCATTTCCTTGCGTACTGGTGAAGTGGGCGAAAAAGGTAAACTTAATCCAACCTTAACTGACGAAGATAAAGCTTATAATGACGGCTTAAAACAGGGCATTGAACTGATTGCCGAGGTGTTTGAGAAAAAACAACAAGGCGATGAGTTAGTGAAAGCTGCCTTTGCTAATCGCAAGTTGTTGGCAGATCGCCTAGGCGACGTTTCTGCCGATAAACGTGTACGCACTTATATGGCAAATCCGGATTTAGGCACTTATGGTTCCGGTAAATATACGGGGCTTATGATGGAACATGCGGGCGCTTATAACGTCGCAGCGGCAACCATTAAAGGTTTCAAACAGGTTTCTCTAGAAAATGTGTTGGAATGGAATCCTGCGGTGATTTTGGTGCAAGATCGTTATCCTGATGTAGTACCACAAATTTTGAACGATCAAGGTTGGGCGAATATTCAGGCACTGAAAGATAAAAAAGTTTTTTTGATGCCGGAATATGCTAAAGCCTGGGGATACCCGATGCCGGAAGCCTTAGCATTGGGCGAAGTATGGTTGGCTAAAGCCCTTTATCCGCAACGTTTCCAAGACGTGGATTTGGATAAAATGGTGAACGATTATTACCAAAAATTCTACCGCACTTCTTACAAACCCGACAATGCAGCCAGATAGTTACCCTAAAATTCTCTTTGGCTTAACGCTGTTGCTTGTGATTACCGCCGTGATTTCTTTGGGAATAGGGCGGTATTCTTTGTCTGTACCGCAAATTGGGCAAATTCTGTGGGCAAAAGCGACCGCACTTGAGATCGACCCGGTGCAGCAACAGGTGATTTTTCAAGTGCGTTTACCTCGAATTTTAACCGCACTTTGCGTGGGTGCCGGTTTGGCATTGAGTGGTGTGGTATTGCAAGGCATTTTTCGTAACCCGTTAGTGGATCCGCATATTATCGGCGTGACCTCCGGTTCAGCCTTCGGTGGCACCTTGGCAATTTTCTTTGGATTCAGTTTATACGGCTTATTTGCCAGCACTATTTTATTTGGCTTCGGCACGCTTGCCTTGGTTTTTCTATTTAGCTTCAAATTTAATCAACGCAGCTTGTTGATGCTTATTCTTATCGGCATGATTTTAAGCGGGCTTTTTTCAGCCCTAGTGAGCCTATTGCAATACATTTCCGACACAGAAGAAAAATTGCCAAGCATTGTGTTTTGGTTGATGGGGAGTTTTGCCACCTCTAACTGGGAAAAACTCCTCTTTTTCTTTGTCCCGTTTTTGCTGTGTAGCTCGATTTTGCTCAGCTTAAGTTGGCGCTTGAATTTACTGTCTTTAGATGAGAAAGAAGCCAAGGCTTTGGGCGTGAAAGTGGCCCCATTACGTTGGTTAGTGATCTTTTTAAGCGGTTCGTTAGTGGCATGCCAGGTGGCAATTAGCGGCAGTATCGGCTGGGTCGGGCTGATCATTCCTCATCTTAGCCGTATGCTGGTAGGCGCCAATCATCAAAGTTTATTGCCTTGCACCATGCTTGTTGGGGCGACTTATATGTTGCTTGTGGACAATGTTGCGCGTTCCCTATCCGATGCCGAAATTCCAATCAGTATTTTGACCGCACTTATTGGTGCACCGTTGTTTGGTGTATTGGTATATAAACTAAAACGCGGAGGCATGAATGAATAAAGCGCTCTCCGTGGAAAATCTAGGTTTTTATTACCAAGCGGAAAACTTCCTGTTTCAGCAACTGAATTTTGATTTGAATAAAGGAGATATTCTGGCGATTTTAGGGCAAAACGGTTGCGGGAAAAGTACCTTGTTGGATTTGTTGCTTGGTATTCATCGCCCGATTCAGGGCAAGATTGAGGTGTATCAATCTATCGGTTTTGTGCCGCAATTCTTTTCTTCGCCTTTTGCTTATTCCGTATTGGATATTGTGCTGATGGGGCGCTCAACCCATATTAATACTTTTGCCAAACCGAAACCGCATGATTATCAAGTCGCCATGCAGGCACTGGATTATTTGAACTTGACCCATTTGGCAAAGCGCGAATTTACTTCGCTTTCGGGCGGGCAGCGACAACTAATTTTAATTGCGAGAGCCATTGCTTCAGAATGCAAATTGATACTGTTGGATGAGCCAACTTCAGCATTAGATCTTGCAAATCAAGATATTGTACTGTCTTTACTTATCGATTTGGCACAATCACAGAACATGACTGTCGTATTCACAACACATCAACCTAATCAAGTTGTAGCGATAGCCAATAAAACTTTATTGTTAAATAAACAAAATTTTAAATTTGGCGAAACAAGGAATATTTTAACCTCAGAAAATTTGACCGCACTTTTTCATTTACCGATGTTTGAACAACAAGCTCAATATAAAGAATCTTTTTTTACGCATTTTGTTCCCTTGTATAAAACGTTATTAAAGTAAGGAAAACTTGTGGAATCAATTACTGTTTTTAGCGCAGGTAGTTTTTGTTATGCTCTGCAAGAATTATCTGATATTTTTCGACAAATTCATCATATAGAGATTAAAGCATTTTGTGGTCCAGCCGGAATCTTGCGTCAACAAATTGAGCAAGGGAATAGAGGTGATATTTTTATTAGTGCAAATCCTGGAAATGTGCTTCAATTAGCTGATTCTAAAAAAATTTATCAAAAATTAACGATAGCCTTTAATCAATTAGCATTAACTACGTTAAATTTAGAACACTTCCGTCATAAATCCATTTTTGAATTGCTATTTGATCGCTCTTTTTTAGGAGTAAAAAATGTCTCTAAGTACTGAAAAAAAAGCAGCAATCGTTGCTGAATTTGGTCGTGATGCGAAAGATACCGGTTCTTCTGAAGTTCAAATCGCATTATTAACTGCACAAATCAACCACTTACAAACTCACTTTGCAGAGCACAAAAAAGACCACCATGGTCGTCGTGGTTTATTACGTATGGTTTCTCGTCGTCGTAAACTTTTAGACTACTTAAAACGTACTGATCTTGCTTTATACCAAAGCACTATCGCTCGTTTAGATTTACGTCGCTAATTTTTATTACGATAGTAAAAAATCAAGCCCTCGAATATCGAGGGCTTTTTTTATAGTTTTATTTTAATTTTATAGGCGCTCTTCAGACTAGCATCAAAATAAATAAAATATTTGGCTGATATATTAACTTGCTATTTTCTAATTTTCACATAATAAACATACATCTAATTTTAGTTGTTTGTTATGAAATTGCTGTAATGTGCTACGATGACCTACGCTGAGAATGATCATTTCGGGCAAACGCTCTTTAATTGTTTGGTAGAGTAAATTCTCGGTTGTTTCATCCAATGCTGAAGTCGTTTCATCGAGAAATACGACATCTGGTTTTGTGAGTAAAATACGAATAAACGCCACTCTTTGAAGTTCACCGGGCGATAAAATCGCTTGCCAGTCATTTTTTATATTAAGTGAGTGTATATATTTTCCTAGCGCACAATCTTTCATGGTTTGTTCTAATTCTGCATGACTTGGATTGATATTCGGGTAACAAATTGCTTCTCGTAAAGTACCCTGCGGCATATAAGGTCGTTGTGGCAGGAATAAACTTCCCATACATGGATGCTCCGCAATACCTATGGTTTCAAAAGGATAGATTCCTGCAATTGCTTTTAGCAGCGATGTTTTTCCTGTTCCAGATGCACCTTGAATCAATAGGGCATCTCCATTTTCTAAATGAATATTTAAATTATTGAGTAGTACATGACCTTGTTCATCTTTAATACCGAAGTTTTTTAAGGCGACACGATGAGAGCAATGAAAAGGATGATGAACGTTTTGTTTATCTAATTCATCCATTTTTGTTATAAAACCATAAAGACGATTTAACCGAGCTTGATAGAGTGTGAATTGCTCATAGAACAAGCGGAAGAATGAAAGTGCGGTCATTAATCGGTTAAATGCTTGGACTGTTTGATGCATATCTCCTAGTTTTATCTGACCAGAAAAAAAACGTGGTGCTTGTAACATTAAAGGCAATAATTTGGCCACGCGAGTTACTCCAGAGTTGAAACTATTTAAGCCCAACATTTTTAATACAATGGACCAACGGTTATGAATAATTTGACGGAATTGATGTTGTAAGAAAGTTTGTTCTTTTGGCTCGCCATTATAAAAAGCAATGCTTTCTGCATTGTCTCGTACACGGATTAAGGAATAACGATAATTGCCATTGAGTTTTTCTTTCGTAAAATTTAGCTTAATTAGAGGGCGACCAATCCACACAGACATAAGTGTTGCAAAAATAATAAAGGCATAAATGAAGAAAACAACGCCTTTTTCGATATTAAATCCGAATAAAGTTAATACGCCGGAAAGTGACCATAAAATAATCGTAAATTCAATGGTCGTGAGCACCGAGTTAATCACGCCTCGCACAATTTGTACCGTACTGGTAATAAATTCTCTCGCATCTTGTTCGATACGTTGATCGATATTATCCGGTAAATCTCGTTCATATTTTAGGCGATAGTATTTTTTCTTATTTAGCCAGCGTTTAACAAGTGTTGCATTAAAGCTTTCCAACCAACGAATTTCAAATACTTGTTGAAAGAAGTAATCAGCAATGGCATGTATAACTTGTGCTACCACAAGGAGAGCATTTAGCTTTGCAAAGAACCAAAATTTCTTAATATTTAATTCTTGCATTGAGCTATACAATCCATTGTAAAAAAATGAATTAAGTACACTAAATCGTACTTCCAACAATATCATTATAAATAGCGCTAACAACATTAAAATTAGTTTAATGCTTGTTTTTTTATCCATTGATGGAGAGACAATACACCAGAATTTTTTGCCGAAAGTAGTTTGTTTTAAGGCTAACATTGTTACGCTAAAGCACAATATCACCCAAAAAAGTGCGGTTAAAATCCAGTTTAAACTATTATTAAGTTCGGTTTGCCAGTTCATTAGTTTTCCATAAATAGAAAAAGAGCGAATCCAGTTTGCCCTAGGTTTTAATGACTAAATTAAAATTCAATTTTAGTGTTTAATATAACTTCACGAGCATAGCCTAACGCAACAGGAATAAGCGTTCTGCTTGCATTCCCTGAAGTTGATGGGGAGTAAACTTTATTAGATAAGTTTTTACCATTTAACTGAAAGGATACTTTTTTCCCTGAAATTTTTGTGTCATAGGCAATAAATGCATCATAAACAATAGCCTGTGGAAGTTTATACGCTTTTGTATAAGTATTATTATAGGCATACCAAGAACCTAAATAACGCGCACCTCCACCGACACGAATATTACCAAAATCAAATTCGCCGATATTATAGGCTAAGAATAATGATGCTTGATGTTTTGGTACGCCAGAAAGTTGTTTACCAACAGCTAATTTATTGTTGTGATTTTCTAGGTTTTTTACTTTTGTGTAAGTATAGTTTGCTGCAATACTTAAATTATCAGTAAGTTGTCCATTTAGATCAAACTCAATGCCACGAGAACGCTGTTTTCCAACAATTTGTAGTTCATTTGTGCCATTAACATTAACTGTTTCTGCAACATTACGTTTGTTTATATTAAATAAAGCTACAGTTGCATTTAAATATGCATTCTCATATTTTAGACCTGTTTCAAAAGATTTGCCCTGTTCAGCAGGAAGTTCGCCATTAATAATAAGCGTTCTATTATTTTGTGGACGGAATGATTCTGCATGGTTAAAAAATGTTGCAATATTTGGAGTAAATTTATAAACACTACCTAACTGATAGAGAAGTTTCCCGTCTTTTTGAGCCAGATATCCACTTCTAATATTCTTTAATGTTGATCGACCAACAACTTGATCAAAATATTCATAACGAAGTCCTCCCGTTATAATAAAGTTATCTGTAAAATAAGTGGTATTTTGAATATAAAGACCTAAAGTTTTTAAGTGATTAAATTGGTAGGCATTGTTATTTTCATTTTTCTTTATTGCCACTGGATTGGTATAATTTGGGTTGTCAATATTAATAACCTTACCATCATTTATGTCTCTAGTATTATAAATTGGTCCTAAATCCATTTTATTTCTCATAAGATCTGTGCCCACAACAAAGCGATTCGCAATATCTCCAATAGCAAATTCCCCGACTGTGTTTAAAGAAATACTATGGATACGTTGCTCTCCAGTTTGTTGCTCAATATCTCGAGTTGCGCTACGAGCAGTTAATCCAAGTGTTTTATTGGTTTTTTTTGGTTGATTAATGTTTGATACATTAATATCTTTAATTCGGGCTTGATTATAGAAATATTTATAACGTGCGTAGCTATAGCCAAAATTTAATTTCCAACAGTCACTTAATTTGTGCTCAACTTTAAAATCAATATTATCTGTTTTTACCGTGGTTTCATTATTTGGCTCATCTAAACGACGCGATACAGGAATATCTGGTAATGCATTAGTTGCCGTTAAAAGATTTGTACCACGATCAAATGGCTCAAGAATATCTTTGTGTTCATAAGAAAGAAGCACTTTAGTTTTATCATTTTCCCAAGAAAGAGAGGGGGCGTAAGTCGTATTTTTCACTTTGCCAAAATTACGCCAGTAGTCTTTTTCTTGTTTGTCATAGATAAAGCGGTAAGCAAAACCATTTCCTAAACCACCAGTAAAATCTAATTGCGTTCCCCACAGGCTATGATTACCTAAGGTTCCACCAACGACATAACGTGGCGTTTGTTGTGGTTTTTTAGTAATGATATTAACTACACCACCTGGATCTTGAATACCATAAAGTACAGATGCAGGTCCTTTTAAAACTTCAACGGTTTCAGTTGTCGCGCTAAAGTTTTTAGCTGGGCCAGCTTGTAAACCGTTACGCATAATTGAGTTGTCACGGTTTCTACCAAAACCACGTTTTTGGATAGCATCAAACATACCACCTAACGTATTCGCTTGGCTCACACCACTGACGTTATAAAGCGCATCAATGAGTGATTCAGGTTTGCGATCTTCTAGTAGTTTAGTTGAAAGAATATTTACTGTGTTTGGCGTGTCGAATACTGGCACTTCAGCTTTTGATACGACAGATGTCCCTGTTGTTTGATAACCATTTTGTTTAATACCTGTATCTTGAACATTAATTTGTTCAATCGTTTCAGTATTAGCTTTATGTTGCGTTTCTGCTAACGCAGAAACAGAAATCCCAGCAAAAAGTGCGGTGTAAACTAAGCTTAATTTAAAATTCATAAATTGCTTCCCAAAAGTTAAATCTAGGTTAAAAAAAGGTTACAAGTATAAAAAAATATAACAAATTAAGCAATGAAAATCATTATCATTTAATGTCTATTACATTAATCAATGGTATTATGATGAAATCGATGCAGTGGGTCGCCAACGTGGTGCGGGCTTAGGCGGCGGACACGATGAGCGTGAACAAACCTTAAACCAAATGCTAGTTGAAATGGATGGCTTTAGCGGTAATGACGGCGTAATTGTTATTGCAGCAACTAACCGTCCAGATGTACTTGATCCAGCTTTAACTCGTCCAGGCCGTTTTGACCGGCAAGTAGTTGTTGGCTTACCTGATGTGAAAGGTCGTGAGCAAATCTTAAAAGTGCATATGCGTAAAGTGTCTGTTGCGCAAGATGTTGATGCAATGACGTTAGCGCGTGGTACGCCGGGCTATTCTGGTGCAGATTTAGCAAATTTAGTCAATGAGGCGGCTTTGTTTGCTGCTCGAGTGAATAAACGTACGGTAACCATGCTTGAGTTTGAAAAAGCGAAAGATAAAATCAATATGGGGCCAGAGCGTCGCACTATGATTATGACGGATAAGCAAAAAGAATCCACTGCTTATCATGAAGCTGGTCATGCGATTGTGGGGTATTTAGTGCCTGAACACGATCCTGTTCACAAAGTGACGATTATTCCTCGAGGACGTGCCTTGGGTGTGACATTCTTCTTACCTGAAGGTGATCAAATTAGTATTAGCCAAAAACAATTAGAAAGTAAGCTTTCTACCTTGTATGCAGGGCGTTTAGCGGAAGATTTGATTTACGGCGAAGAAAATATCTCAACAGGTGCATCAAATGATATTAAAGTCGCAACTAATATCGCGCGTAATATGGTAACGCAATGGGGATTCTCTGAAAAGTTAGGTCCGATTCTTTATACGGAAGATGAGGGCGAGGTTTTCTTAGGTCGTTCAATGGCGAAAGCGAAACATATGTCAGATGAAACTGCGCATTCGATTGATGAAGAAGTGCGTGCAATTGTAAATCGTAACTATGCGAGAGCAAGAGAGATTTTGATCGACAATATGGATATTCTTCATGCGATGAAAGATGCGTTAGTCAAATATGAAACCATTGAAGAAGAGCAAATTAAACAATTGATGAATCGCGAACCTATCACACCGCCATCAGGTTGGGGAGAGCCGAAAACTCAGCAGGCTGCTTATGCAAATTCAACAACGAATGATACAAAGCCCGAAAGTGCGGTAGAAAATACCGATGATTTTAATGTTTAACTCATCAAAGCCTTTCTTCGGAAAGGCTTTATTTTTTCCTAATGATTTTTTTCTTGGATGTATTTCGCTATAATCGCCCACCAAAATCACTCTAAAAATTAACCGCACTTTATGAAACTTTACGCAAATAATAAATGTCTTGATTTAAGCATTGCGCTCAGGTCAATTAAAAGGCGGTGTCGTTGGCACCTTAATGAGTAATATGAGCCTAGAGATAGCCTTAAAAATGCTTGGCGTTCCTTTCTTACGTGCAAACGTGGGAGACCGTTATGTATTGGAAAAAATGGTTGAAAATGATTGGACGCTTGGGGGGGAGAATTCAGGACATATTATCATTGCGGATAAGAATACAACGGGAGATGGCATTGTTGCGTCATTAGCTGTATTGGCGGCGATGGCACAGCATAAATTATCATTAAATGAATTAGCAAGTGCGGTTAAATTATTCCCTCAAGTGTTAATCAATGTACGTTTTGCAGGTGGGGAAAATCCACTTGAAAATGATGCTGTAAAATCTGTTGCCGCAGAGGTTGAAAAACGCTTAGAAGGTAAAGGTCGTATTTTATTGCGTAAATCGGGTACGGAACCACTTATTCGCGTTATGGTGGAATGCCAAGATGCTGAACTTGCACAACAATGTGCAGAAGAAATTGCAGAAGCCGTGAAAAAAATTAATTAATTTTTGACCGCACTTAGTAAAGTGCGGTTTATTTTTATAAAGTTTTTAGGAAAGCAAAATGAACATTTTTATTATGCGTCACGGCGAAGCGGAAGTAATGGCTAATAGCGATAAGGCTTGCCAATTTTCTTGCCATTTAATCAGATCTTGGCTTAAGTGCGGTTGATTTTTCAACTGTTTATACAACGGAATTGGTGCGAAATTTTCTCCACTATGAATCGGTGAGCAGCTTTGTAAATGAGTTGTGTAAAGCACTTGCCAAGCTGGCGACGCATTTTCTGCCGTTTGATCTGAATTGAAATCATCGCCCACAAGTTGAAAACCATCAAAAATTACACCGCACTTTTCGGCTTCTTGTAATGCCCGATTCACTTCTGCGTTATTATTTTGTGGGAAAAGACTATCTTGCTCAGGGCAAATGACACGCATAGCAAAACCTTGTGCGCCATCTTCTTCCGCTAAATATAAAGGAATTTCACGTCCGATAATTTGCCCGTTATACCGCCATTGATCGATCACTGCATTGAGTAAACGACTTTGTGATTCAATATTATTTTCGAGCGCAGTCAGGCGAAAATAGGTTTCGATTAAATACATAAATTTTTTAATTGCTGTCCGATTTGGTTTAAGCCGTTTAAACGCATTTCACTTAAACGTTGTGAAATGCCGAGTTCGCTAAAAAATACAGTAATATCAAATGTATTCAATTCATCCGTTGTTTTGCCATTGATTTGATTGAATAAAATCCAAAGTAAGCCATTCATAATTCTGGCTTCGCTAAATCCGCTGAATTGAAAAGTGCGGTCATTTTTAGGCATAATTTGAAACCACATTTGTGCTTCGCAGCCAGTAATAGGTTGCATTTGAGCGAGTTCATTATCGCTTGGGCGAGGTAAATTTTTGCCTGCTTGAATAATCAGGCGATAGCGATCTTCCCAATTTTTAGCTTGTTTTAATTGTTCTATCATTGTAATAAATCCAGTGCTTTATCTAAGGCGGTGAAGAATGCCTCTACATCTTCTTGTGTATTATAAGGGGCAAAAGACAGGCGTAATGTGGTGCGTTCGCCTAAGCGTGCTAAATAAGGCTGGGCACAATGTTCGCCCACACGAAGCGCAATATTTTGTTCGCTCAAAAGTGTAGAAAGATCAGAACAGTCAATGCCATCAAATACAAAGCAAACAACGGTGCTTGCTTGAGGAGAATTGAATAATCGGCAATTCTCGTAAGATTTTAACCGCACTTTGACGGATTCAGCCAAGGATATAGCGTGCTGTTCTGCTGCGGTAAAATCCCATTTTTGTAGCCAATCCAGCACCGCATTAAAGCCAATAACCCCAGCAATATTGGGTGTGCCTGCTTCTAAACGATAAGGCAATTCGGCAAAAGTAATACGATCATTTGACACACGCTCAACCATTTTCCCACCAAAAAAGAGCGGTTGAAGTTGAGAAAGTGCGGTCAATTTTCCTGTTAAAACACCAAGCCCATTTGGGCCATAAATTTTATGGGCAGAAAATGCGAGAAAGTCTGCATCTAAGTCTTGTAAATCAATTTTAATATGACTAATCGCTTGTGCTGCATCCACTAAAACCAACGCATGACTATGTTTTCTAACCAGTTGAATCAGGCGTTTAATCGGCTGTTCTGTGCCCGTGACATTTGAAACAAAATTCAGCGCAACGAGTTTTGTTTTTTCAGAAAGGGCTGAAATCAGCGCATTTTCATCAATTAGCCAATTATCTAAAATCGGTAAAACTCGAATTTTTGCACCGCACTTTTTCGCCGTTTCATGCCAAGTGACAAAATTAGCAACTTGATGAACCAACTAACCACTTGGATGTGGAAGCTATTGAATGGCTGGAAAATTTCTTACTGGATTTCCAAGGTAGCATTGTATTTATTTCCCATGACCGTTCTTTTATTCGCAAAATGGCAACACGCATTGTGGATTTAGATCGCGGTCAATTGCAGTCTTATCTTGGCAATTACGATTTATATTTAACCACGAAAGAAGAAAATCTACGCGTTGAAGCCTTGCAGAATGAATTATTTGATAAACGTCTTGCACAGGAAGAAGTGTGGATTCGCCAAGGTATCAAGGCTCGCCGCACAAGAAATGAAGGGCGAGTGCGAGCATTAAAAGCGATGCGTGAGGAACGCCGACAACGCCGTGAGGTAATGGGAACAGCCAAATTACAATTAGATACCTCAAGCCGTTCAGGCAAAATTGTCTTTGAAATGGAAGATGTGAGCTATGAAATCGCAGGAAAAACCTTGTTAAAAGATTTTTCAACAACGATTTTACGTGGAGACAAAATTGCCCTTGTTGGGCCAAATGGCTGTGGGAAAACCACGTTCATTAAATTATTGCTGGGTGAAATTCAGCCAACATCAGGCAAAATCCGTTGTGGTACTAAATTAGACATTGCTTATTTTGACCAATACCGTGCTGATTTAGATCCCGAAAAAACCGTAATGGATAATGTGGCAGATGGTAAACAAGATATTGAAATCAATGGTGTAAAACGTCATGTGCTAGGGTATTTGCAAGATTTCTTGTTCCCGCCAAAACGTGCAATGACCCCAGTTAAAGCCTTATCGGGGGGAGAACGAAATCGTTTATTACTCGCAAAATTGTTGCTCCAACCAAATAATTTATTGATTCTTGACGAACCAACCAATGACCTTGATGTAGAAACATTGGAGCTTTTAGAAGAAATTTTGACTGATTATCAAGGCACATTGTTAATTGTGAGCCATGACCGTCAATTTATCGATAATACTGCGACAGAATGTTATTTATTCGAAGGTGAAGGGCATTTGAATAAGTATGTGGGAGGATTCTTTGATGCGAAACAGCAACAAGCCAATTTTTGGGCAAGCAAAGCGGTGGAAGAACAGGCTAAGGCGAAGAAATCTGAACCACTAAAAGAAGAAAGTGCGGTGAAAAATGACCGCACTTCTAAGCCGAAATCCGTGAAACTTTCTTATAAAGAACAACGAGAGCTAGAACAACTTCCACAACTATTGGAAGAGTTGGAAACTAAAATCACCGTACTTCAAGCTGAAATAGCCGATCCAGCATTTTTCCAACAAGCTCACGATATTACCGACGCTAAATTAAAAGCATTGGCGGATACTGAAGCCGAATTAGAAACAGCATTTTTACGCTGGGAAGAATTAGAAGAAAAGAAAAATTTGGCTGACGGTAAATCTTAAAAAATAACGCCCTAAAGGGCGTTTTTATTTAGAGGAAATATTGCACAGAATCAGATTTTAATTCTTTGCTAATTGACCAATTATTTTGCTGCTTTTAATTCTTGATAATATTGTTCATAGAATTGAATTGCATCGCCAACGTCATCTTGCCAGTGACTATTTTTTAATATATCAGCTGACGGATAAATCGCTGGATCTTCAGTGATTTCTTTTGGTAATGCTTTTTTCGCTTCAATATTTGAGGTTGGGTAACCGATAGCTAAGGTTAATTTTTCAGCTGTTTTTTTCCCTAACATGTAGTTAATCAGCTTGTGTGCGCCTTCAGGATTTTTAGCTGTTACAGGAATTGCAAGAGTATCAACCCAAAGTACAGGCCCCTCTTTTGGGAATACCATATTTAAAGGTGCTTTTTCTTTTTTAGCAATACGTACCGAACCATTCCATAATTGACCCACTTCCACTTCGCCTGAAATGAACGAGTTAGCTGGGTTATCGGAATTGAAAGAAAGTACATTTGGACGTAATTTCAATAATTCTTCATAGGCTTGTTTGATAATGGCTGGATCTTGAGTATTTGGATCTTGACCAATTTTCAATAAAGCGATGTTGAATACTTCACGCGCATCGTCTAATAATTGAACTTTGTTTGCAAATTCAGGTTTCCATAAGTCTGCCCAAGAAGTGAATTGTTCGCCTTTGTAAGTGTTGGTATTGAATGCGATACCCGGCGCACCTAAAAGTTGCGGAAGAGAGTATTTGTTACCTTTATCATAAGGTTTATTGAGCCAATCAGGATCTAATTCTTTAAGAACAGGTAATTTGCTGTGATCAAGTTCTTTTAACATTCCTTCGCGTGCCATTTTAGAAACGAAGTAGTTAGAAGGTGCGATAACATCATAGCCACCAGACTCGCCTTGAGTTTTGAGTTTAGCGTACATTGTTTCGTTTGATTCTAGGCTTGAAACGATAACTTTGATGCCAGTTTCTTTAGTAAACTCATCTAAAAGACCATCTGGTACATATTCAGTCCAAGTGTAGAGATACACAGTGTCATTAGCAGCAGCCGTAGCTTTTGCAGTTTCTTGCTTAGCATCTTTATCGTTGCAAGCGGTTAAAGTTGCAGCTACGAAGCTGGCAGTAATTAAACCTGCAAATTTTTTCATTTTTGTTTGTTCTCCTGTTAAAGAGTCGTAAAAAACCACCTGCCGAATGACAGGCATAAAAAAACGCCTTGATTGTGCGTCAAGGCGTATTCTATTTTAAATTCAAAGGTTTGTGAAACCTTTTGTTAATTAATGGTTATTTTTTCGTGTAATTAGCTGGCTTAAAACGACAAGAGCTAATGAAAGCACGATCATAATCGTTGCTAAAGCATTAACTTCAGGTGTTACACCGGTTTTCACTAGAGAGAATATTCTCAATGGTAAGATTTCATAACTTACACCACTGACAAATGATGAAACCACAACATCATCTAATGAAATAGTGAAACTTAATAACCAACCAGATACAACTGCAGGTAATGCTAAAGGAAGGATAATTTTACGTAAAATAGTCACTTCGCTTGCACCTAAGTCTTTCGCCGCTTCTAACATTCTGGAATCAAAGCCATTTAAGCGAGAGAAGATAGTTACGGTCACATACGGTAAACAGAAAGTTACGTGGGCAAGTAGTAAAGACCAGAAGCCCAATGAAATACCCACAACCATAAATAATGCAAGTAAAGATACTGCCATTACAATATCTGGAGACATCATAACGATAAATAGCATACCGCTTACTGCTTGTTTACCGCGGAATCGATAGCGATAAAGTGCGATTGCAGTTAATCCACCTACAATAGTAGCTAGGGTAGCCGCAAAAAATGCAATAGTTACCGAATGAATCGCAGCTTGTATTAAGGTGTCGTTATTAAATAAACGCTCGTACCAGTTCCAGCTAAAACCTTTCCAACTCAAACCATAACGATCTTTGTTAAAGGAATTAGTGACTAAAATAATAATTGGGATATACAAATAAGCGTATACCACAAACATAAATGCATTACGTAGTAAACGACTCATTATTCTAACTCCACTTTCTTATTCAATAGTTTATTCGCTCGGTAGTACACGAAAATCAACAATGCCATTAGAACAGTTAAACCAATACTGACTGCAGAACCAAATGGCCAGTTACGAGAAATTAAGAATTCGCTCTTAATTACGTTACCAACAAGCAAGACTTTTGCTCCACCGAGTAGGTCTGCTACATAAAACATTCCCATTGCTGGCAATAATACCAATAAACAACCCGCGATAATGCCTGGCATAGTTAATGGTAAAATCACTCGGAAGAAACGTTGGAATGTATTTGCGCCTAAATCTCGTGCTGCTTCTAATAAACGATTATCTAGTTTTTCAATGGCAGAGTAGAGTGGTAAAATCATAAATGGCAATAGTAAATAAACTAAGCCAATGATTACCGCAATTTCGGTATTCAAAATACGAATTGGCGCACTCAAAATTCCCATATCAATTAACATCGTGTTAAGTATGCCTTTCACGCCAAGAAATACCTTCATTCCATAAATACGAATTAACGAGTTTGTCCAAAATGGTAAAACCACAAGGAACAATAAGAGCGGTCGATATTTAGGATGAATTTTACTCATCATAAAAGCAAATGGATAACCTATTAGTAAGCAAATAATGGTGGCGATGCCCGACATAGACAATGAATTCCACACAACTTGTGCATAAAGCGGATTAAACAAGTTTGTATAGTTTTCAATAGTAATTGGGAATGCATAAAAGTTGCTACCATCTCGAGTCAGAAAACTTACGGCAAGTACCAATAAGTTTGGAATCAGCACAAAGAAGATTAGCCAACTGAAGATAATCGCAACAGTAATTTTCTGGAATTTATTATTGATTATCTTCATCGTTGAGTACAACCTCCCAGCCTTCGTGCCATGTGATACCTACGCGTTGTCCTATGCTATGATCCATATGTGGATCATCTTCATTAAAGAATTCACTTACAAGGACACGCATTCCGTTATGATCAAACTCTACCGTTGATTCTAATGTCATTCCTTTATAAGTGCGGTCAATAATATGACCGATAATTGCTTTAGAATGTTCATTTTCATCTAATTCTTCAATCACAATATCTTCAGGGCGAAGGAGTACTTGAAGTTTTTGATCTTTTTCCACAGGCATATCCGTATAAATATCACAAATACGACCTTCAACATTTGCCAGTACAACTTGTTCTGATTTTCGTTCAATCACAGTAGCTTCAAATACGTTAATTTCGCCAATGAAACGAGCAACGAATAAGTTAGCTGGATCTTCATAGATTTCACGTGGAGAACCATCCTGTGCGATTTTACCTTTACGCAATAATACAATACGATCAGACATTGTAATCGCTTCTTCTTGATCGTGGGTGACGAAAATAAAGGTAATGCCAAGCTGACGTTGTAACATTTTGAGTTCTTGTTGCATTTGTTTACGCAATTTGTAATCCAATGCAGATAAAGACTCATCAAGTAACAACACTTTTGGTTTATTTACTACGGCACGAGCGATGGCAATACGTTGTTGTTGTCCGCCAGAAAGTTGAGTTGGCTTACGATCAGCCATCTCTTCTAGTTGTACCATACGCAAGGCTTCTAAAACACGCGGTTTAATTTCCTCGTTTGGTACTTTTTGCATACGCAAACCGAAAGCCACGTTCTCAAAAATTGTCATATGTGGAAATAGCGCATAGCTTTGGAATACCGTATTAATATGACGTTTTTCTGCTGGCACATTGGTGATATCTTCACCATCTAAAATAATGCTACCTGAATCCAATTCTTCTAAGCCAGCAAGTAAGCGTAAAACTGTGGTTTTACCACAGCCTGAGGGGCCAAGAATAGTGACAAACTCACCGTTATTAATTGTAAGATTGAAATTGTTAATAATGGTGTTAGAACCATAGGATTTTTTGATTGAACGAAGCTCAATAATAGGCTTGTTTTGAAGCTGATTTTCCACTAGCTTTGGTTTTCTCCCTAATTTCACCAATGATTTGGTACTGAGTAGAAATAAAACCTGCAAGACTGCAGGGGCGACATATAAAAATAGACGCCTATGATATAGTGAATTATTAATAATGAAAAGGACTTAATACCTTAGAAAGTAAAAAAACTGCCGTTCATAAAAATAACGAGAAATTTAACCGCACTTTCGATGAATTTTACTTCGTTAATTTTATAAATATTGTTATATATCAAGATGTTTTCTATTTTTCTCGTTAAACTAAAAAAGAGATTTTTAAAAGGAGCGAGAATATGATTTCTCAAATAGATAAAACAGAACTTTTAGAACGATTTTTACATTATGTGTCTTTTCACACCCAATCAAAACCTCATGCGAAGCATTCCCCCAGCTCAGTCGGGCAAATGAAGTTAGCCATGCAGTTGCAAAAAGAATTAATCCAACTTGGTTTGGAGAATGTTGAAGTAAGTAAATATGCAGTGGTAACAGCATTTTTACCCGCTAATGATCCTAACTTAACGAAAACCATTGGTTTAGTTGCGCATCTTGATACGTCTCCACAATGTAGTGGTAAAAATGTACGCCCAGAAGTGATAGAAGAATATCGTGGCGGAGATATTGCATTAGGTATTGGCGAGGAATTTATTAGCCCTGTTTATTATTCTTTTATGCAAAAATTAGTCGGACAAACGCTTATTGTTACTGATGGAACCACTTTGCTTGGGGCTGACAATAAAGCGGGAATTGCAGAAATTATGACCGCACTTTCCATTCTTCAAAAAGAGAATATTCCCCATTGCAATATTCGTGTTGCTTTTACGCCTGATGAAGAAATTGGTTTGGGAATCCATTATTTCCCAATGGAAAAGTTTTCCTGTGATTGGGCATATACCATTGATGGGGGAGAAGTAGGGGAATTAGAATACGAAAACTTTAATGCTGCAACGGCAAAAGTGCGGTTTTTCGGGCGAAATATTCACACAGGTTATGCAAAAGGAAAAATGCTGAATGCGCTGACTTTAGCTTGTGAATTTCAGCAAGTTTTTCCTGTTGATGAAGTACCAGAAAAAACCGATGGGAAAGCGGGCTTTTATCATTTAGAAGATTTTTCTGGCGATATTGAGCAAGTAGAGCTTACCTATTTGATTCGTGATTTTGACGAACAGAATTTCGCACAAAGAAAAGCTTTTATTAAAAATCAGGTGGAAAAATTTAATGCTAAAAAAGGTTTGAAAAAGCCTATAGAGTTAGAAATTCAAGATAGCTACCAAAATATGTATGATGTGGTAAAAAACGTTCCTCAATCAATTGAACTTGCTGATCGCGCAATGAAAGCGGTGGGAATTAAACCAAATCATAAGCCGATTCGAGGCGGTACAGATGGGGCATTTTTAGCCTCTAAAGGTTTAGCATGCCCAAATATTTTTACTGGCGGCTATAATTTCCATAGTAAACACGAGTTGGTTTCTTTACAAGGCATGGAAAATACTGTCCAAGTAATTATCGAAATGCTGAAATGTAAAGATTTGTAAAGAAATGTAAAGATTTTTCTTGCTATTCTTTAGATTACTCAATATAATGGTGGCGTTTTATCGAGATTCCTTTGATGAAGCTAAACTTTAGAGATTTTATTCATAAATTCCTTTTTAATGCCCCTAATTATTTAGGGGCTTTTTTTATCTAATTGGACAAGAAATAATAAAATAGCTAACAAATTTAATATTTCTTCATTTTAAATTATTTTTTATCCTATTAATTTAACTCTAAATTCTCAAGAATATATTTTATCAACTAAAAAAATAGTTAATAATCAAAATTTTTAACGCTCTACAATATTTATTTCTATAGATTTATTTACTGATTTAAAAAACGTTAAATTTAGTGGCTAAATTAACTAAATTAGTTTAAAGAGATCACTGTGAATAATAGGTATAAGAGTTTCCTTTATTCAGACTGAATTTGACATTCTTATTCTAAATAGGAAACTCTTACTTTTGAGGTAATTTGCTGGATCAAATTTAATCTTAGACAAATTAAATTAATCTAACTTTATTGAGTTAGATTAATTGCAGGTTAGTTTTCGTTAGCGTTGAAATTTATTCATTAATTATGGCAAGTTTGGCACGCTGCTTGGAACATCCATACTAATTTTTCTTGTTCTTTAATATAGTCACTCATTTGTGATGCAGTACCTTCATCATTAGCGTTATTTGCAAAAGCAAGAATTTCACGTTGTTGATCTAGTAATGTTTTTAGACCTTGTAATGTGCCTGATAAACATTCTTGTGCCTCACTTACTGCAATATCTTCTTTAATTCGAGATATTTTTAAGTATTGGCTGTAAGCATTATTTGGTGTGTAACCTAAAGTTAAAATACGTTCAGCCACCTCATCTACTCTAGCAACTAAATTAGTATAAATTTCTTCAAATTTTGCGTGTAATGCAAAGAAGTTTACGCCTTTAATGTTCCAGTGGTAGCCCCGCACATTAGTATAGAAAACTTGGTAGGTTGCAAGTAATTCGTTAAGTTTATCGGCTAATTCTGCTGATTGAACTTTATCTAGTCCGATTGATGTTTTTGACATAATAATTTCCTTTTTCTAGTTGAATAATTGAGCTAATGCCCTCCCTTTGATATGGGTATTATACCTTTCTATAATTTGAAGTGAAATTGTTCTATTCAATATAATTGATAGCCTTAGTCTTATTTGTTAAGAAATTGTAATAAATAGAAGCTATCAAATAAGTGATCAAGATCACAATTTTAATGAATATTTAATCAAACTATCGCAGCTAACAATAAATTTTGATTTAATAAGTACAGTTATAATTTTTAATATTTTTTCTAAGGATATGTTATGCAAGAACTTATTAAGCGCACCTTGCCACAAGATGATGCACTTAATCAAGCTATTGTGAATGAACTTCGTTCACAAAATTGGGCTGGTTTTTTAAATTATTCCCAAGTGCAGCAGCTTTGTCATAATTTTGAACTTACCCCACTAAAATTGGCTATGCACTTGTTGCCACTTGCTGCAAGTTATAGTCATACTGCTATTTCTCATTTTAATGTGGGGGCAATTGCTATTGGCGAACAAGGGGATTTTTATTTCGGCGCGAATCAAGAATTTGCTAATTCAGCCATTCAGCAAACGATTCACGCGGAACAAAGTGCAATTTCTCACGCTTGGTTGCGTAATGAACGCCGTATTTCAGATATGGTGGTCAATTACACGCCGTGCGGACATTGTCGTCAATTTATGAATGAATTGCACGGTGCTGAAAAAATTTCAATTCATTTGCCGCATAGCCAAAATAATCCATTACATTCTTATTTACCGGATGCTTTTGGGCCAAAAGATCTCGATATTGCAGTGCATCTTTTGGCGGAAGAAAATCATGATTTAGTTGCTGATCATCAAGATGATTTGGTTAATCAAGCTATTTTAGCGGCAAATCAATCTCATTGTCCTTATTCAAATAGTCCGCACGGCATTACGATTTTATTTAAAAATGGTGATGTGGTGACAGGACGTTATGCAGAAAACGCCGCATTTAATCCGAGTTTGCCAGCGTTGCAAACCGCACTTAATTTTGCGTATTTAAATGATAAAAAATTGAGTGATATTGAGCGAATTGTGATGGCTGAAAAAGCATTAAAATTGAGCCATAAAACAATGGCTGAAACCTTATTATCCACATTAACTTCAGTAGAATTAGAGTATTATTCTTTGTAAATATGAAATGCGAGTAAAATAAAAAAGGAATAATTCCCTTTTTTATTTGTTCGCTAAAATTACCGCTCTTTTCGGTGCGTGATAACCTTCAATGGTTTTACTGTGATCATTTGGATCTAAAAAATCAATTAGGCTTTCATTTTCTAACCAATCAGTTTTACGCTGTTCTTCTAATGTAGTTGTCGCTACATCCACACAACGTACGTTGGTAAAGCCAACTTTTTCTAGCCAGTTAATTAGTGCAGCGACAGAGGGGATAAAATAAACATTTTTCATTTTCGCATAGCGATCTGCTGGTACGAGCACAGTATTTACATCGCCATCCACCACTAATGTTTCTAATACCAATTCGCCACCTTTTACCAATTGATTTTTCAATTGGCTTAAATGATCTAATGGGGATTTACGATGATAGAGTACGCCCATTGAAAATACAGTGTCAAATGCCGCTAATGGTTGCATTTGCTCAATACCTAGCGGGATAAGATTTGCTCGACGATCATTATTAAGCAGTTTGCGTACAGCTTCAAATTGGCAAAGGAAAAGCTCGGTAGGATCAATCCCGACCACCATTTTTGCGCCTTCGCCTACCATTCTCCACATATGATAACCGCTGCCACAACCCACGTCTAAAATAGTGCGACCTTGCAGGGGAGCTAAATGAGGAAGAACACGATCCCATTTAAAATCTGAACGCCATTCACAATCTACATGAATGCCGAAAAGATGATAAGGTCCTTTTCGCCACGGCATTAATTGTTTTAAATGATGGATAATTCGTTGTTTTTCACCTTCTGAAAGGGGAGAAGTGCGGTCAGATTTCACCGCACTTTTTAGATCGATTTCATCAGCATGTAAATCAGGCAAAAAATCAACAATTTTGCTCCATTTCGCATAATCGCCATGAGTTTGAGTTTCCCATTCTTTCAATTGGAGTGGTAAGGTTTCTAACCAGTCCGATAAATTTGTAGTAGCAATTTGTTGATAAAAAGGGCGAAAGTCGATCATTTTGCTTCCTTATAAGCCTTTTCTGCTTTATCAAAGGTATTAAGAATATCTTGTTCTGGTTTATTGGAAAGTAATGAAATAACAATAATTGCAAGGCTGGCGAAAGCAAAGCCTGGGATCATTTCATATACTTTAAACCAATCAGTATCAGCTGGAACCACTTCTTTCCAAGCAAATACTGTTACTGCGCCTACAAGCATACCCGCCATTGCGCCCGATGATGTCATTCGTTTCCAGAAAAGAGAGAAAAGTACAACAGGGCCAAATGCACTACCAAACCCCGCCCAAGCAAATTCTACAAGTTTTAATACTTTGCTGTTTTCATCTTGTGCGATCCAGATAGCAAGTGCGGCAATAACTAACACCATAATTCTGCCAAGCCATACGAGCTCTTTTTCAGATGCGTTAGGGCGAATAAAACCTTTATAGAAATCTTCAGTGATTGAGCTTGAAGAAATTAATAATTGAGCACTTAATGTACTCATTACAGCGGCTAAGATAGCGGAAAGTAATATGCCCGCGATCCAAGGATTAAATAAAAGTTTAGCTAATTCAATAAAAACCTGCTCTGGTTCATTATTGACTGTGCCTGCAATAGCTGGATTGGCAAAGAAATACGGAATAGCGAATAAGCCAATGCCAATTGCTCCTCCTAAGCAAAGCACCATCCAACCCATACTAATACGACGTGCTTTGATAAGTGATTTGACAGAATCCACAGCCATAAAGCGTGCTAAAATATGCGGTTGCCCGAAATAGCCTAATCCCCAAGCCGCAAGACTTAATAAACCAAGTGGTGTGGTAGAAGTAAATAAATCCGTGAAATCTTTATTTACGGCAGCCTCAGCTTGTTCTAGTACTGCGGAAAATTGAGCGGTATCGGCGAAACTCAATAACACAAAAACAGGGGTTAAAATTAATGCAAAAATCATTAATGTGGCTTGAATGGTATCTGTCCAGCTTACCGCAAGGAAACCTCCGATGAACGTGTAAGCAATGGTTGCCGCTGCGCCGTACCAAAGTGCGGTGGAATATTCCACAGAAAATATATTTTGGAATAATTTTGCGCCAGCCACTACACCAGAAGCACAATAAATAGTAAAAAACACTAAAATAATAGTGGCAGAAACAAGTTTTAATAATTTGTGTGATGAACCAAAACGATTGTGAAAATATTCTGGGAGAGTGAGCGCATTATTATTTAATTCTGTATAAACACGCAAACGACCAGCCACTAAAAGCCAGTTAAAATAAGCCCCGATAGTTAAACCAATAGCAATCCAGCCTTCAACTAAGCCTGATAAATATACCGCACCAGGTAAGCCCATTAAAAGCCAACCAGACATATCTGAAGCACCAGCAGACATTGCAGTAACAAAACTGCCTAAACGACGTCCACCGAGAATGTAATCTGATAAATTATTCGTGTAATAATAGGCGAGTACGCCAATCAGCAACATCCCGAAAATATAAATAGTAAAAGTAATAAGAGTTGGGTCGAATCCAAACATTTTATAAGTCCAAAATGGGTTAAAAATTTCAGAAAGGGTGCATTTTACCTTATTTCGGGCTATTATTCTATTTAGACTAAATATTTGATGAAATTTAAGAAATTAGGAATATAAAATGGATTCTGTCGAGTTATTGATGAACGTAACGCCTAACGAAACACGCATTGCGCTAGTCGAAACAGGAATGTTGCGCGAAGTGCATATTGAACGCCAAGCTAAACGAGGAATTGTCGGAAATATTTATAAAGGTCGTGTCACTCGAGTGTTACCAGGAATGCAGTCGGCTTTTGTTGATATTGGTTTGGAAAAAGCGGCTTTTTTACACGCCGCTGATATTGTATCTCACACGGAATGTGTAGATGAAAATGAACAAAAGCAATTTAAAGTTAAGAGCATTTCAGAATTAGTACGAGAAGGGCAGGATATTGTTGTACAAGTGGTGAAAGAGCCGCTAGGTACAAAAGGTGCACGTTTAACAACGGATATCACATTGCCATCACGTTATCTTGTTTTTATGCCAGAAAATAGCCACGTAGGCGTTTCACAACGTATTGAAAGCGAAGAAGAGCGCGCCCGTTTAAAAGCGTTGGTTGAACCTTTTTGTGATGAACTCGGCGGTTTTATTATTCGTACCGCCACAGAAGGGGCAAGCGAAGAAGAATTACGTCAAGACGCTGAATTTTTAAAACGCTTATGGCGTAAAGTTTTAGAACGTAAATCTAAATATCCAACCAAATCAAAAATTTACGGTGAGCCAGCACTTCCACAACGTATTTTGCGTGATTTTATCGGCACAAACTTAGAAAAAATTCGTATCGACTCTAAACTTTGCTTTGGCGAAGTAAAAGAGTTTACCGATGAATTTATGCCTGAACTAAGCGATAAACTTGTTCTTTATTCTGGCAATCAACCTATTTTTGATGTGTATGGGGTTGAAAATGCGATCCAAACAGCTTTAGATAAACGTGTTAATCTCAAATCGGGCGGCTATTTAATTATCGAGCAAACAGAAGCCATGACCACCATTGATATTAATACAGGCGCATTTGTGGGGCATCGTAATCTAGAAGAAACCATCTTCAATACCAATATTGAAGCAACTAAAGCCATTGCGCAGCAACTCCAACTACGTAATCTTGGTGGCATAATCATTATTGATTTTATTGATATGCAAACAGATGAACATCGCAATCGAGTATTGCAATCTTTATGTGATGCGCTTTCTAAAGATCGTATGAAAACTAATGTGAATGGCTTTACGCAATTAGGCCTTGTAGAAATGACTCGTAAAAGAACCCGCGAAAGCCTTGAACACGTGTTATGCGATGAATGCCCAACTTGTCATGGACGTGGTCGGGTGAAAACTGTTGAGACAGTTTGCTACGAAATTATGCGTGAAATTATTCGGGTGTATCATTTATTCAGTAGTGAACAATTTGTTGTTTATGCCTCGCCAGCAGTTTCAGAATATCTTATTAATGAAGAATCTCACGGTTTACTGCCAGAAGTGGAAATGTTTATTGGAAAACGAGTAAAAGTAAAAACAGAACAGTTTTATAACCAAGAACAGTTTGATGTGGTTGTAATGTAAACTCTATTTCAATAAAGTGCGGTAAAAATTTTTGAGATTTTCACCGCACTTTTTATTTATAAAAACAATATTTCCTTTATATTTTATCTATATGACGTAAAATTAGGCAGCTTTAGTTGATACGCCTCCCTCCACTACATCACATTAAAAAGCGGTATCGCCGTGAATGCAGGCAAAAACAGCAAAATTTCCTATCAAATGGGAGCTGGCTGGGTTTGGTAAGCTAAACATTCAAAAAACTTACCGCACTTTGTGCATTTATACATCGCCACGATAATTTCGTGGCGGTTTTTTATGGCAAGTTTTTACAATCTTTTATTTAAATCTAGTATTTCTATGGCAAGAACAGGAGATGAACCTTTATTTTCCCTTAGATTTGTATAGAATAGCCGAATATTTTTTTATTTTAACGAGAGAAAATGATGAGCCATACAGAGACATCTTTGGGTGCAGAAAATACCCGCACTCATAATTTTATTACCCAAATTATTGATGAAGATTTAGCTTCGGGTAAACATAAAAGCGTTCATACCCGTTTTCCGCCAGAGCCGAATGGTTATTTGCATATTGGTCACGCAAAGTCTATTTGCTTGAATTTTGGCTTGGCAAAAGAATACCAAGGTTTATGTAACCTACGTTTTGACGATACCAATCCAGTAAAAGAAGACGTGGAATATGTAGATTCTATCAAAGCGGATGTGGAATGGTTAGGTTTTAAATGGGAGGGCGAACCGCGTTATGCATCTGATTACTTCGATGCGCTTTATGGCTATGCGATTGAATTGATTAAAAAAGGTTTGGCTTATGTTGATGAACTTTCTCCAGAAGAAATGCGTGAATATCGTGGTACCTTAACCGAACCTGGTAAAAACAGCCCATATCGTGACCGCACTATTGAAGAAAACTTAGCGTTATTTGAAAAAATGAAGAACGGTGAGTTTGCAGAGGGGAAAGTAAGTTTACGTGCAAAAATTGATATGGCATCGCCATTTATGGTCATGCGTGATCCAGTAATTTATCGTATTAAATTCGCTAGCCATCACCAAACAGGTGACAAATGGTGTATTTACCCAATGTACGATTTCACTCACTGTATCTCTGATGCAATCGAACGTATCACTCATTCAATCTGTACATTAGAATTCCAAGATAACCGTCGTTTATATGACTGGGTATTGGAAAATATCAGTATTGAGCGTCCATTACCGCATCAATATGAATTTTCACGTTTAAATTTAGAAGGCACATTGACGTCTAAACGTAAATTATTGAAATTGGTAAATGATGAAATCGTGGATGGTTGGAACGATCCCCGTATGCCAACCATTTCAGGTTTACGCCGTCGTGGTTATACACCAGCTTCGTTACGTGAATTTTGTCGCCGTATTGGTGTGACTAAACAAGATAACGTGGTGGAATATTCTGCACTTGAAGCCTGCATTCGTGAGGATTTAAATGAAAATGCACCACGCGCAATGGCAGTGATTGATCCTGTTCGTGTGGTAATTGAAAATTTTGAAAGCGAAGCGGTTTTAACTGCCCCAAATCATCCAAATCGTCCTGAATTAGGGGAACGTCAATTGCCGTTCACGAAAGAACTTTATATTGATCGCGCAGACTTCCGTGAGGAAGCGAACAAACAATATAAACGCCTAGTATTAGGCAAAGAAGTGCGTTTGCGTAATGCTTATGTGATTAAAGCGGAACGTGTAGAAAAAGATGCAAGTGGCGAAATCACCACGATTTTCTGTACTTACGATCCTGAAACTTTAGGTAAAAATCCAGCGGATGGACGTAAAGTGAAAGGTGTCATTCATTGGGTTTCTGCGGTTAATAATCATCCAGCTGAATTCCGTTTGTATGATCGCTTATTTACTGTACCAAATCCAGGGGCTGAAGATGATATCGAAAGCGTGTTAAACCCAAATTCTTTAGTGATAAAACAAGGTTTTGTAGAGCAAAGCCTCGCAAATGCAGAAGCAGAGAAAGGCTACCAATTTGAACGTGAGGGTTATTTCTGTGCAGATAGTAAAGATAGCCGACCTGAACATTTGGTATTTAACTTAACAGTAAGCTTAAAAGAAGGATTCTAATTTTAATCAACCAAGTGCGGTCAAAACAAACGTGATTTTGACCGCACTTTTTATTTGTATCAACTATGCAATCCAATATGCAACTTGAACCCAATTTCTGGCAAACAAAATCCCTGCTTGAAATGACTGAATCTGAATGGGAAGCCTTATGTGATGGCTGCGGCAAATGCTGTTATCGCAAATATATTCAAGGGCGAGGTAAACGCCAAAAACTCTATTACACCCGAATTGCTTGTAATCTTTTAGATCTGGAAACAGGAAAGTGCGGTAATTATTCAGAGCGTTTTAACATTGAAACCGATTGCACCAAACTCACCAAAAAGAATTTACCTGATTTTCATTGGCTGCCTGATACTTGTGCCTATCGTTTGCTTTATGAAGGAAAAACACTCCCTGAATGGCATCCGCTTATTTCTGGCTCTCCCCATTCTGTAAAAAATGCGGATATTTTGATTAAAAATGGTATCCACGAACGCGATGTGATTGATTGGTTTGAATTTATTATTGACGAAGATCACACTTTTAAATAAAGCCGGTTGTCATCACTTTCAGCTTAGCTATAATCCCTAACAAGAGTTATACAGTTGTGATGTGGTGTCTATGCAAATCTCGGATTCTCTCAAACAAAAAGCAGAAGAATGCGGTATCGCGCTTTCTCACTATGATATTGATGGACATCTTATTTTCGCGGATGAAAAGACGGTTTCAACTTTTGTTGAGCTTTTGCAGCCTCCGCCAAAAGCGAAAGGACAGTTTGATGATGTACTGGCTGCGTTTGAAAATGAACCGATTGATTATCGACTCAATCGTCTAGATTTGCCACCATCTGCGGAATATCGTTATCAGCTGATTGATGAATCTAATGCTATTCTGTTAGAAAAAATACTTTCAAATTTATCCGCACTTTCTTTGCCTCCACTTCCTTTTGGCTATTATCAATTATCTATTTTTTCCGATACTGAACAGTACCGCATTCGTTTACTTATTTCTCCTAAAACAGCTTTTCAACCATCCGTATTAAAAAATAAAAAAGTGTGGGGCGTGAATGTGCAACTTTACAGTTTACGCTCAGAACAAAACTGGGGGATTGGCGATTTTGGCGATTTGGCCTATTTGATTGAACAAAGTGCAAAACAAGGGGCGGATTATGTGGGAATTAATCCATTACATTTGCCGTATCCGGCTGTGCCAAACTGGGCTAGCCCTTATAGTTCCTCCTCTCGTCGTTGGTTGAATTTTTTATATTTAGCGATTCCAAACTTACCAGAATTTAAGCGTTGCCGTTCAGTACAAAATTGGTTTAAGCGTGAGGATATTCAAGCAAAAATTGCTGCTTTAAGTGAAAGTGATTGCGTCGATTATTCTTCAATTTTGGCTTTAAAATTAACCGCACTTGAGCCCCTGTTTGATTTCTTTCAGCGTAGTCAATCCGTTGAAATTGTGACACGTCGAAAAATCTTTGCTGAGTATTTAAAAAACAAAGGTGAACCTTTGTTGTTACAGGGTTTATTTAATGTCTTGGATTTGCAAGAACACGCCGATCATCAAGCAGAAGAAAATACCATAGGTTGGCTTGGCTGGCGTAAGGAATGGCAACATTTAAGTGCGGCAAAAAGAAAAGCCCTATTAAAAATACACCATGAGAAAATCCAATTTTTTGCTTGGTTGCAATGGCTTACAGAAGAACAACTTTCCGCATTACAAAATCTTTGTAAACAGTCTGGCATGAAGTTGGGTATTTATGGCGATTTAGCCGTAAATAGTTCTCGTGGCAGTGCTGATGTATGGAGCGATCCTGATTTATATTGTGTAAATGCCTCTATTGGTGCGCCGCCCGATCCGTTAGGCCCTGTAGGACAAAATTGGAATTTGCCACCTTATAATCCAACAGTGCTAAAAGCACGTGGCTTTGCACCATTTATCGATATGCTACGTGCCAATATGCAATATTTCGGTGTGCTACGCATCGATCATGTTATGGGCTTATTCCGTTTGTGGTGGATTCCAGAAGGAAAAACCGCGGCTGACGGTGCTTATGTGCATTATCCTTTTAATGAATTAATGGCGATTCTTGCCATTGAAAGTGTTCGCAATGAATGTTTGATTATCGGTGAAGATCTCGGCACTGTGCCTGATGAAGTGCGGTGGAAATTAAACGAGTTTCAAATTTTCTCTTATTTTGTATTGTATTTTGCCCAACGAAATGGCGAATTTCCCCGTATATCTGATTATCCTCGAAATGCTTATGCCGCTATTGGTACACATGATGTTCCCTCATTACAAAGTTTTTGGCATTGCCGTGATTTAGAATTATTTAATCAACTCGGTATTCTGAATGGGGAAGTGCTCAAGCAAAAATATGATCAACGTGTCATGGATAAACAAGCCTTATTAAATAGTTTGCATCGTGATAATTATTTACCGCCGCATTATGAGGGCGATGCACTTTCTATGGCGATGCACGATTATTTAAATCGAATGATCCATTATTATTTAGCGGAAAGTAACAGCCGATTGATTGGTGTGCAATTAGAAAATTTACTTAGCCAAGAAATCAGTTTTAATTTACCGAGCACCTCAAATGAATATCCAAACTGGTGCAAGAAACTTGCTCAACCGTTAGCGTTTATTTTTAGCAATGAAGCTTTAAAAACGTTCTTTGTGCAAATTAACCAAGGGCGAAATGTATAAGGAGTAAATATGACAACTGCAGTAACACAAGCAATTATTGATGGTTTTTTTGATGCGAGCAATGGTGATCCTTTTGCTACGCTTGGTATGCACGAAACCGAGCAAGGAATTGAAATCCGTACGTTATTGCCAGATGCCAATCGAATGGTGGTGATTGAGCGTGAAAGTGGTAAAGAAATAACGGAACTGGATTGTGTCGATGAGCGTGGATTTTTTGTTGGTGTTATTCCAAATTGTCGTCAATTTTTTGCTTATCAATTACAGGTTTTTTGGGGTAATGAAGCACAAATTATCGAAGATCCTTATCGTTTTCATCCAATGATTGACGATTTAGAACAATGGCTACTTTCTGAAGGATCTATGCTTCGCCCATATGAAGTGCTTGGTGCGCATTTTATGGAATGTGATGGTGTGAGCGGGGTGAATTTCCGCTTGTGGGCACCTAATGCAAGACGAGTTTCTATTGTAGGTGATTTCAACTATTGGGATGGTCGTCGCCACCCGATGCGTTTCCACTCGAAAAGTGGTGTTTGGGAGCTCTTTTTACCAAAAGCCAGTTTAGGACAGCTCTATAAGTTTGAATTAATTGATTGCCATGGCAATCTTCGTTTGAAGGCCGATCCATTTGCCTTTAGTTCGCAACTTCGCCCTGATACAGCTTCGCAAGTGAGTGCCTTGCCAAATGTAGTGGAAATGACTGAAGCACGCAAAAAAGCAAACCAAGGCAACCAACCAATTTCTATTTATGAAGTGCATTTAGGATCTTGGCGTCGTAATTTAGAAAACAATTTTTGGCTAGATTACGATAAAATTGCTGATGAATTAATTCCTTATGTAAAAGAGATGGGCTTCACCCATATAGAATTTTTACCGCTTTCTGAATTTCCATTTGATGGTTCTTGGGGCTATCAACCACTTGGACTTTATTCGCCAACCAGTCGTTTTGGCTCACCTGAGGCATTTCGCCGTTTAGTAAAACGTGCTCACGAAGCAGGCATCAACGTGATTTTAGATTGGGTGCCAGGGCATTTCCCAAGTGATACGCATGGTTTAGTTGCATTTGATGGTACAGCTTTGTATGAGCATGAAGACCCTCGCGAAGGCTATCATCAAGATTGGAATACCTTGATTTATAACTATGGGCGTAATGAGGTCAAAAATTTCTTATCCAGTAATGCACTGTATTGGCTTGAACGTTTTGGTGTAGATGGTATTCGCGTGGATGCCGTGGCTTCGATGATTTACCGCGATTACAGTCGTGCCGAAGGCGAGTGGATTCCAAACCAATACGGCGGACGTGAAAATTTAGAAGCCATCGAGTTTTTAAAACACACCAACTGGAAAATTCACAGTGAAATGGCGGGTGCAATTTCTATTGCGGAAGAATCTACCTCTTTTGCAGGCGTAACCCACCCGAGCGAAAACGGCGGCTTGGGCTTCAATTTCAAATGGAATATGGGCTGGATGAACGATACGCTCGCCTATATGCAGCTTGACCCCATTTACCGCCAATATCATCACAACAAAATGACCTTTGGAATGGTGTATCAATATAGCGAAAATTTTGTGCTACCACTTTCTCACGATGAAGTGGTTCACGGTAAATATTCACTTCTTGGCAAGATGCCGGGCGATACATGGCAAAAATTTGCTAACTTGCGTGCATATTACGGTTATATGTGGGGCTACCCAGGCAAAAAATTACTCTTTATGGGGAATGAATTTGCTCAAGGTCGTGAGTGGAATTACGAAGAAAGTTTGGACTGGTTCTTGCTTGATGAAAATATTGGCGGAGGCTGGCATAAAGGCGTATTGAAGCTGGTTAAAGACCTCAATCAAATTTATCAAAAAAATCGACCGCTCTTTGAGCTCGATAACTCCCCAGAGGGTTTCGATTGGCTTGTCGTTGATGATGCGGCAAATTCTGTGTTCGCCTTTGAACGTCGCAGTTCAAACGGAGAACGTATTATTGTCGTCAGTAACTTTACCCCTGTGCCTCGCCACAATTACCGCATCGGCGTGAATGTTGCAGGAAAATACGAAGAAATTTTAAATACCGATTCGATGTATTACGAAGGTTCAAACGTGGGCAATTTTGGTTGTGTCGCAAGTGAACAAATCGAAAGCCACGGACGAGAAAATTCGATTTCAGTGTCCATTCCGCCGTTAGCAACAGTTTATTTGAGATTGAAGACGAAATAATCCGAATAGATAAATTGTAGGGGCGAATTACATTCGCCCTGATAAACCACCGATGTTTTTGGGCAAATGTAATTTGCCCCTACAAAAGCGATAAAAATATGTTCAAAATCTACAACAACGGCAATCCTATTCCAATGGGATACTCACAAGCGGTCGAAAACAACGTGCAAATTACCAATTTCGCCCTGTTTTCCGCTGCGGCATCTGGCGTAGAACTTTGCCTTTTTGACGAACAAAATCAAGAAACACGCTTGCCGATGGTACGTACTGAAAATGTGTGGCATTTGGCGGTAATTGGCGTGAAAACTGGTACGGAATATGCTTTTCGTATTCACGGCGAATTTGCCAATCCGCAGAAATTGATACTCGATCCCTATGCGAAAGCCGTGAATGGTAAACCTGATTTAAGTAGCGAAGAAAGTCGTTCTTGGTTCTTGCTTTCGGATAATCGCGACAACGCGCATCTTGTCCCAAGAGCGGTTGTGATTTCGGAAGATTTTAATTGGGAAAATGACACTTCACCCAATACGCCTTGGGCTGAAACCATTGTGTATGAATTACATGTTAAAGGGTTTAGCCAGTTAAACGAGAAAATCCCTGCGGCGTTGCGTGGTACTTATACTGGATTAGCACATCCTATGAATTTGGCGTATTTGAAAGAATTAGGCGTAACTGCGGTGGAGTTGCTGCCTGTAAATTTCCATATAAATGAACCGCACTTACAGGCACGAGGCTTACAAAATTATTGGGGATACAATCCCTTAGCGATGTTTGCGGTAGAACCTAAATATGCGGCGACAAATAATCCATTGGCTGAATTTAAAGCGATGGTAAAGGCGTTTCACAAAGCGGGCATTGAAGTTATCTTAGATGTGGTGTTTAACCATTCCGCAGAATCAGAGCAAACTTACCCAACATTCAGTCAGCGTGGCATTGATGATCAAACTTACTATTGGCGCAATGATCAAGGGCGTTATATCAATTGGACAGGCTGCGGCAATATGCTCAATTTATCCTCTGATGTAGGGCGAAAATGGGTCGTAGATTGCCTGCGTTATTGGGTGGAGCAATGCCACATTGATGGCTTCCGTTTTGATTTAGCCACTGTTTTAGGGCGTGATACACCTGATTTCAATTCGTCAGCTCAGCTTTTTACAGATATTAAAAATGAGCCAAGCTTACAAAATATTAAATTGATTGCCGAGCCGTGGGATATTGGGCATTACGGTTATCAAGTCGGGAATTTCCCAAGTTATTTTGCCGAATGGAACGACCGATTCCGCGATGATCTCTGCCGTTTTTGGTTATGGAAAAGTGGCGAAATCAGCACATTTGCTGAACGCTTTGCAGGCTCTAGTGATTTGTTCAAGAAAAATGACCGCTTGTCGCATACCACACTGAATTTCATCACCGCCCACGATGGCTTTGTGATGCAGGATTTAGTCAGCTACAACGAAAAACATAACGAAGCGAACGGCGAAGAAAATCGCGATGGCAGAAACGAAAATTACAGCTATAACCACGGCATTGAAGGTTCAACGGACCTCCTTTCCGAACCGCAAAAAAGTGCGGTGGAAAATAACCGCACTTTTGCACAAAGCGGCTTATTAATGAGTTTATTGCTGGCGAATGGCACACCAATGTTGCTGGCGGGCGATGAGTTCAGCAACACGCAATATGGTAATAACAATGCCTATTGCCAAGATAACGAGATTACTTGGCTTAAATGGGCAAATTTTAACAAAGAATTATTTGAACTGACCAAGCAAACGATTGCAATCCGCAAAAAAATGGGCAGTTTAAACCGAGATCAATGGTGGTCGGGCGAGAATGTGCAATGGCTTAACATTGCAGGCGAACCGATGACAGTTGAAGATTGGCAAAATCAACAAACCAAAGCATTACAGGTGGTTTTAGACAATCGTTGGCTTTTGTTGATTAATGCCAAAGCCGAAGGTCAAATGTTTCACTTGCCTAATGGGAAATGGAAGCCCCAAATCGGCACACATAATGTAACCCTTGAAGCACAACAAGCCGAACTTAGTTCAATGGGCTTTTGTATGCTGAATGACGAATAACAATAAGACTATGGAGATCCTTATGAAATCTGGCGACCTTAACAAATATGATTTAGTTAAAAACACTTTGGTACTTGTTCTCGCAGGTGGACGAGGTTCACGTTTACACGAATTGACAGATAAACGTGCAAAACCAGCGCTTTATTTTGGTGGTAATCGTCGCATTATCGATTTTGCACTTTCTAATTGTATTAATTCAGATTTAAACCGAATTGGGGTTGTGACTCAATATGCGGCACACTCCTTGCTTCGTCATTTGCAAACAGGCTGGTCTTTCTTACCGCAAGAGCGTGGCGAATTTGTCGATATGTTGCCAGCTCGTCAGCAAATTGACGATTCTACTTGGTATCGTGGCACGGCGGATGCGGTATATCAAAATATGGCTATTATTAAAAATCACTATCGCCCGAAATATATTTTGATCTTAGCGGGCGACCATATTTACAAACAAGATTACAGCGTGATGTTGATGGATCACGTCAATAGTGGGGCAAAATGTACTGTTGGTTGCATTGAAGTGCCCCGTTCTGAAGCACACGAATTTGGCGTAATGGCTGTAAACGAAAACTTGAAAGTAAAAGCTTTCGTGGAAAAACCAAAAGATCCGCCAGCAATGGTGGGTAAACCTGATGTTTCGCTTGCCTCAATGGGGATTTATGTATTTGATGCGGATTATCTTTATAAAATGCTTGAGCAGGAAGTTAATACCCCGCAAACTAGCCATGATTTCGGTAAAGATGTATTGCCAAAATGTTTAGAAGAAGGCGCGCTTTATGCTCACCCATTTAGCCGTTCTTGTATGGGACGCAACACCGAGGGCGAAATTTACTGGCGTGATGTAGGGACACTTGATAGCTTCTGGCAATCTAATATCGACTTAGTCTCTGAAAATCCACAATTAGATATTTACGATCAAAGCTGGCCAATTCGTGGTAATCCTATTCAGGCTTATCCATCAAAATTTTTCTACAAACACTCCAGTGTGCATCCTGTAGATAACTCACTTATTGGCGGCGGTTGTGTGATTACCGATGCGTCGATCAGCAATTCTGTATTATTCGACCACATTAAAATTGATGCATTTTCAAAAGTGGATCACTGCGTGGTGCTACCACAAGTTAAAATCGGCAAAAATTGCGTGTTGAAAAATTGTATTATCGACCGCGAATGTGAAATTCCTGATGGTATGCAAATTGGTGTAGATAGGGAAGAAGATAAAAAACGCTTCCGTATTAGCTCAACAGGTAAAGTGATTCTTGTGACCTCGAAAATGTTAAAGATACTTGAGGGACACGAGATTGGCGAAGAAGGACATTTAGATTAGTTAGGAAAAGTGCGGTCAATTTTGACCGCACTTTCTGAACCCCCTCTTTAGCAAAGAGGGCGGCTGATCGAGCATTATTCATATTTATAGGGAAAATAAAAAACTCAATGAAAATACTACACGTTTGTTCGGAACTCTATCCGCTCTTAAAAACAGGTGGGCTTGCCGATGTTTTAGGGGCATTACCCCAAGCACAGAACCAAATCGGGCTAGATGCTCGCGTTTTATTGCCTGCTTATCCTGCAATTACAGCAGGCATTCCGAATACCCAAGTGGTTGCCGAATTTGATAACTTCGCTGGGCACGTGGTGTTGCGTTATGGAGAATATAACGGTGTCGGGATCTATTTGATTGACGCACCGCACTTATACGGTCGCGAAGGCAATCCTTATCACGATGCCTATTACAACGACTACGGCGACAACTACAAACGTTTTGCCTTGCTCGGTTGGGTGGGGGCAGAATTAGCCACAGGTCTAGATAGCTGGTGGCGTGCAGAAGTGGTACACGCCCACGATTGGCACGCAGGTTTGTGTGCAGCATATCTGTTCAACAAAGGTCGCCCTGCGAAATCGGTGTTCACTATTCATAACTTGGCGTATCAAGGGCAGTTTTCTTATCATCATTTGTATGAAATCGGCTTGCCAACAGGAATGTTCCACGTAGAAGGCTTGGAATTATTTGGGCAGATTTCTTACTTGAAATCAGGCTTGTTCTATTCCAATGCAAGTACGGCAGTTAGCCCAACTTATGCCCAAGAAATCACGACACCAGAATTTGCCTACGGTTTGCAAGGCTTGCTTTCTGGCTTAAAAGCTCAAGATCGTTTGGTGGGGATTTTAAACGGCGTGGACGAAAATATTTGGCATCCGAACGTGGATCAATACATCCCACACCATTACAAGCTGAAATATATGGCAGGTAAAAAGAAAAACAAAGCTGAACTGCAAGCTTATTTTAATTTACCGCAAGATGAAAATGCCTTGGCATTTGTGATGGTTACCCGTTTAACCGAGCAAAAAGGTGTAGATTTATTAATCGAAAGTGCAGATGAAATCGTCAAACAGGGCGGGCAGTTGATGATTTTAGGTTCAGGTGCACCACACTTGGAACAAGGTATCCGCGATCTTGCCGCCCAATATCCAGAAAATATTGCGGTAAAAATCGGCTACGATGAAGCCCTTTCGCATTTAATGGTAGCAGGTGGTGATGTGATTTTAGTGCCAAGCCGTTTCGAGCCTTGTGGCTTAACCCAACTTTATGGTTTGCAATATGGCACACTGCCACTTGTTCGTAAAACAGGTGGTTTGGCGGATACAGTGGTGGATAGCACTTCAGAAAGCATCAAAGCTCGCACCGCAACAGGTTTTGTGTTTGAAAGTGCAACGCCTGAAGCTCTCCGCCATTGCTTGCAGCGTGCCTTTGCCTTATGGCAAAAACCGCGTGCATGGGCGATGGTTCGCACCGATTCAATGGAACAAGACTTCAGCTGGCGTAAAGCTGCAGAGCAATATAGAACGCTTTATGAACGCTTGTAGTTTTATTCGTAAACTTTCTTAACAATCACACCGCTTGTGAAAGGATATTTTGCAAGCGGTGTGATTGTGCTTGTTTTTTGCAAAGATAAGCATAAAATTCGAACTACTTTTGTAGGCTGTGTGAACAACATTCACGCACTCAAAGAGCGGTCAAATTTTGATTGATTTTTGCAAACGTGCGTGAATTTTGAAAATTCACACCCTACGTTAATCATTTCTTAGCATTCTAATAGAGGTTTTACCTATGATAATGGATAATTTTGATTCTCCATTCCAATATAATCGTCCTGAAATGACCGTTGAAGCAATTAAAAAATCAATCGTTTACAAACTTATTTTCTTAATCGGTCGCTCTCCACGTGAAGCTAGCCAACGCGATTGGCTCAATGCAACACTCCACGCTGTGCGTGATTTAGTAACAGAGGGTTGGATCACTACTGCTCGCCAAACTCGAGCAGAAGATTCTCGCCGTGTTTACTACCTTTCAATGGAATTTTTAATCGGACGTACGCTATCTAATGCCATGATTGCAGAAGGCATTTATGGATTAGCACAAGAAGCTCTTTCTGAATTAAATGTGGATTTAGAAGAGGTTTTAGAAAAAGAAGTTGATCCTGGCTTGGGTAATGGCGGTTTAGGTCGTTTAGCCGCTTGCTTTATGGATTCTATCGCAACGCTTGGCTTACCAGGTATGGGCTACGGTATTCGTTATGAATATGGTATGTTCCGCCAAAAAATCGAAAATGGTCAGCAAGTCGAGCGCCCAGATGCATGGCTTGAAAAAGGTGCACCTTGGGAGTTTATTCGCCCATCTAAACGCTTTACCGTAGAATTTGGCGGTAACATTCACTTTGAAGGCAAAAAATGTATTTGGCAAGATACCGAAAAAGTGACCGCACTTGCTTACGACCAAATGATCCCGGGTTATCAAAATAATTCTGCTGCGACATTACGTTTATGGTCGGCACACGCAGGCGAAGTGTTTAACCTTGCCGACTTCAACCGTGGCGAACATTTAGCCGCGTTGGAAGAGCATTCTGCAAATAAAAATTTATCACGTGTGCTTTACCCTGATGATTCTACTTGGAATGGTCGCGAATTACGTTTACGTCAAGAGTATTTCTTAGTCTCTGCATCGCTTCAAGATATTTTACGCCGTCACAAACGCACCCACGACAGCCTTGAAAACTTGGCGGATAAAGTGGCGATTCACTTAAACGATACCCACCCAGCGTTAGCAATTCCTGAATTAATGCGTATTTTAGTGGACGATGAAGGTTTCGAGTGGAAAAAAGCGTGGGAGATTACGCGTAATATTTTCTCTTATACCTGCCATACTTTAATGTCCGAAGCATTAGAAACTTGGCCAGTGGAAATGATGGCGAAAATCTTACCGCGTCATTTACAGATGATTTTTGAAATTAACGATCACTTCTTGGAATATGTCCGCACTTATGTGACGACTGACAACGATTTTATCCGTCGCGTTTCTCTTATCGAAGAAGGCTACCAACGCAAAGTGCGTATGGGATGGCTATCCGTGGTAGGTTCACACAAAATTAACGGGGTTGCCGAAATCCATTCCGATTTAATGGTAACTTCAACCTTTGCAGATTTCGCTCGCATTTTCCCAGAACGCTTTACCAACGTAACAAACGGTATCACACCGCGTCGTTGGTTAGCCGTGGCGAACCCACAATTAGCCGCATTGTTTGATAAATATATCGGCTCAGAATGGCGTTGCGATTTAAGCCAAATCGAAAAACTCAAACCGTTCGCACAAGAAAAAGCATTTAAAGAAGCTGTCGCTGATATTAAATTTGCGAACAAAGTGAAATTGGCGGAATACGTGAAATCTGAATTAGGTGTTGAACTTGATTCAAATGCGTTATTTGATGTTCAAGTCAAACGTATTCACGAATACAAACGCCAAATGTTGAACGTATTACATATTATCGCTCGCTACAATGAAATGCTTGCCAACCCTGAAAAAGATTGGCAACCTCGCGTATTTATTTTAGCAGGTAAAGCGGCTTCGGCTTATTATGCTGCGAAACAAACCATTCACTTAATCAATGATGTGGCAAATGTAATCAACAATGATGAGCGTTTGAAAGACCGTTTAAAAGTTGTATTTATTCCAAATTACAGCGTGAGCCTTGCACAGCTTATCATCCCAGCAGCAGATATTTCAGAGCAAATATCCCTTGCAGGCACAGAGGCTTCTGGCACTAGTAATATGAAGTTTGCTTTAAATGGTGCATTGATACTCGGTACACTTGACGGTGCGAACGTAGAGATCTTGGAAAACGTGGGAGAAGATAATATCTTTATTTTCGGCAACACTGTGGAACAAGTTGAGCAACTTCGTCGAGAAGGGTATCGTTCATTTGAATACTATCAAAATGATGCCCAATTACGCACAGTCGTGGATCAAATTATTGAGGGTAAATTCTCACCAGAAGATCCTCAACGTTATCATCAATTATTACAAGGCTTGCAATACCACGATTATTATCAAACTTTCGCTGATTTCCGCAGTTATGTAGAAACTCAAAAAGTCGTGGATGAGAAATATAAACAACGCGACCAATGGATTGAAAGCACTATTCAAAATATCGTGAATATGGGCTTCTTCTCGTCTGACCGCACAATTAAAGAGTATGCGGAGAGAATTTGGAAAGTTGAGCCTGTTCAATTAGGTGATTAATAATAAAATTAAAAGCACCACAAGTTTTTTACTTGTGGTGTTTTTTTTATGGAAAGTGCGGTAAATTTTTGAGATGTTTTTATGTGGGATTTTTCGTGATCCCTATCACAATATCTTGTAAAACCACTTAAAAACGTTACCTATTTTCATTCAATTAATGATACATTTGCATCCGTTTGACTTTTTGTCATTTTAACGATGAATAGGCGAAGGTTTGTTCATTAATTTCATTAACCCAATCATCAATCAGAGGGAAACAGTATGTTAATTGGTGTACCTAGAGAGCTGCTTGAGAATGAGAGCCGTGTGGCGGCAACGCCGAAAACGGTTCAGCAAATATTGAAATTGGGCTTTGACGTGATCGTGGAACACGATGCAGGTTTTAAAGCTAGTTTTGAAGATCAAGCATTTTTAGAGGCAGGCGCGAAGATCGGTACGTCGGCTGAAATTTGGCAATCGGATATTATCTTCAAAGTAAATGCACCGACAGATGAAGAAATCGCTCAAATGAAGGAAGGGGCAACTCTCGTGAGCTTTATTTGGCGCATGCAAAATCCTGAGTTAATGAAAAAACTCACCGCGAAGAAAATTAATGTGTTAGCAATGGATGCGGTGCCTCGTATTTCTCGTGCGCAAGCATTGGATGCGCTTTCTTCTATGGCGAATATTTCTGGTTATCGTGCTGTCATTGAAGCTGCGCATGAATTTGGTAGCTTCTTTACTGGGCAAATTACTGCTGCAGGTAAAGTTCCACCAGCAAAAGTGTTGGTTATTGGTGCGGGTGTGGCTGGTTTGGCGGCAATTGGTGCAGCAAATAGCCTTGGGGCGATTGTTCGTGCTTTTGACTCTCGTCCTGAAGTGAAAGAGCAAGTTCAGAGTATGGGCGCGAGCTTCTTAGAAATTGATTTCAAAGAAGAAGGCGGCAGTGGTGATGGTTATGCGAAAGTGATGTCGGAAGAATTTAACCGTCGTGCGATGGAGCTTTATGCAGAACAAGCTAAAGAAGTCGATATTATTATTACTACGGCAGCCATTCCGGGTAAACCAGCGCCTCGTTTAATCACCAAAGAAATGGTGGATTCAATGAAACCAGGTTCGGTGATTGTGGATTTAGCAGCTGCAACTGGCGGTAACTGTGAATATACGCAAGCAGGGAAAGTTGTTACAACTGAAAACCAAGTGAAAGTGATTGGTTATACAGATTTCCCAAGCCGTTTACCAACGCAATCTTCTCAACTTTATGGCACAAACTTAGTCAATTTATTAAAACTTTTGTGCAAAGAGAAAGATGGCAATATCAATATTGATTTTGAAGATGTGGTTCTTCGTGGTGTGACTGTTGTTCGTGATGGGGAAGAAATTCCACCAGCACAAATTCAAGTGTCTGCACAACCAAAACAAGAAACCAAAGCTGCACCAGTGGCAGAAAAAAAAGAATCTAAACCAACAGATCCTCGCGTGAAATACGGTGTGATGGCAGGTGTTGGTGTGTTATTCCTTTGGTTAGCTTCTGTGGCGCCCGCTGCATTTTTATCACATTTCACCGTATTTGTTTTAGCTTGTGTGGTGGGTTATTACGTGGTTTGGAATGTTAGCCATGCACTTCACACACCATTAATGGCAGTAACAAATGCAATTTCAGGCATTATTATTGTAGGCGCGTTATTACAAATTCGTCAGCCAACAGGCAATCTATTTATCGATGCGTTAGCTTTTGTGGCGATTTTGGTGGCAAGCATCAATATTTTTGGTGGTTTCCGTGTCACACAACGTATGTTAGCAATGTTTAGAAAAGGTTAAGGAGCGCACAATGTCTGAAGGTTTAGTACAGGCTGCGTATATTTTAGCAGCATTACTTTTCATTATGAGCTTGGCAGGACTTTCTAAACATGAAACTGCTAAAGCAGGTTGTTGGTTCGGTATTGTTGGTATGACAATTGCCCTTATCGCAACCATTTTTGGACCTCATTCTGAAGGAACATTTTGGATCATTATTGCGATGATCATTGGTGGAGTAATCGGTGTTCAACGTGCATTAAAAGTAGAAATGACTGAAATGCCAGAACTTGTGGCGATTCTTCACAGTTTCGTCGGTTTAGCGGCTGTACTCGTTGGCTTTAATAGCTATGGTTTACACCACGAGGCGTTAATGCCAGAAGGATTAGATGCAGCAGCACAAGCCGCATTTGTAGCTGAACAAGCGGTATTAACGAATATTCATAATGTCGAAGTCTTTTTAGGTATTTTTATCGGTGCAGTCACTTTCACTGGTTCTGTTGTCGCATTTGGTAAATTAAGCGGAAAAATTAATTCAAAAGCATTAATGTTACCGCATCGCCATAAATTAAATTTAGCCGCACTTGTGGTATCTGCATTATTGATGGTTGCATTCTTGAATAATCCAGAAAGCATTTTCCCTGTGTTATTAATGACAGCGATTGCGCTTGCATTTGGATGGCACTTAGTGGCATCAATCGGTGGGGCAGATATGCCAGTTGTGGTATCAATGCTTAACTCTTATTCAGGTTGGGCAGCAGCTGCGGCAGGTTTTATGTTGAATAATGATTTGCTCATCGTTACAGGTGCGCTTGTTGGTTCTTCTGGTGCAATTCTTTCTTACATTATGTGTAAAGCGATGAACCGTTCATTTGTGAGCGTAATTGCAGGTGGTTTTGGTAACGATGTTCAAGTTTCTTCAAGGGAAGAACAAGGCGAACACCGTGAAACTACAGCGGAAGAAGTGGCTGAATTGTTGAAAAATGCAAGTTCTGTGATTATCACGCCGGGATATGGTATGGCTGTTGCACAAGCACAATATCCAGTCGCTGATATTACGGCAAAATTGCGTGAACGTGGTGTGAACGTTCGTTTTGGTATTCACCCTGTTGCAGGACGTTTACCGGGCCACATGAACGTGCTTTTAGCTGAAGCGAAAGTACCTTACGATGTCGTACTTGAAATGGATGAAATCAATGATGATTTCGCTGATACCGATGTGGTATTGGTTATAGGTGCGAACGATACGGTAAACCCAGCGGCGATGGAAGATCCAAATAGCCCAATCGCGGGAATGCCTGTGTTAGAAGTATGGAAAGCACAAAATGTGATTGTGTTCAAACGTTCAATGGCAGTGGGTTACGCTGGCGTACAAAACCCATTATTCTTCAAAGAGAATACGCAAATGCTCTTTGGTGATGCAAAAGATCGCGTTGAAGACATCTTAAAAGCATTATAAAAAACACGCATAAAAATAACCGCACTTTGGGTTGCTTAAGTGCGGTATTTTTATTTATAGCATTTAAATATTATCTTCATGATTTTCCAAAATTTCTGAACACAAGCCCAATCCAGATAAAAATTCAATAAATGCCCGTACTTTTATTGGTAAATGTCTTCTGTTTGGATAGACCACATGAATTTCTAATTTTTGTTGTTTATATTCTGGCAATATTTCAATAAGCTCGCCTTTTTCAAAGGCTCTACCTAAAATAAATTTTGGTAAATTAGCAATACCTAGTCCCGCTTTTGCCATATTTAATAAGGCAAAACCGCTATTGCTTACCACTTTGGATTGGATTTTGAAACGTTGGGTTTGATTTATACGTGAACCAACCCAATTTACCTGATTCATTGCATTTTTATAAAGTAAACCATTGTGATGTTCTAAATCATCAGGCGTTTGTGGAATACCATTCGTTTCAAGATAATTAGGCGACGCTGCAAAATGAACAGTAGTAGTTCCTATTTTACGTGAAACCAACGAGCTATCTTCCATATAACCAATACGAAGAGCAAGATCATAGCCTTCGGATAATAAATTGATTTTCTTATCATTAAATTCAACTTCAATATGCAAATGAGGATGCTTAGCCATAAAAGTGGGTAAATTTGGTGCAATAAAAAGTAAACCAAAATCACGAGGAACGGAAATCAGTAAATTTCCTTGTAATGAACTGGTAAGGTGGGTGATGCTGGAATCTGCTTCATCTAAATCAAGCAAAATTCCTTGGCAGCGTTGATAATACATCATTCCAGCTTCAGTAGGCATAATTTTTCTGGTGGTACGTTGTAACAATCGTGTTTTTAAATGTTCTTCTAATTGTGAAACTAATTTGCTTGCCATCGCCACAGAAATATTTTGTTGCTTTGCTGCCAAAGTAAAACTTTGGGTTTCAATGACTTTGCAGAAAATAGAAATCGCGTTGAGTTTATCCATTTATAGACCTTTTTTGAAAAAATGCTTGATTTTGCCAACATAACTTTGCACTATACCGCCAATTTTACAAAATTCTAGTAATATTAGGTAATCAAATGAGTAAATCCTTGGTGATTGTGGAGTCGCCAGCAAAAGCAAAAACTATTAATAAGTATTTAGGTAGCCAATATGTCGTGAAATCGAGCGTTGGACATATTCGTGATTTGCCGACGGTTGGTTCTAGTACAGGTGAAAAAGCTAAACCAATTTCAACCAAAGGTATGGATGCCGAAGAAAAGGCAAAAATTAAGGCAGAAAAGGAACGTAACGCCTTAGTTAAACGTATGGGGATTGATCCTTATCACGATTGGAAAGCAAATTATCAGATTCTGCCTGGTAAAGAAAAAGTGGTTTCCGAATTAAAGTCGCTTGCTAAAAAAGCAGATCACATTTATCTCGCAACCGACTTGGATAGAGAAGGGGAAGCGATTGCGTGGCATTTACGTGAAGTGATTGGTGGTAACGATGATCGTTTTAGTCGCGTGGTGTTTAACGAAATCACTAAAAATGCCATTAAACAGGCTTTTGAAAAGCCTGAACAATTAAATATGGATCGTGTTAATGCTCAACAAACTCGTCGTTTTTTAGATAGAGTAGTGGGCTTTATGGTGTCGCCATTACTTTGGAAAAAAGTGGCACGCGGGCTTTCTGCTGGTCGAGTTCAATCAGTTGCGGTTAAATTATTAGTCGAACGCGAGCGTGAAATTAAAGCGTTCCAGCCTGAAGAATATTGGGAAGTTGCCGTCCTTACGAACAATCAAAATAAACAAGCCATACGTTTGGATGTCACGGATTATAAAGGCAAGAAATTTGATCCAAAGAATCAAAAAGAGGCACAAAGTGCGGTAGATTTTCTTAATGTTTCTGATTACGTTGTCACAAATTTAGACACTAAGCCAACAAGTTCTCGCCCTCGTGCGCCATTTATTACATCAACACTTCAACAAACGGCAAGTACTCGTTTAGGATTTGGCGTTAAGAAAACAATGATGTTAGCCCAACGTTTATATGAAGCAGGCTACATTACTTATATGCGTACAGACTCAACCAATTTAAGTCAAGATGCGCTGAATATGGCGCGTAGCTACATTGAAAATCATTTTGGGGTGCAGTATTTACCAGAAAAACCAAATTTCTATTCAAGTAAAGAAAATGCGCAAGAGGCTCACGAGGCTATTCGCCCATCAGATATTCGCGCATTGCCTGAATCTTTAGAGGGAATGGAAAAAGATGCAGTACGCCTTTATGATTTAATTTGGCGTCAATTTTTAGCCTGCCAAATGCCACCAGCACAATATGATAGCAGTACATTGACTGTTTCAGCAGGCGATTATACTTTGAAAGCAAAAGGTAGAATTTTACGTTTTGATGGTTGGACAAAAGTATTGCCACAGATAGGCAAAAATCCTGAAGATCAAGAATTGCCTTCAGTTACTGTGTCAGAAAAACTTGCTTTAAAAGAAGTACAACCAACTCAACACTTTACTAAACCACCTGCTCGTTTTACTGAAGCGGCTTTAGTAAAAGAATTGGAAAAACGTGGTATTGGCAGACCTTCCACTTATGCGGCAATTATTTCCACTATTCAAGAACGTGGTTATGTTCGTACTGAAAATCGTCGTTTCTATGCAGAAAAGATGGGCGAAATTGTAACTGATCGCCTCAATGAGTCTTTTGGTGAATTAATGAATTACGATTTCACCGCGAATATGGAAGATACTTTAGATAAAATTGCCTCTGGTTCAGTAAATTGGAAAACTGAATTAAATCAATTCTTCAAGGATTTTTCTAGCCAACTTTCTAAAGCTGAATTAGATGAACTTGAAGGCGGTATGCGCCCGAATAGCCTTGTGGAAACAGATATTAAATGCCCAACTTGTGACAGAAAAATGGCAATTCGCACGGCAAGTACAGGGGTGTTTTTAGGATGCACGGGGTATGCGTTATCGCCAAAAGAACGGTGCAAAACAACGATTAATTTAATTCCCGAAGCAGAATTATTGAACGTTTTAGATGAATCTTCAGAAACCAAAGCATTAATGGATCGTAAACGTTGTACAAAATGTGGAACGGCAATGGACAGCTATGTAATCGATGCCCATCGTAAAATCCATATTTGTGGTAATAATCCAAATTGTGATGGATATTTGATTGAAGAAGGCTCATTCAAAATTAAAGGTTATGATGGCCCTGTTGTTGAGTGTGATAAATGCGGTGCGGATATGCACTTAAAACTTGGTCGTTTTGGCAAGTATATGGGATGTACAAATTGCGATAACACGCGCAAAATTTTGAAAAATGGCGAAGTTGCACCACCGAAAGAAGAGCCAGTACATTTCCCTGAGCTAAAATGTGAAAAATCTGATGCGTACTTTGTATTGCGTGATGGTGCAAGTGGCGTGTTTATGTCAGCCCATAACTTCCCGAAATCCCGCGAAACACGCCCAGTTAAAATCTCAGAACTTGTGCAATATCGCGAGCGTTTACCTGAAAAATTAGCTTATTTAGCGGATGCACCACAAAAAGATCCTGAAGGGAACGAAGCGATTGTTCGTTTTAGTCGTAAAGAGAAAAAGCAATATGTGACTTCTGAAAAAGAGGGAAAAGCGACTAAATGGATTGTTGATTTCACCAACGGAAAATGGGTTGAACGAAAAAAATAACAAGAAAAGTGCGGTAAATTACCGCACTTTTTTGTTTGTAATAAATTTTTTAGATTATCTGAAGATTAAAGGCTTGTGATAAGTTCATTAATTTTATTTTTCGCAGATGATTGTGCTTTTTCAATGGCTTCAGCACCCAATCCAATGCCTTTTGCATAAACAAATTGCACATCTGTGATGCCAATAAAACCTAAAATTGATTTCATATATTGTGTCACTAGATTTTCTTCATCATACAATCCACCAAATGCACATAACACAATGGCTTTTTTGCCTTTCAACAAACCTTCAGGACCCTTTGCTGTATATTGGAAAGTAACGCTCGGACGTGCGATAAAATCAAAATAGCTTTTTAATTGTGTTGGAACGTTTAAATTATACATCGGCACACCAATAACCAGAGTCTCTGCATTTTTTAATTCGGAGACTAATTCATCGGAAAGTGCAAGAAGTTGTGTTTCTTCATCATTTTTAGGTTCACCACGCACAGCAATTGCAGCTGCGGTATCAAAATATGGAAGCGGTTGTTGAGATAAATCGCGTATGATAATGTTATTACCTTGTAATTTTTCGACAGCATAATCAACTAATTGATTAGTCTGAGAGTTATTTCCTGAAATGCTAGATTTTAATACTAATACGTTGCTCATTTTTATTCCTTAACTGGGTATTTAAAAGTGCGGTTATTCTAGCCTTTATTTTTAGGATATAAAGCCCCTAGCCAGAAAAACATTATTTCCTTTTTGTAAAATATGGGCATTTATTTAACAATACCTTAAGAAAGTGATAGAATTCGCCACGCATTTTTTGCCTAATTTCGCTCGTTCAATGGTAGGAATGAAGCCAAGTAGGGCAAAAGTGCGGTTAATTTTTATAGAATTTTAAATGAACACGTCACCTTTCGTATGGGTGACCACTGTATAAGGAAAAAACAATGCCAATTATTACTTTACCTGACGGCTCCCAACGTCAATTCGATCGTCCTGTTTCTGTTCTTGAAGTCGCACAAGATATTGGTGCGGGTCTTGCTAAAGCCACTATCGCAGGCCGTGTAAACGGAGAACGTCGCGATGCGTGCGATGTTATCGAGCAAGATGCAACGTTAGAAATTATTACTGCAAAAGATGAAGACGGTTTAGAGATTATCCGCCATTCTTGTGCTCACTTGCTTGGACACGCTATTAAACAATTATTCCCAAATGTAAAAATGGCAATTGGTCCAACTATTGAAAACGGCTTCTATTATGATGTAGATTTAGATCGCTCTTTAACCCAAGAAGATATTGATGCAATCGAAAAACGTATGTTGGAATTGGCAAAAACCAATTATGACGTCGTGAAAAAACGTGTTACTTGGCAAGAAGCGCGTGATACCTTTGAAAAACGCGGCGAGCCATACAAAATGGCAATTTTAGATGAAAACATTGAACGTACTGCAACGCCTGCGTTATATCATCACTTAGAATATATTGATATGTGCCGTGGCCCACACGTGCCAAATATGCGTTTCTGTCAGCATTTCAAATTACAAAAAGTCGCTGGTGCGTACTGGCGTGGCGACAGCAAAAACAAAATGTTACAACGTATCTATGGTACGGCTTGGGCGGATAAAAAACAACTTGCTGAATACTTAACACGCTTAGAAGAAGCGGCAAAACGTGACCACCGTAAAATTGGTAAAGCATTAGATTTATATCATATGCAAGAAGAAGCACCAGGTATGGTGTTCTGGCATAACGATGGTTGGACAATTTTCCGTGAGCTTGAAACGTTCGTGCGTACTAAATTAAAACAATACGATTATCAAGAAGTGAAAGGCCCATTTATGATGGATCGCGTGTTGTGGGAAAAAACAGGTCACTGGCAAAATTACGCAGATTTAATGTTCACAACCCAATCTGAAAACCGTGAATACGCAATTAAACCGATGAACTGCCCTGGTCACGTTCAAATTTTTAATCAAGGTTTAAAATCTTACCGTGATTTACCAATCCGTATGGCGGAATTTGGTTCTTGTCATCGTAATGAGCCATCAGGTTCTTTACACGGTTTAATGCGTGTGCGTGGCTTTACTCAAGATGATGCGCATATTTTCTGTACTGAAGATCAAATTGAGAGCGAAGTAACTAGCTGTATTAAAATGGTGTACGACATTTATAGCACCTTTGGTTTCACTAATATTGCAGTAAAACTTTCTACTCGCCCTGAAAATCGTATCGGTTCAGATGAAATGTGGGATCGTGCGGAAGCAGGTCTTGCAGCTGCATTAGCACATAACGGCTTGAAATATGAAATCCAAGAAGGCGAAGGCGCATTCTATGGTCCAAAAATTGAGTTCGCACTACGCGATTGTTTGGGTCGTGAATGGCAATGTGGTACTGTTCAATTAGACTTCGCGTTACCAGGTCGTTTAGATGCAACTTATGTAGCAGAAGACAATAGCCGTAAAACCCCTGTAATGATTCATCGTGCGATTTTAGGCTCAATTGAGCGTTTCATTGGTATCATTACTGAAGAATATGCTGGTTTCTTCCCTGCGTGGTTAGCTCCAACCCAAGCAGTTGTGATGAATATCACTGATAGCCAAGCTGACTATGTACAGAAAGTAGCAAAACAGCTTTCCGATGTAGGTTTACGCGTGAAAACTGATTTACGTAACGAAAAAGTGGGCTTCAAAATCCGTGAACATACTTTACGCCGTGTGCCTTATATGCTCGTTTGTGGCGATAAAGAAATCGCTGAAGGTAAAATCGCTGTACGTACCCGTAAAGGTGCAGATTTAGGCTCATTTACAGTGGAAGAATTTGCAGAAATCTTGAAAAATCAAGTAAGAAGCCGTGAATTAAAGTTATTGAATGAAGAGTAATACTTCTCAAAAATAACCAATATAATTTACTGTTTAAATAGTAATTTCAATTTAACGGTGATCGTTTAAACGATCACCGTTATTTTTTATCTGTTTCAGATCTATTGAGATTTCATTTATTTTCTAATAAGAAGCTGCTTTTAATATGCTGACAAATCTGCCTGATTTTTTTAGGGCTTTTTGCGCCAACGCATCTATTGTGGCTTTTATCGCTAACTGATCTAAATGTTGATAGGTGTAAATAGCATCTGGATTATCTTGTTGCCAGTAACTTTCTTCAATAATCGAAGCAACTGAAACTAAAGAATCAAATTCACGTCGAATCTGAGTATGTTGTTCCGCTAGTTTTTTACGTAATAAATTTTCATCAATGCCATTTTTTACAATATCATCTAGCACCTGATTTGTAAGATGCGTAAGTTCCTCTACACGGTGAGGATCGCAACTAAATTCAATTTTTCCCTCAATTTGTGGTGTATGAACATCTTGCATAAACCAACTATTTACAGAATAAACACCTGAAACTTTTTCACGTAGAATTAAGCGTAATTTTTCTTGCACAATATCTGAAAGAATATTGAATAAATATTTTTGTTCCGCTCGCCAAGTATTATCTGCGGTAAGGTATATTTCTACATCAGCTCTCGGTTCTTTCAAGCCATTCATAATAAATGATTGAGTTGGTGTATGAATAATAGTTGGGACAAAATGACGTATCTGAGTTTTTGATTCAACAGAAGCTAAATAACGTTCCGCCAATTTCTTTACTTGATTAAGTTCAATATCGCCAATAATAAAATAGGTAAAATCTGTTTTATTTAAAATATAACGTTGATAAGCGTTACTTAATTGGTTTTTATCAAATGCTAATTGCTGTGCTTGTTTTTGAGTATAGACAGTTTCAATATTTGGAAAGCGTAGTTTTGAAACGGCTTGCATAAATTGTGTTTCTAAATCAATCTGTTTGAAATAATCACGGGTTTCACGTCGATATTTTTCTAAGGCAAGATTGGATATAGGGGATGAGCGTAATTTTAAGCGGAACAATGTCAGTAAATTTTCCAAATCTTTAGGTTTAGATACACCAGTAAAACCTTGTTTATCATCATCAATCACAGTTGCAATTACCAATGGATCACGCGAAAAAATTTGATTAACCGCAGAAAGAGAAAGTTCTCCAACACCTGTTTCATCAACTACACTAACGGCAGCACGCAATAAGTGATAGTCCTTATCTGGGATAGAACGTAAACCACCTTGAGTAACAGCACGAAAATGTACTTGATTTGGAGTTTTGTCACTATAGTGGTAGATCAATTTACTTCCATTACTTAAACGAAATTCATAAATATCGCCACGATCCCAGTATTTTTCTTGAGAAAGTGAGCCTGTGTTAAATGTTAAGTGCGGTAATTTTTCGAGTTGTTTTTTTTCATCCCATTGATGTTGTTGCATTTTCATTGCATTGTTCCAACGAGTTTCTATTTCTGCTACATCAAAAGGCAAGGCTTTTTGTGGCAAAGGTTGAGTGATTAATAGTAATTTTGCTTTTAATGCTAAGGTTTGATTTAACGTGCGTTGTAAATCAGCTAATGTAATTTGAGATAAAAAACGTTTATTGAGTTCATAACGATCATTTACGCTCAATACCACTTGCTTATTTGCCACAGAAGTAATGAGATCATCGGCAATTTTTAAACTACCAGAACGAATATTTAATTGTTTTTCATTGAGTTGAGTTAAGCGTTTAATCTCGCCGTTTAATTCATTTTGGGTAAAACCTTGTTGTTTTATACTGGCAATAAAGGCAAATAATTTATCTATCGTTTTTGAATATTGTGTATCTATAAGCTGGAGAGAAAAAATGCTTTGTAGCGTTTCTTTACCTAAATGAGTACGATAAAAATTTGCAGAATCTACGCCATTTTCTGTTTCCTTTTCCCATTGCTGTAAACGTAAGTTAAGTAATCGAGTGGTAATTTGCTGAATTAATTCTTGTTTATAACTCGCTAATGTATTGGTTTCAATTGTATTTTCAAAAAAACTTAATTCAATACTCGGAATTGTTGTGCCTTGTTCAGAAATAGAATCTAATCGCCATTTGTTGATAAGAGGAATATTAAAATCAATTTTTTCCAATGTTGTTTTAGTAATTGGGTTTTCTTGGGATAGGTTTTGTTTTAATAGTTTTACTACTTGTTTTGTATCAATATCGCCTACAATAATTACTGACATATTATCTGGTCGATACCATTTGTGGTAAAAATCAGCGACGCGTTTAGCTGAAATTGTTTTAATAATATCCATATCTCCAATTGGATCACGCAATACATAACGAGAACCCGCCATTTCAATAGCACTTTTCTTATTGCCAATACGTAGCATTGGGCTTAAACGTCTCCGCCATTCTTCTTGTACTACGCCACGTTCGCCATCCACATCTTTAGGTAAAAAAGTAATATTATTCATCCATTCATTGATGACATCAAACGCCAATTCTAATTTTTGCTGATTGTTGCTATCTAAATTTAAAGTATAGACTGTATTTTCAAAATCGGTGAAAGCATTAATATCTCGTGCAAATTTCATTCCAAGTTTTTCTAACGTATTAATAATTTGATTTTCTGGATATTTCTTTGAGCCATTAAATGCCATATGTTCAACTAAATGAGCAATGCCTTTTTGATCGTCATCTTCGTGCATTGAGCCTGCATTAATTACTAATCGAATATAAACGCGTTCTTTGGGTTCAGTATTTTTTAATACAAAGTATTGCAAACCATTTGATAGTTTACCGTGCTGAATATTTGGATCAAAAGGTAAATCACTATTGGGCGATAGTTCCAAGGATTGACAAGCAATTAGTGAAAAGATAAGTAAAAAAAGTGCGGTTGTTTTTTTCATTATTTTTACCTAGAAAAAAGAAAACTCTACGCTAAGTAAAACGAGTGTAGAGTAGGGCTGGTGGATATTTCAAAAGCCCACAAGCCCTATACATTGAAGATAATTAGAATTGATAGCCAACTTCTAGCCAAAATTCACGCCCAGGCGTATAAACACCGTATTCATCGCTAATGGAAATAGTAGTGACTTTATTTTTACGTGTTTTATTGAGTACATTTAAAATATCTACTTGCAAATAGACACTATGTTTACCACGAATGGTGGGTTGCCAACGAATGCTACTATCCCATTGTGTATGTCTGCCATAGTGATAGCTACGATAGCGTGGAGGAGCATTGTCGTCATCATTATTTTCATTAATTGGATCATAACGACGAATTGGTGCTTTCATATACACTTTATTTGACCAAGTAATATCGTAATCTGGTATCGTCATATCAATACCTAGACGAGCAATCCAATCTTCCGTGTTACTATTAACTTGTCGTAACATTTCACGATAAGTCATTAATTTACCATCTAAAAAAACACGTTTATTCAGATCAAATTCTTCGCCATCAGCTCGTTTTGTATTTAGCCAATCAAAACCGAGTGATGTTGTCCAATAAGTTTTACCTAATTTCCAAGGTTCAATGTTATTGAGTTGGAAAGTATAAATATCAACACCGAATGGACGCCCATTAATATAAAAACTTTTTGTCGCTTCTTTCTTCAACATAATACGATTCTTATTATCACGATGAATATAACCGAGTTTCAGTGCTAAATTACCTATATTCTGATCAAAGCTTAAGCTTAATTCATCTGCATAAGGCGTTTTAAGGGATGAAAAGTTTTGATGCTGACGTGTTGAATCATCGTTAATCTTTAAGATTCTATTGGCTAATTTTAAAGAAGCAAAAGAACGACCGTAATAACGATTTAAACCTAGTGTAAATCCTGTATCATCCCAAGGGTGATAACGTGCAACAAAGCGCGGGGCGATATTATTATTTTTTAAATAATCATCACGTTCAATGCGAATACCAGGACGCAATTCAAATTTATTCCATTTAATTAAATCTTCAGCATAAGCCACGATATTCTGATAGGTGGTTTTTACACGACCTTTTGATGTTGTGCTATTTGGTAATGGAGTTTTTGTTATAAGGTTTCCGTTTTTATCAAGCATAATTAGGGTTACTTTTTGGTGAACATCTTGTGGACGATAGAATTGATATTTTGTTGCCTGATAAATGCTTCCAATAGAAATAGAATGCTCGGTAGAACCTAAATTAAAAGGATCCATCACATATTCAGTAGAAAAATGCAAATTATCTTGGGTTAAACGGCTATTGCCATATCCGCCTTTTTCGAAATTATACAGTGACTCACCATCTTCATCTAACACCGATGTTGTTTCAACATTATTTGAGGATGATTTACGCTTATCTTTAAAACGATCGTATGCTAAGGTATTTGTCCAAACGCCAGAGTCAAATGAATGCACCCAAGCTAGTGTTGTCCCCAATGCTTGATGATAATCGCTTACATTGTTACCTATATTTTCCTTGAAATATTTCAATTCTTTATAATTTGAATAACGTAAACCGAGTTCAATACGTTCTTTTTCTTGTGGTGTCCAATTGAAATTTAATAAAAGATTATCGGAAAGTCGTTGATGATTTTGCTTATCTAGTTGTGCTTCTGTGGTTGCTGTTTTGTAACCAATCAAACGATTTTGTTCAATAGATGATGTTCTACGGCTATAGCCAAAAACCATTCCTAAATTATCATTTAGTCTTTTTTCAGCCAAAATATTGAATGTTTGTTTATTGTATTTAGGTTGTAACTCTGCCACTCCGATATCATCTGGACGTACCAACTTCAGTATTTTTTGTACTGAGTCTCCAGCTTCCATTTTTGCCCAAGAGGAATTTGTCGTGCGATATTTAAGTTTTATGCTATCAGTGCCACTATATTGTTTCGTTTTAGCGATAACGGCACCACCCATAAAGCCACCTAAGCTAGCAGAAATATTACTATCTTGTACTTCCACTTTAGAAAGCATAGTTGCATCAAAAAAATAAGCTTGAGTATGACTAATTCCTGGCACAACTTGCATAGCACCGTCAAAAATACTGCTATCAATAGCAAGATCATTATTTATATTGACATTATCAACAAAGTAGGCGGTTTGATTTGGATCGGCGCCGTTAATTGAAATATTTTCAGGCTTGATTTCACCACGTTGAAAACCATTTTGGTCGCTATTTTCATAACGAATATGGGGATTGGAACGAAGATAATCAGTGATGTTACCGTTTGATGTAGGCGTTTTACTTATCTCATCAGAAGAAAGAGTTTTAACGGAAGAAAGCGATTTATTATTGTCGCCATAAACAACAATTTCGGGCAATATATTTTTGTTGGTTGTTGGTTGTTGGTTGTTGGTTGTTGGTTGTTGGTTGTTGGTTGTTTCAACAGTTTGCCCCATAATAAATGGACTGACAAATGTTGAGCAGAATAACAACATTAATGGCTTTTTTTGATACATAGTATAGTTCCCTAAAATAAAAGATAGAAATAAGAATGATTATCATTATATTTTTAAAATTTATGAATACAAGGGGAATTCGACTTAAAATAGGTATCAAAGAAATAAAAAAACCGCACTTTTAAAAGTGCGGTTATATTCAATTCTGTTTTATGGAAGAAATTATTCTACCCCAACCATTACAGAAGTTGCTTTGATGATTGCGTATGCTTCTTTATCAACTTCTAAGTTTAATTCTTTAACTGCGGCTAAAGACACAGTTGAAGAAAGCACGTTACCGCCACCGATATCGATGTGAACGATTGCATTTACTGAACCGTTTTCGATTGAAACAACTTTACCTTTTAGTTGGTTTCTTGCACTAATTTTCATAACATTTCCTTGTTAGTTAGGGTTTAAAAGAGCCTGTGTTTTATCTTACAAAAAACAAGTCGTAAATAAACTAAGCGTTTAAAACTTTTAAAAAATTGACCGCACTTTTATAGGCATTTTGCAGGTTTCGGCAAACCTGCTAATTTTGTAGCTTGTTTTGCAGGGCCTTCAGGAAATAAGCGTTGCAAATAACGACTGTTACCTTTATCTGCACCCAGTTTTTCAGCCATGGCTTTTACCAACATTCGGATGGCAGGGGAGGTGTTATATTCTTGATAAAAGTCTCGTACAAAGTAAATCACTTCCCAATGGGCATCTGTTAATTCGATACTTTCCAGCTGTGCAATAGAGCGAGCGACATCTTCGTTCCATTGTTGGCTATTAAGCAAATAACCGTCTTTGTCAGTTTCAACTTCAATTCCATTGATATTCAACATATTAATTTACTTCTTTAAAGTTAATCATTTCGTTGTTTGAAAAATCAGTTTGATCTTCGTCCTCAAATTGCATTGGCGTGATTTGTTCTTCATCAAATGCGGTATCGCCTTCAATGCCATTAATCATTTGTCCGTGTTTGATTCCTTTGAAATCAAATAATTTTGGATCACACATATGTGACAATGTAATGTTTTGCATTGCGCTGAACATAGTTTCTAAGCGTCCTGGGTATTGGTGATCCCAAGTATTAAGCATTTCTTTTACAACTTGGCGTTGAAGATTTGGTTGTGAGCCACATAGATTACAAGGAATAATCGGAAATTCTTTCGCGATAGCATATTTTTCAATGTCTTTTTCTTTGCAGTAAGTAAGCGGACGAATCACAATTTGTTTGCCATCGTCAGAAATTAATTTAGGTGGCATGGATTTCATTTTGCCGCCATAAAACATATTTAAAAATAGTGTCGCTAACATGTCGTCTCGGTGGTGCCCTAAAGCGATTTTGGTTGCACCAAGTTCTGTGGCAGTACGATATAAAATCCCACGGCGTAGGCGAGAGCAGAGTGAACAAGTGGTTTTTCCTTCTGGAATTTTTTCTTTCACAATGCCGTAAGTATTTTCTTGTACAATTTTGTAATTTACGCCAATACTTTCCAAATATTCAGGCAATACGTGTTCTGGAAAACCTGGTTGTTTTTGATCTAGGTTCACCGCAACAATATCAAATTTAATTGGTGCACTTTGCTGTAAATTCAATAAAATATCGAGAAGCGTATAACTGTCTTTGCCTCCAGATAAACACACCATGACTTTATCGCCATCTTCGATCATTCCAAAATCCGCAATGGCGTTGCCTACATTACGGCGAAGACGTTTTTGTAATTTATTGAAATTATAGGTTTGTTTTTTTTCTTGTTGGGCTAACTGGGTTAATTCGCTCATTCTGTTATCTTTAGTTATTAATGAAAGGCGCACATTATACGTGAAAAATAGGAAAAGTGCGGTCAATTCAAAAGAAGATTTTTAAGATCCGCAAAAAATCCTGTATAATCTTTCCAATTTTTTGTTCAATTTTAACGCTTTGCAATTCAATGATTGAAACATCCCAAACTATTCCTGAACTCGTCTCTTGGGCAAAAGATTGCGAGTTTTCTTTGAATTTACCTACCGAGCGCTTGGTTTTCCTGCTGGCGATTGCAATTTATAACAACGAACGTTTAGACGGCGAAATGTTAGAAGCTGATCTTGTGGATATTTTCCGCCACACGATGAATGCTTTTGAGCAATCCACCGATGCCATTGCAACACGAGCGAATAATGCAATTAATGAATTAGTGAAACAACGTTTGTTAAATCGTTTTAGTAGCGAATTTACTGAAGGTTTGGCGATTTATCGTTTAACGCCATTAGGTGTTGGCGTGTCTGATTATTACATTCGTCAGTGTGAATTTTCCGCATTGCGTCTTTCAGTGCAACTTTCCATTGTGGCAGATGAAATTCAACGCGCTTCTGATTCTGCGGAAGAAGGCGTGGAGAATAATGAAAGTGAACATTATTGGCGTCGTAATGTGTTTGCGCCATTAAAATATTCCGTTGCAGAGATTTTTGATAGCATCGATCTTTCACAACGTATCATGGATGAAAATCAGCAAAGTATTAAAAATGAAATTGCAGAGCTTCTTACTAAAGATTGGCAAGCGGCAATTTCTAGCTGTGAACGTTTATTAGATGAAACATCAGGGAATTTACGTGAATTGCAAGATACGCTAAATGCAGCAGGGGATAAACTTCAGGCGCAATTATTGCGTATTCAAGATTGTGTGATTGGGCGTGATGATTTGTATTTTATTGATCAATTAATTACCGATTTACAATCTAAACTTGACCGAATTATTAGTTGGGGACAACAAGCCATAGACTTATGGATTGGTTATGATCGCCATGTGCATAAATTTATTCGCACCGCCATTGATATGGATAAAAATCGCGTGTTCTCACAACGTTTACGTAATTCTATTCATCATTATTTTGATCATCCTTGGTTCTTATGGACAGCGCAAGCTGAGCGTTTAGTTGATCTGCGCGATGAAGAAATGGTGTTGCATGAAGATGATGCTTTAGGTGAATTGCCAGAAGAATTGCAATACGAATCCCTTTCTGATTTACACGATCAAATTGTAGAGCATATGCAAGGATTACTGATTGCTTATCGTGAAAATAACCGTCCGATTGATTTGAGTTTAGTGTTAAAAGAACAACTGGAAAATTACCCACTTTCTCGTCATTTTGATGTGGCTCGAATCATTGTTGATCAAGCAGTGCGTCTTGGTATGGCAAATGATGATTTATCGGGTATTTATCCAGCTTGGCAAGCAATTAATAAACGTGGCGCAGAAGTGCAAGCGCATGTGATTGATAAGTATTGATTTTAAGATAATTTAAAAGCTAATTTCGACGGAATTACTTCTGTTAAATATGCCCAAACCCTCTTTAGCAAAGAGGGCTAGGGAAGATTTGGCAATAATGATTAACGAAGAAAGTAACTGAATAAAGTTTTAATAGAGAAATAACCTATGACAGACAACCTTCAAGATGTAATTTCCCCAAAACTCGCTGTGGCTATTGCAAATCCAATATTTCCAGCGGTGGATAGCCTGTTACGTTCCGGTCGCCATATCAGCACGGAGCATTTAGATAATCACGCCTTTTTAATGGATTTCCAAAATGAATTAGATGGATTTTATCGCCGCTATAACGTGGAACTTATTCGTGCTCCAGAAGGATTTTTCTATCTTCGTCCGAAAGCAACGACATTAATTGCGCGTTCAGTACTTTCTGAGCTGGAAATGCTTGTTGGTAAAGTGCTTTGTTATCTTTATTTAAGCCCAGAACGTTTAGCTCAACAGGGCATTTTCAGTACGCAAGAAGTATATGATGAATTATTAAATCTTGCTGATGAAGGAAAATTATTAAAAACAGTTAATCAGCGTTCAAGTGGTTCTGACTTAGATAAACAAAAATTGGCAGAAAAAGTGCGAGCTGCAATTGGTCGTTTACGTCGTTTAGGTATGATTCAAACTGTTGGCGAACAAAATAGTGGGAAATTTACGATTTCTGAATCTGTATTTCGTTTTGGTGCGGAAGTGCGTAGCGGAGATGATCCATTAGAGGCGCAAGCTCGACTCATTCGTGATGGGGAAGCGGCAACACCTGAATCCTTAGCGTTGGAAAAACAAGCACAATTAATGGAAAACGATGCAGAAAGTGCGGATGAAATTGACGAAGAATTTGACGGAGAACAAGAATAATGTCTGATGTTTTTGAATTAGAAAATGAAATCGAATTAGAGAGCGATGAAGTCATTATGGAAAATGAAAACGTCGAAGAAATCGTTGAAGCACCTATGCCTTTTAGCATGACGGCAAACAATGGTGTAGAGCGTGGTAAATTCCGTTCTTTAACCTTAATTAACTGGAATGGTTTTTTTGCGCGTACTTTTGATTTAGATGAATTAGTTACCACGCTTTCTGGTGGTAACGGTGCAGGTAAATCAACCACAATGGCTGGATTTGTGACCGCATTAATTCCTGATTTGACCCTTTTACATTTCCGTAATACAACAGAAGCTGGCTCCACAGGCGGTTCTCGCGATAAAGGTTTACATGGTAAATTGCGTCCAGGTGTTTGTTACGCGGTATTAGATACCATTAACTCACGTCATCAACGTATTCTTGTCGGTGTGCGTCTGCAGCAAATTGCAGGTCGTGATAAAAAAGTTGATTTAAAAACGTTTTCAATTCAAGGCGTCGAATTATCTCAAAATCCAACCGCACTTTTCACAGAAACCGTGGGCGAACGTCAAGTGCGCGTCCTTAATTTAAACGAACTCAAAGATAAAATTGAAAATATCGGTGCACAATTTAAACAATATCATTCCATCACCGATTATCACGGCATGATGTTCGATTTAGGTATTATTCCGAAACGTTTACGTTCAGCGTCAGACCGAAGCAAATTCTATAAACTTATCGAAGCGTCTTTATACGGTGGTATTTCCAGTGCAATCACACGCTCTTTACGTGATTATTTATTGCCAGAAAATTTAGGTGTGCGCAAAGCTTTCCAAGATATGGAAAGTGCATTGCGTGAGAACCGTATGACTTTAGAAGCGATTAAGGTCACGCAATCAGATCGCAATTTATTTAAACATTTAATTACTGAAACCACTAATTATGTTGCTTCGGATTATATGCGTAATGCGAATGAACGCCGTGGCAATATTGAGGCTGCATTAGAATCTCGTCGCGAGTGGTATAAAGCAAAAGCAGAGCAGAATTTATCTCAACATCGTTTAGTTGATTTAAGTCGAGAAGCGGCTGAATTGGCAGAAAATGAACGTACTTTAGAAGTTGATCACCAAAGTGCGGTTGATCATCTTAACTTAGTGTTAAACGCTTTGCGTCACCAAGAAAAAATCACGCGCTATCAAGAAGATATTGCAGAACTCACCGAGCGTTTAGAAGAACAAAAAATAGTGGTTGAAGATGCGAATGATGCGTTAGAAGAAAGCCAAGCCCAATTTGAGCAAACTGAAATTGAAATTGATGCTGTACGAGCGCAATTAGCAGATTATCAACAAGCATTAGATGCCCAACAAACTCGTGCACTTCAATATCAACAAGCCATTGCTGCTCTTGAAAAAGCGAAAACATTATGTGGTTTAGCGGATTTAAGTGTTAAAAATGTAGAAGATTATCACGCAGAATTTGAAGCTCACGCTGAAAGTTTAACGGAAACCGTGCTTGAGCTTGAGCACAAAATGTCTATTTCTGAAGCAGCAAAATCTCAGTTCGATAAAGCGTATCAATTGGTATGCAAAATTGCAGGGGAAATGCCTCGTTCTGCAGCCTGGGAAAGTGCCAAAGAATTATTACGTGAATATCCAAGCCAAAAATTGCAGGCACAACAAACGCCACAACTTCGCACAAAATTACATGAACTTGAGCAACGTTATGCACAACAACAAAGTGCGGTCAAATTACTTAATGATTTTAATCAACGTGCTAATTTAAGTTTACAAACAGCAGAAGAATTAGAGGATTATCACGCCGAACAAGAAGCGTTAATTGAAGATATTTCAGCAAGACTTTCAGAACAAGTGGAGAACCGTTCTACGCTTCGTCAAAAACGTGAAAATTTAACCGCACTTTATGATGAAAATGCACGTAAAGCGCCAGCATGGCTGACAGCTCAAGCTGCATTGGAACGTCTAGAACAACAAAGTGGTGAGAGGTTTGAACATAGCCAAGATGTGATGAATTTTATGCAATCACAACTTGTGAAAGAACGTGAACTCACGATGCAGCGTGATCAACTTGAACAAAAACGTTTGCATTTAGATGAACAAATTTCTCGTTTAAGTCAGCCAGATGGTTCAGAAGATCCTCGTTTAAATATGTTGGCAGAACGTTTTGGTGGGGTATTGCTTTCAGAGCTTTACGATGATGTAACCATTGAAGATGCGCCTTATTTCTCCGCACTTTATGGGCCTGCGCGTCATGCTATTGTTGTGCGTGATCTCAATGCTGTGCGTGAACAACTTGCGCAATTAGAAGATTGCCCCGATGATTTATATTTAATTGAAGGCGATCCTACCGCATTTGACGACAGCGTATTATCCGCACAAGAACTTGAGCTAGGTGTTGTCGTGCAAGTTTCAGATCGTGAATTACGCTATTCAAGATTTCCTGAAATTCCATTATTTGGGCGTGCAGCACGTGAAAAACGTTTAGAAGAATTACAAATTGAACGTGATGAAGTGGCAGAACAACATGCCCAAATTGCGTTTGATGTACAAAAATGCCAACGTTTACACGAACATTTCAGCCAATTTGTTGGGTTACATTTAGCACTGGCGTTCCAGCCAAATCCAGAAGAGTTAATGTCTGAAATTAATCGCGAACGCAATGAAATTGATCGTGAATTAAACCAATTTAATAGCGGCGAACAACAATTACGCATTCAATTAGATAATGCAAAAGAAAAACTGCAATTACTCAACAAGTTAATTCCACAACTCAATGTATTAGCTGATGAAGATTTAATTGATCGTATTGAAGAATGTCGTGAGCAATTAGATATTGCAGAGCAAGATGAATATTTTATTCGTCAGTATGGCGTAACGTTGTCACAATTAGAACCTATAGCCAATAGTTTACAAAGTGATCCAGAAAATTACGAAGGTTTAAAAAATGAATTAACTCAAGCGATTGAGCGTCAAAAACAAGTTCAACAACGTGTATTTGCGTTAGCTGATGTTGTACAACGTAAACCGCATTTTGGTTATGAAGATGCAGGGCAGGCTGAAACTTCTGAACTCAATGAAAAACTTCGCCAACGTTTAGAACAAATGCAGTCACAGCGAGATACACAACGTGAGCAAGTTCGTCAAAAACAAAGTCAATTTGCTGAATATAATCGCGTATTGATTCAGTTACAAAGTTCTTACGATAGTAAATATCAACTCTTAAATGAATTGATTGGTGAAATTAGCGATCTTGGCGTGAGAGCTGATGATGGTGCTGAAGAACGTGCACGTATCCGTCGTGATGAATTACATCAACAACTTTCAACAAGCCGTCAGCGTCGTTCTTATGTAGAAAAACAACTGACATTAATTGAAAGTGAAGCGGACAACTTAAATCGTCTAATCCGCAAAACTGAACGTGATTACAAAACTCAACGTGAATTAGTTGTAGCAGCGAAAGTGAGTTGGTGTGTGGTTTTACGCTTATCCCGCAACTCTGATATGGAAAAACGCCTCAATCGTCGAGAGCTCGCTTATTTATCTGCAGATGAATTACGTTCAATGTCAGATAAAGCGTTAGGTGCGTTACGTACAGCAGTGGCGGATAATGAATATTTACGTGATAGCCTAAGAGTGTCGGAAGATAGTCGCAAACCTGAAAATAAAGTGTGGTTCTTTATTGCGGTATATCAGCATCTACGTGAACGTATTCGCCAAGACATTATTAAAACGGATGATCCAATTGATGCCATTGAACAAATGGAAATTGAGCTTTCTCGTTTAACGGCTGAATTAACTGGCCGTGAGAAAAAATTGGCGATCAGTTCTGAAAGTGTTGCAAATATTATGCGTAAAACGATTCAGCGTGAACAAAATCGTATTCGTATGCTCAACCAAGGCTTACAAAACATTGCGTTTGGTCAGGTAAAATCTGTTCGTTTGGTAGTGAATATTCGTGATACCCATGCCATGTTGCTGGATGCACTTTCTGGTCAGCAAAATGAATATCAAGATTTATTCAACGACAACCGCATCACCTTCTCTGAAGCTATGGCGAAGCTCTATCAACGCATCAATCCACATATTGATATGGGACAACGCACAGCGCAAACAATTGGTGAAGAATTGTTAGATTACCGTAATTATCTTGAGCTTGAAGTGGAAGTATTCCGTGGTGCTGATGGTTGGTTACGTGCAGAAAGTGGCGCACTTTCTACGGGTGAGGCTATCGGTACAGGTATGTCAATTCTCTTAATGGTTGTTCAAAGTTGGGAAGAAGAAAGCCGTCGAATTCGTGGTAAAGATATTGTGCCTTGTCGCTTGTTGTTCTTAGATGAAGCAGCACGTTTAGATGGTAAATCTATTTCTACCTTATTCGAACTTTGCGAACGTTTAGATATGCAGTTACTTATTGCTGCGCCAGAAAACATTAGCCCGGAAAAAGGTACAACCTATAAACTCGTGCGTAAAATCGCAGGCAACCAAGAGCACGTACACGTTGTTGGTTTACGCGGATTCGGTGCGACAGAATAAAAAATAGAAGGGAAGTGCGGTTGAAAACTTCGGTGTTTTTGACCGCACTTAAGCCTTTAAGGAAGGAATAATGAAAATCTTTACATCAAAAAAAGGACAATTATCACAGCTGAAGCAGCAAAAATTTAAGCTGGAAAAGGATATTCAGCGTTTATTTGAAGAAAATCTTACCTTATTAAGTGGCTATATTTTTATTCGTTCGGAATTTTCTATTAAAAATTCACGTATTGATACCTTAGCTTTTGATCCTGAAGCTCAAGCCTTTGTCATTATTGAATATAAAAGACAACAAAATTCTAGTGTGGTTGATCAAGGGATTTCTTATCTTAATTTGATGCTTGAATATAAAGCTGATTTTATTGTGGAATATAATGAAAAGCAAAAAGTCCCACTTAAAAGAAATGATGTGGATTGGTCACAATCTAAGGTGATTTTTGTTTCACCTGCTTTTAATGATTTCCAAATTCAAGCCACGAATTTTAAAGATTTACCTATTGAATTATGGGAAGTTAATCGTTTTGATAATGATATTATTACGCTCAATATTATTAATAAATCAAAATCAGCACCGAATATTAAAGCTGTTTCTAATGAAAAGAGAGAAGAATTCTCAATATTAAAAGAAATAAAAGTTTATCAAGAATCTGATCACTTAAGTGATAAATCAGATTTTATTCAAGAACTATACGAAGATTTTAAACAAGGCATTTTAAATTTAGATCCTGATATCGAAATTAATACCAGAAAACTTTACATTGCATTCAAAAAAGATCGAAATATTGCAGATATTCGTATCCAACAAAAGAATTTAAAAATTTGGATTAATCTTCCTTATGGAGAGTTAGACGATCCTAAAAATTTAGCAAAAAATGTATCTAATACTGGTCACTGGGGAAATGGAGATTATGAAATCACCATTGAAAGCACCCAATATCTTGAATACATTATGAGTTTAATTAAACAAGCTATTAAGGATTAATAAATGCACAATCTTATTTTTGCCATTCTTTGCAGCGTAGCAGTTTCAGTTTTGCTTAAAATTGCCCGTAAAAAAAATATCATTATTGAACAAGCTATCGCATTCAACTACATTACAGCCATCACTTTCAGTTATTTCTTACTTAAACCTGATTTTAAAGGTTTAGAATTTACTGATTACATTGCACAAAGCGAAAATTCACCCATTTTTTTAGCACTAGGTTTATTGCTACCTAGCGTATTTATTATTATGTCAAAAGCGGTGGAGTTTGCTGGAATTGTACGTTCAGATGCAGCGCAACGTCTTTCGTTATTTCTTCCCATTTTAGCAGCGTTTTTAATTTTTCATGAAACACTAAGCCAATCTAAAATCATTGGCGTTGTATTAGCCTTTATTGGTTTATTTTGTTTATTAACTAAGCCAACTCAAGGGCAAAGTGCGGTGAATTTTAAAGGTGTTTTAGGATTAATCGGCGTCTGGTTTGGTTACGGCATCATTGATATTTTATTCAAACAAGTGGCGAAAAGCGGCGGCGCATTTCCTGCAACATTATTTATTTCCTTCTCGCTGGCAGCCTGCGTTATGTTTATCTATTTATTCTTAAAACGTGCGCAATGGACATCATCAAGTGTAATTGGCGGCATCGTTTTAGGTGTATTGAATTTCTTTAATATTTTATTCTATATAAAAGCCCATCAAAGTTTTGCTGGAAATCCAACGCTTGTTTTCGCTGGAATGAACATTGGCGTGATTTGTTTAGGCACGATAACTGGCGCATTAGTTTTTAAAGAAAAAATTAGCAAGCTAAATTGGATTGGTATTATTTTTAGTTTATCAGCTATTTTCTGCCTATATTATTTAGATAAAATTATTGCGTAAAAGAGAGTAGTCATGGCAAAAGATTTCAGCTTTTTTATTTACGATTATGAAAGTTTTGGTGTAAATCCAGCAACAGATCGCCCTGCGCAATTTGCGGGTATTCGTACAGATGCTGATTTTAATATCATTGGCGAACCAATAATGTTTTATTGTAAACAAACCAACGATTATTTACCGGCTCCTGAAGCCGTAATGGTCACAGGAATTACGCCTCAAGAATGTAATGAAAAGGGGCTTTCAGAGCCTGAATTCGCCGCAAATATCTTAGCAGAATTTTCCCAACCCAATACTTGTGTCATGGGTTATAACAATATTCGCTATGATGATGAAATGACGCGTTATACGTTTTATCGTAATTTTATTGATCCTTATGAATACAGCTGGAAAAATGGGAATTCACGCTGGGATTTGTTAGATTTAGTGCGAGCCTGTTATGCCTTGCGTCCAGAAGGGATTAATTGGGCTTATGACGATGATGGAATGCCAAGTTTCCGCTTAGAAAAACTCACTAAAGCAAATGGTATTGAGCATGAAAATGCTCACGATGCCATGGCGGATGTATATGCAACTATTGCTATGGCGAAATTAATTAAAGAAAAACAACCTAAATTATTCCAATATTTCTTTGAAAATCGCGGTAAAAAAGAAATCGAAAAATTGATTGATACAGGCGCAATGACACCTTTAGTGCATGTTTCTGGAATGCTAGGGAATTATCGTGGAAATTGCACTTGGGTTGCACCTTTAGCTTGGCATCCGACAAATCAAAATGCACTCATTGTTTGTGATTTAACTGGCGATATCGATAATTTATTAGCCAAGAGTGCGGATGAATTACGAGCAGATTTATATACAAAAAAATTGGAATTAGAAGAAAGGGGAGTTTCATCCGTTCCGTTAAAACTTGTGCATATCAATAAATGTCCTATTTTAGCACCAGCTAAAACTTTGTTACCAGAAACAGCAAATCGATTGGGTATTGATCGACAATTATGCTTGGATAATCTTGCAAAATTACGAGCATCTTTTGATATTCGTGAAAAAGTGGCGGATATTTTTAATGAAGAACGTCAATTTGCATCGAATGGTAATGTAGAAACTGAGTTATACAATGGCTTTTTTAGCAATGCTGATAAAAATAATATGGCTATTTTACGTAGTTTACCTGCAGAAAAATTATCTGAACATGGTTTAGCTTTTGAAGATAAACGTATCCTTGAATTATTGTTCCATTATCGCGCTCGTCATTTTTATAAAACCCTCACACGCGCTGAACAAATTAAATGGAAAAAATACCGACAGAATAAACTTGAAAAAAGTGCGGTAGAGTTTGAATCAAGTTTACAACGTTTAGCTGAGGAACATTCAGATAATTCTGAAAAACTATCTTTGCTACAACAAGTATATGAATATGGTATAAAATTACTAGGTTAGTCGATACGTTGTCACATTTTGTCAAAAAGCACGTTTTAATAAAAACGTGCTTTTTTTTGTTGTTTTTCAGGGAAGAAAATATCCAAGAAATTCTCCAGATTTTACGTAGCGTAATCACATAGATTTAAGCTTATTTCACTTTACATTTCCTTTACATTTAAACTCATCCGTTCAATAACTCTATAAAATGACGCGTTACAACGTGTTATCTAGCCTTATTTTGTCTTGTTTTGCTAGTACTTGTAACTTGTGTATAACTCTGTGATTTATTTAATCCGTAGTTTCCGCTAACCCGATAACTAATTTCGCATAATGTATATTATGTTAAATTGCAAAAATGCAAAGTAACTTTAATTATAGGTTATAAAGAGATTATTTCTCCTCTCTTAATTAGTTATACTTAATCAAATAAGATGAACGAGTAAATTAATTTAGAGCCATACTATGACGTTTATTTACAGTGTTCGATTCATGGGTGTGAAAGTACTGCAGCATTTAAAGATTTATGCTTGATTGATAAAGATTTAGGTGATTTAGCAACTGCTACATAATCTAAATAATATAAGTTTAGATGGGTGAAAAACTACCAAACTGTGTTTTTTATGTATCTAAGCTCTCCACTAGCCCACCATTTTCGATTTTCTGATGTGTTATTTACTACCGTGTCAGCTAATACTTGCAACATGTATTATCATTGAATTTCTTTATTATTTTTTGATATGACAAAGCGTTTAGGTATGATAAACGAAAAACTACTACCCTTCGTTTCAGTACTTTCAATATTTAAATGAGAATGATATTGTAATAAAGTATGCTTCACAATAGCTAGTCCTAAACCACTTCCACCAGTTAAATGGCTACGAGATTCATCAACTCTATAAAAACGTTCTGTTAAATGTGGAATATGCTGTGGTGATATGCCAACGCCATTATCTATCACGTTAAATTTAATACCCTGTTCACAAGTTTCCCATTGAATTTGAATATGACACTGTTTACCAGAATGCTTAATAGCATTATAAATTAAATTTGAAACGGCACTTCTTAGTTGAGATTCATTTCCAAAAATAATGATATTAGGCTGAATAATAAATTCAATGTGATGATTATAAGTATTTAATATATCTGTATCTTTTCTTAAAGAATTTATCATGGCTGACATATCAAATGTACGAAAATCCTTATCTGAAGTTGTTTCTATTTTTGCTAAAAAATTAAATTGTTGTAATAGATGTTCCATTCGTTGGCTTTGCTCTTGCATTGCAAAAATAGCCTTTTTTTGTAGAGGGTTCTGAATATTATTATCTGCAAGAATTTCTAAGTAACCTTGTAATACGGTTAATGGAGTACGTAGCTCGTGATTAATATTACTCAAGAATTTTTGGCGTGAATTAAGTAAATGAATCATATCTGTAATATCTCGAGCGATAACTAAAATCATATGAGAATTATAAGCGTGCGACTGCACCTCAATATAACGTTGATTATAAGTTAATAGTACTAACGGTCGTCTTTTTTTTTGACTGAAAAAATAATGTTTAAATTGTTCATAAAAAATAACATCAAAAATATTTTTCTGGACTTTTTTATTCCAGCAAAAATCAAACATCTGTTGTGCAATTGAATTACACCAAGAAATATTACCATTATGCTGACAGATAATAATTGCATCTGGTAAATACTTAATATTTTTATTTATTTGAGATAACAAACGTAAACTTGCACATTTTTCTTTGTAAATTTGATGACGATGGTAGGCTTCAGTTTGAGAGAATGTTCCTAATTGTAATAAAGAGAATTTATTATCTTGCTTTAAATTGAGATATTTGAGTAAACGATATTCATTAATATGATGCCAAGCTAAAATTAATAAAAGTATTATTGCAAACCAAAGAATAAAATCAGAAGTAAATAAGGAGATAATGATTGCCAAATTTATTTCAACAATAAAATTCAATATTTTTTTCATTGTTTATCTCGTAAATAACTAGAAAATCGATAACCAGATCCTCGAACTGTTTGGATGTAATGTTCACATTGAAAAGGGGCTAAATTACGGCGTAAACGGCGAATATAGCTATCAACAGTGCGATATTCAACTTCTAGATCATTATGCCAAATACGATTTAACAATTGTTCTCTAGAATAAACTTTTTCAGGGTGCCTCATAAAAAAATGTAACAATTTAAATTCTGTACTACTTAAATTAATTTCCTGCTGTTGGAAAAACACTCTCTGAGCATTTTCATCAATGGAAAGTTCATCTATTTGTATAAATTGACTTTGTTGTTCATAAATTCTCCTCCATACTGCCTCAATGCGAGCTAATAAAATTTGAGGTGAAAAGGGTTTAGTGATGTAGTCATCAGCCCCTGCATTTAAACAGGCAATACAATCTTCTTCTGTACTTTTAGCTGTGAGCATAATAATGGGAATCGCAGCATAGCTTTCTTGCTTTTTAATATACTGTATAAATTGTATACCTGAACGACCAGGTAGCATCCAATCCAATAATATTAGTTTAGGATTTTCTTTTATCTTGTTTATCGCTGTTTTGAAATCGCTCGCTTCAATCACATCATAGTATTTTTGAGATAAAAACAGTGCGATCATTTCACGGATTGCACATTCATCTTCAACTATCAGAATTTTTCTCGTCATAATACTCCTTCATTTGATTTATGGCATAAAAGTGAAGTGAGAAATAATACATTCTCACCAAACTTTTACTTTTTAATAAGAGAGAGCTCAGAATAACTACCCCATTTTACCACGAATATAATCTTCTGTACGTTGTATCTTGGGTCTATCAAAAATTTGTTGTGTTTGACCAAATTCAACTAATTCACCCAAATACATAAATGCCGTATAGTCGGAGCAACGTGTAGCTTGTTGCATATTATGAGTTACTATAACCACAGTATAATCTTGTTTTAACTCCGTAATGAGTTCTTCAATTTTCATAGTCGAAATAGGATCTAATGCCGAACAAGGTTCATCTAACAACAACACACTAGGTTTAATAGCAATCCCTCGAGCAATGCACAAGCGTTGCTGTTGTCCGCCAGATAAACTATCTCCGCTTTTATGTAATTTATCTTTCACTTCATTCCAAAGAGCGGCCTTAGTCAATGCCCATTCTACTCGTTCATTCATCTTTTCTTTTGATAATTTTTCAAACAAACGAACACCGAATGCAATATTATCATAAATCGACATTGGAAATGGCGTTGGTTTTTGGAAAACCATACCAACCTTAGCACGAATCAGAGAAATATCCATCTTTGTTGTGAGTAAATTTTCACCGTCTAAATTAATTTCACCAGTAGCTTTTTGATTTGGATATAGTTCAAACATCCGATTAAAACTCCGCAATAAAGTAGATTTACCGCAACCTGAAGGACCAATAAAGGCGGTCACTTTATTCTTAGCGATACGTAAATTAATGTTTTTTAATGCATGAAAATCCTCATAGTAGAAATTTAGATTTTGCACAGCTATTTTGGTTTCTTGTAGACTAATCATATTGCCTCATTATTTTTTATGTTGAAAGAAGAGTCGAGTGAAAATGTTTAAGCAAAGCACAAATAATGTTATTAGAGCTGCACCTGCCCAAGCTAGATTATTCCAATCTGTAAAAGGACTTGCTGCATATTGATAAATAACTACAGGTAAATTTGCGATAGGTTCATTCATATTCCAAGATAGAAATTGATTAGACAGAGCGGTAAATAATAGCGGTGCAGTTTCTCCTGAAATTCGGGCAACTGCTAATAGCACGCCAGTTAAAATCCCTGATTTAGCTGCTCGATAACAAATCATCATAATAACTTGCCATTGAGAGCAACCAAGAGCTGCCGCTGCTTCACGTAAATTATTTGGTACAAGTAATAACATATTGTCCGTAGTGCGTACCACGATAGGAATAAGCAATAAAGCTAATGCGAATGCTCCAGCCCACCCTGAAAAATGCTCGATTTTTGATACATATAAGCTGTAAACAAACAAACCAATAATAATAGAAGGGGCAGAAAGAAGAATATCATTAAGAAAACGGGTAATTTGTGCGAAACGGCTATAACGACCATATTCTGCCAAATACGTTCCTGCCAATACCCCTATAGGCGTGCCTATCAATGTACCCGCACCGACAATAAAAAACGAACCAATCAGTGCATTTAACAATCCCCCTTTTTCATTAGGGGCAGGGGTAGATTGTGTGAATAAATCAATTGATAAAGCTGGAATGCCTTTGGTAATTAGAGTGAATAATATCCAACACAACCAAAATAAGCCGATAATTACTGAAATATAGGAAAGCCCTAACATTAATTTATTGTGTGTTTTACGCCAATAAAAACGCAAGTTTTGATTAGTTTTCATCTTATTTCCCTTTTGTTTGTTGCATTTTTGTAATCATTAATCTTGATAAAATCAATACCATAGTTGTGATAACAAAGAGAAGTAATCCTAATTCCATCAATGCAGATTTTTGTAATCCACCTGCTTCATTAAATTCGTTAGCAATAGCAGATGCGATTGAGGTAGAAGGTGAAAATAAGGAATTAGGCAATTGAAACGAATTACCTATAATAAAAGTGATAGCCATTGTTTCGCCCAATGCTCTTCCCAATCCTAGCATCACACTCCCAACAAGCCCTATTCTAGTGTGTGGTACAATCACTTGTCGAACCACTTCCCAAGTGGTTGCACCTAATCCATAAGCACCTTCTTTTAACATTGGTGGTACTATACTAAAGACATCCCGCATTACGGATGCAATAAAAGGAATGATCATTATGGCAAGCACTAATCCTGCCGTAAATAAACCAACACCAAAAGGTGCGCCAGAAAAAAATAATTCTAATCCAGGTAAACTACCCAAATTGTCAATTAGTACTGGCTGAATATGTTCTTGAAATAATGGAACGAAAACAAACAACCCCCACATTCCGTAAATAATAGAAGGAATTGCAGCTAGCATTTCAATCGCAATGCTTATAGGACGTTTTAGCCAATTGGGAGCTAGCTCCGTTAAAAAAATAGCAATACCAAATGAAATGGGTACTGCGATAAATAATGCGATACCCGCCGTAATAAGCGTACCTAAAATAGGAATAATTGCCCCATATTGTTCTTGTACAGGATCCCAATATGTTTCTAATAGAAAACTCCCACCAAAACGTTTAATACTTTCCCAGCTTCCTATGACTAAAGAAATTAAAATAGCAGCAAGTAAAATAAACACAAGCAAAGCAAACAATGCCGTAGTCTGTTTGAATAATGATTCAATCCATGTTTGATTAAAATATTTCCGACTTTTTGTGAGCATAAGTATTTTCCAAAATTATTTAAGATAACCGCACTTTATTAATGTTAAGTGCTAGGTTTTGTATAAAGTGCGGTATAAAATAAAGAGATTTTATTGTTTTAGCTCTGTTTTCCATTGACTTTTAATGGTAGATACCACATCAGCTGGAATTGGCACATAATCTAATTCAGTTGCCGCATCTTGCCCTCTTGAGAATGCCCAATCAAAAAAGGCTAATACATTTTTAGTTGTTTCAGGATTGTCAGAATATTTATTTAATAAAATAAAACTCGCTGCCGTAATTGGCCAAGATTTTTCCCCCGTTTCATTAGTTAATATAACACCCATTCCCGCCTTTTCGTGCCATTTTGCGTGACTAGCAGCTGCCATGAAACTTTCATTAGAAGGCTGTACAAATTGCCCTGCTTGATTTTGTAATGAAATCCAAGCAAGCTGATTTTGTTTGGCATAGGCATACTCTACATAACCAATGCTGTATTTCATTTGGCGAACATAAGAAGCAATTCCCTCATTCCCCTTTCCACCTTGACCTGTTAACCACTTCACTGATTTACCTTCACCAACTTGATTTTTCCAATCGTTCGAAACTTTAGATAGATAATTAGTGAAGCCAAATGTTGTTCCAGAGCCGTCTGAACGATGAATCACAATAATGTTTTTATTTGGTAAAGGAAGCGTTGGATTTAATGCAACTAAGTCAGGATCGTTCCATTTTTTAATCTTACCAAGGAAGATTTCTGCTAACAGCTTACCTGATAACTTTAATTTACCAGGTTTAATTTCAGGCAAATTAACAACAGGCACTATACCACCGATAACCGCAGGGAATTGGACTAGTTGGTGTTGTTGTAATAATTCGGATTTCATTGGATCGTCAGAGGCACCAAAATCAACCGTTTTTGCAATAATTTGCTGTTGTCCGCCGCCCGAACCGATGGATTGATAATTAACTTTATTCCCAGTTTCTTTCTCATATAAAGATGCCCACTTCGCATAAATTGGATAAGGGAAAGACGCTCCAGCACCAGTGATGCTATTAGCTTGAGCAAAAGGTAACGTACCTAAGGTTAAAACGATAATAAGATTTTTTTTCATTTTATGCATAAACATAACAAATTCTCCTTGAGTGTTATTTAGATTGCGTAGCGAAGTGTAGAAAATAATTGTGACAGTTTGATGACAATATGAAAAATTTTAAATAGATAATCAAAAGAAAGTAGTTATAAGAAAAGTACAGGTAAATTTGACCGTGTTTTTCTAGCAGAATGATATTACATTTATCAATTAATTGATAACGATCTTTAGGTTTAATAAAAGTTGGTAAGTTTTCATGTTTACTCGATAATCTAAATTTTCATCCAAATCTAAGGAGGAAAGTAAAGACATATCTAATACTAATTTAAAATTTGTTAGTTTTATTGTGACAACGTCATATTTAATTTATAGAATTATGTAAATGATAATAATTGTTTTTTTATTTTTCTTTTTAAAATTAATTAGTTATATCAAAATTTTTGATAAAAAAACTTGCAATTATCATTTGTGAATTTAAAATGATTGCCGCAAATTATGCTTTATTGCATTTTATCAATCAAAATGGAAAGGAATTAGTTATGCTTAATCAAATAATCATAAACAAGCTGAACGACCAAATTAACTTAGAGTTCTACTCTTCTAATGTTTATTTACAAATGAGTGCATGGTGTTCAAAACACGGTTATGAGGGGGCTGCTACCTTCTTACTTCGTCATGCTGATGAAGAATTAGAACATATGCAAAAACTGTTTAATTATGTAAGTGAAACTAGTGGTATGCCTATTTTAGGAAAAATTGATGCTCCTAAACATGATTATTCTTCATTAAGAGAAGTTTTTGAAATAACTTTAGAACATGAAAAATTAGTCACGTCAAAAATCAATGAATTAGTTGAAGTTACTTTTGAAAGCAAAGACTACTCTACTTTTAACTTCCTGCAGTGGTATGTAGCAGAACAGCATGAAGAAGAAAAATTATTTAGTGGAATTATTGATAGATTTAATCTTATTGGCGAAGATGGTAAAGGATTATTCTTTATTGATCGTGAACTCGCAACTTTGGAATAGATAGGAGAAAATAGTATGTTATCAGAAAATGTAGTAAAACTATTAAACGATCAAATGAATTTAGAGTTTTATTCTTCTAATTTATATTTACAAATGAGTGCTTGGTGCGATCAGCAAGGCTTTGAAGGCACTGCGAAATTTTTATCAGTTCATGCTGCTGAAGAAATGCAACATATGCGTAAATTATTTACTTATTTAAATGAAACTGGCTCACTTGCTGTAATTTCTGCAATTGAAGCACCTGCACATGAATATAAATCATTAAAAGAAATAATTGAAACTACCTATGAGCATGAAAAATTAATTACCAGTAAAATCAATGAATTAGTAGGTAAAACCTTTGAAGAAAAAGACTACTCTGCATTTAATTTCTTACAATGGTATGTGGAAGAACAACATGAAGAAGAAAAATTATTTAGTAGTATTTTAGATAAATTAAATTTTCTTGGAGAAGATGGCAAAGGCTTGTTCCTAATTGATAAGGATTTAGGTAATCTCTCTACTAAAGCCTAATTATAGATTATCAAATCTGGCAGATCTTTTATTTAAAATAATGTGTCTGCCAGATTATTTTATTCCAAATTTTCCAAAAATATTTTCTATTGCATAATTACATCTCGTAATCTTATTTCTAATCTTATCAAAACATATTGCTTGCCTTATATTAAGTATACCTCGGGCAAAAGAATAAAAAATACAATTTTTAATCAAAAAGTATAAAAAATAAAAATCAGGCTTGACTTATTCCTTTTGCACTAGTTTAATAGTACAAGATTTTCCAAAAGGATAAATAAATATGAACATTCAAACTCAAGCCTTTATTGCGGTGACAGCTCAACCCATTCCCTATTATGCTGACACCACCGCTATTTTTAATACACTTTGCCAACCTAATTCAAATTCTCTTCTACTCGACTCTGCTGAAATCGGAAGTAAAAATAGTTTACAAAGCCTTATCTTAGTCAATGCTGCGGTTAAAATAACGTGCTTAGGTCACAACGTCACATTTAAAGCTTTAAATAAGAATGGAAAACAAGTTTTAAAAGAAATTCATCCAAAATTAACCGCACTTGGAAAAATAAGTGCGGTCAATTTTGAAGACGAATTTTCTGTACAATTTTCACCACTTGATAATCAACTCGATGAAGATAGCAAATTACAATCTGCCACTATTTTTGATGGACTGCGTGTTGTTTCTACCCTTTATCAACATAGCCAAACGCCTATTTTTTTAGGCGGATTGTTTGCTTACGATCTCGTTGCAAATTTTATTCCAATGGATGGCATTACATTGCAACATGATGGTATCAACTGCCCTGATTACAGTTTCTATCTTGCCGAACACCTCATTACTATCGATCATCAAAATCAACAAGCGACACTTAAAAGTTTCTGTTTTGCTCAAGAAGAACAAGTCAATATTGCCAAAACCTCACTTTCTATCGCACAAAAACTAAAAAATATTGATAACGTTCTTTCTATTAAAGCGGCAAGTGATGAAGTTAAAACAAACTTTGACGATCCTGAATTTACTGGTATCGTAAAAGCCTTAAAACACCATATTAACATTGGTGATGTCTTCCAAATTGTACCTTCTCGCCGTTTTTCCCTTGCTTGCCCGAATACATTAGCCAGTTACGCTCAACTCAAACAAAATAATCCAAGCCCTTATATGTTCTATATGAATGATGAAGACTTTATTTTGTTTGGTGCATCGCCAGAAAGTGCGTTGAAATACGCGCTAGAAAATCGTCAGCTAGAAATTTACCCTATCGCAGGTTCACGCCCTCGTGGTTTTGATGCTCACGGCAATATCGATCCTGAATTGGATGCGCGTTTAGAACTAGAACTTCGCCTTGATCATAAAGAACAAGCGGAACATTTAATGTTAGTTGATTTAGCGCGTAACGACATTGCTCGAGTTTGCCAAAGTGGTACCCGTAAAGTCGCAGAATTAATGCAAGTGGATCGCTATTCTCACATTATGCATTTAGTGTCTCGTGTGGTGGGTAAATTACGCCCTGAGTTAGATGCGCTTCACGCCTATCAAGCCTGTATGAATATGGGCACATTAACTGGAGCCCCCAAAATTAAAGCAATGCAGCTTATTTATCAATTTGAGCAACAAAAACGCCATAGTTACGGCGGTGCGGTGGGTTATCTCACGTCTGATGGACATTTTGATACCTGTATCGTGATTCGTTCTGCTTTCGTACAAAATGGGATAGCCCATGTACAAGCAGGTTGCGGTGAAGTATTGGATTCTGATCCACAAATGGAAGCTGATGAAACACGCCACAAAGCCGCGGCTGTCTTAAAAGCAATTCGTCAAGTTAATACACAAGCAAAATAAGGAAGAATTATTATGGCTAATATTTTATTTTTAGATAACTTCGATTCCTTCACTTACAATCTTGTGGATCAATTTCGTGTATTAGGTCACAACGTCACAATTTATCGCAATGACTGCGACTTAGAAAAACTGGTAGAAACCGCACTCAATACACCTGATACCATTCTTGCACTTTCTCCAGGGCCAGGAACGCCATCAGAAGCTGGGATTTTACTGCCATTGATCGAACGCTTAAAAAATAAAGTGCCGATTATTGGAATTTGTTTAGGTCATCAAGCGTTGATTCAAGCCTTTGGTGGTAAGGTTGTTCACGCTGGCGAAGTGTTACATGGTAAAGTTTCTCGTATATCCCATGATAACGAAGCGATGTTTAAAGATCTTGCTAATCCAATGCCAGTGGCGCGTTATCATTCTTTAATGGGACAAGATTTACCAAAAGAATTTATCGTCAATGCGGAATATAATGGCATTATTATGGCAATTCGTCATCGTGATTTACCCATTTGCGCATTCCAATTTCACCCTGAAAGTATTTTAACTGTGCAAGGTTCGCAATTATTACAACAATCAATTGAATGGTTGTTAAATAGATAAGACAGAAAAAAGTGCGGTGATTTTTAACCGCACTTTAAAGGAGAAAAAATGATCACTGTATTCGGACTTAAATCCAAACTCGCACCACGTCGTGAACAACTCGCGGAAGTAATTTATAACAGTCTTCATCTCGGATTAGACATTCCAAAAGGCAAGCACGCGATTCGCTTTTTGTGTTTAGGAAAAGAAGATTTTTACTACCCTTTTGATCGTAGCGATGATTACACGGTCATCGAAATTAACCTGATGGCTGGTCGTATGGAAGGCACAAAAAAACGCTTGATAAAAATGCTATTTAGCGAATTAGAGTACAAACTCGGTATTCGAGCTCACGATGTGGAAATTACGATTAAAGAACAACCGGCACATTGCTGGGGTTTCCGAGGAATGACAGGCGATGAGGCGCGCGATTTAGATTACGATATTTATGTTTAATAAAATATAGAAAATTAACAAATCCATATACAAAGAAAAACAGGAATAGACTATGCAACACAACCAATTATTAGAACAACTTTATAGCGGACATTCACTTTCAACCTCAGAAAGCACCGCTCTTTTTAATGCAGTCATCCAAGGTGAGCTTTCCAATGAACAAATTGCTGCAATGCTTATTGCTTTAAAAGTGCGGGGAGCAAATACTGAGGAAATTTCGGGTGCCGTTGCCGCCTCATTACAAAATGCCAAAGCATTTCCATATCCAAATTATCCTTTTGCGGATATTGTAGGAACAGGAGGCAATGGTCAAAACACTATTAATATTTCCACTACCAGTGCGATTGTTGCGGCATCAATGGGAGCAAAAATAGCAAAACATGGCAATCGTAGCGTGTCGAGTAAATCAGGTGCTAGCGATGTGCTTACCGCACTTGGCGTTAATGTGAACGTCACACCAGAGCAAGCTCGACAAGCGTTAGATGAAATTGGTGTCTGTTTTTTATTTGCTCAACAATATCATTCTGGTTTCCGTCATGTTGCGCCAGTCCGTGCCGCTTTAAAAACGCGCACTATTTTTAATATTTTAGGGCCGCTTATCAATCCTGCTCGCCCAACTTATCATTTACTTGGCGTATATGCGCCTGAATTAGTAAAAACCTATGCTGAAACCGCAGTTGCCTTAGAACATCAACATTCCTTTGTTGTACATGGTTCTGGCTTAGATGAAGTCGCATTGCACGGCGAAACACAAGTGGCAGAAATTAAAAATGGCAAAATTGAATATTTCACTTTAACGCCTGAAGATTTTGGCTTAAAAACGCAATCCCTCGAAAGTCTTCGCGGTGGTGAACCACAAAAAAATGCCCAATATCTGACCGCACTTTTACAAGGCAAAGGAAAGGCTGAACATGCTAATGCGGTGGCTGCAAATACGGCATTATTATTGAAATTATTCGGTTACGATGATTTAAAACAAAATGTGCAAAATGTACTGGCGCATCTTGTATCAGGTAAAGCCTTTGAAACATTACAGAAATTAACCACATATTAATAAAAGCTAATTTGATACACCACAATAAGAAGAAAAATGATGATTACTCAAGATTTTACTAAACCCATTGATTCCGCTACGGTGCTACAAAAAATCGTGCTTGACAAAGCGCAATGGGTTAAAACAAAAGAAAAGGAATTTCCCCTTTCTCAGTTTAAACAAAACATTCAAAACTCTGACCGCTCTTTTTATGATGCGTTAGCAAAAGGCACGCATCAAAAGCCCGCTTACATTTTGGAATGTAAAAAAGCCTCCCCTTCTAAGGGATTAATTCGTGCTGAATTTAATTTGGAAGAAATCGCCAATGTCTATAAACATTATGCCTCTGCTGTATCTGTGCTAACTGACGAAAAATACTTTCAAGGGAATTTTGAATTTTTGCCTTTAGTTCGCGATATCGTAAGCCAACCTGTGCTTTGCAAAGATTTTATGATTAGCGAATATCAAGTTTACCTTGCTCGCTACTATCAAGCGGATGCAATTTTATTAATGCTTTCTGTGGTAAACGATGAGACTTATCGTGTGCTGGCAGAGCTTGCACATTCTCTTGGTATGGGTGTATTGACAGAAACCAGCAATGAAGATGAATTTGAACGTGCCCTTGCGCTTGGTGCGAAAATTATTGGTGTTAATAATCGTAACTTGCACGATTTAACAGTGGATTTAAATCGTGTTGTTGAACTCACTAAAAAATACGCCGACTGTATTCCTGCTAATGTACGTATTATTAGCGAATCAGGCATTTACAATCACAAGCAAATTCATCAATTACAAAAAGTGGCATATGGTTTCTTAATTGGGAGTAGTTTAATGGGCAACCAAGATTTGAATAATGCGGTTCGCTCGGTAATTTTTGGAGAAAATAAAGTATGCGGTTTAACGCGCGCGCAAGATGTCAAAATCGTTTACGAAAACGGCGCACTCTACGGCGGATTAATCTTCGCAGAACATTCAAAACGCTGTGTGAGTTTACGCCAAGCGCAAGAATTAGTAACCGCTGCTCCACTTCGATTTGTTGGTGTTTTTCAGAATCAAGAAATTGACTTTATCGTCAAAATAGCCAACCAGTTGCAGCTTTATGCGGTGCAATTACATGGTGCAGAAACTGAAGCATTTATTACCGCACTTCGCCAGCAATTACCAAAAAACACGCAAATCTGGAAAGCGATTTCAGTCAATATCGAATCCCAAAGTGCGGTCGATTTTACCGATAATTTAAATGTAGAACGTTATATTTTCGATAGCCAAACAGCGAACCAACAAGGTGGCACGGGTAAAACCTTTGATTGGTCATTAATTCCTGAAAATCTTAAACACAAGATTATTTTAGCTGGCGGCATTTCACCAAATAATGTGGAACAAGCCATTCAACAAAATTGCTTAGGCTTGGATCTTAATTCAGGAGTAGAAAGTTCTGCGGGCGTAAAAGATCAAGAAAAAGTGCGGTTAGTTTTTAATAATATTTATTAATTTTAATAACATAGAAATCACTAAATAACCCGAAATGCGCAACTGTTGATCCAGATCGTAATAATTTATTCTACCTAATAATAAAAAACCTATATTTCAGCTTAAATACTAATAGGAGTAAAAATATTATGTGTTTAGACGTTCCGATCAAATTGTCAAAATTGATGAAAATTCTCTTCAACTTGCCACAGTAGATGTATGTGGCGTACAACGTAAAGTAAATATTTCACTAGTCTGCACGGGAAATCAAGCCGATTTACTTGGCAAATGGGTGCTTGTTCATGTGGGCTTTGTAATGAGTGTTATTGATGAAGATGAAGCTAAAGCTAAGAAAACCCAAGAGGCTCTGATCACAATGAGCCAACTCGAACATGAAGTTGGAGATTTTTTAGGACTAAATCAAAAATAAAAAGTAGGCATAATGCCTACTTTTTATGTTTTGTTACAACGCCTCAATCGCTTTATACTGCTCTTGGATTTTTTCTAATCCAGATTGGTATTTTGCTTGTTTTTCACGTTCTTTCGCAATAACCGCTTCAGGTGCTTTAGCCACGAAAGCTTCATTGCTAAGTTTGTTTTCGATACGTTTCACTTCGTTTTGATATTTTTCAATCTCTTTAGTTAAACGGGCAAGCTCGGCTTCTTTATTGATAAAGCCAGCCATTGGCACAAGCAATTCAGCATTGCCCACGAGTTTCGCTACCGCAAGCGGTGCGGTTTCGTTTGCGGCTAATACTTGAACGTTGTCTAATTTCGCCATGGCTTTTAAAAGAGCGGTCTGTTTTTCGAGAATTTTTGCATTTTCTGCACTTAAATTACGGAATAACAGATCTAAACCTTTGCTTGGTGCGATGTTGCTTTCTGCACGAATATTACGTACCGCAACGATCACTTCTTTTAACCACTCAATTTCAGCTTCTGCTTCTGGATCAAAGCCGTTTTCTTCCACTTGTGGGAAAGGTTGTAACATAATACTGTCAGTAGTAATGCCGACAAATCCTTTCACTTTTTGCCAAATTTCTTCGGTAATAAATGGAATAAGCGGATGTGCTAAACGTAATAATTTTTCTAGAACATGAACCAAAGTTTGGCTTGCCGCACGGATTTGTGCTGCATTGCCATTTGCAAATACTGGTTTAGTCAATTCTAAATACCAGTCACAGAATTGGTTCCAAGTAAACTCATAAATCGCATTGGCACAAAGGTCGAAACGATATTGGTTTAATGAATTACGGAAAGTTTCCACTGTGCGATTGAATTCCGATTGAATCCAACGATCCGCTAATGAGAATTCGATCTCGCCTTGGCTTAAATCTAATTTTTCATTCGTTAAGACGAAACGGCTTGCATTCCATAATTTGTTACAGAAATTACGGTAGCCCTCTAAACGTTTCATATCCCAGTTGATGTCACGACCGTTTGAAGCTAACGCAGCTAATGTGAAACGCAATGCGTCTGTGCCGTGAGCTGCAATACCTTCAGCAAATTCTTTGCGAGTCGCTTTAGCAATTTTCTCTGCTAATTGCGGCTGCATCATGTTGCCAGTGCGTTTTTCAAGTAAATCTTCAAGGCTAATACCGTCAATCATATCGATTGGATCAAGCACGTTACCTTTCGATTTCGACATTTTTTGACCTTGTTCATCACGGATCAAGCCTGTTACATACACCGTTTTGAATGGTACTTGTGGTTTGCTGTTTTCATCTTTTACGAAGTGCATCGTAAACATAATCATACGTGCAACCCAGAAGAAGATGATATCAAAACCTGTGATTAACACATCCGTTGGGTGGAACATTTTGAGCTCTTTAGTTTGCTCTGGCCAACCTAAAGTAGAGAACGTCCATAAGCCTGATGAGAACCACGTGTCTAATACATCTTCATCTTGTTTGAGTTCAACCGCAGAATCTAAGTTATATTTTGACCGCACTTCTTCTTCGTTACGCGCGACATATACATTGCCTTCTGCGTCATACCACGCTGGAATGCGGTGTCCCCACCAAAGTTGGCGAGAAATGCACCAATCTTGAATATCACGCATCCAAGAGAAGTAAAGGTTTTCGTATTGTTTCGGCACGAATTGGATTTCGCCATCTTCCACCGCTTTAATTGCCACATCAGCAAGTGGTTTTACGCTTACATACCATTGGTCAGTTAGCATCGGCTCAATTGGCACACCGCCACGGTCGCCATAAGGCACTTTCAAATCGTGTGGTTTAATTTCGTCTAATAAACCCAGTGCTTCAAAATCTGCGACAATTTTCTTACGCGCAGCAAAACGTTCTAAGCCACGGTAATCCGCAGGAATAGTCGCTTCATAGCCAGCAAGTGGTTTGCCGTCAGTACCGATAATTTCCGCTTCATCACGAATATTTGCGTTCAGCGTCAATACATTTACCATTGGTAAATTATGACGTTTACCCACTTCATAGTCGTTGAAATCGTGTGCTGGGGTGATTTTCACGACACCTGTACCGAATTCACGATCGACGTATTCATCGGCAATAATTGGAATTTCACGGTTTGCCAATGGCAGAATCACTGTTTTACCGATTAAAGATTGGTAACGCTCATCTTCAGGATGCACCGCCACAGCCGTATCGCCCAACATGGTTTCTGGACGCGTAGTTGCCACCACTAAATAATCTTTACCATCTGCCGTTTTTGCATCGTTAGCTAACGGATAGCGGAAATGCCAAAGGGAACCTTTGCTCTCTTTATTTTCAACTTCTAAATCAGAAATTGCGGTGTGAAGTTTTGGATCCCAGTTTACTAAGCGTTTGCCACGGTAAATCAACCCTTCTTCGTGCAAGCGCACAAACACTTCTTTTACTGCATTCGATAAACCATCGTCCATCGTGAAACGTTCACGTTCCCAGTCGATTGAGTTACCTAAACGACGCATTTGTTGGCTGATTGTGCCGCCTGAATAAGCTTTCCAGTCCCAAATTTTGTTGATGAACGCTTCACGACCATAATCGTGGCGAGTTTTGCCTTCTTCAGCCGCAATTTTACGTTCCACCACCATTTGGGTTGCAATACCTGCGTGGTCTGTCCCCGCTTGCCATAAGGTGTTATGCCCTTCCATACGGTTAAAACGGATTAAGGTATCCATTAAGGTTTGTTGGAATGCGTGTCCCATATGTAAAGAACCTGTTACGTTCGGCGGCGGAATCGCAATGCAATAGCTCGGCGCATGTTCATTTTCAGTCGGTTTAAAATAACCGCTCTCTTCCCAATGTTGATAAAGGGCTTGTTCTACCGCAGACGGATTAAAACGGTCTGCCATTTCGAATTTTTGTGTCATTGTTGCTCTCTTTATATAAAATTCATATTGCTATATATTCGCACTAATTATACAGAATATGTAACAGAATTATTTTTCATTAACTCTTCTAATCTATTAATCTTATCTAAACAAGATATATCTGATGAGATATAAGTTTGCTCATAATTAGCTATATAAATAAAACTTTTTAATTGTTCTGGGACATTTTCCAGTATATCTTGTATGATTCCTTTACTTGAAGGATCACTATCGTCCCAAATTACAATATCGCACTCTTGATTCCATTTATCTTTACTCGTTCTATCTGCAAATGCTCCTGCACTTAAATTACTACTACCGATTATTGAAATTAAAGGAAGACCTTTTTTTCTTGCTATAAAAATTTTCGCATGGGAATTCGGTTTAAATTTATAAAAATTAGTTGAACAACTGGAGTTCTGATAGTAGTTTTTCATATTACTACAGAACTGATTAAATTGTTTATTCCATGTTCCTCTATATAAACCATATATATCTATGTTAACTGTTCGAGTAGAATTAACTGCACTTATTACCTCTGAACTAGTACTAAATTTATTTTGCTGAAAAAATGCACTACATAAGACATATTTATCAAAATAATTATTGTTCAATGTAGATAAAATAATGTTTCTAAAAAAATTCGGTTGTGCATCCTTTCTTAAAAAAATAGCAAATTTATACATTATCATCATCCGATTGTTACTTATTTTAGTTTACTAACTTAATTTCAATCACCCAGAACTCACTTTCATTTGGATAAATTGCTTTAATCACTTCTAGCAATTCTGCCAAACACATATTCTCCTGCTTCGCATGCAGTTCCGTCAGTTCATCAAGGGTAATCGGTGACACACTTAACACTTCAATGGTGCAGAAGTATTGATTATCTTCAAATCGACCAACACATAAGATATCACCTGCTTTAAAATGGCTTTCGGATTTATCTCGAATGGTGATGGTTTTACGCCCTGCGAGAATATCGGCTTCAAAGCGTTGATAAAAGGCAATATCGTTCATTTATTACCCCACGTTTTCAGTAGAAAGATTCCAACCTTGCAGACGTAATTGTTTATAACGTTCTCGAGCTTGTGTTTTTAAGGCATCATCTTTCGGTACAAAATCAATAATCTGGGTAAAACTATGGCTAAAATCTGGAATTTCTTGTTGCAAATTAATTAACACATCACGGCGTTGTAAATTTCGTTTCCCAAGCCATGAAATCTCAATCGGTGTGGGATATTGTGTTGCCTCACCCGATAAATTATGCGGAACAAATTCATTGGGATCTCGTTGCCACAAACGCTCGTCAATCTCTAGCGCTTGAGCCTCACTTTCGCAACTAATTAGTACTTTTTTCCCTGAGCGCCATATTGAGGCTGCAAGATTACAGGCTATTTCTTCGACAGTTAACGTACAATCTTCCGTAAGAATGTAAAATTGCGCAGTTTTTGCCATTTTAGCCCCGTTATTTTCTCAATCTTGCCCTATAAAAAGGGTGAAATTTTAACGAAAAAACCCTAAAAAATAAATAATTAAATATATATTATTACAAATGCGTGAAAATCCACCGCACTTTTATGATCTATGTCACAAAACTGATTTTTAACGTTTTTGTTACGTTCCACTCATAACTCGGAAGTGTTAAAATCGCTTGCGTTTTAATTTTCATTCAATTCATAGGAGTACAGAATGGCATTTCGTATTGAAAAAGACACAATGGGTGAAGTTCAAGTTCCAGCAGATAAATACTGGGCTGCACAAACTGAACGTTCACGCAATAACTTTAAAATTGGTTCAGCCGCATCAATGCCACATGAAATTATCGAAGCTTTTGGCTATTTGAAAAAAGCAGCCGCATTTGCTAATCATGATTTAGGTGTATTACCTCTTGAAAAACGTGATTTAATTGCTCTGGCTTGTGACGAAATTTTAGCAAATAAATTAGATGATCAATTCCCACTTGTTATTTGGCAAACTGGTTCTGGCACACAATCCAATATGAATGTGAATGAAGTGGTTGCCAATCGTGCACATGTGATAAACGGTGGAAAATTAGGCGAAAAATCAATCATTCATCCAAATGACGATGTGAACAAATCACAATCTTCAAATGATACTTTCCCAACGGCAATGCACATTGCGGCATATAAAAAAGTAGTTGAGCACACCATTCCTTGTGTTGAACGTTTACAAAAAACTTTTGCGGCAAAATCTGAAGCTTTTAAAAACGTGGTAAAAATTGGCCGCACTCACTTAATGGATGCAACACCTCTCACATTAGGCCAAGAATTTTCAGCTTATGCTGCTCAATTAGATTTCGGCTTAAAAGCATTAAAAAATACCCTTCCACATTTAAGTCAATTAGCATTGGGTGGTACCGCGGTTGGTACAGGTTTGAACACGCCGAAAGGCTATGATGTGAAAGTGGCAGATTACATTGCAAAATTCACTGCACTTCCGTTTGTCACTGCAGATAATAAATTTGAAGCATTAGCGGCTCATGATGCAATTGTTGAAACTCACGGTGCATTACGTCAATTAGCAATGAGTTTATTTAAAATTGCGAACGATATTCGTCTATTAGCATCAGGCCCTCGTTCGGGAATTGGCGAAATTTTAATTCCTGAAAATGAACCAGGTTCTTCAATTATGCCAGGTAAAGTAAACCCAACTCAATGTGAAGCGATGACAATGGTCTGCGCACAAGTATTTGGTAATGACACTACAATCGCATTTGTGGGTTCACAAGGTCACTTCCAATTAAATGTGTTCAACCCTGTGATGATTGCAAACTTCTTACAATCTGCTCAATTATTGGGCGATGCTTGCGTATCTTTCGATGAACACTGTGCAGTGGGTATTGAGCCAAACTATCCACGCATTAAACAACAACTTGAAAATTCATTGATGCTGGTGACCGCACTTAATACGCATATCGGTTATGAAAATGCAGCTAAAATTGCAAAAACCGCACACAAAAATGGCACCACATTACGTGAAGAAGCGATTAATTTAGGTTTAGTGTCTGCCGAAGATTTTGATAAATGGGTTCGCCCAGAAGATATGGTGGGTAGCCTAAAATAATTCACTGCACAAATTAACATCAGTAATATTAAAGGCGAGTAAAATTACTCGCCTTTTTACTCGTTTCTCATTTGTTTTTTGATGCGGTTTGTTATAATCAACACAATTTTATTCACGGCAATTTATTATGAAAATGAAATCCCTTTTTGTGGCAATGATAACGTTTTTTTCTGCCGCACCTTTTGCTCATTGGCAACCCATCGGAAATGCAGAATACACTTGGGGGCCGTTCCATGTTTATACCATTGGTTTGTTTTCTGAAACTGGCACTTATCAAGAAAATGAACGTCCATTAATGCTCTCTTTCAAATATGAAAAACCCATTGAAGGAAAAAATTTTGCGATTACTCTCATTAAAGAAATCGAAACCTTAAAACTTAATGATGGCGATACTCAAAGCTGGCTAAAAGAAATGCAAGCGACCTTTCCTGATTTTTCCCCAAACGATATTTTGAACTATATTGCCTTACCCGATAAAGGTTACTTTGTCTTAAATGATACAGTTTTGGAACACGATTTTGATGCTAAATTTAATCAGGCATTTATCGGTATCTGGCTTGCACCAAATAGTACTTTTGTAAAACTTCAGCCACAATTATTAGGCAAAACGAAAAGCAATCATGAAGCGGCTGAATTTTATCTCAAACCTGAAATTGAATCCTTTGATGAACAAGATTCTACACCTGAATTACCGCCAAATTATTTATTAGATAGTCAGAAAAAATCTCAAGGATAAATTCAGTTTTTTATATTTTGCACTATAAAAAATACCTGTTTCCAAATAAATTTTATTATCAAGGAAACAGGTATTTATTATTTGAACATTCTCTATCTGACTAAAATTTTTCCCAAACTGGGATAACGCTATCAACTAAATCTAAATTTTTTCCTAACTCAACCCAACCACAAGGGAAATGAAAATCTGAACCAACGGATCCCAACAGATCAAATTCTTTTGCCCAACGAGCAAGCATTTGACGCTGATCTTTTGCCTGACCACAATCCGCCATTTCCATGCCATCACCGCCCCAAGCCTTAAAATCGACTATCAGCTTACGCACCCATTTCCCCGTCATGTTATAACGTAATGGATGCGCAATAATAGCTATACCGCCTGCTGCATGGATTGTCTCAATCGCCGTGGGAACATCAGTCCATTCAGCTTTAACAAATGCCGATTTTCCTTGCCCTAAATAGCGTTTAAAGGCCTGACCATCATTAGATACCTTACCAATCTGCACCAAATAACGTGCGTAATGAGCACGCGTCACTTCGCCATCGGCTAAAGCTTTCGCACCTTCATAAGCATTAGGAATCCCTGCTTTTTCTAATTTATCGCCAATTTCCACCGCTCTTTTTTCCCGTAATGCTTTTTGATTTTGCAAAAGTGCGGTCATTTTTGGATGAGTTTTATCGAAGTTTAATCCTACAATATGGATCCCTCGCCCTTCCCAATTTGTCGAGATTTCTACTCCAGTAATCAATTCAATGCCTACTTCTTTCGCTGCAATCTCAGCTTCATCAATGCCCGCAATCGTATCGTGATCGCATAATGCCAACACGTTCACGCCTTGCGCATAAGCACGATGCACTAATTCAGTTGGACTCAACACTCCATCTGATGCGGTGCTGTGACAATGTAAGTCGTATTTTTTTGTCATTATTTAATATTTTTTACTAATTCTTTTACTAATTTTGGACCGTGATAAATCAATCCTGAATAAACTTGCAACAACTCGGCGCCAGCCTCAATTTTCTCTTGCGCATTTTGCAAACCATCAATGCCACCGCTACCAATAATGGGAATCTGACCTTTCAGTTCTTGATGTAATCGCTTAATAATCTCCGTGCTTTTATGCTGCAACGGCTTTCCACTTAATCCGCCTTGCTGTTCGGCATTTTTCATCCCCATAACCGTATCACGAGAAATTGTAGTATTCGTTGCAATAACGCCATCCATTTTATGACGAACCAATGTATCCGCAATTTGCACTAATTCACTTTCCGTTAAATCTGGTGCAATTTTTACCGCAATCGGCACATATTTATTGTATTGGTTTGCCAAAATAGCCTGACGATCCTTGATGCTTCGCAATAAATCATCGAAATAATCACCATATTGTAACTGACGTAAATCTGGTGTATTGGGTGATGAAATATTCACCGTAATGTAACCAGCGTAGTTATAGGCTTTGTTCAAACAGAAAATATAATCATCTTTGCCTTGTTCCAAAGGTGTGAATTTATTCTTACCAATATTAATGCCTATCACACCTTTATAACGGGCGTTTTTCACATTTTCTATAAGATAGTCAATACCATTATTATTAAAACCATTACGGTTAATAATGCCTTCAGCTTCAATCAAACGAAACTGACGTGGCTTTGCATTCCCATCTTGTGCAACGGGCGTGACAGTTCCCAGTTCTAAAAAACCAAAACCCAATGCACCAAAGCCCTCAATCGCATCGCCATTTTTATCCGCTCCTGCCGCCAATCCAATGGGATTAGGAAAATTTACACCCATTACCGTTTTCGGAAAGCCTTTGGGAGCATGAATAAGAGATTTTAAGATCGGTTGAAATAAAGGATTACTGGCTAATTTCAAGCATTGAATCGTGAAATCATGAGCCTTTTCAGCATCCATTTGGAAAATGCCGTGACGGAATAATTGATACATACTCGTTTATCTCTCAGGATAGTTTACTGTAAGAAAAGTGCGGTTAATTTTCACCGCACTTTAAAGGTAAGGTTGCTCGTATTCTACGAGGAACAAAAATGATGTGCAAATAATAAAGAAATAATTAATGGAAAATATTGTAAAATTAAGCTCTACACGATCATTACAACGATTTCTCTGTGCGAGCGACTTTTTTAATACCGTCTTCTTTTAAGCCTAGTTCTGTAGCGAGGTAATCAAATACCCCAACTTTAGAAATGGTTGCAGGCACAACTAAAAAACCATCTTTAGTGATGGTTCTTTGTGTGGCTGCTTGAGTGGTTTTGTCTGTAAATTTCATTTATTTACCCCAATAAAAAAACCGACCATTTCTGATCGGGTTGTTTGTTTTTTTTTGCAATATCACGCCAACATTTGGCTAATTATTGTTTGTGCTACTTGTTTTATCGTATCAAGTGATAAATCGACGTTTAATTTTCTTCCTACGCCCCATGTGCCGTTATCGGCGAAAGGGTCATTGCTTGCACTTGAGTTTACCGTTCGATTAGGTAAGGACTTCAGAGCAAATAATCCGGTGTAGGTGTTGGCGATAGATTGATCCAAAATCGCCCTAGCCAAATCAGGACTTCCCCCACAGAGTTTTTCCAAGTCTCGCAAACATCGCTTAATCGTATCTTGAGTTTTAATTTCCGCCCGCTTGGCTTTACGCATTCGGCAATAAGCGATCCATGTCTCACGATCGACATAATCCGGCAAAGGAATATTCTCTGCGTTGATTTTCCCATTTGCAGACGTAGCCGATTCCCCTTGGGGGATATAGGGGGGTTATCTTGTATATTGTTTTTAATATTGTCTTTTGTAGAGTCCCAATTTTTGGTACTGGTACTAGTCCCATTTTTTGGTGCTGGTTTAAAATCGTTATTTTCATCAATGAAAAAGTTGAGTGAAAACTCGTTAATTTCACTTTGTTTACGTTCAATATTAACTAGATTTACCGACTCTAATTCTTCTATTGCTGCATAAGCCGTTTTTCGATCTTTTATGCCGCATTGAGCCATAAATTGAGAGGTAGAAATACGATCTGAATCTTTTCTCCAACCTGTAGTTTTCCGTGCAATGAGCAAATAACATTTGATTGCCTTGCCAGAGAGTGAATCTAAGTATTCATCAACAAAAGAATTTGGTATTTGAAAAGAATTTGGAATAAATCGACTCATAGCATCAACTCCGAAGCATAACGTGACGCGATAAATTCAATGCCTTTGCTTGTTACGCGCGTCTGAGTGTAATTGTGACCGTGTTCAGCGGTGCCTGTTTTAACTCTTTGGTGTGTGCCGATTGATAAGGCAAAAGCACGCCCGATTGACGATACAAATATTTATCTTCCACCAAGCGATTGACCAATGCACGCTCAGGTATTTTCAAAATCTTCGCCGTCTCACGAAATGATTTACTCGTCCCTACTTCCACATAGTGATCAACAAAAGCGACTTTAGGCGCATTACGCTCTTTTTCTGCTTGTAACTGAGCGGCTAACATCAACGCCTCAGAAAAAGATTGCGGAATAAGTGCGGTTGGTTTTTGTCGATTTTCCAACGCTTGCCAGCGATCGACCACAGCGGCAGTAAATTCAGGCGATAAGCGAGCGACAACAACAAACGTATCCCGCTTGTTTAACTCATAGTAATCAAACCATTGATTTCTATACTCAAATTTTAGTGGCTCAATTTGAGCGACTAAATTTTGTTCAATCAAATCACGAATAACACGTAATACATTTTTGTGTTCTTTATGTGTAATCTCCGCAATTTCCCGACTGCTCATCGCCAAAATACTTGCGTTTTCTTTCGTCATCGTTAATAATTGGTTCATCTGTATATTCCTTAATGAATTAGCCACGAAATTTCCTCGTGGCTTTTTTATTTACCCAAATACTTCTCACGTAACCGCTGATCAAAGCCTTGTGACGCAAGGAGTAACATTTCAAATTCACTTTTCTCAATCGCAATGTGCGTATCCGTATCAAAAACACCGAATTGACAGGCGGCGATAAAGTTAAATGTCTGAGTAAACTCTTCATTACTAATAAAGCGACTCAGTGTGCTAGACGCGGTTTCCATACCTTCTGCCACCTCGTATTGCTTTTGCTTGTAATATTTGTCGATAACCTGATCCGAAAGCACTCTTGCAGATCGCGTTAATTTATTGCGTGCCATTGCGTATTCCTGTTGGTAAATTAGCTTTGAGAAGGAAATACATCCTCGATACAAACTTTTGCTCCAAGTGAGTTCAGAGTTTGAACAATCTTCTGGGCAACACTTAACGATGGCGAACGCAATCCAATCTCATAATTAGCAATTCGTGGTTGGCTCCATCCGATATGGTTGGCTAGTTGTCGCTGAGTAATCCCAAGCTGTCCTCGAATCTGTGAAAGGTTATTCATTGATAAATTTCCTTTTGTGATTTTCTATAATCTATTTAATCACATAATGCCATTTTTATCAATCACAAATTGAAATTATCTAAATATAACGTAACGTGTTATTATTTGAACTAAAAGAAGGAGAAATTAAATGGCTACACTTGGCGAAAGAATAAAAGCGTATCGAGAACAGTTAAAAATCAGTCAAAAAGAATTAGCTGAGAGATGCAATAATATTGATACCAAAAGTGAGAATGCGCGTTGGGGACAACCGAGAATTGCTAATTATGAAAAAGGCAATAGAACGCCTGACCTCGAAGATATATCTATCATAAGTAAAGCACTTAATATCCTGCCTGAGGTTTTAGCCTTCGATTCAAACATAAGCGAGATCAAAGAGTCAATTTGTCGTTATCCATTATTAAGCCCAATCCAAGCAGGACTATGGACTGATATTAGATCGCTCGAAGGATTTGACGGTTACGAGATGATCCCAAGCACTGCCATCGCCTCTGAAAATTCCTTTTATCTACGAATTGAAGGGAAATCTATGCTCCCCCGATTCAACGAGGGCGATCTGGTTTTAATCGATCCTGATATTGTGCCAACGCCAGGAAAATTCGTGGCAGCAATTAATGGCGACAACGAGGCAACATTTAAACAATACAAAGAGCTTGGCACGAAAACACCAGAAGGCATACCGCACTTTGAGCTTGTTCCGCTTAATCCAATGTTCCCAACATTAAGCTCACTCAACCAAGAAATCCGTATTATTGGTGTGGCAAGGGAAAGAGTTGAAGTTTTGTAATTAAAATGCCAATCAAGGAAACCTGAAAAATTGGCTAATCTACCATAATTAATTTAGCGATAACTAAAAAACCACTTGACTTTACATGCTCAAAAAATCATACAATAAGGAATCAATATGACACAAAAACTTGGAAATAATATGACTCAATTAGCACTCGTATTTGAGGAGGGGACTTCTCTTTCATTTGACGATTTTGCGAAACAAAACGGAATTACATACTGGTATGCTTCTGATCTTGCTATGATGTTAGGGTATAACGATATGCAGGCGATTTTAAAAGCAATGAATAAGGCTTATGCTGTATGTAATAACTTAAATATTCCAATTGCAGACAACTTCATTCAGACACAATCGCCGAACACACCATCTGACTTTAAAATGACTCGCTTTGCTTGTTATCTAACGGTTATGAATGGAAATATAAGTAATCCAAAGGTTGCTGCAGCCCAAGCATATTTCGCTAAACTGGCAGATGAAATTCACACACTTTGCCAAAGCGCCGAAGAGGTGGATCGCGTTTACTTACGTGGCGACATTTCAGATAGAGAAAAAAGCCTGAGCCATATTGCCCACAAACACGGCGTGGAGAACTATGCTTTCTTCCAAAATGCTGGGTATAGAGGGATGTATAATATGAATATTAAAAGCTTAAAAAACAAAAAAGGACTATTTGATGACAAAGCATCACTGCTTGATTTCATGGATAATGAGGAGCTCGCAGCGAATATATTCCGCGTAACACAAACAGAAGCAAAAATAAGAAATCAAAATATTAAAGGGCAAAAAAATTTAGAAAATGCGGCTGAAACTGTTGGCCGATCTGTTCGTAATGTCATGATCTCAAATACTGGAACAGCACCTGAGGATCTCGCCCTTTCCCAAGAAAAAATTAACAAAATACAGTCAAGTATAAAGAAAACACATAAAGCACTAACAAAGCACGACAGCAAGAAAAAATAATCCTCTATTTGACAAACAAACCGCCTCACTGGCGGTTTTTTATTACTCAAATCTACCCTTGCTTAAATTCGCCAAATCTTGCTTATCTCCATCTCAATTTACTGCAACTCTCTAAAAATTCCCCCTCATCATACTTGCTTAATTACAACTAAAACTTGCTTACACTCACAAAAGCACCTCAAAAATCAACCGCACTTTTCTATTCTTGCTCATCTACTGATTAAAAAACAATCAATCAAACACTATTCTCAAAAATTTATTTCTTTAGAAATCAACAATATAATCACATTATGAAATTTTTTTAGATAAAAAATCACAATTTATATTGATTGTATTATTTCAAAGCGTGATAACAAACCCATCGAAACGAGATACACAATCTCAATGCTCTTTAAAAATTTGTGATGAAAAAAAGCCCCTTTCGGAGCTTTGTTAATTAAGCCGTTTCAACCTTAGTTGATTGGTTAGTTGATTTAACTAAGTCAATAGCGTGTAAACAATCAGTGTAGTTTTTATAGCCTTCCCCGCTATCTGCAATGATTTTACCGTTATCCGCTTTTAGACGCCATCGCCATTCAATGCGAGCGTCCACATAAGTTTCAAATTTCATAAGGGGTTCCTCAATGAAAAAGTATTTATTCCATTATTACTTCCAAGGCACCAAATGGGCATGCGATGTTTACGCAAATAACCCGGAAGAAGCCAAAGAAAAAATAAAGGCAATGTCCCAAGCTATTTATGACGGCGAATTAAAATTTGAGATTCACATCCCAGAAAATCCGCTTTCAAAACTAGCAAGGTTAGTTGCAAGGATAATCAAAAAGTTTACTTAAGTCAGTGACTTTCATCACAAATTTTAAACAATTTGGTTAAAGAAACTCACTCGGCGGAAGCGCAGACGGAAGCCCAACGGTGCTAAGCGGTCGTTAGATTGAAAGCCCTAACCTACTTAGTTAAGAGTGAGTTTTAAAGTCTGCCCATGCAAAGCCAGTGAAAAACGGTGCAGTTTCTGAATAACTTGGAGCGGTGGAAAGACAGACGCTCAATGCGTCTTTTTTTATCGCCACAAAACAGCAATTCTACCTTTTTCATAAATTTATGAAAAAGCCCAATGATGAACTGTTTAGGAGGATCGAAAGATCCGCCGTTTTGCTCTAAGTACGGTACTGCGAATCCTATTCAGTTCATCACCAACTATTCGCAGTGGTTCGTAATGAGTTTTAAAACTTAACTTAGAGTACATCACAATGACACACTTAAACTTAATTCCTGTTTTTAATGGCTTAATCCAAAATCAACCCGTTCAACTTTGCAACGCTCGTGAACTTCACGCATTCGTAAAAAGCAAACAAGAATACGCAACTTGGATCAAAAACCGCATCAACGAATATGGCTTCATCCAAGATGAAGACTACCTCGTCATTACCGAATGCACCAATGGACGCCCACACAAGGAATATCACATCACCCTCGATATGGGCAAAGAACTCGGTATGGTCGAAAGAAACGAACGAGGCAGACAAATCCGCCAATATTTCATCCGTTGCGAAAGAACATTAAAAGCCTTGCAACAACCGCAACATCTCGCCTTGCCTGAACCCGAAAAGAAATTCAGTTTTGAATTTACCGAGTACGAACTCGAACAGCTCATTTGGCTTTGGTGTGGACACAAACAAATGAACACCCTGATTGGCGATATGATTAAGCCATTAGAAACTATCGGATCTTATTTCATTGGTATGGTAATCAGCCATCATCAAGAATATCGAAGACAATACAAAAACACGCTCCCCACCATTCAGAAATTGATTGTGCCATTTAAAGCGTCTAATCAAATGAACTGGGAAAGAGCGAAAAACCTTATCGCCCAATAAAACACCACAAAATCCGACTGCACTTTTTTTAGCCTGCGGCGGATTCTCACACCTAAAATCCGACAAAAGGAACAGAAAATGAACAAATTAATCATTACGCTCGTGTGTGCATTTGTAGTGTATATGGTGCACGCCCTAAACCTTAATCAAGACTTTGACGGCAAAATCTGTCATGCCGAACAGACACAACAATATTAACAAACCACCGCTCTTATGGGCGGTTTTTTATTGGAGGAAATATGGAACCAATTAAACTTTCGCAGAAAGCCGAAGAAGAAATTGTGAATGCGGCAAAAATGGCGGCGTTATCTAATAAGCCAAAATTTAATTACGCTTGAGGATATCGCAATATATTTTGGGCGACACTATCAAACCGTTGCCAAGATTATTTCAAAACTGCCTAATTTCCCAAAACCCGTTACGGTCGATCAACAAAATTCTCGCCCACGCTATATGGCAGGCGAAGTTCTTCGTTGGGGGCGGATCAATGCTAAACGTATTAGCTAATCAAGTAATTCCGCCACCTCCGCCATATCAGGGCATGATAGACATTTTGTAAAATCGAAATATCTTTATGCCCAGATATTTTGGCTAATGTCATCACATCTACTTTTTTAGATAGTCTAGTCAATGCCTCACGCCGTGTGTCGTGAAAATGCAAATAGTCTCGCTCGGCAAGTTTTTTGAGTTTTCGGAATGTTGCGTCAAGCACATTTGACTTAACATCAAAACACAATCCACCATCCCCTATCTCACCTTTTAACCGCTCTAAAATAGCGATTGCATTTTTAGTCAATGGCACGGTTCTTGATGTACCGTTTTTTGTCATAGGCAAAAATGCAGTACGTTTCTCAAAATTCACATTATCCCAACTAAGACTACAAATTTCCCCTGCTCTCATTGCAGTTTCAACGGCAAACAACATAGCCGCAGCCGTTCTCGCTTTTGCAGTTTTGAGCGTATCAACATATCCACTGATAGCTACAATGGCATTAATATCTTCTTCCGTTACTCGCTGAGTACGTGGCTTTCCTTTTTCGGGTAATTGAATGCCCACCATTGGGCTTTTTTGTATATACCCCCATCGCTCAAGAGCAATTTTGAATATGTGACCTATCGTAGATAATTCACGGCGTACACTTTCGCTTTTTACCGATTCTAATCTCTCCGCAATCCAATCCTCAATATCTTTGCGACTAACATCAGATATATATTTATCCGTAACGGGATGGCGTAAAAAGCGATTTAACCGATTAAATTCGTGCTTTTCGCCACGTTTTGTTGGCGTAATTTCGCTAAGATAGCGTTTGATGACATCAGAAAATAATGTGTCGGGTTGCAATCCTTGCGACTGCAATTCTATTTTCTTTTCCTCTTCCGCCCCCCACAACGTAGCCTCGGCTTTTGTTGAGCAAGTTTTGGATTTACGCACACCGTTTTTATAGATTTCTACTCGCCATTTATTACCACGCTTTCGAATTGTTGCCATTTTTTGCTCCTATTTTTTTGCTAGGGTACGTCAAAATTTAAAGGTTAGTTGGCGTAATTTTGGCGTAATCAATGCATAAAAATATATAAAAATACTTAAAAAATGGCAATATTTGAGTTTGGGATTGATAAGGAATTTATAGCGGATGTGAACGTAAAGTATTGATTTTACTGATTGAAATACATAAAAGAAAAACCCCTGACCAATGGTCAAGGGTTTGTATGTGGTGCCTAGGGTCGGACTCGAACCGACACGTTTATTCAACGGCGGATTTTGAATCCGCTGCGTCTACCAATTTCGCCACCCAGGCTTAATGGGGTTGAATTATACGTATATATAAGAATGTGACAAGCAAAATTTATTGGAAATAATCCATTTGTTTTAAAAATAAGCAAGAATTTTCTGTTTTCTAAAAATATCGCCAAACAAATGCAATAATTAAAATGCATAACATAATTAAAATTTGAGCTAAACGTTTTTTTGTTAATTTTTCAGCTGCCATAATGCTTTACTCTTCTTAATCTGACTAATTAGTGGTAGAATATTTGCGTTAGATCAATTTTACACTATTTTTTTCAATATTTGAGGCGTACATGAAAAATTTCGTTGCAGGAGCTCAATCAGGGCGCAAAATTCAATCAGGCGGTTGTGCGATTCATTGTCAGGATTGCAGTATTAGTCAGCTTTGTATTCCTTTTACCTTAAATGAACAAGAATTAGATCAGCTTGATAATATCATAGAGAGAAAAAAACCGATTCAAAAGTCTCAAGTATTGTTTAAAGCAGGAGATTCTCTCAATTCAATTTATGCTATTCGTTCTGGCACAATAAAAAGCTATACGATTAGTGAATCTGGCGAAGAACAAATTACTTCATTTCATTTGCCCGGTGACCTAGTTGGTTTTGATGCCATTACTCAAATGCAACACCCTAGTTTTGCGCAAGCTCTAGAAACGGCTATGGTATGTGAAATTCCTTTTGATATTTTAGATGATTTGGCAGGAAAAATGCCAAAACTACGCCAGCAAATTTTACGTTTAATGAGCAGTGAAATTAAAAGTGATCAAGAGATGATTTTATTGCTATCTAAAATGAATGCAGAAGAACGTTTGGCTGCTTTTATTCATAATCTTTCTAAACGCTATTCTGCTCGAGGTTTTTCAGCAAAAGAATTTCGTTTAACAATGACACGTGGCGATATTGGTAATTATCTAGGTTTAACAGTAGAAACCATCAGCCGCTTATTAGGTCGCTTTCAAAAACTCGGCGTGATTAGCGTACAAGGCAAATATATTACAATCAATGATTTAAATGGTTTAATTGAATTAACTGGTACGAATAAAACAAAAATTACATTAGTTAAATAAATTTAAGGCGTGAATATCACGCCTTTTTGTGCTTGATAAAAATAAATTTATCCAAATTAATCTTGTACCTTGCCATTCTTGCTATTCTTTTTTATCCTATGCTCCAATTTTGGAGGCTATTATGAAATTTAAAAATATTCTCGTTGTACTTAATCCCAGTAATGAAAAACAGTACGCCCTAGCTCGTGCAGTGCGTTTAGTTGAAGAACAAAAAAATGAAACTAAGGTAAAAATCACCGCACTTTTATCAGTCTATGATTTATCTTATGAAATGTCAGCTTTACTTTCTTCTGAAGAACGTTCAGAAATGCATCAACAAGTAATAGAAAAACACCGTCACGCTGTTCAATATTACTTAGATAAATATGCAAATCCAGAAATTGAATTACAATCTCATATTGTGTGGAATAGCAATGAAGCTGATGCAATTAACGAAGAAGTAGAAAATAATAATTACGATCTAGTCGTAAAATATACCAAAGACGAAGAAAAACTTACGTCTCTAATCTTTACTCCCATTGATTGGCAACTTCTTCGTAAATGCCCTATTCCTGTCTTAATGGTTCGTGATGGCGATTGGAAACATCAACGCCGTATTCTTGTGGCTGTTAATGTATCTGGAGAACAAGAATATCAAGATGAATTTAATCAAGAGCTGGTAGAAACTGGTATTTCACTCGCGGAAAATCTAAATCGTGGTAATGTCCATTTGGTGGCAGCCTACCCTTCCGCGCCAATTAATATGGCGATTGATTTGCCTGAATTTAATACTTCAGGTTATGAAAACGGTATTCGAGGTCAGCATCTCATTAATATGAAAGCGTTACGTCAGAAGTTTGGGATTGATGAAGATCATACTCACGTACGCGAAGGTTTCCCAGAGGAAGTTATTCCTGAAGTGGCGAAAGAAATTGAAGCTGAATTAGTGATTTTAGGCACAGTGGGACGCACAGGTTTATCTGCCGCATTATTAGGCAATACTGCAGAACATGTAATTAGTAAATTAAGTTGTAATTTATTAGGCATTAAACCATCGAAAAAAGACGATTAAAACATTTTCCTCAATTTATAAGACGCCCTAAATATTTTGTATTTAGGGCATTTTTATACTATTTCTTATGGTATTTTTCATTTTGTGATCTCGATCACAAATCTTAAAATTTTATTTAAATAGCTATTTAAATGATAGCTATTTTCATTTAGTATTTTGCACTCATTTTTTAACTCCCCCATTCTTATTAAGGAAATATATGAAAAAAACATTAATTGCAAGTTTATTGGTTTTAGCTGGTGCAGCGCAAGCTCATGAAGTTTGGGTTCAAGCACCTGCAAAATTGGCATCTGGTTCTGTATTAAAAGCAGAATTAGCTTATGGGGATTACCCTTATGTAGAAAAAATTCCTGAAGCACGCTTAAAAATTTTTGCACCAATGGAAATTATTCATCAAAATGGAGAAAAACAAACCTTAACCCAAAAAGGCGAAAACTATCAATATCAATCAGAGAAAGCATTGTCTGATGGTTCTTATTGGATAACAGCCACTTATAAACCAACTTTTTGGTCACAAAATGCTGAAGGTTGGAAAATGGATAATTTGAAAGGATTAGAAAACCCAACTTATTGCGAACAAACTCAAATGTTTGGCAAAAGTCTCGTTACCGTTGGTAAAAAACCATTAAATGCAGAAATGGCAATGACAAGAGTTGGTTTACCGCTAGAAATTGTTCCTTTGCGTGATCCAAGCAAAGCGAAATCAGGCGAACCGTTCCCTGTTCAAATTTTCTACCAAGATCAACCATTAGCAGGCGAAACTGTCATCGCAACCGCTGATACTATTATCGTGAAAGATCTTGAAGCAAGTACAGGTCATCGTGAACCACAAGGTTTTTCAGGTAAAACAGATAGTCAAGGACGTGTGAATATCATTCCATTAATTGATGGTATTTGGAAAATTAAAGTTATTCATAAAACACCATTTGCAGATCAACAAACTTGTCAGCAATCTGCAAGCTATAGCACATTAATTTTACCGGTTGGTAAAGGATTGGCTAAACTCCCACCAAAACCAGAACACCATCATCATTAACCTTGAAAGTGCGGTGGAATTTCACCGCACTTTTGCATCCTAATTAAATAAAAAATACAGAAATAGTCTGCCTAAATCCTAAGTTATTCATCTGCATATCCAGATTTTGGCAAGGGTTTCCCATCTAAATATGCCAAATTATCTTTAAGTCTTAACCGCCCTTCGGTAAACCATTTAATCACAAGCGGATAAATTTGATATTCTTGCTCACGGGTTCTAGCTTCCACTTCTTCTATGCTATCTTCGGGGAAGATTGGCACTTTTGCTTGTAAGACAATCGCACCACCATCTACTTCTTCATTGACAAAATGAACGGTTGTGCCGTGTTCATTGTCGCCTGCTTCAATCGCACGTTGGTAGGTGTTTAAGCCTGCGTATTTAGGAAGAAGAGAAGGATGGATATTTAAAATTTTCCCTGCAAAACTTTGAGTAAATTTTGGGGTAAGAATTTTCATATAACCAGCAAGAACGATCAAATCTACTGCTAGGCTTTGCAAATAATCGCCAATGGCATCGTCCATTTCGAAGTTATTGGCAAAATTTTTGCGAAGAAAGACCGCTTGCGGAATCTGTGCTTGTTTGGCTCGAATTAAGCCGTAAGCATCAGCTTTGTTACTTACCACACAAGCAATTTTGGCGGGAATATCGCCAGAATGGCAGGCATCAATAATAGTTTGTAAATTCGTTCCTTGACCAGAAATAAGGACGGCAATTTTTTTCATTTTCTTCCTTATAGAAATCAGCCCCAAAGGGCTGAATTGAAATTTAAGATTTTATTATTGAATCTCAACCTGTGCTTTGCCTTCGCCAAGAGGTGCAATTTTGCCGATAACCCACGCTTTTTCGCCCGCTTGTTCAAGCAATGCGATAGCGGTTTCAACCTCTTTTTCTGGTAATGCAATTACCATACCTACGCCACAGTTAAAAGTGCGGTACATTTCATAACGACTAATATTGCCTTTTTCTTGTAACCAGTTGAAGATCGCAGGCCATTGCCAGCTTGATTCATCAATCACTGCTTTAGTGTTATCAGGCAATACACGCGGGATATTTTCCCAGAAACCACCGCCTGTTAAGTGAGCAATGGCGTGAACTTCGGTCTGCTTGATCAGCTGTAAAATCGATTTTACATAGATTTTGGTTGGTGCTAAAAGGTGTTCGCTAAGCGGTTTGCTTTCTAATAAATCCGCTGGATTTGCACCGCTCACTTCAAGCACTTTGCGAATAAGTGAATAGCCGTTTGAGTGAGCACCACTTGAGCCGAGTGCGATAAGCGTGTCGCCCGTTTTTACTGCCGTGCCGTCAATAATCTCTGATTTTTCTACTACACCGACGCAGAAACCCGCTAAGTCGTAGTCGCCTTCATGGTACATTCCAGGCATTTCAGCGGTTTCGCCACCGACTAACGCACAGCCAGACATTTCGCAACCGTCTGCAATACCTTTGATCACGCTTGCTGCCACATCAACGTCTAATTTTCCTGTTGCATAGTAATCTAAAAAGAAAAGCGGTTCTGCCCCTTGCACGATTAAATCGTTTACACACATTGCTACTAAATCTTGACCAATGGTATCGTGTTTGTTTAAGTCAATCGCAAGGCGTAATTTTGTGCCAACGCCATCGGTGCCAGAAACTAAAATTGGCTCTTTATATTTGGTTGGTAAAGCACATAATGCACCGAAACCACCCAATCCGCCCATGACTTCAGAGCGGCGAGTGCGTTTTACATCGCCTTTGATACGTTCGACTAATTCATTCCCAGCGTGAATATCGACGCCAGCATCTTTGTAGCTAAGTTGTGTATTGCTCACGATTAACCTCGATCAATTGGAATAAAATTGGGCAGATTATATCATCAAGCAAACGTTTGCGGTATTGTTAAATTAATTCATTTAATGACATTTTTAAAATTAAAAGGAAATTGCTTGCAATCAAAACCTATTTGTACTACTTTAATAGTACAAATAAGCTCAAGATCTAGGAGAAAAAATGAAAACCACAACCGCATTAGTCACAGGTGCAACCGCAGGCTTTGGCTTGGCAATCTGTAAAAAATTGATCGAAGCAGGCTATAAAGTGATTGGCACGGGCAGACGTGCAGATCGATTAGCAGAAATTCATTCACAATTGGGCAATAATTTTCTACCACTTGCCTTTGACATTCGTGATGAACAAGCCACAATTAACGCTCTAAGCACCCTTCCTAAAGGTTGGCAAGCGGTCGATTTATTAGTGAATAATGCAGGTTTAGCCTTGGGATTAGAGCCAGCACATAAAGCGGATTTACAAGATTGGTATCAGATGATCGATACCAACATCAAAGGATTGGTTACTATCACTCGCCTTGTGTTGCCAAATATGGTGGCCCGTAATCACGGGCAGATTATCAATTTGAGTTCAATTGCAGGTACTTATCCTTATGCTGGCAGTAATGTATATGGTGGAACTAAAGCTTTTGTCACACAATTTAGCTTAAATTTACGAGCCGATTTGGCAGGCACAAAAATTCGAGTAAGCAATGTTGAACCCGGTTTATGTGGCGGTACGGAGTTCTCTAATGTGCGTTTTCACGGCGATGATGAAAGAGCGGCAAAAGTGTATGAAAACGTGCAATCAGTTCAGCCTGAAGATATTGCGAATATTGTATTATGGCTTCATCAACAACCTGAACACGTGAACATTAATCGCATTGAAGTAATGCCAACCGCTCAATCTTTTGCGGGAATGAGCGTTGCAAAAGATAACTAAAAAATAATAGGAAAAAATATGTCAGACACACTTCTAAATCCTTATTTTGGCGAATTTGGCGGAATGTATGTACCCGAAATTTTAGTGCCTGTTTTAAAACAATTAGAACAAGCCTTTGTGGAGGCTCAAAATGATCCTACATTCCAAGCAGAATTTGCTGATTTACTCAAAAATTATGCAGGCAGACCGACCGCACTTACCCTTTGTCGTAACTTAACCAAAGGCACAAAAACTAAACTTTATCTTAAACGTGAAGATTTATTACACGGTGGAGCTCATAAAACTAACCAAGTATTAGGGCAAATTTTATTGGCTAAACGTATGGGCAAAACACGTATTATTGCTGAAACTGGTGCAGGTCAGCACGGTGTTGCGACCGCCCTAGCTTGTGCCATGTTAGATATGCCGTGCCGTGTTTATATGGGTGCAAAAGATGTTGAACGCCAATCGCCAAATGTGTTCCGTATGCGTTTGATGGGTGCGGAAGTGATTCCTGTACAAAAAGGCTCTTGTTCTTTAAAAGACGCCTGTTGTGAAGCGATGCGAGACTGGTCAGCAAACTACGAAACCACCCATTATTTACTTGGAACCGCGGCAGGCCCCCATCCATTCCCGACGATTGTGAGAGAATTTCAAAAAATGATTGGGATTGAGACTAAACGTCAAATTCTCGAACGAGAAGGTCGTTTACCTAATGCAGTGATTGCTGCCGTCGGTGGCGGCTCGAATGCAATTGGTATGTTTGCGGATTTCATTGAAGAAACCGCTGTGAAACTCATCGGCGTAGAACCTGCGGGTAAAGGTATTGAAACGGGCGAACACGGTGCACCGCTCAAACACGGCACAACAGGTATCTATTTCGGAATGAAATCGCCAATTATGCAAGATAAAGATGGACAAATTGAAGAATCTTATTCTATTTCTGCAGGATTAGACTTCCCTTCCGTCGGGCCGCAACATGCTTATTTAAATGCGATTGGTCGTGCTGATTATGTATCGATTACCGATGAAGAAGCCCTCAACGCATTCCAAGAATTAGCAAAACACGAAGGTATTATTCCTGCATTAGAAAGCTCACACGCCTTGGCTTATGCCTTGAAATTGATTAAACAAAATCCTGAAAAAGAACAACTTTTAGTGGTTAATCTTTCAGGACGAGGCGATAAAGATATTTTTACCGTTGATAAAATTTTAAATGGAGGAACGAACTAATGAGCCGTTTTGAAACGCAATTTGCGACACTTAACGTAAAAAATGAAGGTGCTTTCGTGCCGTTCGTTACCCTTTGCGACCCTACTTTCGACCGCTCTTTTGAGATCATTTGCACACTTGTCGATAACGGTGCGGATGCTTTAGAACTCGGTTTCCCTTTTTCCGATCCGCTACTCGATGGCCCAGTTATTCAAGCAGCGAATAATCGAGCTTTAACTGCAGGTCATAGCAGTGAAGATAGCTTTAAACTATTGGAAAAAGTGCGGTCAAAATATCCAGAGATTCCGATTAGCTTATTACTTTGTGCCAATTTAATTTTTGCCAAAGGTTTAGAGTCTTTTTATCAACGTTGTGCAGAAGTGGGTGTTGATGCTGTACTTGTAGCAGATATTCCGTTACTCGCAAAAGAAGATTATGTACAAGCGGCTAAAAAATACGGTATTCAACCCGTCTTTATTTGCCCACCAAATGCGGACGAGAAAACGATCCAAGGTGTAGCGGAAAATAGCGAAGGCTATACTTATTTAGTTTCTCGTGCTGGCGTAACCAGTGCTGAAAATCAAGCCCACGCAGCAAATTTGGACACCCTTGTAGAACAGCTTAAAGCCCACAATACTCCACCAATTTTACAAGGCTTTGGCATTGCTCAACCAGAGCAAGTTAAAGAAGCCTTAGCTTTGGGGGCAGCTGGTGCAATTTCAGGTTCGGCAACAGTAAAAATTATTGAGCGAAATTTAGATAATCACGAGCAATGTTTAGTTGAATTAGCTGAATTTGTTCAAGCAATGAAAGCAGCAACAAAATAAGCAAAAAAGAACCCGCACTTGTGGCGGGTTTCTTTTATCGAGAAAATTAAAAATTTAATACTTTGTCGGCTTCCATTGTCCAGTCAGCCAGCTCTGCTAACCTGCCTATTTCCACGCCCTCTGCCAACGGCAGTTCAGTGATACCACGTGCATTTGTACAGGTTTTACAAAGTTTAATTGTCGCCCTTTGCGCTGTTAAAATTTCCAACATTTGTTGTAAATGTTTTGCTAAACCGCCAGTTACCGCATCAGACATTAAAAATACTTTTAAATTAACCGCACTTTTATGCTGCTCTTGCAACTGTAAAGCCAAACGTAATGCACTAAAAAAAATGCTCGTCACCATAAGGAGGTGAATGGATAATAAATAGAATATTTTGCATACTCTTCTCCTTAATTTCATTAATAACCTTGCTGATAAATTCCTTCCAACAATTTCACTGAAAGTAAGGCGAGATTAAAGCGTTGTTCATCTGCCACAGACCAAAATTCTACGCCATTTTCTACCGCACTTATTTGACTTAAATGAAGTTTTACTGATTCTTCGCCATTTTCTTGCTCTCCATTAAGTACAGGCGTAGTTAATGTTTCTTCTAAAGCGATAAGATCACTATTTTGAGGCTGATAGTCGAAATCATAATCTGAAAGTGCGGTAACTTTTTGCGCCAATCCATAAAATACAGGCACTTGGATTGCGTGGAATGTAGCACGATCTAATTGAGGAAAAATTCGTTGTAATTGAGTGGATAAATTAGATGTTTGATGCGGATAAACATCAAATGCTAATCTAGTTTTTCCTTCATCTAATGGAATACCATTTAATAAACGGGCTGTTTGTCCCGCAAGTTTAGTCACGGTTTCTGCATCCGTATAAGAAGCCGGCAATAAAGAGGTGACAAACACTTGATTGAGATTAGTCTCTTGTAAAATCGGGGCAAGCGTTAAGGCAAGTTGGCTTACTTGTGGATCAGGCAAGCTAACAATGTTACGTTGTCTCAGTTCAAATAATTGTGATTCATTTACGGTTGGAACAACAACTGGCACATCTGAAAGTGCACTACAAACGCCTAACATATCAATGACAATACAGCCCTGCTCTGCTGCTTGCGCAATATGGGAAACTTGCTCAAGTTTTCCAGCAAAAAAGACATAATTAAAATCAACCCATTCAACTTCATTTGGAGAAAGCTGTTCAACGCCTTTATTGCGAAAACGAATATTTTGTTCTTCTTCAAAAGGTGTTATTTCAACAATAGAAACGCTGCTAATTTCAAGCGCACTTTGTTCTAAACGCTCTACAATTTTTTCACTTAATTCAAATTCTGCTGCTATCGCAATATTTAAGGTTGCGTCCATTTTTCTCTCCGCTGTAAAATAATCGGCATTATTTTACACCAAAACCAAGAACGAAATAATGACACCTGCAATTGATTTACTTAAAAAACAAAAAATTCCTTTTATCTTGCATACTTATGATCATGATCCAAACAATCAACATTTTGGTGATGAGGCGGCCGAAAAATTAGGCATTGATCCTAACCGCTCCTTTAAAACCTTACTTGTGGCGGAAAATGGCGATCAGAAAAAACTCGCTTGTTTTGTGCTTGCAACGGCCAATATGCTGAATTTAAAGAAAGCGGCAAAATCTATCGGTGTGAAAAAAGTCGAAATGGCAGATAAAGATGCGGCGCAAAAAAGTACAGGTTATCTTGTGGGGGGAATTAGTCCGCTGGGTCAAAAGAAACGCGTGAAAACTGTGATAAATTTAACCGCACTTGAGTTTGAAACGATTTATGTTTCAGGCGGAAAACGGGGGTTAAGTGTAGAAATTGCACCACAAGATTTAGCAAAAGTATTAGGCGCAGAATTTACTGATATTGTTGATGAATAACTGATGGATTTATAAATTTAAAGGCGGATTTCTTATTTAATACGAACTAAAAGGACTAAGCTTTTTTTAATCACAAAGCTTAGTCCTTTACTGACTTTCTAACTTTAATTCTTGTCTTTTAAGTTAGGATTAATAGAAAAAAATTTAGGGTATTTATTATTCTTGAGTATCCGCAATTGGGATTATTTTTGTGGCGTGAGATCCTTTATCGCTGTGGAGAACTTCAAATTGTACTTTTTGACCCGCTTTTAATGAACGATAGCCGTCCATTTCAATCACTGAATAATGTGCAAAAATATCGGCATCTACACCTTCTGCGGAAATGAAACCAAATCCTTTTGCATTATTGAACCATTTTACAATACCAATTTCCATAAAAGACCTCTCTAGGCTTCGCCTATTAAAACAATAAATCAACAAGACTCTCGCCTTATTACCTACTAATTAGGTTCGCTATGTTTAAATATTTTGAACGGTTATGCAACGAGCAATATTCAAAAATGATAAGTAGATCACAAAAAATTTAATTTTCTGGAGTTTTTTTATCATTTTTATGAATTTCTCGTAGTGCTTTCGCCACTATTTGAATCGCTTCTCCACTACTAATTCCTTTTGCCATAAGTTCTTGAATTTGTTCAACTGCTTTTTGTTGCTGTTCGTGTGTTAAGTTAATATCAAACATTTTCCCATCCAAATTGATTCATTAATTGCTGCCATTGTTCATCTAAACCTGCTGTAATTGTTATTTGCTCTTTCGTTATTGGATGAATAAAAGACAAACTATCAGAATGTAAAAATAATCGAGAACAACCTAAATGTGACATTAATGCACGATTTTGATGTAAGTCACCATATTGCGTATCCCCTAAAATTGGGTGAAAAATATGTTTCATATGGCGACGTAATTGGTGTTTTCTGCCTGTATGAGGGATTAATTTAACTAAAGAATAACGCGCCGTTTGATAACGCCCAGCAGGATAAGGCATTTCGACTATTTTTAATCCTTCATAATCAGTAACGGCTTCTTGAGGCTCTTTATCTTCTTGAGAAAATTTATCTGCGATTTTATCCAATTGAATTTTTAGTGGATAATCTATCCGCTCTTTTCCCTGTAGATACCCACGCACTACAGCCAAATAAGATTTCTGAACGTACTTTTGTTCAAACTGTTCACACATTAAATTCGCAATTTCACTGCTCAATGCAAATAACAACACGCCAGATGTCGGTCGATCTAAACGATGAATAGGAAATACGTGCTGACCAATCTGATCTCGCAAAGTTTGCATCACAAATTGAGTTTCGTGAGGATCTAACCAACTGCGATGAACCAGCATACCAGCAGGCTTATTCACCGCAACGAGAAACTCATCTTGATATAAAATTTCTAACATTGGTTCTTGTTCAGAAGTTCTTCTAAAGCAACTAAAGGAGTTAATAGTTGTTGTAACTCATTAAATTCCTTCATTGCTTCTTCAATATAAGGAGAAATAGCAATTTTATTTGGTAAAGTAGAACCACTTTCTAACAATGCCTGCATGCGTGGAATAAATACCCATTGTAGCCACTCTTTGGCAGACATCGTATCAATTGAAAAAGGTTCTTTACTTAAAAAAGCCTCTGCAGCAGGGGGCATCGTTTGCCATAAATTAAGCTGCTGCATGGTAATTTGAAGTTGTTTAAGATGCTGTTTAGTTTGATTACGCATATTTTATATCCTAATTAATGAATGTTTTTTGCAAATACACGCACATTTGAAAAACCATTTTCTTTCAAATATAAGGCTTGTAATTTACTCATTACACCACGTTCACAATACAACACGTAACTTTTACTTTGATCAAGGCTACCAAATTGAGAAGAAAGTTTGTAGAACGGCATTTGAATGACGTCATGTGTACCTGATTCAAATGGCTTTTCATCCGTTTCTTCTGGGCTACGAATATCCAAAATCACTTCATTTTCACCTAATACAGAAATTGCCTCGACTTCCACGACTGCTTTTTCTGTTTCTTCTGCAATCTGGCGAATATCTAAATATTTTGCATTTTGTACCGCACTTTCAAGAATCTCAAAATTAAAATGCCCTTCTTCTTTAAGAATCTTTTCACGAACCGCTTTGATCGTAGGATTTTTTGAAATCACGCCACAAAATTCCGGCATAGATTTTGCAATATCGTCGGTACCAATTTCTTTCGCCATTGCGATAATTTGTTCTTTATCATGGGTAATTAACGGACGTAATACTAAGGCATCAGCGGCTTCATCAATCAAGCGTAAATTGGTTAAAGTTTGGCTAGAAACTTGCCCTAATGCCTCCCCTGTCACAATTGCTTCAATATTAAAACGTTGAGCGACTTTACTTGCGGCTCGCACCATCATCCGTTTTAATACCACACCCATTTGTCCGTTATCGACTTTCTCTAAAATCTCACCGACAACCCCTTCAAAGTTGATCGCAATAAAGCGCACTTTATGTGAAGCACTATAGCGTTGCCAAATATGATAAGCCATTTGTTTAACGCCAATTTCATGGGCTGTGCCGCCAAGATTAAAGAAACAATAATGAACTCGGGAACCACGACGAATCAACATATAACTCGATACGCCTGAATCAAATCCCCCTGAAATTAAAGAAAGTACATCCTCTTGCGTACCAATCGGATAACCGCCAATCCCAGCGTGACGTGCTTTAACTAACATCATTTTGTCATCTTCAATATCAATACGAACTGTCACATCTGGATTTTTCAACCGCACTTTTGCGCTTTCAATATGTTGATTTAATCCACCGCCGATATAACGTTCTGCTTCAATCGAACTAAATTTATGTTTTCCTTTACGTTTTACTCGAACGCAAAAGGTTTTGTCTTGAAGTTGTTGTGCGACATCAGCAAGCGTCAATTCAAAAATATGATGCAAATCGGTAAATGGTTTTTCTTCAACTTCTAAAAAATGATGAATACCAGGAATACGTTGTAACAAGGCGATTAATTCTTCACGATTTTCTTCATTTTTTGACCGCACTTCAATGTAATCCCAGTGGCGTACAACTGCGGTTTCTTCATCATATTTCTGTAAAATATTGCGGATATTAGAGGTTAAAATTTTTGCGAAACGTTTACGCACAGTTTCGCTTTTAATCATAATTTCAGGAAAAAGTTTAACGATAAATTTCATATAAATAGCTTAGGTATTTCTTGGGTATTTAAAGTGGCGAGTATTTTACGCAAAGATAGTGAAAAGTCCACTGGTCCTAGCTTGAAATAATTTTTTAACAACTCAAGTAAAATACAGTACAATGGCAAACAATTTTTACCGTGAAAAAGGATAATTCCATGGCGCGTAAACCCGCATCTTCACAAGATTTTGAAACAACATTAGCGAAGTTAGAAAATATTGTTGCTCATTTAGAAAATGGTGATCTGCCGTTAGAAGAAGCGTTAAAAGAATTTGAACAAGGTGTGCAACTCGCTAAGTTAGGGCAAGAACGTTTACAACAAGCAGAACAACGTATTCAGATCTTATTGCAAAAAACAGAAGACGCGCCACTGAATGATTATAAAGGGAATGATTATAAAGGGAATGCTTAATGGGTCACTTTTCTGAAGAATTACAACAGGTTCAAACTCGTATCAATCGCTTTTTAGAAGCTCAATTTGAGGGCATTGAAAGTCATAATGCGCCTTTGCTTGAGGCGATGAAATACGCATTATTACTTGGCGGTAAGCGAGTTCGCCCTTTCTTAGTTTACGCAACAGGTCAAATGCTTGGTGCAGAGAAACAAACCTTAGATTACGCTGCCGCTGCCATTGAAGCCATTCACGCCTATTCCTTAATTCACGATGATTTACCTGCAATGGATGATGACAATCTACGTCGTGGACATCCTACTTGTCATATCCAATTTGATGAAGCTACAGCTATTCTTGCGGGCGATGCGCTGCAAAGTTTCGCATTTGAAATATTAACCAAAACACCGAATATTTCTGCTGAACAAAAACTGGCTTTAATTCAAATTTTAGCGCAAGGCGCTGGTGTGCAAGGAATGTGCTTAGGACAAAGTTTAGATCTTATTTCTGAGCATAAACAAATTAGTTTAAGTGAATTAGAATTAATTCATCGTAATAAAACGGGTGCATTGCTAATTGCCGCATTGAAATTAGGTTTCATTTGTTCTCCGCATTTTACCGACAAAAGGTTAGAACAATCCTTAACACAATATGCAAAAGCCATTGGTTTAGCCTTTCAAGTTCAAGACGATATTTTAGATATTGAAGGCGATAGTGCAGAAATTGGCAAACAGGTGGGCGCCGATCTTGATTTAGATAAAAGTACATATCCAAAATTACTTGGATTAAGTGGCGCAAAACAAAAAGCGCAAGATCTATATCAAAGTGCTTTGTCTGAATTAGAAAAAATTCCTTTTGATACAACCGCACTTCGTGCATTAGCTGAATTCGTTATTACCAGAAAAAGTTAAATACTCACAAAAGTGCGGTCAAAATTTATCACGTTTTTAAAATGACTAATAATATGAACAATTATCCTCTTTTATCTTTAATTAATTCTCCAGAAGATTTGCGTCTTTTAAATAAAGATCAGCTACCACAACTCTGTCAAGAATTACGTGCTTATCTTTTAGAATCTGTTAGTCAAACTAGCGGACATTTAGCGTCAGGTTTAGGCACTGTAGAGCTAACCGTTGCGCTGCATTATGTATATAAGACGCCATTTGATCAGTTAATTTGGGATGTGGGACATCAAGCTTATCCACATAAAATCCTAACGGGTCGCCGAGAGCAAATGTCCACAATTCGCCAAAAAGACGGTATTCATCCTTTTCCTTGGCGTGAAGAAAGTGAATTTGATGTATTAAGTGTTGGTCACTCCTCTACGTCTATTAGTGCGGGATTAGGCATTGCCGTTGCCGCAGAACGAGAAAATGCAGGTAGAAAAACAGTATGTGTCATCGGTGATGGCGCAATTACTGCGGGAATGGCATTTGAGGCATTAAATCACGCAGGGGCATTGCATACAGATATGTTAGTTATTTTAAATGATAACGAAATGTCTATTTCAGAAAACGTTGGCGCATTAAATAATCATCTTGCGCGTATTTTCTCTGGCTCTCTTTACTCTACGCTTCGTGATGGCAGTAAAAAAATCCTTGATAAAGTTCCTCCAATCAAAAACTTTATGAAAAAAACCGAAGAACATATGAAAGGTGTAATGTTTTCGCCAGAAAGTACATTATTTGAAGAACTCGGTTTTAACTATATTGGCCCAGTGGATGGGCATAACATTGATGAATTAGTGGCAATGCTTACGAATATGCGTAATCTGAAAGGCCCACAATTTTTGCATATAAAAACGAAAAAAGGTAAAGGATACGCCCCCGCAGAAAAAGATCCGATTGGTTTCCACGGTGTACCTAAATTTGATCCAATCAGTGGCGAATTGCCCAAAAACAATAGTAAACCAACTTATTCGAAAATTTTTGGCGATTGGCTATGTGAAATGGCAGAAAAAGATGCCAAAATTATAGGCATCACACCTGCAATGCGTGAGGGTTCAGGTATGGTAGAATTTTCCCAACGCTTCCCAAAACAATATTTTGACGTAGCGATTGCAGAACAGCACGCCGTCACGTTTGCCACTGGACTCGCAATTGGCGGATATAAACCTGTCGTCGCAATTTACTCGACATTTTTACAACGTGCTTACGATCAATTAATTCACGATGTTGCCATTCAAAATCTCCCTGTGCTATTTGCGATTGATCGAGCAGGGATAGTTGGCGCAGATGGGGCTACACATCAAGGTGCATTCGATATTAGCTTTATGCGTTGCATTCCAAATATGATCATTATGACGCCGAGTGATGAAAATGAATGCCGTCAAATGCTCTATACAGGTTATCAATGTGGAAAACCTGTGGCAGTGCGCTACCCTCGCGGAAATGCCGTTGGTGTAAAACTTACTCCTTTAGAAATGCTTCCTATTGGTAAATCACGTTTAATTCGAAAAGGTCAAAAAATTGCGATTTTAAATTTTGGTACTCTATTACCATCCGCTTTAGAGTTATCAGAAAAACTCAATGCAACGGTTGTCGATATGCGTTTTGTGAAACCGATTGATATTGAAATGATTAATGTGCTTGCACAAACTCACGATTATTTGGTCACATTGGAAGAAAATGCAATTCAAGGTGGAGCGGGATCTGCTGTTGCGGAAGTACTAAATTCATTAGGAAAATCAACCGCACTTTTACAACTTGGTTTGCCAGATTATTTTATTCCACAAGCGACACAGCAAGAAGCATTGGCAGATTTAGGATTGGATACAAAAGGCATTGAAGAAAAAATTCTCAACTTTATTGCAAAACAAGGTAATTTATAAAAATAAACGCGATGATAATTTCATCGCGTTTTTTCTTAATCCACAATTCTTAAATGGGAAACTGATTTTGTTTTCTTTTTTTCTTCTCGTTTTTTAGGCTTATCTACTGCTTCATAAAAACCTGTTGGTTGTTCAGTATCTGGCTCAATGTTAAGTTCATCATAAATTTCCTCAGGTTCAAACATCACGCCATCGCCATTCTCACGAGCATAAATCGCAAGGGCTGCGCCCATTGGAATATACAGTTCACGAGAGACGCCTTTAAAACGTGCATTAAACTGGATGAAATCATTTGTAAGTTGTAAATTGCCCGTAGCACTGGCAGACAAGTTTAATACAATCTGTCCATCTTTTACATATTCGACAGGAACATTCACACCTAAGTAAGTCGCATCAACAACTAAATAAGGCGTAAAACTATTATCTACTAGCCAATCATAATAGGCACGTAATAAATAAGGGCGTTTAGGAGAAGATTTATATTCCATTATTTATCATCCATTAAATTTTTTGGTGCAGCTTCACCTACAGATTGCAAAAAAGAATCACGTGTAAACACACGTTCCATATAAGCTTTAATCGCTTTACTTCCTGTGCCTGTAAATTCCACGCCTAAATGTTTTAATTTCCATAATAATGGTGCAACATAGCAATCAACCAAACCAAATTCTTCATTCATAAAATAAGGCATCTGTTGAAAAATTGGTGCAATCCCTAATAGTTCTTCTTTTAACTGTTTTAATGCTGAAGTTTTTTCTTTTTCTGTGCCATTTTCTGCTTTTGCAAGGGTTGGATACCAATCTTGTTCAATACGTAACATTAAAAGTCGATCTTTAGCACGAGAAACAGGATAGACTTGCATTAATGGAGGATGTGGAAAACGCTCATCAAGATATTCCATTATGATGCGTGAATTAAATAATACGAGATCACGATCAACCAACGTAGGCACAGTGCCGTATGGATTTAATTCCATTAAATCTTCTGGTAGAGCTTGCAAATCAACTTCTGCGTTTTCATAAAGCACACCTTTTTCTGCCAAAACAATTTTGGCCTGATGGCAATAAATATCATCTTTATTTGAAAAAAGGGTCATTACTGAACGTTTACTTGATGCGCTGGACATTTATTCCTCCGAAGATCCAAAAATATTCTAGGTTTTTAAGGGGCAACATTTTACCATAAAGCATTACCCATTTGCCAATATAATCTTTTTTATTGTTTTATAATCAATAAGTTAGAGTAACTCAAATAATAAAAAAGCAGAGATTTCTCTCTGCTTTTCTTTTGGAAACGAAAATAAAAATTAACGTTTTGAGTATTGTGGACGACGACGTGCTTTGTGTAAACCCACTTTTTTACGTTCAACGCGACGTGCGTCACGAGTAACGAAACCAGCTGCACGAAGTGCTGGGCGTAATGTTTCATCGTATTCCATCAATGCACGAGTGATACCGTGACGGATCGCACCCGCTTGACCAGAAATACCACCACCTTTAACAGTGATGTATAGGTCTAATTTATCAGTTAATTCAACCAACTCTAATGGCTGACGTACTACCATACGCGCTGTTTCGCGACCAAAGTAAACATCTAATTCACGTTGGTTGATGGTGATTTTACCACTGCCCGGTTTGATAAATACACGAGCTGAAGAGCTTTTGCGGCGGCCTGTGCCGTAGTTTTGATTCTCTGCCATTTTCTAAACCTCGTGATTAAATATCTAATACTTGTGGTTGTTGTGCAGCGTGTTGGTGTTCAGCACCTGCATACACTTTTAATTTACGGAACATTGCACGGCCTAATGGACCTTTTGGCAACATACCTTTAACCGCAATTTCAATCACTGCTTCAGGACGGCGAGCGATCATTTCTTTGAAAGTCGCTTGTTTAATACCACCTACATAGCCAGTGTGCCAGTAGTAAAGTTTATCTGTTTCTTTACGACCAGTTACTGCCACTTTGTCTGCGTTGATAACGATGATGTAATCACCAGTATCTACGTGTGGAGTGTACTCAGCCTTGTGTTTACCACGAAGACGACGTGCTAATTCAGTCGCTAAACGACCTAAAGTTTTACCTGTCGCATCTACTACGTACCAGTCGCGTTTAACCGTTTCTGGTTTTGCTACAAAAGTTTTCATTAATTAATTACCAAAAATTAGTTTGATACCCAGTGTTCTTATGAACACAACCATTAATCTTAATCATCACCCCTTCGAGTGCGATCTCGATAAAATAATGTACGATGGGAATTCGCACATTTACAGGGTCGGCGTATTATACTCGTTTTTTCATAAAATGCTAATTTTTTGCGCTAAAAAATAAATCTATTGTATTTATTTAACACGCATTTATCTTTCTATAAAAATATACAAAAAATTACCGCACTTTCTTTTTCGTTGTAAAATGGGATAAATCATTGCTAACAAAAGTGCGGTAGTTTTGAGTATGTGTTGATCTAAAAATTAGTTATTATTGAACAATAATTATCCATTCATTGAATTATTAATAATAATCATACTTTTAATGAATAAATTGAAATTGACTCATATTAAAACCTATTTTATTGTACAAATACTATTTTAGAATCCTAAAGGAAGCCTTATGAGCTACGCGAAAGAAATTGATACATTAAATCAACATATTGCAGATTTTAATAAAAAAATTAATGTCTCCTTTGAATTTTTTCCACCTAAAAACGAAAAAATGGAAACCCTTCTATGGGATTCAATTCATCGTTTAAAAGTATTAAAGCCTAAATTTGTGTCAGTCACTTACGGCGCAAATTCGGGAGAACGTGACCGCACTCACGGCATTGTGAAAGCCATTAAACAAGAAACTGGCTTAGAAGCCGCACCACATTTAACTGGAATTGATGCCACACCTGAAGAATTAAAACAAATTGCGAGAGATTATTGGGATAGTGGTATTCGCCGTATTGTTGCGTTACGCGGTGATGAACCTAACGGTTACGCGAAAAAACCATTTTATGCGTCAGATCTTGTGGAATTACTCCGTTCTGTCGCTGATTTTGATATTTCTGTAGCCGCTTATCCTGAAGTTCATCCAGAAGCAAAATCCGCACAAGCAGACTTAATTAATTTAAAACGTAAAATTGATGCAGGTGCAAACCACGTCATTACACAATTTTTCTTTGATATTGAAAACTACCTACGTTTTCGTGATCGTTGTGCATCAATTGGTATTGATACTGAAATCGTACCCGGTATTTTACCTGTTACTAATTTTAAACAACTCCAAAAAATGGCATCATTCACTAATGTGAAAATTCCAGCGTGGTTAGTTAAAGCCTATGATGGTTTGGATGATGATCCAACTACACGTAATCTTGTAGCAGCAAGTGTTGCAATGGATATGGTAAAAATTTTATCTCGCGAAGGCGTGAATGACTTCCACTTTTATACATTAAATCGTAGTGAATTAACTTATGCTATCTGTCATATGTTAGGTGTAAGACCTTAATTATCACAATAATATATTTCTTTTCAAACACAAAATAAGGGCGATATTTCGCCCTTATACAAAACTAAAAAAATTCAACCGCACTTTATTATTTTATGAACTCTGTTTGCATATACATTAATCGATCTATATTCGTTAAATAATGCCCTAATTCTTGTTCTTCGGGTTTATGTAAATAAGGAATTTTACCTAAAAGCGGCGCATCAATATGTTCAACAAGTAAATCAACAATTTCTGCATAATGGCTTAATAATGGATTAATTCGATTTGCTATCCAACCTAATAACGGCACACCCAATTGTTGGATAACCTTTACCGTCAATAAAGCGTGATTTACACAACCATCTTTAATTCCAACTACAAGTACTACTGGCATTTTTCGTTGAGTAATCCAATCTGCAAAACTTTTTCCTTCTGCCATTGGTGTCATTAAACCAAAAGATCCTTCCACCACAACAGATTGATAAGTTTGATTCAAACGCGTTAAATCATAATTAATTTTATCTAATTTAATTCGCATTTTATCTTGCGTGAGCATGGGTGCACAGTGGCTAAAAGTATAACTATTAATATCCTGATAAGACACATTTTCTTTTGTTGAATGCATCAGCGTTAATACATCAGCATTTACGAAATGATCATAATCAGATGTATTTTCTGATTGTGCGATAGGATAAATACTCTCTTCTCCACAACAAGCAATAGGTTTATAGCCGACAACTTGCACGCCCTGCCCTTGCAAGGCTTGAATCATTGCGCGCGCTGCTGTTGTTTTCCCCACATTCGTATCTGTCCCTGCGACAAAAAAGCTACTCATTTTTTTCTCCTTTAAAAAGTGCGGTGGATTTTAAAGGAATTTTTTATTTAATAATTTGAGATAACGCAAATTTTCACTTTTTTTATCTTATAAATAGACAAATTATTTGATCTCACTCAAGCTATTAAATAAACCATCATCTTGTTTTGCTATTTGTAAGTAAAATCCTTGGTGTTTAATTGTTTCCAATACTTCATTACAATCTACATTGTGTAGTGCTTTACGCCCAAGCAGATTAAACATCATCACTAATTCTGGTTTACCAAAATGTTCGAGTAAAACACTGGGAACTAAAGAAAAATCCTCTCTATTAGCAACATAAAGGTAACTTCCTAACTTCTTTTTACTTTTATAAATGGCACATAGCATATTTGATTTCCCGAAATAAAAATCCGCACATTTTACGTGCGGATTACAATTTATCATTTCCTATTTTTGAACTGTGGCTAAAAATTCTTTACGAGTATCTCTATCTTCTAAGAATACGCCACCATAAGCAGATGTGACAGTATAACTATTTGTATCTCTAATACCACGTGCTTTCACGCAAAAATGGGTCGCTTTCACATATACCGCAACATCATCTGTCTCAAGAATGGTTTGAAATGCTGTCAAAAGTTGCTCAGTTAAGCGTTCTTGAACCTGTGGACGTTGCGCAAAAAACGAGACAATTCGATTAATTTTAGAAAGACCAATCACCCAATCTTTTGGATAGTATGCCACACAAACTTTACCATCAATCGTCACAAAATGATGTTCACAAGTGCTTGTTAGCGTAATGTCATTCACTTGTACCATTTCGCTGACTTTCATTTGATTTTTGATTTTTGTCATCTTTGGAAAATTCGCATAATCCATTCCACTAAAAATCTCATCAATAAACATTTTAGCTAAACGATTTGGCGTTTCTTCTAAACTATCATCTCGCAAATCTAATCCAATCAGCTTCATTACTTCATGCATGTGTTTTGCAATGCTTTCTCGACGTTCATTTTTAACCTGTGTTGGATCAATCATGGGTGTCTCAATACCTTTTTCAATCAAGGCATTTCTTACATTCAGTGCATCCAGTGAAATTTTGCTCATAATAGTCTTTCCTAAAAAAATAATCGGCTATTCTAGCAAAGGATAATAGGATGGTAAAATGAGAAAAATTGCAAATTTGAATGAATTAGGCTTTAGATATAGAATAGCTGACAAATTTTATCAAATAAGGATTTTCTATGCTTACATTGGATCAAGCTCGCTCGAAAATGCTTGAACAGATTCCCTTCCCGACTCAAACTGAATACCTAAATTTACAAGAAACCGCCAATCGAATTTGTGCAGAAGATATTGTTTCGCCTATCAATGTTCCCTCTTTCGATAACTCAGCAATGGATGGTTATGCTGTACGTTTATCGGATTTACAACAATCTTTAACCCTTTCAGTGGCAGGGAAATCTTTTGCAGGTAATCCATTCCAAGAAGAATGGCCATCAAAAAGTGCGGTCAGAATTATGACTGGTGCGATGATTCCTGAAGGCACAGATGCAGTGATAATGCAAGAGCAAGTAACACTCAATGAAGACGGCACCATTACTTTTAGTGAATTGCCTAAACCAAATCAAAACATCCGTCGTATTGGTGAAGATGTAAAGAAAGGCGATGTCGTATTAGAACAAGGTGCACCGCTCACCCCTGTTTCCTTGCCATTATTAGCCTCTCTAGGCATTGCAGAAGTAAAATGCTATCGTCAATTAAAAGTCGGTGTACTCTCAACTGGCGATGAACTTGTCGAAGTCGGCAAACCATTACAAAGCGGGCAAATCTATGACACTAACCGTTTCACCGTAAAATTATTACTCGAAAAACTACACTGTGAAGTCATTGATTTAGGACTATTACCTGATAACGAAGCTGAATTTGAAAAAGCATTTATTGTCGCACAAAGCCAAGCCGATTTAGTGATTACTAGTGGCGGTGTTTCCGTTGGTGAAGCGGATTTCACTAAAGCAGTATTGGAAAAAGTAGGCAAAGTAAATTTCTGGAAAATTGCAATCAAACCAGGCAAACCATTCGCTTTTGGTAAATTAGAAAATGCTTGGTTCTGTGGTTTACCCGGCAATCCTGTTTCCGCATTAGTGACATTTTATCAACTTGTACAGCCACTCATTGCTAAACTGCAAGGCCAAAAACAATGGAAAAAACCACCGCACTTTTCAGCCATTGCCACAATGAATTTGAAAAAAGCACCTGGACGTTTAGATTTCCAACGAGGTTTTTATTACATCAATGAACAAGGCCAAATTGAAGTGCAACCTGTGGGATTCCAAGGCTCTCATCTCTTTAGCGCTTTTGTAAAAAGCAACTGTTTTATCGTTTTAGAACAAGAACGTGGCAATGTCTCTGCCGGTGAAACGGTGACGATTGAGCCTTTCAATCATTTATTAGGATAAAAAATGATCGAACTTAGTCACGAAGAAGAATTGCGTTATAACCGTCAAATTATTCTTAAAAGTATAGATTTTGACGGGCAAGAAAAACTTAAAGCAAGCAAAATGCTGATCGTTGGGCTTGGTGGCTTAGGATGTGCAGCCAGCCAATATCTCGCAGCAGCAGGTGTTGGAAATTTAACTCTGTTAGATTTCGATACAGTTTCGCTTTCTAATCTTCAACGACAAGTCTTGCATTGCGATGCTCGCTTGAATATGCCCAAAGTGGAGTCAGCTAAAATTGCACTCAAGCAAATCAATCCACATATAAACATAGAGACGATTAATGCGAAGTTAGACGAAGAAAAACTGGCTGAAATCATTCCGCACTTTGATATTGTTTTAGATTGTACAGACAATGTGGAAATCCGTAATCAATTGGATCGCCAATGTAATCATGCAAAAATTCCTCTTATTTCTGGTGCCGCAATTCGGATGGAAGGTCAGGTTTCCGTTTTCACTTATGAACCAAATACGCCCACTTATCGTGATCTCAGTAAATTATTCGGACAAAATGTATTAAGCTGTGTGGAGGCTGGCGTGCTTGCACCAATCGTCGGCATTGTGGGCTGCATTCAAGCCTTAGAAGCAATTAAAGTGCGGTTAAAAATCGGTAAGAATTTGTGTGGACGCTTATTGATGATTGACGGTTTTTCGATGAATATTCGAGAAATTAAACTTCCAACCAATATGGAATAAAACGCTTCAAAAGAGAAAAAATTTAACCGCACTTTTATTAACCATAACCTTTACGACAAAACATTATGACAACAGAAATTAAAAAACTTGATCCCGATACAGCCATTGATATTGCTTACGATATTTTCTTAGAAATGGCTGGAGAAAATTTAGATCCTGCTGATATTCTTTTATTCAACCTACAATTTGAAGAACGCGGTGGTGTGGAATTTGTTGAAACCGCCGATGATTGGGAAGAAGAAATTGGTGTACTAATTGACCCAGAAGAATACGCTGAAGTGTGGGTGGGCTTAGTCAATGAACAAGATGAAATGGATGATGTCTTTGCTAAATTCTTAATTTCTCACCGAGAAGAAGATCGCGAATTTCACGTTATTTGGAAAAAGTAACGATAACGTAAAAATAAAAAACTATTATACAAGCAATAAAATCATACCGCTTATAATATAGTTTTTTATCAATCTACCAATGCTCAATGTTCAAATGCCAATCTTAGATACTTTGTCTCTTTACTCTGTAAAAATGGAATATAAAAAGCGGCTTAAAAATAAGCCGCTTGTCATCGTTATTTTTCAGCAAACACTCGAATTTGCTCTGCACCTAAATGTCCTGGTACGGTTTTTTTCAGGTTTAAATCACTATCTAAAAAGAGATTGAACGGATAGCCTCGCACTCTTGCTTTATCAATGATTTCGCCTTTTTCATCTAAAAGCACCGTGATATTTTTATATTCCAATCCCTTGTACCACTCAATAAAATCAGCGGTGTCTTTTTCGCCTTTGTGATCGGGCGAAACGATGGTAATCACTTCAAAATTACGATCTTTTTCCGCACTTAAATCATCAATTTCAGCTAATCCAGCCAAGCAAATCGGACACCAAGATGCCCACATTTTTACATACACAGGTTTGCCTTTATATTGGCTTAAAGTAACTGGCTGATTATTTAAATCTTTGAGTTGCACATCCGCCAAATTAGTTTGTGCGAAAGCGTTTAGGCTGAATGCCATTAGAAATATTGATAGTAGTTTTTTCATTGCTTTTTTCCTTTTATAAATTTCTTTTGTTGAGGTTATGTTTTACGAAAAATTATTCGTAATTAATAAAATACCCATCACGATAATTAAAATTCCGCCACCGATTTTAAATTTGTCTAAGTGTTTATTTAACCCTTTGGCACGTTTGAGCAAGCTGTCAGATAAGAACGAAAACAGTACAAACGGGGTCGCAAGCCCTAAGACATAAACAAACATCATTGATGCACCGTAAAGTGCAGAGCCTTCATCGCCTGATAAAGCTAACACGGAAGCCAGAATCGGGCCAATACAAGGCGTCCAACCAAGACTAAAGGTTAAACCAAGGACAAATGCCTCAAGTGCGGTTGATTTTCCTGATGTTTTTATTTCCACCAATTTCGTGCGTTCCAACAAACCAATTTTGAAAATGCCAAGTTGATGAATACCTAAAATAATAACAATAATCCCTGCAATAATACGTGTGGTATTGCTAAATAAAATATTCCCTAAAAAGCCAAAACTAAAGCCTAAACTGACAAATGTAAGGGAAAGCCCTAAAATAAATAAAAAAGTATTTAGGACTTTTTTACCGCCTTTACTCAAAATACCAAAATAAATTGGAATAATCGGGAAAATACAAGGCGAAAGAAAAGAAGCAAGCCCAGCTAAAAATACAGTTCCAATAAGGAGTTGCTGATCTAACATCCTACATCTCCTTATTTTTTAATGGATTGAATCAAATATCCGTATCCTGCCTTTTCCATTTCAGCTAACGGAATAAATTTAATTGATGCACTGTTAATGCAATAACGCAAACCGCCTTTATCTTTCGGGCCGTCGTCAAAAACGTGTCCTAAATGGGCATTGCCCGCACGACTTAACACTTCGGTACGTTGCATATTGAAGCTATTGTCGGTTTCATAATGCACCACATCTTTAATGATCGGTTTCGTAAAACTTGGCCAGCCACAACCTGATTCAAATTTATCATTTGAAGAGAAAACAGGCTCGCCTGTAGTGACATCAACATAAATACCGGGTTGGAAGTTATCCCAATATTCGTTACTAAAAGAGCGTTCAGTATGTTTATTTTGAGTAACGGAATATTGCAACGGTGTCAATTTCGCTTTAAGTTCTGCATCACTCGGTTTCGGATAATCTTTTTCATCAATCACAGGTTCATCTGCTTTGGTAATATCAATATGGCAATAACCATTTGGATTTTTCTTCAAATAATCTTGATGATATTCTTCCGCTACGATGTAATTTTTAATCGGTTGTACCTCAACTTGCACTGGTTTTTTATATTTGGTTTGAAGCTGGGCGAGAGCTTGTTCGATCACTGCTTTATCTGCCCCATCTTGATAATAAATCCCTGTGCGATATTGTCTGCCACGGTCGTTACCTTGTTTGTTTACACTCGTTGGATCAATCACTTTAAAATAATATTTAAGCAATTTATCTAACGAAATTTGGTTTGCATCGTAAGTGACTTTTACCGTTTCTGCGTGATCGGTTAGCCCAATCATATGATAACTGGTTTTCCCCGTATTACCATTGGCATAGCCAGAAATCGCATCTTTCACACCGTGAATACGCTCCATATATGCTTCCATACCCCAAAAACAGCCACCAGCAAGATAAATTTCTCGAATGTTTTGTGTATTTTCCATTGCCATTTTTTGTTCTCCAGATGATGATGTTGAATTTTGTATTGCTAAAGTTGGTGCTGCACAGCAAAGTGCGGTAATAAATAGAAATGTTTTTGATAGTTTCATTGCTTTTCCTTATGATGTAAAAATTAACGTTACATAAGGTTAGACGGCGGATAATTCGATTTCTTACAGATTTTTGCAAAATTTTTAAAGAAATTGATTAAAATCCATTGTTATAACCAATAATAAAGCGTTAAGATGCCCAATCTCCCCCTCTTTTCTAAGGTAAAAATCTATATGCAATCACATTCCATTCCTTCACTTTATCACAAAGCGATTAGTTTTATGGTATCAGCGTACTTTTCCATTACCTTGATGAATGTATTTGTCAAAACGGCTTCTCAAACAATCCCTGCAAGTGAAACCTTATTTTCACGCTTTTTAATCGGCTTGCTTTTCTTACTTCCTTTTGTGATTAAAGATCGCGATTTTAAAGTGGATACTCGTCAATGGAAATTTTTAATCCTGCGTAATGCCGCGGGTGTATCGAATATGTTGATTAACTTTTATGTCGTGAAGTTCTTACCGCTTTCCATCGCTGTCTTATTGATGAATACCTCTGCCCTATTTATCCCGATTTTATTGCTTTTTTTCCATCAAAAAACACCGCTTAATGTGCTTTTATGTAGCTTAATCGGTTTTCTTGGCGTTTCCATTATTTTACTCACCAATCACAATGGCAATGTTGATCCTATTTATGTGCTGATTGGATTATCTGGTGCTGTATTAGCGGGAATGGCATTTATTGGCTTACAAGAATTAAACAAATACAACACACCAAAAAATATCGTATTTTATTTTCATCTGATTGGTACGTTCATGTTACCAGTCTTCTTTATTAACCAATGGAAAATCCCTAATTTATACGAGCTTGGCTTATTACTATTGGTGGGCGGTTTCGGATTGATTTTCCAATTATTACTCACGCGCGCTTTTAAATACGCACCCGCCAATATCATTACTCCTTTTGCTTTCACTGGCGTGGTTTTCTCTAGCGTTTTCGACTGGCTCTTTTGGCATCATACGCCTAACCTCTATTTTTGGCTCGGTGCAGTTATAATTGTGGGCGCAGTGAGTTTATTGGCGAAGCTGAAGAAATAAAACCTTTGAGATTACAAAATGCCGTATGGATAAGTTAGAAATACCGCTATAAAGTGCGGTCAAAATAGCGGATTTTTTAATACTTTCATCACTCTTAATGTGAATCTTTAAATTTCTTCATCATCATACTTAAGGTTTTGCAATTTCTTTGAAAACGACGACAACGCGAGCACATAGCTAAATGCACTTTTAGCCCTACTTTTTCTTGTATATCTAATGAACGTTCGTGCGATTCGGAAATCATTCGAGTGGCTTGGCGACAACGCATAATTTTCTCCTAAAGTTTTTTTGAAAGACAGTTTTGCAACTGTAAACGAGCCCGATAAAGGGTGGTATGTAAATTAGACGAAGTTAAATGCGTTTCTTGACAAATTTCTTCAGATGAAAGATCTAAAAATTCTCGCATCATAAAAACTTTTGCCTGTTTGGCGGGTAAACAAGTCAAACAAGTTTCAAAAATCAGCCAAAATTCATCGGAATACACAGTTTCTTCTTCGCCTTGTAATTCACTCGGGTAATATTCTGGTTTCCAATGCCCCTTTTCATCAAAAAATGAATTATTGGTATTTTCATCTTCAAGTTCACTTTCTAAAACAAACCGCCCTTTCTGACGTAAATAATCAATAATCTTATTTTTAAGAATCGCAAAAATCCAAGTTTTAAATGCAGATTGATGCTTAAAATTATCAAGATTTTTGAATGCACTTAAAAAGGCTTCTTGTACTAAATCTTCGGCAAGATCAGCTTGATTTACTTGCAATTGTGCAAATGTCAGCATTTGAGTGCGAATTTGCTGAAGCTCAAGATCAGAAATAACATTCATTTTAACTCCTTTAAAACTTATGTAAGAAATGAAACCCACTTCCTTTAATAAACTAAGGTAGCTATTTTTACACTCAAAAAAGGAAATTTAAAATGAAAAATTTTATATTGAATCTATTTTGCGAAGTTAGGAAAAAATCAGGTGTTTAAGAAAAGAATAATTGATACCGCTTTTTAACGTGATATTTGCTTGGTGTGTAGCCGACACCAATTGCCACCGCAGCGGATGCCATAACCGCCCACCGCTGCAGAAAAACTCGCTTTTCCAACGACTTGAGGTAACACTAAACCAGAAAGGGCGTTAGCCGCCGCTAAACCACGTTCTAATTTGCTGTCTAATTTCCCTAATTTGCCATTTAACTCGTTAAAGCCTGATTGGAAATTTTACTATTAATTGTATTATCCTTTAAATTACCAATGATCAGGCTATACGCCCCAAGCTCTTTAATGCCGTAATTCGTACTAATTGAATTGTTACTCGCCGCAAAGGCTTGAGAAGAGATCAGCAAACTGCTGATAAGCTAAGATGTCGTGGTTAGCTTGACAGATGAAAAGAAAAGATTAACGTTGCTTGCTTGCTTGCTTGCTTGCTTGCTTGCTTGCTTGCTTGCTTGCTTGCTTGCTTGCTTGCTTGCTTGCTTGCTTGCTTGCTTGCAGAATTGTAATAAAACATATTATATCCTCCTAGGATAAAACAAAAAAGAAGCGTGACTTTACGTTAAATAAATTGATGTAAAGGAAATACAAATTTTTTCGTGCAAATTCCAATATTTAACTTTAAAATACTTGCCTCTGAACAAACATTCATTATAAATAAAAGTCACAATATTTATTTTATAAATAAAAAAGTGCGGTTAAAATCATCCGCACTTTTTAGTTCGTAGAAAGGAAAATTCAATGTTTAAAATGAAAAATATCACGCTTGCTTTGTTGATGTCTAGTGCATTAGTGGGATGTGCCAATATTGGCGATTCTTATCAAGCAAGCCTTGAAGATTACAAGCAATATGAAGAAATTACCAAGCAATATAATGTAAAAGAAAATTGGTGGTCGTTATATGATGATGCGCAATTAAATCGCGTAGTAGAACAAGCATTAATAAACAACAAAGATTTAGCTAAAGCAGCCGTGGCGGTAAACCGTGCGCTTTACAGTGCAAATTTAGTGGGCGCAAATTTAGTGCCTGCATTTAATGGTTCAACTTCATCAGCAGCACAACGCCGAGTTGATATCAGTACAAACTCTGCCATTTCACACAAAGGTTCTTTAAATGTGAGCTATACATTAGATCTGTGGCAACGTTTGGCCAATACTGTTGATGCGGCGGAATGGTCGCACAAAGCAACTGCAGAAGATATGGAATCGGCTCGTTTATCATTAATCAATTCTGTAGTAACAACTTATTATCAAATTGCTTATTTAAATGATGCAATTAGCACAACCAACGAAACGATCAAATATTACACGGATATTGGCAATATTATGCAAACGCGTTTAGCGCAAGGCGTGGCTGATGCAGCCAGCGTTGATCAAGCACAACAAGCCATATTAACGGCGCGTAATAACAAATTAAATTTTGAAACCCAACGCAAAACAGCAGAACAAACACTGCGTAATCTTCTCAACCTAAAACCAAATGAAGCATTAAATATCACGTTCCCACATATTATGAATGTGAAAACGGCAGGCGTAAACTTAAACGTGCCTGTGTCTGTAATTGCAAATCGTCCTGATGTAAAAGCTGCACAATTCCGTTTAAGTAGTGCATTCAAAAATGCCAAAGCAACTCAAAAAAGTTGGTTCCCTGAAGTTAATTTAGGTGGAAGTCTATCTTCAACAGCAAGCACGGTTGGCACGGCGTTACATAACCCTGTGGCTGCTGGCACAGTAGGAATTAGCCTACCGTTCTTAAATTGGAACACCGTAAAATGGAACGTTAAAATTTCTGAAGCTGACTATGAAACAGCTCGTTTAAATTACGAACAACGTATTACCACAGCTCTCAATAATGTGGATACCAACTACTTTGCCTTTACCCAAGCGCAAAGTACATTAAGTAATTTACAGCAAACCCATAGTTACAATCAGCGTATCACGCAATATTATCGAAATCGCTATAATGCAGGCGTATCCGAATTGCGCGAATGGTTAGTTGCAGCCAATACGGAAAAATCATCACAACTTGCGATTTTGAATGCAAAATATCAAGTGCTGCAAAGTGAAAATGCGGTATATAGCTCAATGGCGGGATATTATTTGTAAAAATCAAATTGGATTAATCTATAAAAAATCCCTGTTAAATTTCTTTAACAGGGATTTTGTTATTTAAATTAAACCTATTATTTTGTCGCTTCTTTCACTGCATCTACTGCTTGAGTTGCTTTTTCTGAAACCGCCTCTTTCATTTCACTTGTTTTTTCTGACGCTGCTTCTTTCATTTCACTTGCTTTTTCTGACGCTGCTTCTTTCATTTCGCCTACTTTTTCTGATGCTGCTTCTTTCATCTCACTTGCTTTTTCTGACGCTGCTTCTTTCATCTCACTTGCTTTTTCTGAAACCGCCTCTTTTATTTCAGTTGCTTTTTCTGAAACCGCCTCTTTTATTTCAGTTGCTTTTTCTGATGCTGCTTCTGTTGCTGATTTAATTACTTCTTTCGCATCTTCCACTGTCTCTGCTGCTTTATTTTTCACGTCTGTAGAAAGCTGCTGTGCTTTTTCCTTTACTTCAGTCATTGTATTAGCTGCAGCATCTTTTGTTTCTGATGCGACTGATGCTACAGTTTGTTTCGTATCCTCAACTTTTTGTTTTGCTTCTTGCTTATCAAAACAACCTGTCACGGCTAAAGCTGAACCTAAAACCAATGCTAATGTTAATTTTTTCATTATTTTCTCCATAGAATAATTTGATTATTACAAAGCCCTATTACTTTGATGCAGTTTAGTTTACGGGAATTTTCATAAAAAGAAAAACAATAATAGTAAAACTTTACCTTTCTTTAAAAAGATTACTTTATAAAACAACATCTAAGATGTTGATTTTTAATAGATTATATAAAAAACCAATAAAAATTTTATTTTTTGTAAAAAAAGAATAGTTTATTTTAAATAAATTACAGGAGATGCTTGATGCATCAATATTTCTGATTTATTACCATCCCATAATAATTGAGCAATAGTTGCAGGATAAAATGATATTGGATTTCGTTTTCCATACAGTTCAGCAACAATTTCTCCCACTAAGGGCAAATGGGAAACAATCAATACAGATTTAACGCCCTCGTCTTTTAGCACTTCTAAATAATCAATGACGCAATGCGCATGGCCATAAGGCGTAATCCCCTCCCAAATTTCAAATTTATTTTCTAATTCCAAATCAAACGCTTGATTAACTTGATGAAAGGTTTCTTGAGCTCTGACATAAGGGCTCACTAAAATACGGTCTAGTGAATTAATTACTAGCGTGCTTAAATGCTGTTTTAACCACTGCCCTTGTAAAAAAGCCTGTTTAGAACCATAAACAGTTAAATGGCGAGCTTTATCACTATTAGCCATTACTTCCGCTTCGCCGTGACGCATAATAAAAATGTTCATTTTGCTTTCCTAAAAACTTTATAAAAATAAACCGCACTTTACTAAGTGCGGTCAAAAATTAATTAATTTTTTTCACAGCTTCTGCAATTTCTTCTGCACATTGTTGTGCAAGTTCAGCATCTTGGCATTCCACCATAACGCGAATAAGTGGTTCCGTACCCGATTTACGCAATAAAATACGACCTTTACCTTCTAAACGTTTTTCAACCTCTGCGGCAACAGATTTTACAGCGTCACTTTCAAGTGGATTTTCCCCACCCGCAAAACGTACATTGATTAACACTTGAGGGAATAATTTAACCGCACTTGCTAATTCATTTAAGGATAATTTATGCTGTGCCATCGCCGCCAATACAGCTAATGATGCAACAATGCCATCTCCCGTTGTATTTTTATCTGCAATGATAATATGACCTGAATTTTCGCCACCAAGCGTCCAATCATTTTCAACCATTTTTTCCAATACATAACGGTCGCCCACGTTTGCACGTAAGAAAGGAACGCCAAGCATTTTCAACGCAATCTCTAAGCTCATATTACTCATTAATGTGCCAACGACACCGCCTTTTAATTGACCTGAGCGCAATGCTTCACGAGCAATAATAAAGAGAATTTGGTCGCCATCGACTTTATTTCCTAAATGATCGACCATCATAATGCGGTCACCATCTCCATCATAAGCCAAACCAACATCAGCTTTCGTTTCAACAACTTTAGCTTGCAATGCTGTTACATCCGTTGCACCACATTTTTCATTAATATTCAAACCATTTGGATCCGTACCAATTTCAATGACTTCCGCACCAAGTTCTCTTAGTACATTAGGGGCAATATGGTAGGTTGCACCATTTGCACAATCTACCACGATTTTATAACCCTCCAAGCCTAAATGAGCGGGGAATGTGCCTTTACAAAACTCAATATAGCGTCCTGCTGCATCATTAATACGGCTTGCTTTACCTAATTCAGCAGATTCTACGCAATCCATCGGTTGCTCTAACATTGCTTCAATGGCTTCTTCAATTTCATCAGGTAATTTAGTGCCTTTTGCTGAAAAGAATTTAATCCCATTATCATAATAAGGATTATGAGAGGCTGAGATCACGATACCTGCTTCAGCTCGGAAAGTTCTGGTTAAATAAGCAATTGCAGGTGTCGGCATAGGGCCAGTAAATGCAGCAGATAACCCCGCAGCGGCTAAACCTGCTTCGAGGGCTGATTCCAACATATATCCAGAAATTCGGGTATCTTTACCGATTAAAACCATTTTAGAACCTTGAGAAGCCAATACTTTTCCTGCAGCCCAGCCTAATTTTAATGCGAAATCTGGTGTAATTGGGTAAGCACCTACTTTTCCACGTACACCATCTGTTCCAAAATATTTACGATTTGCCATAATAAAATTCCTTTAATTTTTTATCGTTATAAAACCATCAGGCATTTTCTGTCGCCTGCCAAACTTTGAGCATATCTGATGCTGCTGCAACATCATGTACGCGTAAAATTTTTGCACCTTTTTGCGCTGCAATAAGCGCGCCTGCCGCACTGCCAATCACTCGCTGATCGATGGGTTTCTCAAGCACTGCGCCAATCATTGATTTGCGAGATAATCCTGCTAATACGGGATAACCATTCAGACAAAATTCATTCAGATTTTGTAATAATTGATAATTATGCTGTACAGATTTGCCAAAGCCAAAGCCCATATCCCAAATTAAATTTTCTTTTTTAATGCCAGCAGAAAGGCATTCATTAGTACGTTTTTGTAAAAAAGCCAATACATCTTGCATGACATTTTCATAATAAGGATTTGCTTGCATCGTGCGAGGTTGCCCTTGCATATGCATAATACAAACAGGTAAAGCCAGTTTTACCGCCGTTTCTAACGCATTCGGCTCTTGCAAAGCACGAATATCATTAATCAAATCCATTCCAACATTTGCCGCTTCACGCATCACAACAGCTTTTGAGGAATCAACAGAAATCCAGCAATCAAAACGGTTTCGCACCGCCTCCACTACTGGCACAACACGATGCAATTCCTCTTGTTCAGAAACTTCATCTGCATTCGGACGTGTAGATTCACCACCAATATCAATAATTGTCGCACCTTCTTCCAACATTTTTTCAACTTGAAAAAGTGCTTTATCTAGACTAAAAAAATGTCCGCTATCAGAAAAAGAATCAGGCGTAAAATTAAGAATCCCCATAATTTGAGGCACGCTTAAATCAAGACATTTATTATTTGCGTAAAGTTTCATAAAGTGCGGTTAATTTTTAGAGTGATTTTGGTGGGCGATTATAGCGAAATACATCCAAGAAAAAAATCATTAGGAAAAAATAAAGCCTTTCCGAAGAAAGGCTTTGATGAGTTAAACATTAAAATCATCGGTATTTTCTACCGCACTTTCGGGCTTTGTATCATTCGTTGTTGAATTTGCATAAGCAGCCTGCTGAGTTTTCGGCTCTCCCCAACCTGATGGCGGTGTGATAGGTTCGCGATTCATCAATTGTTTAATTTGCTCTTCTTCAATGGTTTCATATTTGACTAACGCATCTTTCATCGCATGAAGAATATCCATATTGTCGATCAAAATCTCTCTTGCTCTCGCATAGTTACGATTTACAATTGCACGCACTTCTTCATCAATCGAATGCGCAGTTTCATCTGACATATGTTTCGCTTTCGCCATTGAACGACCTAAGAAAACCTCGCCCTCATCTTCCGTATAAAGAATCGGACCTAACTTTTCAGAGAATCCCCATTGCGTCACCATATTACGTGCGATATTAGTTGCGACTTTAATATCATTTGATGCACCTGTTGAGATATTTTCTTCACCATAAATCAAATCTTCCGCCAAACGACCGGCATACAAGGTAGAAAGCTTACTTTCTAATTGTTTTTGGCTAATACTAATTTGATCACCTTCAGGTAAGAAGAATGTCACACCCAAGGCACGACCACGAGGAATAATCGTCACTTTGTGAACAGGATCGTGTTCAGGCACTAAATACCCCACAATGGCGTGACCTGCTTCATGATAAGCAGTGGATTCTTTTTGCTTATCCGTCATAATCATAGTGCGACGCTCTGGCCCCATATTGATTTTATCTTTCGCTTTTTCAAACTCAAGCATGGTTACCGTACGTTTATTCACTCGAGCAGCAAACAAAGCCGCCTCATTGACTAAATTTGCTAAATCTGCACCAGAATAGCCCGGCGTACCACGCGCTAACGTCATTGCATCAACATCTTGCGCAACAGACACTTTACGCATATGCACTTTTAAGATTTGCTCACGACCTTTCACATCAGGTAAGCCAACAACTACTTGCCGGTCAAAACGGCCTGGACGGGTTAAAGCTGGATCAAGTACATCTGGACGGTTAGTTGCCGCAATAACAATTACGCCATCATTACCGCTAAAGCCATCCATTTCAACTAGCATTTGGTTTAAGGTTTGTTCACGCTCATCGTGTCCACCGCCTAAGCCCGCACCACGTTGGCGACCCACTGCATCGATTTCATCAATGAAGATTAAGCAAGGTGCATTTTTCTTAGCCTGTTCAAACATATCACGTACACGTGATGCGCCAACACCTACAAACATTTCTACGAAATCAGAGCCAGAAATAGTGAAGAATGGAACTTTTGCCTCTCCCGCAATTGCACGAGCAAGTAAAGTTTTACCAGTGCCTGGAGGCCCTACCATCAAAATACCTTTTGGAATTTTACCGCCCAAATTTTGGAATTTATTCGGATCACGCAAGAAATCAACGATTTCGCCTACTTCTTCTTTTGCTTCATCGCAACCAGCCACATCCGCAAAAGTCACCTTAATCTGATCTTGATTCAACATTTTGGCTCGGCTTTTACCAAAGCTCATCGCTTTGCCGCCACCTCCTTGCATTTGACGCATAAAGAATACCCATACACCAACAAGGAATAACATTGGGAACCAAGAAATTAAAATTTGGGATAAGAAACCACGTCTTTCAAATGGCGTGCCTTCCACTTTCACTTTTTTGCTTAATAAATCATCAAGCAATTTTTTATCTTCAAGTGGTGGCATTACGGTTGAATATTTAGAACCATCGGTTTTCGTTACCGTAATTTCATTGGCATCAAAACGTGCCGCTGTTACTTGTCCGTTGCTTACATCGTAAACAAAGGTTGTATAATCAGTAGAATTTTCTACCGAAGATGAATTGAAACTTTGGTATGCTGTCATCATAATGACTGCCACTACCACCCAAAGCACTAGATTTTTGACCATATCGTTCAAAGTCTAACCTACCTTTCCTAAGTTAAAAAATTTCGTCACAAGATACTACACATCATTAGCAATGAAAAGCTATCAAAGCAATTATCCTTTATAGCCTGTTGCCACAATATATACTTCACGAGATCGTCCACGTGATGCTTCAGGCTTACGCACTTTTACCACATTAAATAAAGAACGAATTTCTCTTAAATATTCATCAAAGCCTTCCCCTTGAAAGACTTTAACAACAAAACTTCCTTTGCTTGCCAAGACTTGTTTACACATATCTAAAGCAAGCTCGACCAAATACATTGCACGTGGAATATCCACTGATGGCATTCCACTAAAATTGGGAGCCATATCAGACATCACAACATCAACTTTATCTTCGCCTACGCGTGCTAATAAAGCATTCAAAACATTTTCATCACGGAAATCACCTTGTAGAAAATCAACGCCTACAATGGGATCCATTTCTAAAATATCACAAGCAATCACTCGACCTTTGCCACCAATTTGGCTTACTACGTATTGTGACCAACCGCCTGGTGCTGCGCCGAGATCGACCACTGTCATTCCCTGTTTAAATAATTTATCCGTTTGCTGAATTTCATCAATCTTAAAATAAGCGCGTGATCGCAACTTTTGCTTATGTGCTTTTTGCACAAATTGATCACTAAAATGTTCATTCAGCCAACGAGAAGAACTCGCTGAACGTTTTTTCTTTCCCATAATCTTCTATTTTTTGTAGTCGTTTCGCCTATATTTGGGTACAATCTGTCAAATTCAAGTCGAGGCTGATTGAAATCAATGAAAAACATTGAGAAAATCAACCGCTCTTTTTTATTAGGAATCCTTATGACAACCTTATCAACCAAACAAAAACAATTTTTAAAAGGTCTTGCGCACCATCTTAACCCAGTCGTTATGCTTGGTGGAAATGGCTTAACCGAAGGCGTACTTGCTGAAATTGAAAATGCACTTAATTATCACGAACTCATCAAAGTAAAAGTTGCTGGTGCAGATCGCGAAACAAAACAACTTATTATCGATGCGATTGTGCGTGAGACTAAAGCAGCACAAGTACAAACTATCGGGCATATTTTGGTGCTTTATCGCCCAAGCGAAGAAGCAAAAATTCAGCTTCCACGAAAATAACATCAAAAGTGCGGTCATTTTTAACCGCACTTTTTTTATTTAAATATAATTCACTTCAATAATATCAAACTCAACGACACCGCCAGGCGTTGTAATATTAACGGTATCATCTAATTCTTTACCAATTAAACCTCGTGCAATAGGAGAATTAACCGAAATCAAACCAGATTTAATGTCAGCTTCATCATCGCCTACAATGCGATAAGTGACTTCTTCATCTGTATCCGTATTTACAAGCACAACGGTTGCACCAAAAATAACTTTACCGTTATTTGGCATTTTTGTTACATCAATAATTTGAGCATTACCAAGTTTACCTTCAATCTCTTGAATACGACCTTCACAAAAACCTTGTTGCTCACGCGCCGCGTGATATTCTGCATTTTCTTTTAAATCTCCGTGCTCACGTGCTTCTGCTATGGCTTTAATAATTTCAGGACGACGTACATTTTTTAAGAAGTCCAATTCTTCACGTAATTGTTCTGCGCCACGCACAGTCATTGGAATTTGTTGCATTGTTTTTCCTTTTACTAAATAAAACAAAAACCACGGCAAAATCCTAAAATCTCGCCGCAGTATTATTAAAAATAAACTTGAAATGAGAAAATGATTTACTCAATTTCATTCGGGGCTTATTATTGTTCGTCTAAAAAAAAATAGCAACCATAACAAACCTAATATGAAAAAATTATCTTCAATTTCCACCGCACTTGGTTCCTTTTTACTTTCCGTAAGCTTTAGCCTGCCAACTTTCGCAAACATTAATGTTTCAGATTTAACACAAAAACTGCCTGAAGGCTCTAACACAGGTGTTATTGCTAAAAATATCAATCAAAATCAAATTATTGCGGATTATAATGGCTCAACCTTTATGCTTCCTGCAAGCACACAAAAAGTTTTTACTGCCGTTGCCGCTAAACTTGCATTAGGCGATCAATTCAAATTTGAGACCGCACTTTTAACTAATGGAAAAATCCAAAATGTCAATTTAGAGGGTCACTTAATCGTGCGTTTTACAGGCGATCCTGATCTCACAAGTGGCCAGCTTTATACCTTACTTGCAGAATTAAAAAAACAAGGTATCAAAAAAATTAATGGCGATTTAGTATTAGATACCTCTGTTTTTTCCAGTCACGACCGAGGATTAGGTTGGATTTGGAACGATCTCACAATGTGTTTCAACTCTCCCCCTGCAGCGGCAAATATCGATAACAACTGTTTTTATGCGGAACTAGATGCGAATAAAAATCCAGGTGAAATAGTAAAAATTAATGTGCCTGCACAATTTCCAATTCAAGTGTTCGGACAAGTTTATGTAGCGGATAGCAATGAAGCTCCTTATTGTCAGCTCGATGTTGTTGTACACGACAATAATCGCTATCAAGTAAAAGGATGTTTAGCCCGTCAATATAAACCTTTTGGCTTAAGTTTTGCCGTGCAAAATACGGATGCTTATGCTGCCGCGATTATTCAACGTCAATTAAGACAATTAGGTATTGAGTTTAATGGCAAAGTCTTGTTACCCCAAAAACCACAACAAGGTCAGCTATTAGCGAAACATTTATCAAAACCATTACCAGATTTATTGAAAAAAATGATGAAAAAATCGGATAACCAAATTGCCGATTCATTATTCCGAGCTGTGGCATTCAATTACTATAAACGCCCCGCCTCCTTTCAATTAGGCACATTAGCGGTTAAATCCATATTGCAAAAACAAGGAATTCGTTTTGGTAATAGCATTTTAGCCGATGGTTCGGGTCTATCTCGCCATAATCTTGTGGCACCTAAAACGATGCTATCCGTTTTAGAATACATCGCCAAAAACGAAGATAAACTACATTTAATGGAAACTTTCCCCATCGCAGGTGTAGATGGCACGATCAGTGGGCGAGGTGGATTAATTAGCCCGCCATTAGTGAAAAACGTGATTGCTAAAACTGGTTCTTTGAAAGGCGTTTATAACCTAGCTGGCTTTATGACAAATGCACGAGGGGAAAAAGTGGCATTTGTACAATTTATTAATGGCTACTCAACTGGCGATTTGGAAAGCAAAACAAAACGTGCCCCATTAGTACAATTCGAGCGTAATTTATATAACGAACTCTATAAATATTAAGGTGCTGTAGTAGATAACAACTAAAAATCCCATTTAGGTTAGAATAAACCAATGAGAAAAAGTCACTTAAGCCAGCATAAATAAAATAAACTCATTGAACTGTTTGCCGTAGGTGTCACAGCAAGAACAGCCAGTAAATTGGTTAATGTAAACAAAAATACAGCCACTATTACTTTCATCGATTACGCTTACTCATTTATCAAACAAGCCCACATTTGGAAATGTTTGAAGGCGAAATTGAAGCTATCTAGTACATCCCCATAAAAAAAGCCCTCGATATTCGAGGGCTTGATTTTTTACTATCGTAATAAAAATTAGCGACGTAAACCTAAACGAGCGATAGTGCTTTGGTATAAAGCAAGATCAGTACGTTTTAAGTAGTCTAAAAGTTTACGACGACGAGAAACCATACGTAATAAACCACGACGACCATGGTGGTCTTTTTTGTGCTCTGCAAAGTGAGTTTGTAAGTGGTTGATTTGTGCAGTTAATAATGCGATTTGAACTTCAGAAGAACCGGTATCTTTCGCATCACGACCAAATTCAGCAACGATTGCTGCTTTTTTTTCAGTACTTAGAGACATTTTTTACTCCTAAAAGGTAGTGTTGTTAATACATCATTCGCCGATCTCTAACTCAGCGATGACAAGGAAATCGCATTCTAACGATGAATAAGTTCAAATGCAAGATAAAGATTAAAGTTACCGCACTTTTCATTATTAGAAGCGAATACCAGATCCAATCCCCACACCTAATCCTACACCATTACTTCCACCACCAGCACTAACACCACCAGCACTAACACCACCAGCACTAACACCACCACCAGTACAAGCAGCTAATATGCCTGATAATGCAAAAATAAAAAATATTTTCTTCATCATTTTTTCTTTATCAAGAAAATTTCAAATAAGCGATAAATCGAAATTAAATCTGTCTTTGCAATAGGTTTAAAAGGCAATAAAAGATAATAAACCCAGCTAAAACGTTGCAAAAATACGATCATATTTTGCCAATTTTTCGCTTCACAATGTGTTTGATAATACAACGCTACTTTTTGAATAAAAGTGTCCGAAATATCTTCTTCTCGACATAAACTATCAAAGAAAAATAACATATCCCGAATAACTACCCAATTTTGATTTCGGCTATTTGAACGAGATTCAAAATCAAGAAAAGTAACTTTCCCTTTATCCCAAGTAATATCTCGAATAGCAGGACGACCATGCACCAAATTTTTAGCATGCAAATCAATCAGAGCGAGACAAGCATCATAAATAATTAAAAATTTCTGTTGTTCATCTATATTTTTATTACATAGCCATTGTGATACGGTAAGTCCCACATTCTCTAAAACAAAAAAATGATCACTATAATAAGAGACTTTTGGCACTGGCGCATTTTGTTCAGCAAGCTTCAATAAAGTATATAATTCATTTTTAAAAGATTTTTTAGGATGGGGTTTTAATAATAGCCAAATACCTTTCAATTTTTCAGGTTGCTTCAACCAATATTTTTTTCCTTCATATTGAAAAGGATAAATTCGTTCATCTCGATGTTTTGTTACCAGTTGCTTCACATATTCTTGAAAATCATCATTTACCATCATATTCCCACTACTTTAGTATATTATTTATAATTTAAATAGAAATTAATTTAATATTTTCTATAATAACGTTTATTAAAAACTTTAAAATAAACTTTATTTACCACTAATAAAATTAAAAAATAACAAGAATATTATAGATATTTTAAAAATTTATTACAATTTAATAAGTAAAAGTGCGGTGAAAATCTAAGAAAAACTTTCACCGCACTTTTGTATGAATTAATAAAGGAAAATTAAAATGTTGAGGTATCTTGGAATAGTCCCACTTTTAAATCTGTCGCGGTATAAATAACACGACCATCTACTTCAACTTCTCCATCAGCCATTCCCATAACTAGTTTACGATTAATAACTCGTTTCATATGGATTCGATACACCACTTTTTTAGCTGTTGGCAAAATTTGTCCTGTGAATTTAACTTCTCCAACCCCTAATGCTCGCCCTTTTCCTTTGCCACCAATCCAGCCTAAATAAAACCCAACAAGCTGCCACATCGCATCCAATCCTAAACAACCTGGCATTACTGGATCGCCAATGAAATGACAACCAAAGAACGGCAATTCAGGTTTAATATCAAGTTCGGCTTCAATGTATCCTTTACCGAAAGCACCTGTTTCTTCATTCATTTCAATAATGCGATCCATCATCAGCATGGTTGGCGCGGGTAATTGTGGCCCTTCTTTACCAAATAATTCGCCGCGACCTGACGCGAGCAAATCATCATAAGAATAACTACTTTTTTTATTAAGTGTACAAGCGTTTTGCATTTCAGATTCCTTTATATATGATAAATCCAGTTTATAACTGATATATGTATTTTAAAAGGAACGCAGTAAACTGTAAATAGCTAACACCTGTTCGCAAAACTTGTCGGAGCAGTCACTCTTAGAAATTATAGAAAAAAAGAAAAGCGAAAAAATGCTCGCTTTTCTCTATTTAGGAGCGGAAAAAATGCCAAAAACTTTTTCGTTCAGAATCGGCACGTCCCTCAATACGACGTTGAATAAGACGAGATAAAGGCTCAGTTTTTTCTGTATAATCTTTGTTTTCATCTAACAAATCACGCCCAAATAACAATTCACAAGCCTGATAAATATCTTCCACAGGATAAATAAAAAACTCGCCATTTTTTACCGCACTTTTTACTTCATCAGATAAACTCAGTTGCTGGATTGTTGTCATTGGAATGATTACACCTTGTTTTCCAGTCAAACCACGACGTTGGCAAATAGTAAAAAAGCCTTCAATTTTATCATTTACACCACCAACAGAATGAACAAGTCCAAATTGATCAATTGATCCTGTAATTGCGATATGTTGAGGCAAAGGCAAATCGGCTAAAGCACTTGCTAACACACAAAAAATAGCCAAAGATGCACTATCGCCATCAATTTCTCCATAAGACTGTTCAAACACCAATGATGCAGAAAATGGCAATTGCGAGGGCAAATCTAAGATATTGGAAAGACAAGCCTGAGCAATCATCATTCCTTTACCGTGAATATTTCCCGCTAGTTCATTTTTTCTTTCAACATCAATCACTTCCCCATCGCCAAATTGCACAATACAACTAATACGCGAAGGTTCGCCGAAACATACTGGCGTGCCAGGATATTCAATTACCGAAAGCCCATTAATTTGTCCAACAATTTCGCCTTGCGTTTCGACATAAACTTGCTCGTTTAAAATATCGGCATAAGTTTGTTCTTTTAAGAAACCATATTGCGCTAATTTTTGTTGAAAAATACCCTCAAAATCCACCGCACTTAATGCAGTTTTTTCAGCAAAAGTTGAAGCATCCTGTAATATTTCTTTTAATTTGAGAGGAGATGCATTAATTAAAAAGCGATTTTCACTTTCACGAACTAATAATTGATAGAGTTTATTTAAAGCAAGAAAATCTAGCTCAATATTTTGCTCTTGAGCCATTTGTTGTACATAACCCGCCCAAGTTTTTTGTTCCTCCACTTCAGCTACAGAAATATAACTTTCAATTTCAGCATAATCGGCGAAAGAATAAAGATTTTCTTCTAACTCAGCCAAAGTGGCTAATTCAGTACGATTACCAAGTACAATCACTTTTAAGTTCAGCGCATAGCTTGGTATATCACAAGGTAAATTTTTAAATGGATGGGCTGAATACCAGTCAAAAGTCTGGGTTTGCAGAATTTGTTTTAATCGCCCCCATAAATCAAATTGAGATAACAATGTTGCCGCACTTAAAATCAAAACGCCACCATTAGCCTTATGCACCAATCCCGGCACTAATTGAATATCTTGTGAACTTGGATGAATCCGAAAACTACCGAAAAGCTGGAATTGATCGCAATACAATGCGCTTAACGCCTCCCCTTGACTAGCAAAATTATCATCTAAAGATTTTGCTGGCTCAGTATAAACATGAGGAAAAGAAAAAGAGTCGCCCTGCTCTATCACATAATTTACACCAAAAATTGACCGCACTTTATGATGATTTTGCGATATAAAATTTTGTAATAACTCCGCATATTCAACAGGTTCGCCCACTTTCATCATTAGTAAGGAACGTGTCGGATGACGTAAAAATAAATCGATAGCCTGTGTAGCATTCGGTTGTAACGCCCAGAAATCCACTGGTTCTAAAGGAAAATCTTGAATTACCAAATCAGGTTGTAATGCCTGCCAATTTAAAGATTGCTCAATAGCTTGTTGTTGAGAAAATAATGAACTCACGGCTGGTCTCTTTCTAGAAAAATTGACCACATTATCGCATATTTAATAGCCTTGTGAAAATCCACTAGAAAATCGGCATAAAAACACGTATATTAATACAGTTACCACGTCACTCAATGATAAAAAATGAAATACCAAAAACTCGAAAATCAAGAAGCAAATTGGAAATGGATTTACCTAATTCGTAAACATCGCGAAGGGGAAAATATTACTCGCTACGAAGAACGTAGTTTGCAAGAAGCTAAAGCCCAAGAATTATTAGAATCCCAAAATTATCCTGAAAAAATTGAAGAATGGATTAAAAATCATCTTTCTCCAGCCTTACCAATTAAGCTTGATCAAGCTATTCGTGCACGCCGTAAACGCTTTTTTAATGGTGAAAAACAACATACCAAGAAAAAATCCATTGATTTGGAATATGCGGTTTGGCTACGTCTTTCTAAATATTCTCGAAAAATGAAGATGACGCTTTCGGAAACAATTACCTATATGATTGACGAAAGAGAAAGCAAGGCACAACTTGAAAATCAAATGGCAGCAATGAAAACCAGTTTGAAGAATTTATTAAAATAATCTTCCCCAAAAGTTATTTTAAATGGAGATTATCTGATTGATTTATCTTCCAAATTTACCGCCTTTTACTAATTTAAATCTTCCAATAATTTTCCCAATCCGCTCTGGCGTTTGACGGTCTGACGAATCGCTGTTTTCCATATTTTTTCATCGGCAAATATAGTGAGTTCTTTTTTCGCACGAGTGACACCCGTGAAAACTAATTCTCGCGACAGTACTGGATTTACTTCTGTTGGAAGCACCATGACGGTATGTTTAAATTCTGAACCTTGAGATTTATGAATCGTCATCATAAAAGCGGGTTCGTGCGCTGGAATTCGGTTTGTCAGCACTTCTCGATTGCCAAACCATACTTTGCCATTTGCCAAGCAAAGTCCAATATCGCCGTTATAAAGGCGAACGTTATGATCATTTTCAGTAATCATAATTGGCTTGCCGATATACCAATCTTGTTCATTACGGAACCAAAGCAATTTTTGCTCTCGCAACGCTAACGCAATTTCTTTATTGAGATTTTCGACACCTAAATTGTTATTACGAAGTGCGGTTAAAAATCTCACAGAATTAAATTGCGCTTGAATGGCTTCGGCATAGGAAATGCCTTGTTCATTTTTAGCGTTAGGATCAATTTTTTGTTTACGTAAATCATCCAACATTTTTAAGAAAGTGCGGTAATTTTCCACCGCACTTTTCACCACTTGATTGACCACATCGCTTTCATCATTTAGGGCATTAAAGTGCAATTCTTGCGGATAATGTTCAAATAACTTAAGGCTATCGTCTGCTTTGCCTTTTTGAATGAATTCAGCCAATTTTCCAATGCCTGAATCTTTATCAAAACGGCGACTTTCTGTTAGATGGCATAAGCAATCACGTATTGGATTTGAACAATCGGAACCTTCTACTTTGTAGCCTGTTGTCGCTTGTAAATACGTGGCTTGTTCATGACTATAAGGTTGATTAACAAATTGAGCTAATTCTCCCAATACTGCCCCCGCCTCAACAGAGGCTAATTGCGCCTGATCGCCTAATAAAATTAATCGGGTTTCGGGCTTTAACGCATTGATAAGTTTTGCCATCATCGGCAAATCAATCATTGATGTTTCATCAACAACTAATACATCCAACTGCAAAGGGTTATGGCTGTTATATCGTGTGTAATCATTAAAGGCATTCACGCCCAGTAAACTATGCAAGGTGCTGGCTTTTTGTGGAATCGCATTGAAAAGTGAATGGGATAAATTCATTTTTTCTTGCATAAAACCTAACGCATTTTTAATCGACTCTTCCAAACGGGAGGCGGCTTTGCCAGTCGGCGCAACCAATTTGATGTGTAATTTACAATCAAATAATTCTTGTAGAACGAGCAATAAACGCGTAACTGTGGTGGTTTTTCCTGTTCCTGGGCCGCCTGTAATAATCGAAAATGGACTTTTAATCGCTGTCGCCACTGCCACTTTTTGCCAATCTGTTTTTTCCTGTTTTTCAGGGAAATATTTCTCTAATTTTTGATGAATTTCATCATAAGAAAAGGCTAAAGTGCGGTATTTTTTTAAGGTATTTTTTATATATTGCACGATGCGATATTCATCTTGCCAAGTGCGATAGAAATACAACGCGCCAAATTGAAATGCCATTGGTGCAATTTGATTGACGGGATCTTGCGTAAATGCCATATGCTCGCACAACGCATTTTGCCAATCTTCCACAGCTAAATAACCAATCTTTTCACGAATTTCAGCTAAATAATCTTCTTCCGTTGTACGATAAGCCAAGCCAAATAAATTATGTTCTAAATAGCGATCTAATTGGCTGCAAGTATTTCCCTGCGTATAACGCCAACTACAAAGTGCGGCTAATAATATAGCTAAATTTTTGATTGGTTCCGCATAATCCGTATGACATTGTTTATCAGCTATCAACTTAGCAAAATAATAATCACCTTGAGAAAGAATGCGCTGCTCTTTAAGTTTGTGTAATACAGATAACATTAAAACATCCCGTCTAATTCTGTGATTAATTCAACGCTTGGACGATCATAAAATACGCCAGATTGTGGCTCACCATTCATTCCACGTAAGAAAAGATAAAATACCCCACCGAAATCTCGCACATAATCATAATCAGGCACAACGCTTTGTAAATAACGATGTAATGCCAGCGTATAAATTAAATATTGCCAATCATAGTGACTGTGTAACATTTCTTTTTTCAATGCCTCTTGATTGTAATCAGCGAGAGTTGAACCTAAGAAATTAGATTTATAATCAACAAGATAATATTTCCCATTATGGCGGAAAACTAAGTCAATCGAACCTCGCACCATGCCTTGAATTTGCTCAAATTGAAGTGACTCGCTTGGCAAATGATGATGGGCTTTCAACGCGCGATTAAACGCTTCAACATCAAAATGTTCCCGAATAGCCAAATAAAATGGCATTTCTTTAATGCAATCTTTATTTGCCAAATCAGCTAATGCTATTCCTATTTCATGAGAAAGTGGCGTATGTGAAATCTGTTGTAGCCAATTTTGTAGCGGTTCTGTAAAAGTTTCATCTAACTGTAAGGATTGTCGTAATTTGTCAATTTCTTCTGTATTTGCTAAATCAGAAAAATAGCAATTTTCAAAATGGCGATGCAATGCCGTCCCGACTTGTTTACCTCGTGGTAAATCTAAAATGCTTGATTCGCTTTCGTTTAAAAGTGCGGTGGAAATTTCAATCGAATTTTGGCTATCGTAATCTTTTGCATCATCAAAAACAGCGTGTTTTTTACCCGCACTTTCAGTGAAATAATTTTGTCGGCGATGTGCTTGTTCAATTGAAGTAAAACTGGTTATTCGCCAATCTTGCTCAATATTGCCCGTAAATTCTGCGGCTTTAAAATCATCATTTTTTGTATTAATTGATAAGGTCGGCAAAGCCTCTAGATTTGGCTTAGTACAGATTTCCACATTATCTCGCATTTTTTCTTTAAAGGTTTGCAACAATGTTTCGGTATCTTTAGGTGCTGATAAGGCTATTTCCTTGCCTATTTCACCTTGGCTTAATACATAATGTAAGGCATTCCATTTTTTATCAAATTGTGCAGGCAAAGCGAATGCCATTTGATATTTGGCACGTGTTAAAGCTACATAGAGTAAACGTAACTCTTCAGCAAACGTTTCTTCATAAAGTGCGTTTAAATTGCGATTTTCTATATCCCATAAGGTTTCATCTCGTTCTTTAGAATAATAAACATTCATGTCACCAGCCGTTGGAATTTTGCTTGGTACAGCTAAAAATGGTAGCCAAACTAAATCGTATTCTAAGCCTTTGGATTTATGGATACTCACGATTTTTACCAACTGGCGTTCGCTTTCTAAACGAATTTGAGCCTCTTGACGACCTTCGCCTTGAATTTGTTTTTCAAACCAACTGAGCAATGCCGCTTCACTTTCGTGTAGCGTGGCAGCTTGTTGTAAAATTTCTGCCAAATGTAGGAAATCCGTTAAATCTCGCTCGCCCGTGGCTTGGCTTAATAAGCGTTCTGAAATGCCTTGCTCCAATAAAATTTGATGTAACATTGCCAATATTCCTTGGCGTTGCCAAGTTTGTTGGTATTGAGCAAAGCTATCAGCCCAACGTTGCCAGTCTGCCTCATTTTGCTGAATTTGATGAATATCCGCTGCATTTAAGCCAAAAAGTGCGGTCGCAATCGCGTTCAAAATTGGGCGTTCAGCCACATTCAAACAGGCTTTAAGCACCCAAGCTAATTCTTTCGCAACATTGCTATCAAATACGCTATTTTGATCAGAAAGATAAACTGACGCGATCCCCAATTTTTGCAATTCATTTTTTACTAAAGCCGCTTCATTTTTATCACGCACTAATACGGCAATATTCGCCGCTTGCAATGTTTTACAAGTATCTTCATTTTGAAAAACTGCCTGATTTTCTGCCGCACTTTTTAGCCAATGTTGAATAGAAATAGCACATATTTTTGCCATTTCAATTTTATTCACTTTGTCACTTTCGGTTAGATAAAAACGATAAGCTGGTTCGGCTTTACCGTTTAAATAAAATCGCAGATGATCATTACGAGAATCAACAGCAGTAAAGTTAATATTTTGATAAATAAATGGCGATTGAGGAAAATCGAATAACGCATTTACGCCATCAACCAAATGCTTCTCTGAACGATAATTTTTAGTGAGTTCAAAGCGAGATTGGGCTTCGTCCGATGCTTTTAGATAAGTAAAAATATCTGCGCCACGGAAACGATAAATCGCCTGCTTCGGATCACCAATCATAATAAAACCAGTATTTTTTTCGGGATTATCACGATAAATTTTTGAAAAAATAGCGTATTGTTGTGAATCTGTATCCTGAAATTCATCAATCATCGCAAAAGGATATTGGAAGCGAATCATTTCCGCTAATTCATCTCCTTGCGCATCTTGCAAGGCTTCACAAAGCAAACGCAATAAATCATCAAAGGATTTTTCTTGATGATTTAGTTTATAGTCTAAAAGTTTTTGTTGTAGACCTTGGCGATAATGATAAAGAGTGAGTTTGCTTAGTAAATCTGGTGTCATTAAGGCATTAACGCGCTTTTCAAGCTCTGCAAAAATCGGGGAATAAAAAGGCGTTGCGGGTTTTTTATCTTTATTTTTATCCGTTGATTCTTCGCAATTTTTCTCAATAGATGATTGTAGGAAATAGTCTTTCAATGTGGTATTAATTTGATAATCTCTAGGATTATTTGACCATTGATTGATTTTATTAATCCAATCCCCTAAACGCTTTACTTGGTACTTTTTACGATTTAACGATTTCAACTGATCTTTTGGATAATCTTTAACCAGCTCATTTGTAATAATCGCTGAAATTTCATCCGCACTTTCTAACCAAAATGCCTTTAATTCATTCAACGCCTTTTGATAACCACCAAGATATTGCGGTAAAAAGATTTGTATTGGTACAGATAACGCCTGTTTATTTTCAATCTCCACCTGCAAATCTTTACCTAAATCCGCTTTCAACAAAGACAACACATTTGCTGGCGATACTAATTCTGTCGCGATAAAATTCGCAGATTCAAAATCCAACGGATAAAAATGCTCTCGCCAAAATTCATTAGCAAAACGAACTAATAAATCAGATTGATCTTTAATTAATTCTAAATTGAAATGAATGCCAGAATGGAAAGCATATTGCATCAACATACGGCGACAAAAACCGTGAATGGTATAAATCGCCGCCAAATCCATATTTTGTTCAGCTAACTTTAAGCGATGAATTGCCTCAAAAATATCTAAATCATGACAAAGTGCGGTAAGAAATTCATCATTTTTAAATTCGGATTTATCTTGGGTTTTAGCAAAGGCAGTGAGTTTATTAATCGCATCTGTTATACGCTCACGAATTTTTTTCTTAAGTTCTTCTGTCGCCATTTCCGTAAAAGTTACCACCAGAATTTCTTCCACATTTAACGGACGAGAAAAGTTATTTTCTCCAGCCTTTAATAAAAGTCGGAGATATAAAGAACCAATAGTATATGTTTTTCCCGTACCAGCAGATGCTTCGATTAAGCTAATTTGATTTAAAGGCAGTGTGATGGGATTCAGTGGGATTGTTTCGGCCATAGATTTTAACAGATGAGAACTAATGGCATTATTTTACAAAATTTAAAGTCATAAGTGCAAAAAAAGGACGCTTTTCAGCGTCCTAATTCTTCTTTATCTAAACTTTAAAAAATTAAAGTGCAGATTTTGCTTTTTCAACTAATGCAGCAAACGCTACTTTGTCGAATACAGCGATATCAGCAAGAATCTTACGGTCGATTTCAACAGATGCTTTTTTCAAGCCGTTGATGAATTTGCTATAAGATAAACCATTTTGACGCGCTGCAGCGTTGATACGTGCAATCCATAATTGACGGAATTGACGTTTACGTTGACGACGGTCACGATATGCGTATTGACCAGCTTTGATCACCGCTTGGAAAGCAACGCGATACACGCGTGAACGTGCACCATAATAACCTTTAGCAGCCTTAAGAACTTTCTTATGGCGTGCTCTTGCAATAACACCACGTTTTACACGAGCCATTATTTAATCTCCTATGTAATATTTTTCTAAAATGAACTAATCGTACGTTTTGCTTAAATAACGGCTTATGCGTATGGTAAGCAAGCTACTACTAAAACTTGGTCTGCTTTCGCAACCATTGATTTATGACGTAAATGACGTTTACGTTTAGTTGTTTTTTTAGTCAAAATATGACGTAAGTGAGATTGTTTACGCTTGAAACCACCAGAAGCAGTTTTTTTGAAGCGCTTCGCTGCGCCGCGTACTGTTTTGATTTTAGGCATTGTTAAAATAACTCCGCATTTTTCGTTTAAAACAACATAATCAGGCGAACTTAAAAAGTTACTTGGAAGCACTGATCATTTCCATCATAAGGCAAATTAAATTGCCTTTTCAAAAGCAGTTAGGCTGCGTAGTGTGCCCAACATGCAGTTGTCTTTTCATTTAAGTCAAACTTAAACAAAAAGATTTGCTGAGAAATCTCAGCAAAATTCTTATTTTTTCTTCGGCGCTAACACCATTACAGCCTGACGACCTTCTAATTTACCTGGTGCAGATTCAACCACTGAAATTTCAGCTAAATCATTTTTTACGCGCTCTAATACATCTAAACCGATGTCTTGATGAGCCATTTCACGACCGCGGAAACGCACGGTAATTTTCGCTTTGTCACCGTCTTCTAAGAAACGGATTAAGCTACGTAATTTAACTTGATAGTCACCTTCGTCTGTGCCTGGACGGAATTTAATTTCCTTAACTTGCACAACTTTTTGTTTTTTCTTTTGTTCTTTAGCGGTTTTACTTTTTTCGTAAAGGAATTTACCGTAGTTCATAATGCGACAAACCGGCGGCTCTGCATTTGGGCTAATTTCAACAAGATCAAGCTCTGCTTGTTCTGCCATTTCTAGGGCTTGTTGAATAGAAACAATCCCTGCCTGTTCACCATTTTGGTCAATTAAACGAACTTCTTTTACACGAATCTCTTCATTGATACGGTTTGGGCGATTTACTGCCGGCGCTTTTTTTACGGTTTTAATAATCGTATTCCTTCTATTGGTTAATAGTAAAAATCTTTTCGCTAAAAATAAAAGATTTCAAATTTGTTGCCCACGAGAAACGAGCAAAATCCCGCGAATTCTATAGTATTCACACCACTTATGCAACAAAATTTAGCCTTTAAGCGAAATTTCTACGCTTAAACTTTCGCCAAATTCAAGTAAGTGATGAATGCGTGCAGTTTCTAAGCACAACATTGTTTGATAGCCAGTTTCACTCATTCCTCTCGTCTTTTTGTGCCAAGGATTCCAAAGGACAAATTGACTTGCATTATGATAATGCAGTGCAATTGTACGATTGAAACTTTTATCTAGGATTTGATTATGCATTGTTTCTGCAGAATAAATGCAATCGACATTTTCAGAAATGTGACGCGGTGACGGAACGTTTTCTTGTTGTTGGTTTAAGCTATTAAAACAAGTTTCAGGTAAACCTTGTACTTCCACTTGATTAATATCCCCAATATTAAAATAGGTATGTAATGCTGCTTGGGCTGGTTCTTCGCCATAATGGGTAAAAGTTAAATGACATTTATCTGTAAATACCATTGAGACTTTAGCTTCAATAATATTTAAATCAGAAAACAACTCAAATTCTAACCGCACTTTATGCGCTGAAATATCATAATGGCTTAACTGCCATAAACGAATACGAGCTGTGCCGTGCGCAGGTTGTTTTACGCCACCAAACCAAGGATAACAAATCGGTACGCCACCACGAATAGCATTGCCATTTTCGAATGGTTCTACTTCACTTAACCATAATACATCTTGAGCTACGCCTTGTGGTTGCCAGCTAAGAAGTTGTGCGCCTTGCAGGGAAATTTTTGCTGTGCCAACAGCGTGTTTTAAGTGAAGAACTGGGATATCGTTATGTTGAACAAGATGAAGTTCTGGTGTCAGTGTTTTTAGTAATGTTGTTTTCATGTTTATTCCTATGGTTTTAAAAGATAAATAAGGTGCAGAGATAACAAAGGGCGTATCAGATACGCCCTTAATCTACGACTTTGATTAAATTTCGTCAATAATTCGATAAACCCAATTTTCCAGTGGGTCATTCAGACGTTTCATCTCTGCGCGCATTTCTTCCAACATCTCTTTTTTGATGCTGTTGTATTGTGGATCGTAGAATAAATTGTGCATTTCTTCTGGATCATTACGTATGTCATAAAGTTCACACACATCGGTCGCATTAAATACGAGTTTGTAATCTTTACGACGCCACATACGCTGTTCAAAATACACAAAATGCCCCGCAAGCTGACCAAGTACACCTTTTCTTTGGTTATCTTGGTGTTGGCGCATAATCGGAAGAATGCTCTGCCCTTCAAAACTTTCTGGCACTTTTTGATTGGCTAAATCAAAGACTGTTGAAGTTAAATCGTGAAGATAAACAAGGTTATCATCTTCTTGATTTACACGATCAGAGTTTGGATCTTTGATAATCATCGGAATGTTGTAGGTGGCATCAAACATAAATTCACCTTTTTCAATCATTCGATGCGCCCCCATTGCATCACCATGATCTGCGGTTGCTACCAAGAAAGTGCGGTCATAAATTCCGCGTTTTTGAAGATAATCGAATAATTCACCGATCGCATCATCAATTAAGGTAATATAACCCCAAAATTTTGTGATGACTTCTTTCCAATGATCTTCGCTCGCCTCCCACATTCCCCACATTTTTGAAATTGTGCGGAAATGGTCTGGTTTGCCCTCTAACGGTGTAAAGAAACTTTTATCAAGCACCACATCTTCTTTTCGATACATGGAATAATAAGGTTCTGGCACGATACAAGGCGTGTGAGGTCCCCAGAAGTTTATCCATGCAAAGAACGGCTTGCCTTCATCTAATGATTCTTGAATATATTTTTTCGCTTCATCAATGATGAAATAAGGGATGGTTTGCTCTTTCGTACCTGAAAGTAAACCGCAAAGTTCTTGTACTCGTAAATGTGGGTTATCTCCAAAGTAGGCGCGGCTTACTTCTGGGATTTCATATCCCTTTTCTTCTAACCATTCTTTATAACGATTAGAGTGTGTTGGCGGTTGGTTGAAGACTAAATTTTTATATACGCCACTACCAGGATAGCCATAACCATCAAAGTTATGCCCTTTAATCCCATAATCTTCGGGTACGGATTTAGTACCTACGTGCCACTTTCCTACAACATAAGTGTTATAGCCAGCCAATTTACCGATATTCGGTTTTTCTTGGCTAATTTCGCCTATACCGCCCTTTTCCCCATTTTTAATAATGCCGTGAGACGACGGCATTAATCCAGTAAAAAGTGAAGTGCGAGCAGGACCACAAACAGAAGCTGGCGTGAAAGCATTATTAAAACGAACGCCCTCTTTTGCCAATCGATCTAAATTCGGGGTTTTCACAATTTGATGACCATAAGGCCCCAACATATCTTTACGAATTTGGTCTAATAAAATGTAAATAATGTTCATTATTTCGCCTCTTTATCTCGTACAACAAATAACACGATAATTTGTAACACCGCCCATACGCCAAGCACCATTAATGGATTACCATTTTCTGATGCCATACCAAGTGGAGAAAGGAATGTGTAAAGTGCAAGTAAACCTAACATTAAAGACACACTGGTTACTTTTAAATATTTCCAGTTGGTTAAATCTACGTCGCCTAAGTTTTCTTTGTTTTCAATGTAAGGTTCACGGCGTAAGAATTGTCCTAAGATGAGCATTAATACTACATCAAACACGAATAATCCGCCCATAACATACACAAAGTTGATTTTGACATTAAACACCCAAACGATGCAGAAGTACAAGATAACGTGAGCAAGTAAAGCGATACGTGCCGCTTTGCCTGATACCGTTTTGTTAAACATACCTACGGCAAATAAAGCAACGATTGGAATATTCACAAATCCTGCAAAACGTTTAGTGATTAAGAAGATTCCATCTGTACCAAACATAAGTAATGGCGCGAAAATCATAGTAACAATGGCCATAATGGTAGAAACTTTTTTCGCATAAGAAATTAATTCTGCTTCTGACCGCACTTTTTTGCTGATAGAAGGCAATAAGTCTTTACAGTAAATGGTTGCTGCTGAATTTAAGAATGAGTTAAAGGTACTTAAAATTGCGCCAAATAATGCGGCAATAAAGAAACCTTGTAACCAAGTTGGCAATACTTTGTTTACTAATAATGGATAAGACGCATCAATTGGATTGATACCTTCACCTAAAATATGGAAACTCAATAAACCTGGAAGATTTAAAATAATCGGTAAAGTTAATAAGAATAATGCCGCAATCAAAATCCCTTTTTGACCAGATCTTAAGTCTTTCGCACCTAAGCAACGTTGTACGATAGCTTGGTTAGTTGTCCAATAGAAAAAGTGAACCACCATAATGCCCGTGAAAATAGTCGGCCAAGGTGTAGCGTCGGTTTCACTACCAATCGCATTCCATTTTTCAATGTGCGTTGTTGTGATTGTGTGTAAACCTTCAGAGAAACTGCCATCGCCTAAATACATCAAGGCAAAGAATGGGACAAGCAATGCGCCAATAACTAAAATCACCGCATTAATGGTGTCAGATACCGCCACCGCTTTTAAACCACCCAAAATTGCATAAATCGCCCCAACAACGCCAATGGCAACAACTGTGTAAGTTATTGCAGCCCCATAACTTAAACCAAATGCAGTTTCTAAGTTGAAGATTTTATTGAAGGCAATTGCACCTGTGTAAAGTGCGGTTGGAATTACGATGAAAAGATAAAACACTAAGAAAAGCGTGGACATAATCAAACGAGTTTGACGGTCAAAACGGCTTTCAAAAAACTCTGGCACTGTTGTGTAACCGTTACGCAAATATTTCGGCAGCATATAAAGAGCCAAGAAACAAAGCGGAATAACCGTTGGAACTGTCCAAGCAATCACGGAAAAATTACCTTTATAGGACACCGCATTGACGCCGATAAGTTGTTCAGTTGAAAGCGATGTCAGCACCATTGAGCAGCCAATTACTAAACCGCTTAACCCACGCCCTGCCAAAAAATACCCTTTTGAAGATTTTAAATCATCCCCTTTTGTTTTTAACCAAGAAACATACGCAACCACAGTGGTTACAATGAGGAAGCTGAGTATCGTCGTAAGCATATATTGTTCTCCTATATCGACTAACACAGCATAAAGATAATATAACGCTCTCTAAAGGGTTATGATAATTGTCATATTAAGATTGTGAGATGGATCACAGAAATAATAATTGAAGATAAATTTAATGGTTTTTATTTTCTAGCAGTTGAAAAAACAATAAAAAAATGCTGGAAAATTCCAGCATTATACTTTTTAAATCCGTCTGACTTGCCAGAAGGCTTTCGACCAATAAGGGTTATTCATTGAAGAATAGACAACTCCCCCTCTGGTGGAAGCATGAAGGAATTTATCTTCTTTTACATAAATTCCTACATGATAACCATTAGGGCCTCTGCCAGTTTTAAAGAAAATTAAATCGCCAGTTTGAATATCTTCTTTGCGTACATGTTTACCATAATTAGCTTGTTCAACAGTGCTTCTAGGCAAACGAAGATTAAAACGATCGAAGAAAGTTTTCTGCACAAAACCAGAACAATCTACCCCACGACGAGAAACGCCGCCGAGCACATAAGGTGTACCTGCCCATTCATGTTGTTGTTCGCTCAACATGGCTATGGCCATAATAGGATCGCCGATTTGGCCTTTATAGTTCATCGCATAATCATCGTTTTGAAAACTGGAACAAGCGAATAAAAACAGCGAGGCAGTAGCGATTAAAAATGATTTATATACTTTCATACCTTTTCATATGAAAAGTGCGGTAGAAATTCACCGCACTTTTTGTTGCTTACTATTTAGTTTTTTCTACACGGGCACGTAACTTTTGCCCAGGTTTAAATGTCACTACTCGGCGAGCAGAAACTGGCACAACATCACCTGTTTTTGGGTTACGCCCTGGGCGAGATGACTTATCACGTAGTTCAAAATTACCAAATCCTGATAATTTCACATCTTGACCAGATTCTAGCGATAAGCGGATCTCTTCCAAAAAGTTCTCCACTACATTTTTCGTATCTTGTTTAGATAAGTGATATTTATCGCTTAAATATTCAATAATATCAAGTTTAGTTATCGTAGCCATATTAATCCCTTAATTCAGCATTAAAGCGTTGTTTTACCTCCGCTAATACTGCTGAAATCACTGCATTAATTTCTTCATCTTCAAGTGTTTTTTCATTATCTTGGACAGTTAAGCTAATCGCTAAACTCTTATAGCCTTCAGCGACGCCCACACCTTGATATACATCGAACAAGTTCACTTGCACCAATTTTTCGCCACCTGCTTGTTTACATGCTGCGATTAATTCCCCTGCTGGTACGCTATCCGCGACGACTAAAGCTAAATCACGACGGTTTGCTGGGAATTTAGAAATTTCTTTTGCTTGCACCACATTACGTGCCGCAATTGCATTCCAAAGAATTTCAAATACAAAAGTTTTGCCATTTAAGCCAAGTTTTTGGCTAATAGATGGATGAATTGCACCAATAAAACCAATTTCTTGACCATCTAATTCAATAGCAGCAGATTGACCAGGGTGTAATGCATCAAATTGTTTTGCAACAAAACGAACTCTATTACCACCTTCTGTTAAAGAAAGTACTGATTCTAAATCGCCTTTAAGATCAAAGAAATCTACAGATTCTGCTTTACCTGCCCAATGTTCAGATTTTGCCGTTCCAGTAATCACCGCACTTAAAACAAATTCTTGACGCACGCCAAATTCAGCATTGGCATCTGGCACAAAACGTAATCCTGTTTCAAATAAACGAACACGGGATTGTTGGCGATTTTGGTTATAAAGCACTGCACCTAATAAACCACTCATTAAAGACACACGCATTGCGGACATTTCCACAGAAATTGGGGTTGGCAATACAAGTGCTTCTTGATGTGGATGTAATAAACTTTGAATTTTTGGATCCACAAAACTATAAGTAATAGCTTCTTGATAATCTGCATCCACAAGTGCGGTCTTAATTCGAGCTAAATCTAAATCAGATTCTTTGTGCTCACGCATGCGTAGATGCGCTAATGGCGCATTGTTTGGAATGCTGTTATAACCATAAATACGTGCCACTTCCTCAATTAAATCTTCTTCGATTTCAATATCAAAACGCCAGCTTGCAGAAGTTACCATCCAAATATCATTTGCATAAGTAACATCGAAACCAAGACGGTGGAAAATTTCTGTTACGCTTTCTGTTTCAATATGATGACCTAAAAGAGCATCTAATTTACTACGGCGAAGTTGAACTGTATTGACTTTAGGAAGATGAGTTTCACTGCTTGCTTCACAAATCTCACCCGCTTCACCACCACAGATTTCAAGTAATAATGCGGTTGCTCGTTCCATTGCTTTACGGGCTAATTCAAAATCCACACCACGTTCAAAACGGTGCGATGCATCCGTATGTAAACCATATTGTCTTGCACGGCCTGCAATCGCTAATGGAGCGAAAAATGCGGATTCTAAAATGACATCTTTCGTTTCACTATTCACGCCACTTGCAGCACCACCAAAGATCCCTGCCATTGCTAAAGGCCCATTTTGGTCAGCAATTAATAAAGTATTTGATTGAAGTTTTGCAGTTGAACCATCTAATAATACTAATTCTTCACCTTCTTTTGCTAAACGAACTTGAACGGGTTGTGCAACTTTAGCCGCATCAAACGCATGCATTGGCTGACCAAGCTCAAGCAAAATGTAGTTAGTAATATCGACAATAGGATCGATAGAACGAATACCACAACGACGCAATTTTTCTTGCATCCACATTGGCGATGGTGCTTTTACATTGACGTTCTTTATCACACGTAATAAATAACGCGGGCAAGCTTCTGGTGCTTGTAAATCAATTTGAACTTTATCAGAAATTGTTGCTGGCGCTGCTTCAAAGTGCGGTTGATTTACGAGTTGTTTATTTACCACACCAATTTCACGCGCAATACCTGCGATGCTCAAACAATCCGCACGGTTTGGCGTTAAGCTAATTTCGATGGCATTATCATCTAAAGCTAAATATTCACGTAAATCAGTACCAATTGGTGCATCAAGTGGCAGTTCAATAATGCCGTCAGCTTCAACATCAATACCTAATTCAGAAAATGAACAAAGCATCCCTTCTGATGGCTGACCACGTAATTTCGTTTTCTTAATTTTGAAATCGCCAGGTAATACCGCACCTTCTGTTGCACAAGCCACTTTTAAGCCTTGACGACAATTTGCTGCGCCACACACAATATCCAATAAACGATCACCGCCTACGTTCACTTTAGTTACACGTAATTTATCTGCATCTGGATGTTGTGCACATTCCACCACTTCACCAACAACGACACCATTAAATGTACCCGCAACGCTTTCCACTCCATCTACTTCTAAGCCAAGCATGGTAATTTGCTCGCATAATTGCTCGGTGGACACCGCAGGGTTCACCCATTCTCTTACCCACTGTTCACTAAATTTCATTTGTTGTTATCCTTTTTAATTCAAATCCGAGAAATTACTTAAATTGTTTTAAGAAACGTAAGTCGTTTTCAAAGAACGAACGTAAATCTGTTACGTTATAACGTAACATTGTTAAACGCTCAACGCCCATTCCCACTGCAAAACCAGAATATTCATTCGGATCAATACCAACATTACGCAACACATTTGGATGCACCATACCACAGCCCAACACTTCTAACCATTTACCGTTTTTACCCATCACATCCACTTCCGCTGAAGGCTCTGTGAATGGGAAATAAGATGGACGGAAACGCACTTGTAAATCTTCTTCAAAGAAAGCACGTAAAAAATCGTGCAATAAGCCTTTCAATTCGGTGAAATTTGCTTTTTTATCCACATAAAGCAATTCAATTTGATGGAACATTGGCGTGTGCGTTTGATCGTAGTCATTACGATATACACGTCCTGGTGCCATAATGCGAATTGGTGGTTGCATTTTTTCCATAGTACGAATTTGCACGCCAGAAGTTTGAGTACGAAGTAATAATTCTGGATTAAACCAGAAAGTATCGTGATCGGCACGTGCTGGGTGATGTTTAGGAATATTTAACGCATCGAAGTTGTAATAATCACTTTCAATTTCTGGGCCATTTTCAACTGAAAAGCCAAGTTCTGAGAAAAATTTTGTTACACGATTAATCGTCATGGTAACTGGATGTAAGCCACCGGTTTCAACTTTGCGACCAGGTAAACTGACATCTACACGTTCTTTTTCTAATTTTGCGTTAAGTTCAGCCTGTTCCCACTCCGTTTTTTTTGCATTTAAAAATTCTAACGCAGCTTGTTTTGCTTCGTTAATTTTTGCACCCATCGCAGGACGTTCTTCAGCTGACACGTTACGCAATTCTTGCATTAATTGCGTAAAATACCCTTTCTTACCAAAATATTCGACACGGATTTCATCCAAAGCCGTTAAACTTTTATCCTGAATGGATTCAATCGCTGATTTTGCCTTTTCAACAAGCTCGTTCAGATGTTGCATAGTTTCCCCTGCTTCTCTTTTCTCTATAAAATAAAAAACCGGGTAATGATAATACCAAGTCCTTAAAAAGTAAAAGAATAATGCGAAAAATCATTGGCTTATCAAAAATAAAAATGGAATAACGTATTCGCTATTCCATTTTTTCTTGTTACCAACAAAATCGTTCATTCACAAAATTTTCTGACCGCTCTTTTTGCCATTTTTCTTTATTTTTTGGATTAGCAAAAAAACGGGCTTGTTCCTGTAAACGCTGAACTAATTTTTCTTCTGCTTCTTTTAACGCTTTTTGACGATCTGCAAATTTTGCGGGTAATGCTGGTAAGAAAATCACTTCATAAGGATGCGCAATTGTCCATTTCACCGCATTTTCGGCAGCAAGACTTTGTTTATCAAAATTGCAAAACGCATAAGCATTAACAAACTGCCCTACAACATGGCTGAACCCTGTATTATCCTGCACCGTTTGTTTTGGTAAATCCAACACATAAAGTGCGGTAATCAAACGATTTTGTCCACGATAAAACCAAGTAACCGCTTCATCTCTTAAGCCAAAATCGTAAGCCCGAGCGGCTAAGGTAAACATTGTCATTGGTGAAATGCGAGCTGGATTTTCTTCTACAAATTTTACCGCACTTTTATAACCTTTTAGCGTATTTTCACGTAACATAGGATCAATTTCTTTATGTACAAATACATTTTCTGCTTTTCCATTTTCAGCAGAATAATAAGGTTTAATATAAATATCCACCGTCTTCACTGGTTCTTTGCTAATAGAACTACAAGCCGTAATAAAAAGTGCGGTTATAAAACCTAGCATTTTAAAAATAGGAATTTTGGCAAAATTCAAGCAAATCCACTGACTAAGTGAAGTTTTTATCAATAATTTCATCTTTTCCTTATATAATGGCACGACAAATTACAACATATCGTTATTATGAAAATCCACCTTATCCGCCATAACACCACATTAGAATTCAATAATGAAACAAGTTTACTTGATCATCTCGAGAAAAATAATATTCATCACGAATATCAATGCCGTAGTGGCTATTGTGGTTCTTGTCGCGTTAAGATCAAAAAAGGCAAGGTGTCTTATAAAGAAATGCCTCTTGCCTTTATTCAACCTGATGAGATTTTATTATGTTGCTGTCACGTAGAAAGTGACATTGAAATTGATTTATAAATTATTTAAATCTAATACATCGGTCATATCAAATAAGCCATTCGCCTTATTTTCTAACCATTTACCAGCACGCACTGCACCATTAGCGAAAGTCATTCGGCTTGATGCTTTATGGGAAATTTCTACACGTTCGCCAATATCTGCAAACCAAACCGTGTGTTCCCCCACCACATCCGAAGCACGAATAGTTGAAAAACCAATTTCATCGCGTTTACGTTCGCCTGTAATTCCTTCACGGCAGAAGACTCCGTGAGTTTTTAAATCGCGACCTAAGGTTTTTGCGATATGTTCGCCCATAGAAAGTGCAGTGCCAGATGGCGCATCAACTTTATGACGGTGATGAGCTTCGATCACTTCAATATCGCAATAATCCCCCATCACTTTTGCCGCTTTTTCTAAAAGCTTGAAGACTAAATTCACGCCAACACTGAAATTTGATGCAAACACAATAGCAATTTTATCTGAAGCTGCTTTAATCGCCACTTTACCATTTTCATCAAAACCTGTTGTACCGATCACCATTTTTTTATTATTCGCTACGCAAAATGCAATATGTTCAAGGGTGCCTTCTGGTCGAGTAAAATCGATTAATAAATCGAATTTATCTTTTTGGCTTTCAAGATCATCTGAAACTGCAACGCCAAGATGACCAATTCCCGCCAATTCTCCCGCATCCGTCCCAACTAAAGATGATCCTTTGCGTTCAAAAGCCGCACCTAGTTCTACGCCTTCCACAGAATGAACCGCTTGAATTAATTGGCGCCCCATTCTTCCGCCAGCACCAGCGATTGCAATTTTTAATGTCATGTTACTTCCTTTTCTATTAATGAATTATTTCGTTGATGCCGTTATAAACAAGCACACAACCAAAAAATAAAAATACAATACCCGCCATATTATCAATATAACGGCTGTATTGACTGTATAAACGCTTGGCAATATTACGTGAAAAAATCAATGAAATCACATAAAAATAACAAAATGTTTCTACCACAATCACTGCAAAAGCCAAGATAATTTGCCACATTTCAGTGATATTTACTAAGACAAGCGACATCACGCTACTAAAATACACCACGACTTTTGCATTGGATAAATTCACGAAAAGCCCTTTCAAAATTTCTTTTTTGATTGTGGTTTGCTGATTAAATTCAGTATCAGAGTGCGGTTCAAATTGAGCGTATTTTTTGCTGCGAGCCATTAAAAAACCGAGATATGCTAAGTAACTACCGCCTAGCAACATAATAACGCCATGTAATGCTGGAATGGTAACGAACAACACCGCCAATCCCAACATAGAAAGCATTCCCCAAAAAGCGATACCAAGCGTTATGCCTAAAATGCCACAAACTGTATTACGACGAGAGTTACTTGCCGCCATCCGACTTACATAGAAGAAATCAGGCCCTGGCGTCATTAATCCAAATAAATGCACAATGATTAAATTTAGCATCACAACATCCAATACTGAATTGCAAATACGACAATCACGGCATAAATTGCCGCTAAAACGTCATCGATCATAATGCCAAAACCATTTTCGAGTTTTTCGTCAAAATAACGAATTGGGAACGGTTTTAAAATATCAAAAAAGCGGAATAACGCAAAAGCAGCCAAAATCCATTGCCAAGATAATGACGGTATCGCTGCTAATACAATAAATACACCGACAAATTCATCCCAGACGATAGAACCATGATCGTGTACGCCCATATCTGCAGTAGTTTTTTGGCAAAGGTAGCAACCGAGTAGAAAACAAAGTGCGGTGAAAATTAAAAAGATTTTTACGCCTAATAAGGAAAGTAAAATCACACCTAAAATTGTTCCAGCTAAGCTCCCCCAAGTGCCGGGTGCTGGATAAATTAAACCCGAGCCAAAACCAACGGCAAGCAAATGAATAGGATTTAAAAGAAAGATTTTTTTAAGAGGATTATTTTCTGTCATTTTGATTCCTTAAAATGATCGAAACCACTTGAAAAAGTTATATTCACAGGTTTTCCATCCCGTAAAAAACGGGGAGAAAAGTCACCGCACTTTTCAGTGATTTTACCAATGCAAGTACAAGGCACGTTCAGTTTTTTCAAGCGTAATTCTAATTCATCTTTAGATTTGGGCGGTATAGTAAAACAGAGTTCATAATCTTCGCCACCACTTAAGGCAAATTGTTCCGCTTGAGTGCGATCATATTTATTTAAAATCGATGATGAAAGAGGTAATGCAGTCAGTTCAACTTCAGCACTACATTGACTTCGTTCAAGAATATGCCCTAAATCAGATATTAGCCCATCGGAAAGATCAATGGCAGCATGAGCAATATTAATTAACGCCCGCCCAAGTTCAATTCTAGGTGTGGGTCTAAGATGTCGTTGTTGCAAAAAAACATCATCAGAATCAACCGCACTTTTGCCCAATAAAATTTGTGTTAAACCTGCCGCGCTATCGCCTAAGGTGCCTGAAACATAAATTAAATCGCCAACTTGCGCTTTATGCCGACAAATTCCTTTGTTTTTTTCGACAAAACCTTGTGCCGTAATCGTAATAGACAAATTACCTTTTGTAGTATCGCCACCAATTAATGTGACGTTGTATTGTTTTAACGTGTGTAATAAACTTTGGCTAAATGTTGAAATCCAATTTTCATCTACATTTGGCAAAGTTAATGCCAGTGAAACCCATTTTGGCTGTGCCCCCATTGCAGCAAGATCACTTAAATTTGTTGCAACCGCCTTATAAGCCAAGTCCGTAGGTAAAATGGTTGGTAAAAAATGCGTATTTTCTACCATTGTATCGGTCGTAATGGCAAGCTGATAATTCTCTGGCACGGAAACCAGCGCACAATCGTCGCCAATAGATAATTGAATGGAATCATCAACTAATATTTGTTGCTGAAAATATCGTTTAATTAAATCAAATTCACCCATTGCCATTTTTCACCTATCTTATAAAAGAAAAGGCACGCGTTAAAAACGCGCGCCATTTTCAGTTTAAAAGGATTATTTACGCCCTAATGCTGGTGCGATTTTATCAAGTACGCCATTGATATATTTATGGCTTTCATCTGCACCGAATACTTTTGCCACTTCAATCGCTTCATTGATAACCACTTTATATGGCACATCTAACTCGAAGCGCAATTCATAAACGGCCAAACGTAAAATTGCCGTTTCAATAGGATCAAGCTCATCAAAAGCACGGTCAATATAAGGCGAAATTGAAAAATCAACGGTTTCAATATTTTCTATTGTTTGACGAAATAATTTACGGAAGTAAGGTTTATCTACCCCTTCCATATCTTGATCTAACACAAAGGCTAATTCCACTTGTTCTGCAGTATTGCCGGATACTGCCCAAGAATACAAGGCTTGAACAGTACATTCACGCGCACGACGACGAGCAGAAGGCTTTTTCACTTGTTTTTGTTCTGTCATGATTTATGCCGCATCAATTTGTTGAATAAGATTAACCATTTCAAGTGCGGTTAAGGCTGCTTCTGCACCTTTGTTTCCTGCTTTAGTACCAGCACGTTCAATCGCCTGTTCAATATTTTCTGTGGTTAATACACCAAAAGCGACAGGGATTTCAGCATCCATTGCAACTTTTCCTAAACCGCTGCTTGCTTCTCCTGCTACATATTCAAAATGTGCTGTACCACCACGGATAACTGTACCTAATGCCACAATTGCATCAAATTTTTTACTTTCAGCTAAACGACGAGCAACTAATGGCAACTCATACGCGCCTGGGATACGCACGATAGTGATATTTTCATCTTTCACTTGGCCAATACGTTTTAATGCGTCAATTGCACCTTCTAATAAACTTTCATTAATAAAACTGTTAAAACGAGCAATTGCTACTGCAACTTTTGCATTAGGTGCTGCGACTGAGCCTTCTAAAACTTTCATATTTTTTCCTATTATTAGCCATAATGATTTTGGCCCGAGATTTTAGCATAAAATCGCGTATATTCAATATTAATGAGGCTTTACCCTATTTTATTTAGGACTCATTTTTAAGGCGATTTTATTGTTCATAGCCCGCACCAACACTATATTTTTATGGAAAATTTCCTTTATTAAGGTAAACTATCGGCAATTTTATGTGAATTACATTCAGTTACAGAGGTTTAATATGTCTAAAGTGGCATCAATTGTTGATGTATTACAAGGGAAAGTGGTGATTGGTGAAAGTGTCACTGTGCGTGGTTGGGTTCGTACCCGTCGCGATTCTAAAGCAGGCTTATCTTTCTTAGCGGTTTATGACGGTTCTTGCTTTGATCCAATTCAAGCGATTATTAATAACGATATTGAAAATTACGAAAGCGAAATTTTACGTTTAACAACAGGCTGTTCTGTGATTGTAACCGGTAAGGTCGTTGAATCACCTGCAGAAGGACAAGCGGTTGAATTACAAGCAGAAAAAGTGGAAGTGACAGGGTTTGTTGAAGATCCAGATACTTACCCAATGGCAGCAAAACGCCACTCTATCGAATATTTACGCGAAGTGGCTCACTTACGCCCTCGTACCAATATTATTGGCGCGGTCGCGCGTGTTCGTCATTGCTTGTCTCAAGCAATTCACCGTTTCTTCCATGAGCAAGGTTTCTACTGGGTGGCAACCCCATTAATTACTGCATCAGACACTGAAGGTGCGGGTGAAATGTTCCGTGTTTCAACGCTTGATTTAGAAAATCTTCCACGTAGTGAAAATGGAAAAGTTGATTTCAGCCAAGATTTCTTCGGTAAAGAATCATTTTTAACGGTTTCAGGTCAGTTAAACGGCGAAACCTACGCTTGTGCATTAAGCAAAATTTATACTTTTGGCCCAACATTCCGTGCAGAAAACTCGAATACCACCCGTCACTTAGCGGAATTCTGGATGGTTGAACCCGAAGTTGCATTTGCAACCTTAGCGGATAACGCAAAACTTGCAGAAGATATGTTGAAATACGTATTCCGCGCAGTATTAGCAGAGCGTAAAGACGACTTACAATTCTTTGAAAAACATGTAGATAAAGATGTTATTACTCGTTTAGAAAACTTTGTAAACTCAGATTTTGCGCAAATTGACTATACCGATGCCATTGATGTGTTATTAAAATCTGGTAAGAAATTTGAATTCCCTGTTTCTTGGGGCATTGATCTTTCTTCTGAACACGAACGTTTCTTAGCGGAAGAATATTTCAAATCACCAGTTGTGGTAAAAAACTATCCAAAAGACATTAAAGCATTCTATATGCGTTTAAATGATGATGGAAAAACTGTGGCAGCAATGGACGTGTTAGCTCCAGGAATTGGTGAAATCATCGGTGGTTCACAACGTGAAGAACGTTTAGAGGTGCTTGATAAACGCATGGAAGAAATGGGATTAAATCCAGATGATTATTGGTGGTATCGCGATCTTCGTAAATACGGCAGTGTTCCACATTCTGGTTTTGGTCTTGGTTTTGAACGTTTAATCGTCTATGTAACTGGCGTTCAAAATATTCGTGATGTAATTCCATTCCCACGCGCGCCAAGAAATGCGAATTTCTAATTCAATTTAACTTTAATATTGACCGCACTTACGCCAAAGTGCGGTCAATTTTTTCAGAATTTTAAGGAAAGTAAAATGGATAAAATTAAACAACTCTTTGCCAACAATTACAGCTGGGCGCAAAGAATGAAAGAAGAAAATTCTACTTACTTCAAAGAACTTGCGGATCATCAAACGCCACATTACCTTTGGATTGGTTGCTCTGATAGCCGTGTGCCTGCTGAAAAATTGACAAATCTTGAACCGGGCGAGCTTTTTGTACACCGTAATGTTGCTAACCAAGTAATTCACACAGATTTTAATTGCCTTTCTGTTGTGCAATATGCCGTCGATGTGCTTAAAATTGAACATATTATTATCTGTGGTCACACCAACTGCGGGGGGATTCATGCTGCTATGGCAGATAAAGATTTAGGGCTTATCAACAACTGGCTTCTTCATATTCGTGATATTTGGTTTAAACACGGTCATCTTCTCGGTAAACTTTCTCCAGAAAAACGTGCCGATATGCTAACTAAAATTAACGTAGCGGAACAGGTTTACAATCTTGGTCGAACTTCTATTGTAAAAAGTGCTTGGGAACGCGGACAAAAACTCTCATTACATGGCTGGGTATATGACGTAAATGATGGATTTTTAGTGGATCAAGGCGTAATGGCAACCAGCAGAGAAACCCTTGAAATTTCTTATCGAAACGCTATTGCTCGTTTATCAATACTTGATGAAGAAAATATTTTGAAAAAAGATCATCTTGAAAATACATAAAAAAAAACGCCCTTTCGGGCGTTATTTTTTTAAGCTTTACCTTCAACCAAATTTTTCTTTTCTTCTAATTCTTCCCAGCGTAAAAATGCTGTTTCTAATTCGGCTTCAGTATCCGCCAATGCTTTTAATTTAGCATCGGTAATATCATGAGCTTGTTGGAAAAATACTGGATCGGCTATTTCAGCTTGAAGTACGGTGATTTTAGTTTCCAACTCTTCCAATAGTTGTGGAAGCTGTTCTAGCTCTCGTTGTTCTTTATAAGAAAGTTTCACGGATTTCGGCTTAGAAGTGCGGTCATTTTTCACCGCACTTTCTTCTTTTAGTGGTTCAGTTTTCTTCGGTTTAGCCTGTTCTTCCACTGCTTTGCTTGCCCAGAAATTGGCTTGTTGCTGTTTCGCATCAAAGAATCCACCCACATACTTATTCAAACGCCCTTCACCTTCGAATAAATAACATTCTGTCGCAGTATTATCGATAAATTGACGGTCGTGGCTCACAATTAACAATGTGCCTTGATAATCAGTCAAAATTTCTTCTAAAAGCTCCAATGTTTCTACATCAAGGTCATTGGTTGGTTCGTCAAGAATCAATAAATTATTTGGTTTGAGTAATAATTTTGCGAGCAATAAACGATTTCGTTCTCCCCCCGATAAGGCTTTAACTGGCGTCATTGCACGTTTTGGCGGGAACAAAAAATCTTGCAAATATCCTAGCACATGGCGTTTTACACCATTGATTTCAATATCTTGTTTGCCATCCGCTACATTATCCATCACGGTTTTTTCGGGATCTAAATCAGCACGATATTGGTCAAAATAAGCAATATCTAATTTGGTACCACAACGAATTTTTCCTGATGTTGGCTGAATTTCCCCCAGCAATAATTTAATGAAAGTGGTTTTCCCACAGCCATTTGCCCCAACAAGCGCAATTTTGTCTCCACGTAAAATCGTTGTTGAAAAATCTTTTAACAAGGTTTTTCCTGCGATTTCATAGCTCACATTTTCCATTTCAAAGACAATTTTGCCTGAACGACTTGAGGTATCTAACTGTAATTTGGCTGTTCCCATTACTTCACGGCGTTGGCGGCGTTCCTCACGCATCGCTTTTAATGCTCGCACTCGCCCTTCATTTCTTGTACGGCGAGCCTTGATACCTTGGCGAATCCACACTTCTTCCTGTGCAAGACGTTTATCAAATAATTCATTTTGCAAGGCTTCAACGCGTAGATTTTCTTCTTTCGTGGTTAAATATAAATCGTAATTTCCTGGATAAGACCGCAATTGACCGCGATCTAAATCCACAATCCGTGTTGCCATTTTGCGAATAAAAGAACGGTCATGAGAAATAAATATAATGCTACCTTGGAAATCAAGTAAGAAATTTTCCAACCATTCAATAGCTTCCACATCCAAGTGGTTTGTTGGTTCATCAAGTAGTAACACATCAGGATCGCACACCAATGCGCGTGCTAATGCTGCTTTACGCAACCAACCGCCCGAAAGTGCGGATAATTTTGTGTTTGGATTTAAGCCCAGTTTTAACAACACTTCATTGATTTTATTTTCAAATCGCCAGCCATCAGCGTGTTCTAATTTAGTTTGAACCTGTTCTAATTGAGTTAAAATTTGATCACTGTAATTTTCTTCCAATTGAACAGAAATATGATGATATTCTTTCAATAAATCCGTTAAATGCTCTACACCTTCCGCAACATAATCAAAAATATTGCCTTGTGCATTACGCGGTGGGTCTTGTTCTAAACGAGAAACCACAAGATCTTTTTCGTATTGGATTTTGCCATCATCCATCAACACATCGCCTGCGATGATTTTCAATAAAGTTGATTTACCTGCGCCGTTACGCCCAACTAAACAAACGCGTTCATTCGGTTCAATATGTAGTTCTGCGTGATCTAATAAAGGTGCATCGCTAAAAGAAAGGTATCCATTGGTTAAACTAATTAATGCCACAACTGCCCCATAAAAATTCAGTGAAAATTAACCGCACTATTCTATACGGTTTACATAAAAAATCCCATCAATTCAATGGGATTCTCTCTTAAATCAAAGTTGTTGATATACCCGCAATGCGTGTGCATCTGACATGCCTGCAATATAATCGCAAATAATCCGCTTCTTCCTTTCTTCAGGGGCATTACGCCAACGATTTGCCGTATTTCTTGGTAATAAACGCTCTGGATCAGATTCAAAAATTTGGAACATTTCTGTCAGCATTCTCTGCCCTTTATACTCAATTCTCTGAGTATCCACATTACGGATAACATAATCCCAAACGAATTTTTTAAATATACCAAGTGCAGCAATCACTTCAGGTGGCAGCTCTGCGTTATAACGTAACAAAGGTTCATCAAAATTTGCCGTTAATTTCCACCGCACATTAGTAATAAAAAAGTTTACCAATGCACCAATCGCTTGTTTGCGTTCAAAATGTTTATCAGAGAAAAGTCGTTGGCTAATTGAATCAATATTTTTATGCAACCAAGTAGAGGGAATTTGTTTTAATTCAGCATGTGCTGCTTGCCATTGATGTGGATTTACCACGCCAGTTACAATGGCATCTTCTAAATCGTGTACACCATAGGCAATATCATCTGCCAATTCCATAATGCTACAATCCAAAGATTTAAAGCTCGTCTGTAAAAATTCCGCAGGATTTTCCCGCACTTTTTTAAATTTCCCAAATAAAGTGCGGTCATTTTCAGAAAGATTTTCCAGCAACCAATTAAACATTTTTAAATCATCGCGGAAAATGCCCTTTCCTGGAATCCAATCGTGAATACGCACAAAACGAGGATCAATATTGCGAGAAAAATTAAGTTCTGCATATTGAGGCGAAACCACATCTAACAACGCGGGATATTTCACGACACCCAATAGTGTTCTACGCGTTAGATTCATCCCTGCATTTTCAGTGTAAGGCTCAAGTTTTGTTAAAATTCTAAAGGTTTGCGCATTGCCTTCAAAACCGCCCTGCTCTGCTATCATATAATTTAATGCCGTTTCGCCACCATGCCCAAAAGGTGGATGCCCTATATCATGTGCAAAACACAAACTCTCAATAAGATCATTACTTGGCAATAAAGGTTTCAACTGCTTTTGTAACTCATTTTTATCAATATTTAATGTTTGCGAAAGGCTTTCAAAGGTTTCTAAAAATTTAAGTTGTGCAACGAGACTACTACCAATCTGTGCAACTTCCAAAGAATGGGTTAAGCGAGTACGATAAAAATCATTTTCGCCAATTGAGTGAATTTGAGTTTTCGCCTGTAAGCAACGAAAAGCGGCAGAATGTAAAATTCGCCCGCGATCACGACGAAATGGTGGGCGATTATCTTTTTCACGTGGAGGATCAGGAAGAAAACGTTCTGTCCAAGAAGAATCAATGATAAGTGGTTTCATATCGCTTTGTTTTATTTCGTTTTTCTGCATTATCTAATCATTTAGCGCAAAAAACAACCGCACTTTATCTAGAACAAATAAAATCTAGAATGAATAAAGTGCGGTTGAATTTTTATTGATATTTAAACAAAGAAATAAATCAGCTTAAATACAAATGGCGCGAGAATAGAACTAATAATCCCACAAAGCACAAGAGAAATAGAACTGTAACTTCCCGCTGTTGGATTCGTTTCCATACAACTTACTGTACCGAGCGCGTGAGAAACCGAACCAACAGAAAGCCCAATAGCTTCTTGATGTTTAACACCCAATTTTTTTAATACAAGATAACCAAATATCGATCCTTGCAAACCTGCAACCACAACACCAACTGCAGTTACGGCAGGAATGCCGCCTAAATGACGGGAAACTTCCATCGCAATAGGCATTGTGATGGATTTAGGTAAAACCGTAGCGACCATTTCGGGCGTTGCGCCTAAAAGAAATGCTAAAAGCCCGCCACTTAACATCGCCAAAAAAGAGGCTATAACCACCGTTGAAAGAATAATTTTCCATTGTCTGGCAATTTGGCGAAGTTGTTCATAAAGAGGCAATGCGAGAGCAACGATACTCAAGCCAAGTAAATTATTAATAGGCGCATTTCCTGCCATATAATCATCATAAGGAATCTTTCCTATCACTAAAATCGCCGCCAAAATTAATACTGTTAAAACAAAAGTATTAAAAATCATTGACTTCCAACGTTTGCTAATTTGTAGTGCGAGCCAAAACCCAAAAATTGTTAAAAATGTATAAAGATAAATAATGTACTGCTGCATATAAACTTTCCTAACATACTAATTCGCTTGTTTTACCTGATTTTCTCTACGTTTTATTACTTTTTTGCGTTTATGTGTAAAAGATTGCATCTGATACAAATAATGACCTAAAAATCCTATAACAAGTAAAGTGACACAAGTACTCACAATATTAGGAACAAGCAAAATATTAATTTGCTCTATCAATAAATCAGAATATTTGATAATTCCCACGCTCACTGGTACAAAAAGCACTGCCATAAAACGAATTAGCAAACTTGCACCTAAATAAATCCAATTTAAATGAATCACTCGTGTTGTTAAACCTAAAAAGAGCAATAACAATCCCCAAATACTTCCTGGAACACCTGATGGAATGTAATAAGCAATAAGATTTCCGAGATATAACATAATAGATAAAATGACCAACGAACGAACTAATAAAAATAATTTTTGAATCATATACAACCTTTTCAACTATTTTCATAATATTTCAAAATTATTTTACGCTTTTTTTTGCTAACTTGAGCCATTTTTTCGGTAAAATAACCAGACTTAGATCAAAAACTTTGCAAAATGATAAATCGAAAAATACTATTGACGAGTTTATTACTTATTTTTACCGTACTTTCTGCTTGTTCTCGCGAAAAAAATACGTGTCGTGTGGTTAAAATTAGTGATGGCGATACGCTCACTTGCCTCACTAAAGGCAATAAATCCATTAAAGTTCGTTTAGCCGAAATTGATGCGCCAGAAAAATCTCAAGCCTTTGGGCAAAAATCGAAAAAAACCTTGTCCGATCTGGTTTATCAAAAAAATGTACGCCTTGCGCGAAAAGGAAAAGATCGCTATCAACGCACCTTAGCGGTGGTTTATTATCAAAAACAAAATATTAATTTAGAAATGGTTAAACAGGGTATGGCATGGGCTTATAAGCAATATTCCCATGATCCGATTTATCTTCAAGCGCAAGAAAATGCACAAGCCAAAGGAATTGGTCTTTGGGCAGACAATAATCCGATTGAACCAAGTCAATGGCGCAGACAAGAGAAAAATCAATATGGCTTTTGATTATCAAACATTCCGTCAAGCATTTCCCTATTTCCAACGTGAAGATGCGGTTATTTATTTAGATAACGCCGCCACCGCGTTGAAACCTCAAGTGTTAATTGATCGCACCGCTGAATTTTATGCGTCTGCAGGTTCGGTGCACCGTAGCCAATATGATGCTGCCCAAACTGTGCAATATGAACAGGCTCGCACACAAGTTAAAGAATGGGTTCATGCAGAAGATAAACACGCTGTTATTTGGACTTCGGGTACAACTCACGCAATAAACTTAGTGGCAAATGGATTGATGCCGCAATTAAACGCCGAAGATGAAATTCTGATTAGCCAAGCAGATCATCATGCCAATTTTGTCACTTGGCATGAAACGGCGAAAAAGTGCGGTGCAAAAATTCGAGTTTTACCGATTTTAGATAATTGGCTAATTGATGAAAATGCACTGATTTCAGCCCTTTCTGAAAAAACAAAACTCGTTGCGCTGAATTTTGTTTCAAATGTCACTGGCACAGAACAGCCGATTAAACGCCTGATTCAACTGGTTAGAAAACAGAGTAATGCGTTGGTTTTAGTAGATGCTGCGCAAGCGATTAGTCATATTAAAATTGATTTACAAGATTTAGATGCCGATTTCCTCGCATTTTCTGCCCATAAAATTTATGGCCCAAATGGACTTGGCGTTTTAACAGGAAAATTGACCGCACTTTCTCAACTTCAACCGCTCTTTTTCGGCGGAAAAATGGTTGATCGTGTATCAAATGATCGTATTACTTTTGCCGAATTACCTTATCGTTTAGAAGCTGGCACACCCAATATTGCTGGGGTTATTGGCTTTAATGCGGTGCTGGATTGGCTACAAAAATGGGATTTTACCGCAGCAGAACAGCACGCTATATCCTTGGCTGAATCCGTCAAAGTGCGGTTAAAATCTTACGAGAATTGCCGATTATTCAATTCTCCTCAAGCAAGCACTGTCGTTTGCTTTATATTTGACGGCATTGACTGTTCCGATCTTTCTACACTTTTGAGCGAACAAAATATTGCGCTCCGAGTGGGCGAACATTGTGCCCAGCCTTATTTAGCACGCTTAGGCGAACGCACCACATTACGCCTGTCTTTTGCCCCTTATAATACACAGGAAGATGTAGAGGCATTTTTTACCGCCTTAGATAAAGCACTGGATTTATTACAATGATAGAACAATTAAAACAAGCTAAAAATTGGGAAGAACGCTATCGCCTGATTATTCAAGCAGGCAAAAATTTACCTCGCCCAAGCGATGATAAACTCGCTCAAATGCAACCTATTACTGGCTGCGAAGCACAAATGTGGTTTCAAATTATGCCTAAAAATGACCGCACTTTTCAATTCAGCGGATTTAGCGAAGCCAGAATTATGAATGGCTTACTTTGGATTTTATTCAATCAAATCAATGGCAAAACAGCGGATGAATTGAATACATTTGATATTATTGCCTTTTTTAGCGAACTCGGCATTTCACAACGTTTAAGCGAAACACGTTTAAACGGCTTAAACCAAATCGGACAGCAATTAAAAAATTTATGTATTTAATCGAGACCTATTTTCGCCTGACAGCCCTTGAAAATAACATTGAATCACAAATCCATTTACTTAATGCCGTGATCGATCAATGGCGGTATAACGGGCAAATTATCGGACGTGAAATTCCTTTATATTTAGCGGAAGAAGATGGTGCACAAGGTTTTGCTATGCGTGTCATTTGCCCTGAGCAAGATAGTCTTTTCCCACAAAATAATAACGCAGAAGTGAATCGGGCATTACAAGAAGCCGAAAAGTGCGGTGTAATTTTTGATGGTTTTCAACTTGTGGGCGATGATTTCAATTCAGATCAAACGGCAGAAAATGCGTCGCCAGCTTGGCAAGTGCTTTACACAACTCATTTACAAAGCTGCTCACCGATTCATAGTGGAGAAAATTTCGCACCAATTCCGTTGTATAAACAGTTGAAAAATCAACCGCACTTAAGCCAAGATCTGATTAAATGGCAAGAAAATTGGCAAGCCTGCGATCAACTACAAATGAATGGTGCGGTATTAGAACAACAATCTTTGGCAGAAATTTCGGAGCACCAAAGCACACTTTCAAAACATGGGCGATATTTAGCTCAAGAAATAGAAAAAGAAACGGGCATACCGACTTACTATTATTTATATCGTGTAGGTGGGCAATCTTTAGAATCTGAAAAATCCCGTTGCTGCCCTTCTTGTGGTGCAAATTGGGCGTTAAAAAATGCGATTTTTGATACCTTTCATTTTAAATGCGATACCTGTCTATTAGTTTCGAATTTATCGTGGAATTTTTTGTAATTTAAGTCTATGCCTCAACTCTCTGTTGGAATGATAAAGTCTTAGCCCCCTTCCGACGCTTCGCGCCACCTTCCCCCGCAAGCAGGGGAAGGCAAATTATTGTTTAACATATAAAGGAAAAATAAATGAATTACCAAGACAACAGCTTAAAATCCTTAAAACTCGGTCAAAAAACGGAATACGCCTCTCAATATGACCGCACTTTATTACAGCCTGTGCCACGTGCGTTAAATCGTGATGGATTGGGCATTACTCAAAACCAACCATTTACTATCGGCGCCGATATTTGGACGGCTTATGAAATCTCTTGGCTCAACGAAAAAGGCTTGCCACAAGTGGCTATCGCAGATATTTATCTGGATTATCAAAGCCAAAATTTGATTGAATCAAAAAGTTTTAAACTTTATTTAAATAGCTTTAACCAAAGCAAATTTGCCGACTTCAACGCCGTTCAACAAACTATGCAACGCAATTTAATCGAATGTGCGCAAGGCGATGTAAAAGTGCGGTTAAATCCAGTAGCAGTTTATGATGCTCAAAAAATTGAGCATTTACAAGGCGATTGCATTGATGAACAAGATATTGAAATTACTAGCTACGAATTTAACGCTGATTGGCTGAAAGATTGCGTATCTGATGAAATTGTCGAAGAAAAATTAGTCAGCCATTTATTGAAATCTAACTGCCTCATTACCAATCAGCCAGACTGGGGCTCCTTGCATATTCATTATGTTGGTAAAAAAATCAATCAGGAAAAATTATTGCGTTACGTTGTATCGTTCCGCCAACACAATGAATTCCACGAACAATGTGTCGAACGTATTTTTTGCGATTTAATGCACTACGCAAAACCAGAAAAACTCACCGTTTACGCACGCTATACTCGTCGTGGCGGATTAGACATTAATCCATTCCGCTCTAATTTTGAGAATTTACCTGAAAATTTAAGATTGGCGAGACAGTAAAAAACTGCGGTGAAATTTCACCGCACTTTTCTCTACCCTTGTTTCAAATCATTTGCCTGCTGCAATAACTGACGGCTTTCTTTTAAGAATTGTTCTGAATAATCGCCGAACCAGTCATGCACCTTGTGGAAAGCATCAATAAAACCTTGACGATCATTATTTTCAAAGAAAGTTAAGGCTTCGTCGTAAGTTTGTTTTAGCGTTTCAATTACCGCTAAATTTTCTGACTTATCCATAATAATATCTGCGTAAAGCTCTGCATCTTGCGCAAATAAACGACCTATCATCGCAAGTTCTAACCGATAAATAGGGGAAGAAAGTGCCAATAAATTAGCGAGATTAATGGGCTGTTTGGAAAGGTGTAAACCATTCGCAAAAGTCGAAAAATGGCGCAAGGCTTGTATATAAGTCATATTATGATCGTGTTCTGTGGCATTGGTTTGATAAATTTTTGCACCCCAAATTTGAATTTGCTCAAGTAACCATTCATAACGTTCAGGAAAACGTCCATCACAACGCACAACCACTTGTTTTGCCATACTTGCAATATCTGCACCAAACATTGGATGTAAACCTAAAACAGCACCAGTATGAACTTCAAGCATTTTCGCTAGCGGTTCACGCTTAACAGAGGTTAAATCTGCAAGTAGCATGTTTTCCGTTAAATAAGGTTTTAAGCGTTCAATTGTTTCTAAGGTGAGATTAATAGGGACGGAAACGATCACGACATCAGCATTCGCTAAAATACTTTCAGCCACCGCCCAATCTTCGCGATCTAAAATAGAAATTGGATAGCCAGATGCACGTAAATAACGGGCAAATAAGCCGCCTAATTTACCATAACCGCCCACAATAACAATTTTGTGAATATCAGAATTGATAGTTTTAAAACCAAATTGGTTTTCATTGGCATAGGATTCACGCATAAAACGGCGTAGAACATCTTCAATTAAATCGGCTGAAATGCCTGCTTTTTCAGCTTCTAAACGACGTGCTTGGAGCATTGCTATTTCACGTTCTGGCGCATAAATAGGTAATCCATGTTGATGTTTCACTTTACCGACTTGAGAAACCAACTCAAGACGTTTAGCAAAAAGTTGGATAAGTTCGCGATCAAGCGAATCAATTTCAGAACGTAAATCTTTAAGGGCTTCCATAAAACTCACCTGTAATTTTTATCTTACATATATTGTAAAAAATTAATTACAAGGAGATTACTAGAATTTTACAGGAAAGGCAATGAAGTTATGCGGATTGTGTAATTAATCGTTGTGGGCGAATAATATTCCCGTCGATTAAGGCTACGCCTAAGAATAAATTCTCCGCTGAAAATAACCGCACTTGACCACTTAATTGCTGTTCGTTAGCAAATTTCACTCGCTGACCAAAACCAATGGCTTTACTCTGCTCTGCATCCAAATGCAAAGCGGGCAATTTACTTACTGCGGTATCGGTTGGCAGTAATAGACGATCTAATTCACTTAATGGAAAACTTTCAGCGAGCAGTTGTAACTCATTGATTGGCATCATTTCTGCTACGGGGTAATCCGCTACGGCTGTACGGCGTAACATTGTCACATGCGCGCCACAACCTAGCACTTCACCTAAATCATCTACTAAGGTGCGAATATAAGTGCCTTTTGAACAATGCACTTCTAAGGTTAAAAAAGGCGCATTATATTCAATAAAATTAAGTTCAAAAATCGTAATTGGACGTGCCTCACGCTCAACGGTAATACCTTGGCGCGCATATTCATAAAGCGGTTTGCCGTTATGTTTTAGTGCGGAAAACATTGTCGGCACTTGCAAAATATCGCCACGAAATTGTTCAAGTGCGGTCAAAATTTGCTGAGTTTCAAGATTAACTTCACGAGTTTCCACGACTTGCCCTTCTGCATCGGAAGTATCGGTACGTTCGCCTAATTTTGCCGTAACAAGATAACGCTTATCGGCATCAAGCAAAAATTGTGAAAACTTAGTTGCTTCCCCCAAGCAAATCGGCAACATTCCCGTAGCCAACGGATCGAGCGCGCCAGTATGCCCGGCTTTGTTCGCTTGAAATAAACGCTTTACCTTTTGCATAATGTCATTTGATGACATGCCTTGTGGTTTATCCAACAAAAACACACCATCAACATCACGCCAGCGTTTACGAGGTCTAGACATTAGTTGCTTTCCTCAACGTGTTTTTTCTCATCTTCACGCACAACATTTGTCACAAGATTTGACATACGCATCCCTTCCACTAAGGATTGATCGTAAATAAAGCGAATCTCTGGCACGATACGTAAACGCATCGCTTTGCCTAGTAATGAACGAATATAAGGCGATGCTTTTTCTAAGCCTTTCATGCCTTGCTCAATTGCCATTTCATCGTGATCGAATAAAAAAGTCACAAAGATTTTTGCGTAAGATAAATCACTTGACACTTCCACATCAGAAACCGTCACCATCCCAATACGGGGATCTTTCACTTCGCGTTGTAAAATGACTGCTATTTCTTTTTGTATTTCTTGAGCGACGCGATCGCTACGTTTAAATTCTCTTGCCATAGTTATTCCTTATTTATAAAAGCGCCTCATTCTACTGGAAATCATTGAATTTAGCACGCAAAAATCCCTTTCAACTTAATACTGTTTTTCGATAAAATGACACCTGATAATTTGTTTGAATATTCAAACTTCCGATAAAAATCACTTTACAGAGGGCATAATTTATGCAAGACGAGACGAGACGAGACGACCAAGATTGTCGATAAAAATCACACATTACAACAAGCATTTTTAAATGAATTAGACGAAAAACTTTGGGCATCTGCTGATAAACTCCGCAAACAACTTGATGCCGCTAACTATAAACATATCGTTCTTGGTCTTATCTTCTTAAAATACATTTCCGATAGTTTCACCCATCAACAGGAAAAAATTCAGGCGGAACTCTCCACACCTGAAAATCCCCTCTATCTTGACCGCACTTTTTTTGATACTGAAGAAGAATATCAAGAAGCCTTAACCGCAGAACTAGAAAACCGTGATTATTACACCGCTGATAACGTATTTTGGGTGCCAGCTTCTGCACGTTGGCAAGCCTTACAAGAAGTCTCTATTCTCAACACTGGGGCAGAATTGCCTTGGGGTGGAAAATTTTCTGGTGTGGCAAAACTGATTGACGATGCCTTCGATGCCATTGAAAAAGACAACGAAAAACTCAAAGGCGTACTCCAACGCATCAGCGGCTATGCCGTAAACGAAGACACCCTGCGCGGGCTGATTATCCTCTTCTCCGATACCCACTTTACCCGCCCAACTTACAACGGCGAGCCCGTACATTTAGGCGCAAAAGATATTCTCGGCCACGTTTACGAATATTTCCTCGGCAGATTTGCTCAAGCCGAAGGCAAACGCAGTGGGCAATATTTTACACCGAAATCCATTGTTTCCCTGATTGTCGAAATGCTCGAACCCTATTCAGGACGCGTGTATGACCCAGCCATGGGCAGTGGCGGCTTTTTCGTGCAAACCGAACGCTTTATCACCGCCCATCAAGGCAACATCAACAACGTTTCCATCTACGGGCAAGAATTCAACCCGACCACTTGGAAACTCGCCGCCATGAATATGGCGATTCGCGGCATTGATTACGACTTCGGCAAATACAACGCCGACAGTTTCACCCAGCCACAACACATCGACAAAAAGATGGATTTTATTATGGCGAATCCGCATTTTAATGATAAAGAATGGTGGAATGAATCCCTTGCCGATGATCCACGTTGGGCATACGGCACACCGCCCAAAGGCAACGCCAACTTCGCTTGGCTGCAACACATGATTTACCACCTCTCGCCAAACGGTAAAATAGCATTATTGCTTGCCAACGGCTCTATGAGCAGCCAAACCAACAACGAAGGCGAAATCCGCAAAGCCATCATCAATGCCGACCTGGTCGAATGTATGGTTGCCCTGCCCGGCCAGCTCTTTACCAACACCAAAATCCCCGCCTGCATTTGGTTTTTAAACCGCAACAAAAAGCGCAAAGGCGAAGTATTATTTATCGATGCCCGCCAAATCGGCTATATGAAAGACCGCGTATTGCGTGATTTCACCGCTGACGACATCGCCAAAATTGCCGATACCCTCCACGCTTGGCAAACATCAGACGGCTACGAAGACCAAGCCGCTTTCTGCAAATCCGCGACTTTAGAAGAGATTAAAAATAACGACTTCGTCCTCACACCAGGGCGCTACGTCGGCACTGCAGAACAAGAAGACGACGGCGTGCCATTTGCAGAAAAAATGCAAAATCTGACCGCTCTTTTGAAGGAGCAATTTGCAAAAAGTGCGGAATTGGAAGCTGAGATTAAGAAGAATTTAGGGGGATTGGGTTATGAGTGATTGGAAAGAGTATTCTCTGGGTGATATATCAAGAAATATATCAAGAAGGTTTGACTTTAATGCATACCCAAATGTTGTATTTATTAACACTGGGGATGTATTAAATAATAAATTTCTACATTGCGAGATATCAAACGTCAAAGATTTACCAGGGCAAGCTAAGAAAGCCATAAAAAAAGGCGATATTCTATATAGTGAAATAAGACCAGGTAATGGACGATATTTATTTGTAGATAATGATTTAGACAATTATGTTGTTTCCACAAAATTTATGGTAATTGAGCCTAATGCTAATATTGTATTACCAGAATTCCTATTTTTACTACTAATTAGCAATGAAACAACCGAATATTTTAAAATGATAGCTGAATCAAGATCTGGAACATTTCCACAGATCACATTTGATTCGGTTTCAAGTTTATCTTTAAATATACCAGATAAAGAAACACAACAAAAAATCCTTGATATTATTACCCCATTAGATGACAAAATAGAACTCAACACCCAAATCAACCAAACCTTGGAACAAATCGCCCAAGCGCTGTTTAAAAGCTGGTTTGTCGATTTCGATCCCGTGCGTGCCAAAGCCCAAGCCCTTTCGGACGGCATGAGCCTTGAACAAGCGGAACTTGCCGCCATGCAGGCAATCAGCGGAAAAACACCCGAAGAACTGACCGCACTTTCACAAACACAGCCTGACCGCTACGCCGAATTAGCCGAAACCGCCAAAGCGTTTCCGTGTGAGATGGTGGAGGTTGATGGGGTGGAGGTTGATGGGGTTGAGGTGCCGAGGGGGTGGGAAATGAAAGCCTTATCAGATTTAGGTCAAATTATCTGCGGGAAAACACCATCAAAATCCAACAAAGAATTTTATGGTGATGATGTGCCATTTATTAAGATTCCAGATATGCACAATCAAGTATTTATTACTCAAACAACAGATAACTTGAGTGTAGTAGGTGCAAATTACCAATCTAAAAAATATATTCCAGCAAAAAGCATTTGTGTAAGTTGTATTGCTACTGTCGGATTGGTTTCAATGACATCTAAGCCATCTCATACAAACCAACAAATTAATTCAATTATTCCAGATGATGAACAATCCTGTGAGTTTTTATATTTATCGTTAAAACAGCCATCAATGACAAAATATCTAAAAGATTTGGCAAGTGGTGGCACTGCAACTTTAAATTTAAACACAAGCACATTCTCTAAAATAGAGATAATTACACCATCAAAAGAAATTATCTATATTTTTCAAAAAAAAGTTGTTTCTATTTTTGAAAAGACCTTATCAAATTCTATTGAAAATAAGAGACTAACTGAAATAAGAGATTTATTGCTGCCTAGATTGTTGAATGGGGAAATTTAATTACTCACGAGGTTGATTTCACTTCTGCCAATAAACGAAGAAATTAATCTATTAGCTCCCCAAAGACAGCAAATACACAAAAGGAACACCTATGCTCAACGAAAATGACATCGAACAACTTACCCTTCAACGCCTGCAATCCCTCGGTTGGGAATATCGCTACGGTAAAGACTTGCCTGTTCATGAGGGCAAGTTTGCCCGTGGCGATTTGAGCGGCGTAGTCTTTGTTGAGCAACTGCGTGAGGCGGTGCGTAAACTTAATCCTCAGCTTCCTGAAAGTGCGGTGGATTCTGTAGTGAAATCGGCAACGAAAAGCGATATTGGCGACTTGGTTGTGCGTAATCAGACGTTTTATAAACTGCTGCGTGATGGCGTGCGGGTCGAATATACGCAAAACGGCGAACAGAAAATTGAGATGGTGCGTTTGGTGGATTTCGAGCATTGGGGAAACAACCGCTTTGTTGCCGTCAATCAATTGGAAATCCGCAGCCGCAAAGGAGGTAAACGGATTCCCGATATTATCGGCTTTGTAAATGGTCTGCCGTTGGTGGTATTTGAGCTCAAAAATCCGTTGCGTGAATCGGCGGATTTGTTGCAGGCGTTTAATCAATTTGAAACCTATAAAGATGAAATTGCCGAGCTGTTTGTTTACAACCAAGCTCTGATTATTTCAGACGGCATTGTCGCCCGTTTGGGTTCGCTTTCGGCAGATTTCCAACGCTTTACGCCGTGGAAAGTGGTCGATGAAAAAAATAAAAGCGCGCGCTTATATTTTGACGATGAGTTGCAAAGCCTGCTCAATGGCTTAATGCAGCCTGAGGATTTATTGGACTATATCCGCTATTTCGTCTTGTTTGAACGGGATTCCGTTGGCAAAACCATTAAAAAAATCGCGGCGTACCATCAATATTACGGCGTAAATGAAGCGGTAGATTCCACCATTTGGGCGACTTCAGAAAAAGGCGACCGCCGCATTGGGGTGATGTGGCATACGCAGGGTTCGGGCAAGTCGATTTCGATGCTGTTTTATGCAGGCAAACTGCTTGCACAGCCTGAATTGAAAAATCCTACCATTGTAGTGGTTACCGACCGCAACGATTTAGACGGTCAGCTTTTCCAAACTTTTTCTTCAGGCAAGGATTTAATCAAACAAACACCGCAGCAAGTAGAAGACCGCGATCAACTGCGCCAACTGCTCGCACAAAATGAAGTCGGCGGCGTGTTTTTTACTACGATTCAGAAATTCGCCCTAAATGAGGAAGAAAGCCGCTTCCCTATTTTAAATGAGCGCAACAATATTATTGTGATCAGCGATGAGGCTCACCGCAGCCAATATGGCTTTACGCAAAAGCTGCATAACGGCAAGTTTCAGACAGGTTATGCTCGCCATTTGCGTGATGCTTTACCTAATGCCTCGTTTATTGGTTTTACAGGTACGCCAATTAGCCTTGAAGATAAGGACACGCAAGATGTGTTCGGTCGTTATGTGTCCATTTATGACTTGCAAGATGCGGTGGAAGATGGAGCGACTGTACCGATTGTTTATGATGATGCTCGCCAAATTCGCTTAAATAAAAAAGACCACGATGCTTTGTTTGCAGAAATTGATGCTCTACTAGAAGAGGAGCCATCAACTTCCCTGCGTTTGCGGGAAAAATTACTAGGCTCACAAGAGCGTCTTATCGAATTGGCCGCAGATTTTGTGCAACATTTTGCCAAACGCAATGAAGTGGTGGACAGCAAAGCGATGATGGTGGTTTCCAGCCGTCAAATTTGCGTGGATTTGTATAATCAGATCATCGCTCTGCACCCTGAATGGCATTCGGACAATATTAACGAAGGGGCGATTAAAATTGTGATGACAGGTTCGGCAAGCGATACGCCTGAAATGCAAAAGCATATTTACAGTAAGCAGGAAAAGCAAACGTTAGAACGTCGCTTTAAAGACCCGAACGATCCGCTGAAAGTGGTGATTGTGCGTGATATGTGGCTGACAGGCTTTGATGCACCGTGCTGTAACACTATGTATCTTGATAAGCCAATGAAAGGGCATAACCTAATGCAAGCCATCGCACGAGTAAACCGTGTATTCGCTAACAAAAGTCGTGAAAACGGTGGGCTTATCGTAGATTATGTTGGTTTGGCAAAAGAATTACGAGCAGCCACACAGCAATACACCAACTCTACAGGCAAAGGTCAATTAGCGGAAGATGTGCAAAGCGTGTTCTTTAAAATGAAAGAACAGCTTGAATTTATCCGAACTTTGTTTGCGACACCAATTGAAGGAAAAACTTTTGATGTTCAGGCTGCCTTAGAAAAAGATAATCCGAATGATCTTTTGATGGCGATTCGTTTTGCCGCCAACCATATTTTAAGCCTTGATCAATTATCGTTTGATGGCAAAGCGCACGAGCAGCATTGGTTTAATAAAAAAGAAACCGAGCCACGCAAAAAAGCCTTTTTGAAAACGGCAGGCTTGGTAAAAAAAGGCTATATGCTGTGCGGCACATTGGCTGAAGTTGAGCCGTATAACCAAGAAATCGCCTTTTATGATGCCGTACGGGCAATTTTAACTAAACGTGAACAAAAAGGCACAGGCACAAATGAAAGACAGATTTTATTGAAAAAATTGGTCAATCAAACTGTGTATTCTGAAGGCGTGATTGATTTATTCGATCTGCTAGAAAAACCACAACCACAAATCAGTTTGCTTTCCGAGGAATTTTTACAAACTGTAAAAAATAGCCCAACTAAAAATTTATGGGTTAGCGCGATGGAGCGTTATTTGGCAAGTGAAATTAAAGTTAAATCAGGCACAAACTTAACCTTGCAAAAAGATTTTGAACGGCGTTTGAAGGAAGCATTGAATCAATACCACAATCACAATTTGACTGTGGTAGAGATTTTGGACGAACTCTTTAAAATGAGCCAAGATTTCCAAGAACGTTTAGCATTAGGGAAAAAACTAGGATTAACCAAGGAAGAACTAGCCTTCTATGAAGCTCTATCTCAAAATCAAAGTGCAAAAGATTTGATGGGTGATGAAGTGCTTTCTAAACTGGCGAAAGAAATCACGGAAACACTTAGAAAATCGGTCACAATCGACTGGCAGTACAAAGAAGCGGTGCGGGCAAGAATTAGATTACTCGTTCGACGTGCCTTACAAAAATATAAATACCCGCCTGATAAACAGGAAGAAGCGGTAACTTATGTGATTAAACAAGCTGAAGAAATTGCTGAGGATTTAACTGGTTTATAATTTTGATGCGGTTTATTTAATAACAAAAGGGCGATTAAAAACACTATGATTTTTAACCGCCCTTTATTTTGTTAAAAGTTAGATTGAACGTTTAACTTCAACCACTTCAAATACCTCAATTTGGTCGCCGACTTTTACATCATTGTAGTTTTTCACGCCGATACCACATTCCATACCGTTACGAACTTCAGATACGTCGTCTTTGAAACGGCGAAGAGATTCTAATTCCCCTTCAAATATAACGACGTTGTCACGTAATACACGGATTGGGTTGTTACGTTTCACTACACCCTCAGTTACCATACAGCCTGCGATTGCACCAAATTTCGGATGACGGAATACATCACGAACTTCAGCTAAGCCAATAATTTCTTGTTTAAATTCAGGCTCTAACATACCGCTCATTGCTGCTTTAATTTCATTCAACAATTCATAAATAATTGAGTAGTAGCGTAAATCAATGTTTTCAGCTTCAATGACACGACGAGCTGTTGCATCCGCTCGAACATTAAAGCCAACAATGATGGCATTAGATGCGGTAGCTAAAGTTGCATCAGTTTCAGTAATACCACCTACACCTGAACCAACAACTTTAACTTTTACTTCATTGGTAGAAAGTTCATTTAACGCTTGAACAATCGCCTCTACAGAGCCTTGTACATCCGCTTTCACAATAACGTTCAATTCAGCCACATCGCCTTCAGACATATTGCTAAACATATTTTCAAGTTTCGCTTTTTGCTGACGAGCTAATTTCACTTCACGGAATTTACCTTGACGATATAACGCCACTTCACGTGCTTTTTTCTCATCACGCACAACAGTTGCTTCATCACCCGCTGCAGGCACGCCTGAAAGACCTAATAATTCAACTGGAATTGAAGGACCTGCTTCATCCACTTCTTTCCCGTTTTCATCACGCATTGCGCGCACACGGCCATATTCAAAACCACAAAGTACGATGTCACCTTTACGTAGTGTACCTGATTGAACCAAGATAGTTGCCACAGGGCCACGACCTTTATCCAAGTAAGATTCAATGACTACACCACTTGCCATGCCGTCTTTTACAGCGGTCAATTCAAGCACTTCAGATTGAAGTAAGATTGCATCTAATAAATCATCAACCCCTGTACCTTTCTTCGCCGATACTGGAACGAATTGCACATCACCACCGAATTTCTCAGAAATGACATCATGTTGTAATAATTCTTGCTCAACACGATCTAGATTTGCTTCTGGTTTATCGATTTTATTTACTGCAACCACTAAAGGTGCACCCGCTGCTTTTGCGTGTTGAATCGCTTCGATAGTTTGAGGCATCACACCATCATCGGCCGCAACAACAAGAACAACGATATCTGTTGCTTTTGCACCACGTGCACGCATAGAAGTAAACGCTGCGTGTCCTGGAGTATCCAAGAAGGTGATCATTTTGCCATCATCCATTTCTACGTGATACGCACCGATATGTTGAGTAATACCACCCGCTTCGCCTGCAGCAACTTTCGCTTTACGAATATAGTCAAGTAAAGAGGTTTTACCATGATCAACGTGACCCATGATGGTTACAACTGGCGCACGGGTTACTTTTTCTGCGTTTACATCACGATCGCCTAATACCGCTTCTTCAAGCTCATTTTCATTACGAAGAATCACTTTATGACCAAGTTCTTCTGCTACTAATTGAGCGGTTTCTTGGTCGATAACTTGGTTGATAGTAACCATTTCGCCCATCTTCATCATCATTTTGATGATCTCTGTAGCTTTTACCGCCATCTTATTCGCAAGTTCTGCAACCGTAATGGTTTCTCCAATGACTACATCCGATTTAACTACTTGAGCAGGTTTAGTAAAGGCTTGTTGAAGTGCGGCACCTTTTTTGCCATTTTTACCTTTACCAAACTTAGCGTCTTTTTGATTTTTACGATTAGATTCGCGCTCGTTTTTCGAGTTTTTGCTATTTTCATCGTCGCGACCGCCTTTTTTCGCTTTCGCTACTTTATTTTTGCCACGACCACGATTTTCATTACGACGATCTTCTTCATCTTCTGCTTCAAGTGCATATCTTGAACTTAGATTGTAATCAGAATAGTCTTCTGAAGAAGATTCATTGTCTGAATCATCTGCTTCAGCATAACGTTTCGCTTCTTCTACTGCACGACGAGCTTGTTCTTCTGCTTTTTGACGAGCTAATTCTTCAGCTTTACGACGAAGTTCTGCTTCTTCTGCTTTACGTTTCTCTTTTTCAGGATCAACAGATTTCACTTTAGAATCTACCGCACTTTTTACTGGCTTAGCAGTTTCAGCTTTCACTTTTTCAGCTTCTAAACGAGCTTTTTCTTCTACTGCTTTTTGTTCAGCAATTTTTTTCGCTTCCGCTTCTTGCTGTGCTTTTAATTTTGCTTCTTCTTGTTGAGCAATATCAGTTTTTACTGTGCGTTTTTTACGTACTTCTACTTGTACTTCTTTGCTTTTACCGCCAGTTGTGGTGCTGCTCACTGTTGTTTTTGTTCTGCGTTGAATGCTTAATTTTTTTGGCGCATCAGCCTTAACATCTTCAGTCATTACTGCTCTCCTTATTCTTCGCCAAACCAACAAATATTACGTGCAGCCATAATTAAATCTGCGGCCTGTTCTGCGGTTAATTCTTCAATATCAGTTAAATCATCAACGCCTTGTTCTGCGAGTTCTTCAAGGGTGGTAATTTGTTTTTCTGCTAGTTTGATCGCAACGTGACGATTCATTCCCTCTAAATTCAATAAACGATCTTCAACATTCGCTTTTTTCAGTGCTTCTTCTTCAGCTACTGCTGCGGCTGTAATCGCATTTTTAGCACGAGTTTGAAGCTCTTCAACAAGATCTTCATCTTCCAAACCATCAATTGCTGTCAATTCATTCATTGGCACATAAGCAATTTCTTCTAAACTTGTGAAGCCTTCTTCTACAAGGATTTGAGCAAATTCTTCATCAAGTTCTAATGCGTTAATAAATAAATTTAACACTTTGTTATCTTCTGCTTGATGCTTAGCATTTAACTCATCAGTCGTCATTACGTTTAGTGTCCAACCCGTTAATTGTGTTGCTAAACGCACGTTTTGACCATTACGACCAATGGCTTGAGCAAGATTATCAGCTTCAACAGCAATATCCATAGAATGATTATCTTCATCAACGATAATAGAAGAAACATCCGCAGGTGCCATCGCATTAATCACAAATTGCGCGGGATTGTCATCCCAAAGCACGATATCTACACGCTCGCCACCAAGTTCATTCGTAATTACCTGAACACGCGCACCACGCATTCCTACACAAGCACCAACTGGATCAATTCGCTTATCATTTGATTTCACTGCAATTTTAGCACGAGAGCCAGCATCACGAGCTGCACCACGAATTTCAATCATTTCTTCGCCAATTTCAGGCACTTCAATACGGAATAATTCGATCAACATTTCTGGTTTAGAACGTGTCACAAATAATTGTGCAGTTTTGCCTTCAGGATTTACTTTATAAAGTACCCCACGAACACGATCTCCCGGACGGAAGTTTTCACGTGGTAACATATCTTCACGCGCAATCATCGCTTCCGCTTTATTGCCAAGATCTAAAATAATACTGTCTCGACTTACTTTTTTTACAGTGCCTGTTACAATTTTTCCTTCTTCTTCACGAAATTGTTCAACCACTTTTGCACGTTCGGCTTCACGAATTTTAGTGCTAATAACTTGACGTGCCGTTTGCATTGCAATACGGTCAAATGCAATAGATTCAATTTGATCTTCTACATACTCTCCAAGTTGCAAATTTGGATCATCAAATTGCGCCGCTTCCAAAGTAATTTCCTTCGTTGGTACTTTTACTTCATCTACGACTAACCAACGGCGAAAAGTATCAAATTCTCCTGTTTTGGGATTAATTGAAACGCGAATATCCGTTTCATATTCAAACTTCTTCTTAGTAGAAATCGCAATCGCACTCTCTAATGCTTCAAAAATTTTCTCACGTGGTAATAATTTTTCATTGGATACAGCTTCCGCCGCCAGTAAAATTTCTTTACTCATTTCTCTTTTTCTCCTTTTAAAATTTTGCAACAACATTCGCTTTTTGAATGTTTCCGAAGACTAAAATTTGTTCTTGATCATCAACGATTAAAGTAATCATATCCTTTTCAATACGCTCTAACTTACCTTGCCATTTACGGCGTTCCATCACTGGAATTCGCAAATGCACAGCGATATCTTGCCCAATATAGCGTTCAAATTGCGGCAAGGTAAATAGCGGACGATCTAAACCGGGTGACGACACTTCTAGATTATATTTATCCGCAATTGGATCTTCCACGTCTAAAATTGCGCTCACTTGACGACTTACATCAGCACAATCATCAACTGTCACACCACCTTCTTTATCTATAAATAAACGAACTGTCATAAAACGACCCACGCGCTGACACTCAATTCCCCACAATTCACAGCCTAAATCCTTTACCGCATCTTGTAGCATTTCTTGTAAATTTTGTTCTAATGTAGCCAATTTCTACTCCTATATAGGGTGTAATTCACCGCACTATATCATAACCTTATGAAACCTTATCCTAAACAATACTTATCCCTCTATTTTAGTAATAGTAAGAAGATAGTTTATTAAATCTCAGACATAAAAAAAGGGTTAGGTTCATAAGAACCTAAGCCCAGTTACTAAATTTCTTATAGAAAAAAACCCCAAAACTGGGGTTCTTTTACTGAACTTATTATTGGTTGCGGGGGCTGGATTTGAACCAACGACCTTCGGGTTATGAGCCCGACGAGCTACCAAGCTGCTCCACCCCGCGTCCGAAATATGCACCACATTATAGTGATAAAAATTTAATATGCAAGAAATTTTATAAAATCATTGATGATAAATACTAGAATAAGATAACATTTTCCAAAAAATTTAGGAGCTAATTATAGCATATATGCTGTGTTATATTTTCAGGAATTCGTAAATATCTTTAATTTTGCCATAATTTAAAAATCTATAGCTCCTATCATCAAAAATAAAGCGTGAAATAATGCCAATTAATTAACGCCATTATCAAGCCTCCCTGCCATAAAAAATCAATGATCGTCTCCAATCAATTTAGAGATGAATTGTTAATAAGGTAATAAGCCAATAATAAATAGACAATATTTAAGGTTATTCTAGCTTTCATACAAAAATTCAATCAATCTCGACTTTCCCTACCTTTCTTTTTTTGTTAGACTAACACGCAATTTTGGGGCTGATTCTGGATTCGACGGGATTAGCGAAGCCCAAGGTGCACGTCGAGGTGCGGTAGGCCTCGTAAATAAACCGCAAAAAAATAGTCGCAAACGACGAACAATACGCTTTAGCAGCTTAATAACCTGCATTTAGCCTTCGCGCTCCAGCTTCCGCTCGTAAGACGGGGATAACGCGGAGTCAAACCAAAACGAGATCGTGTGGAAGCCACCGTTTGAGGATCGAAGCACTAAATTGAATCAAACTAGCTTAAGTTTAGCGTGTCTGTCCGCATGCTTAAGTAAAATTAAAGACGAGACTAAACGTGTAGTACTGAAGGTAGAGTAATTTCGGACGGGGGTTCAACTCCCCCCAGCTCCACCACCAAACAACATCACAAAAGATCACAAGCGGTCAAATTTATTGAAAAATCAATAGTTTGACCGTTTTTGTTTGGTGTCTTAATACTGCTCAAAAGATCAGTTAATTTCACAAGCGATCGCATTTTTTTGTAGTAAAAATAGTAGTAAGAACTTACAATGCAAAAATCTTACTACCATTTTATGAAATTCCTACCATGGCAAAAATCATCAAGCAGCTAACCATTGCACAGGTAAACAATGCCAAAGCGGCAGAAAAGATCTATTATTTATTCGATGGAGAAGGGCTGAAACTCGTCGTCAAGCCTAACGGTGTGAAAACGTGGGTGTTTAATTACAAACGCCCCTACACATTAAAACGTACCGAAAAAACCATCGGCACTTTCCCTGCAGTGTCGCTTAAAGATGCCCGTCAAAAAGCACTCAAATTTCGCCAACTTTTAGCCAATAAAATTGACCCACACGAATTTGAGCGAAAACAAGCCATAGACGCACTAAAAGAACAGCAAAGCACATTCGCCCACGTTGCGAATGAATGGTTGCTCTATCGTGCGAAAATCGGCAAAGAACAAGGTAATTACACAGAAAAGACAAGGATTGATACCGAAAGACGTGTTAATTCCGCCATTGATTTAATTGGTGACGTACCTTTCAAAGAATTGACTCTAAAACACGGTTTATCCGTGCTTGAACCTTATCGCCAATCAGGCACAACGGCTGAATTGAAAAAGCGTTATTTAGTTTTAAAGTCAATCGCAGAATATGCCGAACGTTTTGAATATTGGGAAAACAACAAATGGAAATATCTTGGCGATGATCTCCCTGCAGTGAACAAAAACAAACATCACCCGTCAATCCATTACAAAGCCTTACCGGAATTCATGATCAGCCTTGCACGGGCCAATATATCCCAAACTGTTCGCCTTGCGATTTTGTGGGGGTTGCTCAACGCTACAAGGGCGAGCGAAACCGTCAGTGCAAAATATTCTGACATCATTGAACACGAACATTTGCCCAATGGTAAAGTGTGGCAAGTGGAAGTTTCAAAAGGCGGGAAAGGAGATCGATTGCACCTTGTACCGTTAAGTAAACAGGCAGAAACCTTGCTTTCATACATCAAGCAACACGCAAATAAGGAATATTTGTTCCCGTCCACTTTGTCAAAGACGAGAAATAAAAAGCATATCAATAGCCAAACACCGAATGAAGTGATTAAAACAATGGACGGCGGCAAATACAAAGGTACCATGACAAATCACGGCATACGGTCGTTATTCAGCAGCTATTGCAATGATAATCGCCTAGAACTTGGCTTGGATAAAGAAGTCATCGAAATTTGCCTAAGCCATTTGAATTCCGATGAAATACGAAACGCCTATAATCGGGCGGAATATTTGCCTTACCGATTAAAGACGTTTCAAGAATGGGCCAACTATGTTGAAAAATGTGCGAATGGTTTATTCAAAGAAATTATTGCCGACAAGTCTTAATGTATTCGTTCAAGTCGCTTTCCGCAATCTTGCGAGAGCGACCGAATTTATAAGACTTTAACTTGCCGCTAGAAATCCAACGTTTCACGGTTGCTTCTGAACAAATCCCCATTTGCACGATCTCTTTGATTGAAAAATATCGTTCCATTATAAATCCCCCTCTTTTACAAACACGCCGTCAATCATACGTCCTTTGCGGTCTTTGATTTGCTCGTAAGCGTACTGAACACAATCCCAGAAATCAAGATTAGCCATTTTACTGATAAGGAATAGATAATTAGATAGACAGTTTACATCCCAATCATCAGGTGGGGTTTTACTTGCAAAACCACCTATTCTTGCAGCGGTTCGTAATAGTGCCTCATCTATGGAGCTTGCCCTAAAATGTCCTGTTGGTTCAAGTAAGTGCGATTGGTTGGCGTTGGTTTCTACTGACTCATTGCGACATTGAGCGTTTATGATTGTCAGCACAACAAAACAATCACCAATACTATCTTTAATTATATTAATATTGCCTTTCGCAACACCCCCACAAAGCTCACCAAACTCCTCAACCATCTTGAGTGTTTGCTTTTTAATACTTGAGCCTTTAATCAAATTGCGATCCTCCGCCCATTGTTCAATGTTTTTTATAAGCTGTTGTAAGTCTGCCATTTTAATTTCCTCTTAATATTCAATTACAATAGTGCATAATTCATCTATTTTTATCTAATTAACCCTAAAATCCCCCAAGCTCTCACCCCAACCAAAGGTTTGAGCCAACGGAATTTTTTCTTCTTTAATGAAAACTTCATCGTTTTCACAACAAATCCACCGATAGTCATTAAGCCGTAACCATCCATGGCACATTAAAAGGTCAATTTGTGACGGTTTTAATGGCGAACCAATAGGCAACATCAATAAATTAGCTTGCTGTTCAATTTTTGAACGGTTACAGTTATTGACACAAGTCCAAGCGGCGCGATGCGCCTTGTTTGTTTCGGTGGACTCCGAATTAAGTGCGGTGGAACCCAACGCACTTTTCGCTGATTTAATCACCCAGTTTTTTAATTTGGTGATTATTTTCTTTTCTGTGAATCTGTTTTTTACCCCCACAATTTTCTTACGAATCTCCCCGTATTTATTCGGTTCGCACTCTTCATACTCAATACAAATTGGTTGATAACAACGTTTTGTCATTGCACCACCTTGCACTTTTAAATAACTACCAAAACAACTCACATCAGCCACCGTGCGGCCAATATCCAATACTTCATCGTCCGCAACGGCAGCCATGGCATCATCAATTTTGCGAAGTTCACGCCACGTCGAAATTGACGGTGTGCCGTAAAACTGGAATTGACGAATGCCCCAAAGATTTGCCCACGCACTGACACGTTGCACGTTTTCAAGTAATGTCAGATTTTCTACTTCATCGGACATTTCTTTGCCTTGCTTACCTGCATAGATATTCTTGGCGATGTATTTCGCCACATAGCCAATGGCAGAACCTTTGGTTGGATCAATTTCTTCTACTTTGAAACGGTATTTTTTCGCACCGAATTCATCGCCATCTAATTCCAACGCTTTCTTGCGGAATAGATGAATAACGTCATCTTTATGTTCAGGTTTTACATACATCAGCAAGTGCCAATGCGGTGTGCCATCGTGATGAGGTTCAACACCACGAAAGCCAAAAAAACCGATTCCACGTTTGGCAAACTGTGCACGCAACTGCGCCCACACTTTATTTAAGTAACGTTGCGTATCACGTGGGCTTGCGCCTTGCCATTTTTTATTGTTTTTGCCTGTTTCATGCGTCGCGTGAAAAGAGGATGGGGCAGTCAGCGTAAGAAAGAGTGACACAAATGAATTTTCTATCGCCCATTCATCAATACCGCGCAAGCGGTTCATGGTTTCCTGAAAACGGATAGCAGGATTTGCCACTGATTTTTTCCACATTTCAATCAACGGCATTTGTTCGGTGCTATCGTCTAGATTTTCCAACACCATTTGTTGCAGATATTCGAGGTTATCTGCACGTTGTGCACGGTAGTCATTAAATGCGGTTTTCGACACATAAGGGCTCACTTTTGCCGACACTGCACCACAGCCAATCTCCACATGTTCTTTCAATCGTTTTTGTGCCGTAGTAAGTTGGCGTTTCCAATGTGTTGGGCAAACTGATTTATTCAGATCAACCTCAATGTCATTTACATCTAAGAAACGGTTATCTTGATAAGCAAACCAGTGTTTTAACGGAAAACCAATATCGGCACACACTTCGCCCACTAAACGATAAAGGTCACGAGAAAGTGCGGCGAAATCATCAAGAGATATTTCCCCACGTTCTTTCCGCTCCGCTTGTTCAGTGACAAAATCAGACTGCAATTTCGTAAACAACATGGCTAATTTGTCTGCCATTTCTTTTAGCTGATGTTCACTTAACAGATAAAACGGAAAGTTAGCCGCTTTTTTGCCTTTAGAAAGTGCGACCACTTGTGAATGCGTATCACGGTCAATCAACCAATCAAGGCTAACCTGATAATGTTGAAAAACGGCTTTCAAGTGATTAGTGAGAATTTCACGCAAATAGGTGTTGGCATACGCTGCCTGTTTATTGCCGAATTTAAACCCAATAGAGCCATCATCTTTTACGCCGTTGAACGCACGCAACCAAACATGGCGAAAATGCTCACGTTGGCGTTTGCGAGGGAGCGCAGAAAGTAGTTTTTCAACATAATCGAACTGGTGCGGCGCAACAGAAAATAATTCCATTTGCGCCGATGTTGCTTGAGCAGTATCGAAAGTTCGGTCAAATTTCACCGCACTTTGCATCATCACTGCACGTGCATCTGCCATCGCTTGCTCACGTTTAGCAAGATTGGCATTACACTCAAGTTCCCAGTTCATCATCAAAAATCCTTACATTGCCGTATGGGCTAAATATTCACTGTGATATTCAAAATATTCTTTGATTTTGTTGTTGGTCGAACTCACTGCACTGAGTAATTCTTCCAAACTCAACATTTCATATTGGGCTAAGTCATAACGGCGTACTTCTTCGATTGCACCCCAAATTGTGTTGTGTAAATTGCCCACCGTTCTTGTTTTTTGTTTGCCATACCAACTATCTTGATCGCCAATTACTTCAACCACTTGAAAGCGGGTGCCGATGGGTAAAATTTCTAGCGTTGCGCCACAATCTAGCGCGATACAAATATTGTTTTCCATTATTCTTTTTCTCCTTTACCAACGGCTATCTAGCACGTCTGTAATAAACTCAATTAATCCCATTACCGTCACAGCCACGCCAAGAACAGCGAACAGCACCACGAAAAACATCACTAAACAACTTGTCATTTTCTTTTCTCTCTCCAGTCCGCCCATTCGGCGTGTTTTTTCATTAATTCTCGTTTCGCTTGAATTGCAATATCGCCCAAACGGATATATTCACTAAATGCCTTATTCGCTGATTGTTCATCGCCCTTATCTAAGTGGTAGAAATAAGCGAACAATTGCTCTTGCGCATTATCTAGCTTGTGATAAACATCTTTTGCACAAAAAGACAAAGCACCACGGCTTAAAATTATTGCTGCCATTTGTTATTCCTCCATCGTCTTATCAATTTGAGTAAATTCCCGCTCTGTTACGCCTTGTGAAAACATTCCCGAAAGTAACCGCACTTTACGTAGTGCACGGGCTATTTTGCGTTGTCCTTGTTCTGTGTAGTGATGGAGCTTTGAACCTGTTAAATGCCCTGCACGTAAATCTGAAAAATCTAAATCGGCTAATTCCAACAGCATTTCTCGAAAGCCTTGTTGTAAACCGTCAAACTCTCGTTCTACACGGAATTGGCTTTTGCTTAACAAGTGCAGCGCATCATCAAAACTTCGGATTTCTGGCACCTTTACTTGATTAACACGGCACCATTTTTCAGCGGCAGATTCCGTTTCATCTTCAAAGCAATAAGGCATTAAGGCCATCACTCACCCCCATTCATTTATTTACGGAACCACCGAGCAAAGCGTTGGAAAATGCTTTGTTCACGTGCCCACTGCTCTTCTTCAAGTAATGCAATGCGATCACTGAGTGATTCATTCAGCAATACTTGCTGGGCATTTACGCCTGCTTGGTGAGAAATTGCTCGTTGTAATAATTGAATATTGCGAGCCTGTTCTTGCACGGTTTTGTTTAACTGCCACACATTCACACGGCTACGCGGCGTGTTTTTTTCTTTGCTGTACACATATTTTTTGCTTGTCATTTGCTCAAACTCCTAAATTTTGGTTGCAAAAATCCTGTCGAATGAATTTCTTCAAACGACGGTGGGTAAAAATTAAAAGGAAATTAAGAATTAATCGGCTTCGATTTGAATCTGCCGTGGATCAATATTCTTGCGTGATTTTTCTGATGCTGTCCACGTTGCAATCGTCGCTTGAACAAGAAGTTAAACCACTCCATAGGAGGGATACCCTGTGTTTGGTCAAACGTAATCCCCCATCCACGCAATAAATCAGGGAAATTATCAACTTCACCTTGTTTTGCAGATGATGCAAAAATGCTTTCATCTGGCTTATTTACTAATGCCATATGTGACCTCTATATTAGGTTGAAAAGATATTGCACACCGGCTTGGCGTGGCAATATATCTAAATGATTGATTGCGAATTTCTTAAAATCAGATGTGCTCGCACTTGGAACAGAGATAGAGACGGTCATATCGTAGTTATCCACGATGTGACAACCTTCTCCGAAAATAAATAAGCACGCCTCAATTAAGTTTGGTAGCGTGCCTATTTGGTAGTTTTTAAGGATTCTGCATTTAATCAGGAACCGATAATCATCATCGGATAATCTAACGGAATCAGACAGCGGGTCTCGTTTACGATACCATTGCGCACCGCCTAGTCTTTTTTGACTAAATCCCAGTGCATTGGGCGAATTGCGGAAACCGAAAAATTTACGTAATTGATAGCCATTAATAACCCGAAATTGCCCGACGTGTTTACCGACCAAATCAAGCTGATGCCCTGTTGCTGTTTCAATATTCAACACATCTTGCAACCGATATAAATCGATAAAGCCTTGCCCGATAATGCTTTCAAATAGCTTAATCGTTGAGACGGCTTTGGGCTTGTTTCGGTATTGCCAAATCAACAAATCAGAATAGCCCATTATTCCACCTCAATGGTTATATCTGTTGCTAAAATTCGGATTAATTCACGTGGTTGTGCGGTAATATTTTCCGTGGTAAGAGACTGCCCTTTACGCCCGATTTTTAGTTCTTTCACCCAGAAACCGCCCACTTTATTAATTGGCGAATAAAGTCTGGAAAGCGAAAGATTTTGCCCGATGCCAAAGCGCTGAATGGATAATAATCGTTTGATTTCATCCTTATCCACTTCAGTAAAATCCTCATATCGAACACAACGCATAGATACTTGCACATCAACAGGCGTTGCATGGTCAAACCGTAATGCTCTACGCTCGCCATTTACCGTTAAAGTTGTTTCTGTAGCACCTTGCAACCCTACCCCTGCTCCTTTATTTTCATAAATAACGTGAGCGATTTGCTCATCTGCCCCGCCATCTACAATAATATTCAAGGAGTTAGGCTCTACACCATATTTATCACGCTGTTTAGTGTTATTTTCTAGCACTTTAACTTGTCTAACATCAGGCAATGCGGCAATTTTTGACTGGATTGCATCGGCTGAATTTTGCGCATTTTTGGTTCGGCTAATGAAAAAACGTTCTCGTAATTGCAAGTCGGTTTCTTCTTCCTCACCAATTTCTGCATTTTCGAATGTGGTTGCCGAGGTAAGCCCAAGCGTAACGGTCTCAATGGTCAAATTCGTGTTTTTTATGAGGTTAAACGCACCCAATTCTTCGCTGCGGAAGTCCGCACGGGCGGAGCCATTACTATCTAGCTGTACATCTGCCGTTAATACCCACCGCACTTTATGTGGGTCAGACACCACAATCCCTGCATAAAGATGAGTTAATGGCTCTCCTGTCAAAATAACTGAGCGTAAATAGCTATAACTTGCCGCTCGTCTTATTAATCCTGCATAAGCAACACGCTGATCGAGCCAAGCACCTGTCGCAACATCAGGATCTAACTGTCGATACACATTCTCGGCAAGCTCCTCAATATCCATCTTCATCTGAGCAAGCAAGCCGACCATTTGCCCATCAGGTGAGTTGGGCGATAGGTCGATATTCTGCCCATAGATTTGTCTAAATCCATCTTCAAATCGTGCCACGATTTCGTTTAATCGCTCAATTTGAATGCCTGTTTCAATCAGTTTTGCCATATTTTCTCCAATAAAAAACCCGATCAGAAATGATCGGGTTGTGATTTTAAGCACGCCCAAAGCCGCTTACAGTTTCCCGTAAGCGGTAAGAGCAGTCGGATTTTGTGTTGTTTATAAGATATCTAGCTGAAAGCCTGTTGCTTTAGGATTATAGGCTCGAAGATATTTTAAGACACGCCAGTTATCGCCTTGTTTGCACTCAAATTTTTCAGTGATTCGCTCTAATATTTTTTGCGCCTGACGGAGAGTGCTGCGATATTCGTAAGCAATGTCATGAACGGGCGCAGCATAATATGAACCAATTTGTTTTAATGCAGGGTGAAGTGCTTGGCAAAGTTCCGTGCCACGCAATAAAGCAAACCACGCCCAAACGAGATGTTGGAGTTCGCGTTCGGTAAATTCAAAATTAAAGCACTCATCTTTTTTAGGCGTTGTAATCAATTCACCCTCAAATACGATTCTGTGGACATATTCCACCGCACTTTGTAATTTGTCGGCAGGAATGTCTTCTATGCGCTCTACGTTCATGTATTGATGAACAAGATTATAAGCATCGGAATAAATCAAGCCTTTCTTGCTGACTAACATATTTACGGCATTACGTAAGCCAGTGCGGTCGTCTGCAGTGGTTTTACGTTCAGCTTTGCCGTTAAACCAATAATCATGTAACGCTTGATAACACTCTTTTTTGTATTTGATTAATGTGTCACGGATTTCTGGTTTACAACGATTAATATCAATACCAAATAACCAACCGTTTAAATATTCGATTGGTAAGCAAATCATATTTTGGTTGCCGCCATTAGTAGGTATGATCATAACGATCATACCTTGAGAAAGAACTTCATCACGTTTGATACGTAATACTTGAGGTTCCCATGCAAGACCAATATTTTCACAAATTGGTTTCATAGCAACATAGTGATTGCCATTTTGTTCAACGGTAATTAATGACTGATTGTTGAATGAAATTGTTTGGGTTGAGATTTGATTAGACATAACTGTCTCCTTGTGAATTTTTCGATATTAAGATTTGACCTCATAGGGTCGCCAAGAGGTTCGAAAGCCTTCACAAGTAGGCTGGGATTATTCCCCTTTCGGGTATTTTATTCTCCGCCCTCTCGGCATAGATAAGATGTGGTTATGCGCAATGAATGTTTAATGGCAATAAAACAAACAAGGTTACTAAATTTCACGCATAAAAAAACCGCTATGCTGTCGGGTGCGGACTTCCGCTTGTGATATAAGGTTTCGACACCTTGCTAAAAATAATAATGAAAAATCCCCTTGGGTGTCAAGGGGATTTGTAACTATTCTTCGGATAAATCTTCGTCCTTAAATTCTTCAATTTCAGTGTATTGATTTTCTCTTTCCATTGCTAAAGATTGTCTATATTCCGCAGCTTCTGCAATCATCGTAAATTCAATATTTGCATTGCGTTTTTTAACCTCTTCAGCAATCATTTCTAATGGAACCTTGAAAAATTCTTTACGTGGATTTGCTCGGTTTACTTGGTAGGTAGCAAATACTTTGTGCAAGTCAGTTTCTAAAGCAGGTGCATTATCGCTGTAAATTAACGCATGAACATCAAAAGAGAATGGCACACTAGCATCGCCCAATTCTCTTATACGGTCTAATGGCTCTAATCGGCGTGTCATACCAATTTTAAAGACATTTTCGCCAAATGAACCAATATTACTGATTACATAAACGTGTCCTGATTTTGTTAGTTGAGCTTGAGATTTAACCCTTTCACTTTGAGCTTGAGCCTCTTTATATTTTTGCTCTAATTCAGCAAATCTAGCTTGTAATTCAGCATTAGCCTGATCTTTCTCAAGTAGTTTACGAGCATTTTCCAACTCTTTCTCGGCATCTCGTTGAGCTCTTTCCGCCTCAGCTTGAGCTTTCTCTAATTCTCTTTGTGCTCTAGCCTCTTCTCTCATTTCCTCTTTAATTCTGGCTTGCTCTGCCTTTTCTTCCTCTTTCTTCAAGGCATATTCATAGGTAGCCATTAATTCTTTTAGCTTAAGAGCTAAATAAGCTGGATTAATAGATATTAAATTGTGTTGATTTAGTTTATTAATATGCTCATAAGAATATTGGATTCTATTTCGGATTTTTTCAAAATTACTAGTGCTAACTTTACTAATCAGCGCATCACATTCATTATCAAAAGCCCGTAAAGCCAAATCAATATTATTTTTTGTCATTTTAGCACCTTGTTTTTTAGCATCTTTACCTGTCCCAACAGTCCATGTTGTAGAGCAAGTACAAGCCAAATTACTTTTAAATAGTGCTTTTTGCTTTTCTCTTAATTCAAGAATTTTTGCTTTATATTCTTCAGAGGTATCAAAGCTAAATATAGGCTGATATAATCCAACCCTTAATAAAGCCCCTTCTGATTCGTAGCTCTTAAGCTCATCTTTAATTAAAGATAACTCTTTTGATTTTTCATAAATCTCATCTTGTATCTGTTTAATTTTTGATGATAGATCGTTATATTCTGATTGTATCTTTTGATCCTTGCCTTTTCTTATTTTCTTTATAATCAGATAAACAAGATAAAAAGGGCTAAGTAAAATCAAAATTGCAATGATTGTGGCAAAAATATTGCTTGGTTCCATAGAGTACTCCTTAGTAAAAAATAGAGATAACTATTCTACGAAACCAAAATTGTTTATGTAGGTTTTTAATCAGAAATTTTTTATTTTTGAGATCTCCATCACAAAACGTTACTTAATTTAACCGCACTTTAAGCATCATAACGTGCTGTTTGTTGCTGTCCGTAAATATCTTGGTAATCAATCGATATGGTCAGCTTGCGTGTATCTGTATCAAAATTAGCTTGGTAATCAGTTATTCTGCTTACACCTTCAGTTTCTAACACATAGCGTTTTATTTTGATTTCCCAGTCTGCCATATTTACCCCACGCCCCATTTGTTCAAGCCAAGGTAAGCCGTGATCGAGGTCTAAAAACCAGTCATTAGCAAATGACCAAAGGCGAGTTTGTACATTTTGAGCAATGGCATCTGATTCGCTTGCGTAGTTTGAAAAGCCTTGTCCAAATGTCCAATCGTGCTCTTTATTAAGTCGTCTTACTCTCATTCTGGCACTCCTGTTTTACCGCCACTGTCGCCTGTATGTTTATGGGTTTTCCCTGAAATACCGCCTGCTTTTACATCTGTATCGCTCGAGATAACGCCTGTAGAGCTATGCGAACCTGTTTGCGAGGTGTCTCCCTGATGTTCGATATCCCCTTTAATCAAAATCGAACCGTTTTTGATTCTGATGTATGTGCTGCCATCAAGGGTTTGCATGGATAATCCATCTGTAAAAAATCCGCCAATAGCTTTTGGCACAGAGCATATGCCAGGAATAAACATCGCATCGGATAAATCATGTAACCTAAAATCTAAAGGCGTTGATGCGCTGCCGTTTTGCCACCATCCGTCAATGCAACGCTCGGAAAATATGGCTATCCCCTCATCGCCTGCTTTAAGTGGAAATGTCACTGCAAAGCCACCGCCACGAGGAAAGTTCACTGGCACATCAAGAAGTGGCGGTATATCTGCCCCACTCCCATCGACTAGCTGCATTTTTATTTGTATCGCAAGTGATACAGTTTGCTTGGCTGGGTCAAAACTCACGACTTTTGCAGGAAGTGCGGTGTGTAAATTCAGTTGGTTTTGTTGGATTTGATGGTCGGTTGCAGTTTCTGGCGTTGCTAAGGTTTGTGAGTAGTTCATTTTTTCTTATCCTTGCTTTGCTTATCTGTTTTTTTATCTGATTTCTGACCGCTCTTTTCTTTTTCCACTTTCTGGAATTTTCCCCCGACAACTGTCATTTTGCTGTGCCAATCCCCACCGATACCATCGCCAGAATGCGCAAGTTTTATAATCTTGTACTCCCCATTGAAGTACTCAATGATAGATTCAACTTTCACAAGTCCGCCAATTTGTAATGCGGGGTTGAGTAAACAAGTCAGCTCTAATCCCTCATCGGTTTGTTCTGGTGCATTAATCATTCCTGTATCTTGGGAAATCAGTACAGCATCATCACTTAACACTTTATCTTTCGGCAGGAAAATAAGCGAGCCATCTTGGATAGACCAATCAGCGTTATTATTACGTGCAATTTTGGTGAGAATATCTCGACTATTACCGTTTAATACTCTACCTCGAGGGAGTTTCCGTTGATTAGGGATGTCAATGGCACCAGACTGTACTTTAGGCATAGTCTTTTGCAATTCCTCCACAATCTGCTTGTCTGTTGCCCCTGCTTTTAATGTCGTTTTGGCTCTCGACTGGGTATAGGCTTGATGCCCGTCTGAACACTCAAGCGTAAGAACAAAATCCAATCCCTCTCGTTGGATTCTTGTTTTGGTAATATCTCCCGCATAGATTTGGCGTAACTCGCCATAACCAACCGATAAGGCGACTTTCTTATAGTCTTGGCTTAATAATTGGTTGATATGGTCTCGATTTAAGTTCCACACTTGGATTTTAGCGGGATTAGGCTTTTCATTAATGGTTTTATCAATTTCAAACGCAACACGCAATTGCTCAATGCTTAACGTTTCTTGGTCGTTACTAATGTCCAGTTTCCAACGTCTGCCAAATTGTTTCATTGTCTCTCCTTGCGCTATTTAGCAAGTTCAATAAGGACATTTGCCAACGGTGTAATACATAAAGCAAACAAGCCAAGCGCAACGATAACAATAGAGAATGCGATTGCACCTCGCATAATCGGACTTGCATTTGTTTCCATTTCTAACCCCTCTTTTAAGTGTATTTTTAACTTAGTTTTGCTATACTTACTCAAAATTTGTTCCTTCTTTATTGGGAAAGTTGGAATAAAAAACCCCGATAGTGGCCAGCTATCGGGGTTATTTTTATCTATTAATTTACGATGCCTTTTCGCCTATATACAAAAAGCATCGAGTGCCCAAATCTTCCATACTCATTGGGTCTAATTCAGCACCGCTTTCATCGTCCAAGTAGAAGAAATAAGGTTGTGTAGTGCGAGCCAATAATGGTACTCCGCACGCGATCGCATGACCTCGGCAAATCTGTTTTTGGTTTACTGACTCAAATACATCCATTGCCCAAAACTGTCCAATACTATTAAATCGCAAGGTTAAGCGGATTTTTATGCCGTTAAATTCAAAGGTTTGTTCCTGATAAGGATGTTGTGTTAATGGAATTTTAAGCATACGTCTTACCATTTAAAAAGATTGAAAAGCGAGGAGGTTCTTTTAGGTGTATCGTTCTTTGGTTGAGTAGAACCTTGCTGCGATTTCGTTGCGGATTGAGCTGCTGCTCGGCCGCTTTTATTCTTGCCCGATGCAGATGATTTAGATTGAGCTGTTTGTGTCTCAACAATAAATATCTCACGAGCCGTTATCGTAAATGTCGCACTGCCATCTTGTGATTGATTGACGGCTACAGATTGGATTAGCATGTTTTTGTACAAGTTAATGCCTGTCTGTATGTCAATGGTTTCCCCTGATTTCTGGCAAGCAACAAGGTCAGCATAGCATTTTTGCACTCGACTATCCCCTGCACTGCTATCAAGCAATCCGCCTAGACCAAAATCAGGCAAAAAAGGGGCAATGGTTCGCGCTTGATTAAGGATGTTCTTTGCTTGACTATACGCCCCTGCAACTTGGCTAATCACTCTCCCCGCTCTTGCGATAGCTTGCGATGTTTGAGTGATAACCTTAACTGGCAAAGGAAAGTTATTAAGAAAGTCTATCCCGCCACGAATATTGCCAATAAACGGAAGGTCTAAACCAAAAGTCGAATGGTCGTGATCAACCATTACACCATTAATGGTAACTTGTTTAGGCTGAATAACCGCATGGTCAGCAATGGCAGCGCCTGATTCAATCGGGTTTTCTGTAATAGATAAATCCGACTGATGGTCTTCTGTTGTCACCACATCAAAGGTAATTTTGCCAATCTTACGATTGGATACTTGTGCAAAATTTAACATAGAGGCTACCCCACAACAGGTGAAAGTTGATTATTGATCGCTCGAGCCGATTGGTCTGCCACTGCTTTTGGATTGTCCGTACCTTGGATATTTTGTGTAATGGTGATTTTGTTGTTGCTATTTTTGACACTGTTATCAGCATTTGAAGTTTGATGATTGACTCCTGCCGCTGCCACTTGTGGTGCAGAAGCATAAGATGGGTCAAACATCATTGTGTCATAGGCTTTTGTATTTTGACTTACCGTGCCTACCTTTTCGCCATTATCACTAAACCACCTTTTTACTGTATCAACAATCGGTGCGATATATTGGTCGTAATAGCCCTTAACCCAATCAAATGCACTTTGGAATGGCTTTTTAATCCAGTCGGTGACTTTGGCGAACTTAGTCTCGATAACATCCAAATCTAACTGTTCGCCGGTAAATAAATTCCACAAACCACCAACAAGCGCAAGCCCAAGTTTAAATGGCAACTCAAGCATATCTGTAATGAGAGATAATGTTTCGCCAATTGGATCGACGCTAAAGTTATCAACAAAATTTTTCCAAGTGGATTTAACCCACAATAACGCTGTTTTAAATGGCTTCCAAAATTCACCTAATGCTGTTTCACCACCTTCAAGATAAGTGATAAAGTCATCAACAAGTAAAAACAAGGCTGCAATTGCCGTTATAATCAATGTGACAGGGTTGGTAGCGAAAGCTAATAACATTCTGCGACTAAACCACAATAATGCCGCACCTAATGCGTAGATTAAGTTTTTCCACCCAACAGTATGCTCAACAACATTATCGATTGCTGAGGCTAACTCAAACAAGAATGAAAGAATTTTTCCAAAGCCGTTTAGTGTAGCCTTGATAAAGTCATTATTCTCCGTGAACCATTTTGTAAACCGCTCGGCTAATCGCTGAATGGATGGTGCAACACGGAGTGAGACATATTCGCCAATAGCTCTAAAAGCCTGAGAAACCTGAGTCAGTGCATCTTTAAAAGATGCGGCGGTTTTTGCATTTTCTGCATTACCCACACCAAGCGTGAGCACACTTGCAAGGGCAATTTGTTCTTTCAGTTCTTCATTACCAAGGCGCAAGGTTTGAATCATCGAACTATCAATGCCAAGTTTCGCAAGCATCGCAATTTGCTCTTGCTCACCCATTGCTTTCATCTTGTCCGAGATTTCACCCAGCATTTCGCTTGAGGTTTTTACCTCTCCATTCGCCTTTTTGGCACTTAGTCCATATTGCTCAAATGACTTAGCTCCTCGACCAATTCCTGCTGCAGCTTCGCCAATGACGCGAGATAATCCTTCAATAGATGATTGTGCCGCCTGTGCAGATGAGCCATTGACCTCTGCAACCTTACCTAAGTTGTAAATTTGGTCGGCTGATTCGCCCGTGACAGCCGAGAGTTGTTTAATTTCATCAAGCGCATCGAGATTAGCATCAACAAAATTCTTCACCCCGATTGTGGCGGCGTAGAAAGCTGCACCAAATGCCGCAACTTTAAGTGTGGTTTTATTGATGCTAATGCCAAGCAATTCAAATTTATTCAATAATCCGACTGCGCCATATTGGGTCGCCCACAAGTCAATGATATTGTCAGATAAATTTTCTGTGCTTTTAGCGTTTTCATCTTGTGCTTTGGTGTTTTCTTGGGTGCTTTCCGTATCCTTATCAATAGCCTTGCGCTTTTTCTCAATTGCATCTTTGATTTTGGTAATAAGATTTTCAATATCAGCAAAATCAGCACCAAATGCGACTAAATAATGTTCTAAGTCATCGACATTTTCGATGAGATCATCGCCAAGCCCAGATAGCAATTCATTTGATTCAATCCATTTTTGCACCCATGCATCTAAAGCTTCATCCTCAGTCAGTCCTTCGGTTTTTATCTGTAAATCATCCAATGATTGGAAGAACTCGGAGAATTCTGGCATTTTCTTGACTTGTTCAGTCGCCTCATTCACTGCATCTTCTAGCGCTTGACCAAAGGCACCTAAACTTTCTGCGGCATCTTCAGTGCCGTCTCCAATTGCATTGAGGAATTGCTCAAACTGTTGCATTGCTTGGCTATCCGCATCAATGCCGATTTTAATCAGTAGTTCATCGAGTAGCATTGCGTTGCTCCATTTGATTTAATTCAACAATGACTTCATGGAAAGATAAAAGGTCGGCTAACGAATAAACCTACCTTAATTCGTGTAGTGAACAAAAGTTTTTTACAATGGGCGTAAAAATAAACCAGTCAACTTTACTGTCTGACTGGCTTATTTCTTCGCTTTTAGATTGGCTTGAATATTGCTCAGCAATCCGCCCCCACCGATAAAAAAATCAGCGAATTGATACATCAACCCTTCTTTTAATACTGGGATTAAATGCCCACGGTGTTGGTTAAAATGACTATCAAAACGTTCAGATAGCCGGTATAGTTTGCCATCTTGTTCGCATGAGGTATGCTTAAGCACGATGTCCTCAAGCTCTTTAATGCTTGGGTCGCCTAAATTCGCCAATACAGTCGTCAATACGCTTGCACCGAGCTTTTTATTGTTACCTAATGATGATAAATCGACTGATTGCAATAATTTCATTGCATTTTTGAGTGCAGTCCATGCTGTCATAGCATTAGCTGGCGTCATCGTATAGGTGACATTTTCAATATTGATTTGTTTGCTTTCCATTATTGGACACCTTTTTCAAGATTCATCGTCATTTTCTCAAACACAATCGTCCAGGTTGTCGCATTGTGCCCATTCCCACGCACGTAAGGTGCAGGCGTGGTGAAATACCCTTTGCTTGCCGTGACAACATCATCATTGATTAAGTCGCGGATAGCGAGTGTCATCGGTAAATAGGTTTTAATACTGGTTTTTTGTTGATTAAACAACTTAGATAAATAGGCGTTATCCTCAGAGTGTTGTTTAATTTTTAGGGTTAATTTGCCTGATTGGTCAGGGTTTGCGATAAATACGCCCGTGCCATTTGCGCCAATAACCATTTGCCCCGCATCAACTTGGTTGGTCGCATTAATCACATCTGAGCCGTCTGCCCAGTCACTCATTTCTTTGCCGTCTAATAACACGACAACTTGTTTTGGATCGAAAACTGCCATAGTTATTCCTCATAAAAAGACTTTTAATACGAAAGATAAGCCAAACAACAATACGCCAATTGCTGCGATATTTGCCGAAAGCGCCAATCGTTTTCCAACAATCCCTGCATCCTTTTCTGACATTTTGCCACCTACCTTAACTTGATATTTTGGTGTATACTTAATCAAAATTTATTCCTTAGTATGGATAAGGGGTAAAAGAAAAGCCAAGGGTTGTCGCTCTTGGCTTTTCGCTTTTTTGATGTTATCGGTTATAGTTCACAATCACATCGCTAGAATGGATTGCGCCTGCTAATTTCACTGCGGTTTGAATTGGGGTTGCACGGCGTTGCTCACGGTCGCTATCAGATAGCGTATCCATTGGTGCCGCCCATACATAGTAACCCTTTTCAAGATAATCGCCTGTCGTCAAGTTACCAAAGCTATCGCCAGTCCATTGTCCTGGTGCGAAAGCACCATTGTTTACACCCTCTAAACAAACTTTCTCCACGGCAGCAATCAATACCGCTTGGCCTTTGTCTGTTAACGGGATTTTGGTCGGCGATTTATACAAGCGAGCGAATACTTCTTTTTGTACTGCATCGGTAAACCAGTCTAAGATAACGATTTCATCTGCAAATTTACCACCCATTACTGTGCCTTCAGCAATCATCGCTACATCATCAAAATAAGTGTACACATTGATACCTAAGCGTTTAGCCTTAGAGAACTCCGTTGCCGTAATTTCATCAGCCGTAATAGTTGGTTGTTGCTTGAATTTAAGCGTTAAGGTTGAATTATTTGCCGCAAAGTTCGTTGATAATAAACGAGCCAATGCAGAAGATGCTGGGTACATATCGTTTTTATCGAACATCGCTAATGTGTGATCTAAACCTGCATCATATAATTTCTTATAGATGTTATCAGCAGACCATTCAAGTTGTTCAACACGAATAACATTTGCACCAAACATTTTGGTATTAGCTTGCGCGTATTTTGCTGCAGATTCCACTTCGCTATCCGTAAGCTGCGCAGCAAAGGTAAAGCCATACCACGCATTATTCACTTCAGCTACGTTAAATAATGCTTCTGCAACGGTTTCTTTTTTCAAAGAAATTGATGCCTTACCTACTTTTCGGCTTGCTTGGCCATTTTCTAATTTAAGCAATGTGCCAATATATTCGCCATTGTCGTCGCCATTAAAGGCGTAATGGATTTCGGTCGCTTTATCTTCTCCAGCATTGTTAGAAGTAATGATAAAACGCTGCCCTACACCATCGTAAGAAATAGACAAAGATGAGGAAAGTGCGGTCAATTTTGCTTGGATTTTGGTGGCAATCTCATTGAAATCTGAGGCGTCAGCAAAAGATAGCCCCGTGACTTTTTTAATTGCAGTGCCAATGGTTAATGAAAATTGACCATTTACAACCGCTTTAAAACGATCTAAATCATCCGACAAGGTTGCACCGCTTAATGTGTTCTTGGTTGCCTCAATGGTTACAGGGGCTTTTTGCCAGCGCGCAATAATTAATTGTTTCGCACGAGGGCTTTGAGCAAAAAATGGCTGTGCTGCTTTTGCTGTTTCTGAATTTGTGCCGAACAACTGTTCTACATCACGTTGATTTTCGACATAAACATAACGCGTAGTCGCATCAGCAAATGCTTGTCCTGCCTCTGGCGTGAACAATGCCACTATACCGAATGATTTACGCGCGGCAGATTTTGGCACAGTATTTAACTGCACATTGACAATCTGCGAGATAGATAATGCCATAAGGCTATCCTCCTATTTGTTGAATTAAATGGTTTGTGCGTTGTTCAACGTTTTCTATCGGATCTAGAGGCGTATCAACAATGTGATGATGGCTAAATACAACATCAAACTGCCCTCGTTCTTCATAATCTGCCCCAACGGTAGCCGTTAAATTGCGAATATCTGAAAAACGAATCACACCCCAGTGATTTGATTTGAGAAAGGAAAGAAACGCTGAACTTTGGAAAATGGCTTTTAGCTTGTAACACTGCGCAAGGGAATTTCGACCGAAACAAGAGAGACTCACGGTGCTTTGCATTGACTGAATGATACGCTCTCGCTTGCCGTCAAATTCTCTCGTAGCCTGCCCGATTTCATTACTCGTCATCAAATCCACGGTAATAAAAGCAGGCAAAGGATTTTCAGGGAGCCAACCGCCAATAACAGCGCCATTAGGTAACTGTAAAGCCTGTTGAATCCACTTTCGCAGTTTGGCTGTGTCTAACGCCGATATTGTTGTGGTATCCATATTTCCCCCAATTTGCTACGGTTTTTATTTTGTAGGTTTCCCCCTCATAAATAACCAAATCACCTATTTTTAATGGCTTAATGGTGTAGATTTTGATTGAGGGGATAAAACGCTCACCTTCTGGCAATAACAACACATCATTAGGAGAGGTCGGCATAACAATGGCAGTCACGCTTTCATCGGTATAACTCGCCCCGAACCCATCAAATGAATGCTCACCTTGCAGATGTTTTACAGTGACAATTTGGCGAAATTTGCTATTCAGAAAGCGAGGATATTGGTTAATTAAACTCATTTAACGATACCTTTTACAGATTTACGCAAATGCCCACTCCATATAAGCGGCTTTTTCTTAATGCTACTTGGATCTAGTGTTGCTCTAAGTTTTTTCCTGCGTTTTAGACTTTTAATATCCTTAAGTCTCCATGCTATTTTGGTTGAGTCATCGTTTTCCACCCAACCGCCTTTAACAATATTTAACTGAACATCGCCTTGTGCTATGGATGCAATTTCATCATAGATTTTGGCTATATCTATTCCTTGCTTGAAATGCTCAGCAAAAAGTGCGGTGTATTTCCCTTGATTTTTAGACAAGGTTTGACGCAAGAAAGGGCGTGATGGGATGTTCTCATTACCAAATTCCAACACAGCCGCCAAAGAGGCAAGATTAAAATTCTTAGCCCCCTCTAATGGTTCATCAAACTCAGCAGGAAATCCAACGTAAACCGCTTTGTCTTTATCAGCCTTTAATCGCTCAATTAACGCTTTTGCTTGCGCTAAATTCCCCGTAATTTGCACTGCCATTTACGCCACCATTACCCCAATGCCAACCAATTTACGTAATCGCAAATACTCTTGACCATACGCTGTTAATTGATAATCCGCATCAGTGCCTGTCAGTGTTGGCATGGCATAACTAACAGATAACTCGCCAGCACTTTCACTAGCGAGATTTCGATTTGCCCCACCGCCACCTTCGGTTGTCCAAAGTGACAAACGTAATAGATGAGCAGTCAATGCCAACACGCCACGTTGGTAGAGTTTTCCCCAACGAGATTGACTTACTTCCATTTCTGCATCCGATAAAAAAAGGTCGATTTTTTCATAATCGACCTCTTTAAACTCAGGATAACGCTCAAGGAATGTATCCGTTTCAAATGTTGGCATAATGACTCCCTAGTAATCTACGTAGAGTGCAGAATTTGGCTCCATAAAGGTTACGCCACCAAACGCCATACGTAAGCCAGATTCATAAGCTAATAAGCCTTTTTGTTGAGCAGCTAACACAGTTGGCGACATTGGCACATCAAAGATAACGTGCTCTTTGCTGTTCACATAAACCATTGCACGAGTTTTGCCACTTGTTACACGAGTACCAAAGTTTGACGGCAAGGCTTTAATTGTAACGTCACGACCCGCAGCAGCAGACAGGCTCTTAGTCAAGAACTCTAATGCGGTTGTATCGGTGTTATTGCGTTGCGTTAAAGCTAAATGCGCTAAATCAAGTGAATCAATTGCAAAGGTATTTGGTGCTTCAATGCGTTTGGTTTTTTCCATACCTGCAAGGAACATTTCTTTAAAGAATGCTACTGATTTGTCAAAATCCATCGCTTGTACTTTGGTATTTGCGGAAGTGCCTTTGATGCTGTGCACCTCAATAGATTTATTGTTTAGCAAGCCAGTTAATCGAGAGTCTTTCGCATGACCTAAAAAAGCAACTTTTTGTAAGGTTTGTTGTGCGTTTTTGTTTAACGCCATGATTTTAGCGGTATCTAACGCTAACCCTAACAGCTTGCCTTGTTCAAGCTCTGGTGTTGCCCATGTTACCGATTTAGCCCATTGTACGATATAAGAGCGAGTTGGCGTAAAGCCGACTTCTACTTGGTCTAATGTGCTTGTGCCAGTGGTAATTAAACCATCATCAAGCGAACCGTGCTCATCTGCACCATAGTGAAGTTTTTCTGTAATGCCGACAGCGGCTTGTTGATCCACATAAACAAATTGCGGGAACACAATTTCAGGATATTTGGTTTCTGAAATTTCTTTGCTCACAGCCGTTAAGCCGTTTTGTACATAAGTTAATAATGACATTCATCCCCCTTATAATTTTGTAATCATCGCTAATTGACCCTTAACGTCAATCACGGTGTAGCTTGTTTCAATCGCATTTGCATCGGTTTCCCCTTGGATTGCACCAATTTTACCGTCACCGCCAGCAGTTAATACATAGACTTTTTTGCCACGAGTAACAGTTTTACCAGTTGCAACGTTCACCCACACAGCATCACCTGCCGCAATGTGCATTACATCGCATAACTCGCCATCATTCCATTCATCACGGATAAGGCTTGCAACTACTACGCCAGCTAATACATCAGTCTTAGCTGCTAATGCTTTCACACCGCCATCTGGATTTAATGCTACAAAGTCACCAGCTTTTACTTTGCCCGTGACTTTTTCTGCTGTGGTTTTTGCACTTGCAAGATTGCCCTTGCCTAACTCGCCTGCACGCGCAGGCGCTTGTTCGTAAGCATAACTCATTTCATTATTCTCCTAACTGTTGTAAGTTTTGTTGAAATCTATTTTTGGTGCAGCTTTAGGCTCCGCATCACCAAGCAAAATATTGCCGAGTGATTTACGTTCATCCGCTAATTTCGCCACAACCGCTTTTGCTGTTTGATATGCACCCGAAATTTCCTCATCGGATAATTTGGCTGCCTCATCTTTAGTAAAAATGCCCTGCGTAACTACCGCACTTTCTTGGATTTCACGCACAGTCAAGTTATCCGCAAAATTGACTTCTTTAAATGCAGTTTTAGCATCAGCCAACACGGCAGCTTGTTTTACTTCTGCGTCACGTTTTGCTTGTGCATCTTTTAGCTGTTGAATTTCTGCATCTTTGGCTTTAAGTTGTTTTTCAAACTCTTCTTTATTCACTTCTTCATCCTTTTTATCTTCGGGTTTAGATTGTTTTTCTTTTGGTTCGGTTGGTTGTTCGCCTTTTGGCTCTTTACCTTCTTCACTACCAGACTTTTCTTCGTCCTCAATTTGTTTTTTCTGTTCGTCCGACAACTTGATGCCGAACGCACCTAAAAACGCATCGAGAATTTTTGCGGTTTTCCCCATAATGGTTTTATCTTCATCGGCAAGTTTTACACTTCCACCGCAGCGACCCTTTGCCACAATCGCTACGTGGTTGCCGATCATCGGCGACATCTCAAAATCTGCATCTTGTACCGTGGATGGCTTAATATCGCAGTCATATCCGCAAGATAATTGCTCAACACCATTCTCCTGCACGGCCTTAATCGCAGATTCATCATAAATCCAAGCCTCGGCTGTGAGTTCATCGCCCACTCGCTTAACATTACGCACGACACCGACAGAGAGCTGTTTCCAGTTCTTCGCATTCACCCCATCTTTAGGGTGTCCTACAGTTAATGTGGCATTTTCAAAACTCTTAATCGTTTCATCGCTAAACAACGATTTCTCTGTGCGAGCGACCTTTTTAATGCCGTCTTCTTTTAGCCCAAGTTCTGTAGCGAGGTAATCAAATACCCCAACTTTTGAAATGGTTGCGGGCACAACTAAAAAACCATCTTTAGTGATGGTTCTTTGTGTAGCTGCTTGAGTTGTTTTGTCTGTAAATTTCATTTATTTACCCCAATAAAAAACCCGACCATTTCTGATCGGGTTGTTTGAATAGCTGAATTTAATTTAGAGCCATCATTTGATGGTAAGCATTACGCTTGCTTTCTCGCAAGGATTGTATTTCTGACTTCGTCAGGTGTCTTACGTGAATTAATGATGAATCTTGCTTCCCATTCTGTAAACCGCGAGAAGTCGTAGCCAAATTCTTTTTTCCACCAACTTTCAAGTTCGCCATATTTACTCCGTAATTCTGCTAATGTGTATTTAGATAGCCTTAATTGTACAGAATATTGTTTGCCGGTTAAAGCATAAGATGCAATAACTTTTCCTTTATTTCCCTCAATATAGCCTTTTAGACTAGCTAATGTGCCACCTTGTGTCTGTGTGTCATCTAAAATAATAGCATATTTATCTTTTGGAACTATGCCATCAAAAGCTGGAGAATAAACCAATCGATGCCATCCATCTCCCCCAGTTCTAGATACTTTTGTTGCTTGAACAATTGATAAATCAACAGGAATATGGAGTTTTTTAGATAATACAGTAGCAATAGCTACAGGAATCATATTTCGACCAACAGCTTCTTCTGCGTGAACAGGAATTAAAATTGCATTTTTATTGCCAATCAATTGTTTCAATTTATTTACCGCATCATCTGTAACTAAATCTTTAGCAAGTTGATAAGCATCTTCAATACTACCCTTTTTAGCATTTTCATATAGCGGATGTGATGTTGCATCTCCTAATTTTCTATCAATGATAGTATCAGGGAAATCATCAGACCATTCTGAGCGCATTTGTTGTTTTTCCTGTTGGCTAACTATTGGGCTATTTTTCACTATCTGCTCGTTATTATCAAGCACTGGAATCTGAACACATCGACAATTAACATCATGACCAGGGTGACCAGTATCGGCAGGCGGATTGGCATATTCGAATATCTGCCCATCCTTTTCAGAATGGCTTGCACGCACACGCTCATCACCCGATGTTGACCACATGTATTTTTTTACGCCAACATCTTCATGTCTCGCTTGCGTTAAGGCGGCGTTTAATTTTGAGGACTGGTCTCGAGCAATAAATAGCGCTCGTTTTTCAGTTGTTTTACCTAAGTCTTTTATTTGTGCTGCAAGGTCTTTATTTAAAGACCCCCGAACCATCGCTTGCATGACGGCATTTTGCACTTTATCAAGATATTGTGAGCGAATAGACTTAATTAACTGGATATTGCCAGCGGTCAATGCATTCACTTTCTCAGCAATATTTGGACTATTGCGTAAATAAGCGGATAAATCGATGCCAGTTTGATTTTTTAGGTTAGTTGATACTTCAGCATGATTTTGTGCATCACCACGACCAACGAAGCCATTGGCGATATTTTCGGCTTGTGAAGTGCGGTCAGATTTTTCGTACTTTTCTAATACTTTCATCAACGCTTTCGCACTAATCGCTTGGAATCCTTTCGCATCATCCATAAAAAAAGAGCCTTGCGGTTGTTGCAGGGCTCTTTCTACATCATTGGTCATCATTTTGACGAACTGCTTAAGCTGTTGTCTATACCAAAGCTCCGTTCTCTTGCTCATCTTCACTGGCTTGAACTTGCGTGCTCTCGCCTTCTGGTTCTTCAAAATTTCTGGGCAAGTTCATCAGCATTTTTCATTTCCTCAATGTCATCAGCAGAGATATTAGCAAATAAACCACTTTCTCGGAGTTCGTTTGCTACTTGATATTCATTTACTACGCCATTTTGAATTAACGTATTTGCCGCTGTAGCAAAGGTATTAAGCATATTGACTTGTTGTTCTTGTTTAACCACCGTCAATGGTAAAAACTCAAACCACCAGTCATCAGGTTGCCCACCAAATAATTCATTGCATAGTAATGTATCAAGCACTTCAAGCACAGGACGCAATCTTGTTTCTTGCAATCGATGAATGGATTCGTGGTAGTTTTGAATATCCTCATCTCCACTTGCCAATCCCGAAACAGATTGCCCAAACAAAATGGTGACTGGCATATCTGCCGCACCTGCCACCGCATTGCGAAACTCTGTCAATAAATCTTTTAACCCACCAAAAGATAATTCTTTTCGGTCGTACTCATTTTCCGCATCAAGCAACAGACTATTGGTTGCTGATTTAATCGACTGCACCGCTGAAATAACGTGAGCCACATCATTTTCTAACCCAGCTGAAATCTTGTCAGATAACCCTGCAATTTTGAAAATATCGATTTTACTTTCAAAAATAAGGTCGCCGACATTCGCTGAGGCACTATCAAAGCGTTTAAGTACATCAATAATCTTTTCAAAGTCTGACACACCCCAAACATCATTATCAGATAAAGGTGCATCATTGGCATTGATAATTAATAAACGTGAATGATGCACTAAAACAGATTGTGTGCCGCCAATAATGGTATATTCACTATATCGACCAAAGTTTGGCGAAAACACATCATCATCTCGTTGTCCTGTAGGTGAAATTTTCCATTTAGGTAAGATAATCAACCGCTTTAATCGTTCTGTAGGCTGCAATGGCGAAGTGATGTTAATTGTGTCAGTGACAAGTAATAAACCCACTGCCCCATACAAACTAGACCATTGCAACGCTTTAGTTAATGTCTCACGCAGTTTTAATCTGCGCTCGAGCTTAGTGAACTCGTCTAGCTGTTCAGATTTCAAGTCATTCGAGAAAATATCGCGCCAATTACGCACCATATCTTCCGAACGTTTAATACAAACCTTATTTGCAATCCAGTTATCACGCCATAATGCTTCTTGCATTAAGTCATCGGTTAAGCTAAGCCCACGAGCATAATATGTCTGGTCTTGTTTACTGCCTAACTTTAGCGCAAGTGATTTGATGCCATCTAAAATATTCATCTTATAAATCCAGTAGTGATTTAGGTTTCCCTAAAATATCCGTTATTGCCATTACAAGCGCATCGACTTGGTCATCGTGTGCGTGACTATCTGTTGCGGTAAATGCCTCACACTCACTAATAAAATCCGCTACCCAAGGAGCATTTTCGGGTATCATCACATAACCACTTTCAATGTACCCTTGAACACCTAAAACCCGAGTGTACTTATCTGCATCAACTTGAATGGGCGAGATTGGAATTTGATTATTTCTGCGTATAGCTTGAATCAAGCCTGTGCCACTGGCTTTATCTTCCACATTTGCTCGAGTTAATATTCCAGTGTCTTTTCTTGCCTTGTGTTTAGCCCAAACATCTTTTAATGTCTGCTCAAGTTCTGGGGCTTCCCATTTACCTCGCACAAGGTCAAGGATATAAACCTTCCCATCGCTCCCTCTGCCAGCGACAATAAAGACTGAATAGTCATTGTGCTGTTTAATTTTTTGTGCCGTATCAGCGTAGATTGCTTTGACTTTAATTAGTGGAGGAATTTTATATCGACCAAACCAAGAGCCTTTAATAATGCCACCGCCCTTATTAGATGGTCTTTGTTGATATAAAGCATTCCACGCTTGAGAGCCAACAGCCTTTCTAATTTTGCTCAATCGCTCTAAATCAAAGCGTTCTGGGTGTAATGGCTCGCCCTCTTTGCGGAACTCCTCATCCTCTTCGGCAATCGCAGGAAATTTCACTATGCGCCATTGGTCGCCACCATTCTTCATCTCTTCAATTAATCGACCAGCTAAATCATCCTCGTGCCATCTAGTCATACCTAACAGCACACCAGATTTTGGTGATAAACGTGTATAAAGCGTGGTTGTGTACCAATCCCAAACGCTATCTCGAACTGTTTGAGAATTAGCCTCTTTAGCATCTTTTACAGGGTCGTCAATAATGGCTATATCCGCCCCCATCCCTGTAATACCGCCACCCACACCAGCGGAGCGATAAGCGCCCTTATGTCCTGCAATTTCAAAAATCTCACTATTACGTAAAGGCTGACCCGATATAGTCGTAATCCGTTTGCTATTTAACGATGATTCGGGAAAAATATTGTGATAAGACTCATCGTCCATAATCCGCTGAACATCTCTATTCATTCGGCTAGCTAAATCAGCAGAATAAGAACAGGCAATCATCTGCAAGTCAGGATTTTTACCAAAAGCCCAAGCAGGAAAACGACGACTAAATAATTCACTTTTACCACTACGGGGTGGAGCGAATATCATTAAACGCGGTTGCTTGCCATCTATTACATCTTGATAAAATTGCTGTAGCTCTTTTGCAATGAGAATATTGAACCACCCTGTTACAAAGTCAGATTTGGTTTGAGTGGTGAAATCAATCAAGCTCTTTTGAGCTATCATTGCATCCAGTTGCTTTAGATTTAAGCTCTCTAAGAAGTTTGAGTTCATCGACACTTAACCTTGATAAATCCATAGATATTTTTTGCTCAATCGGCGCCCCATTAACACCAGTGATTTCTTGCGTTACTTTATCGCCATATTTTTTAGGTGCGACTTTGGTGATATACCATTTACGAGCATCAACTCTCAACTTAGCTACGCTAACATCTTCGGGAGTGGCAAGATCTGAAATTTCCAACATCTCCTCAAGCAAAAAATCGGCTTGGTTCTCGCGCGCACGCGCGTACTGATCCCGAAATTCAGCTTGTTCATTCAACCAACGGAATACCATTGATAAACTTGGCATTCCAGGTCGTTCACAAATCTTACGTAAGCTTTCGCCTTGCTCGATAAGCTGACAAATATCATCAGCCACTTCTTTTACATAAGAAGATGGTCGACCAGTTTTTTTCTTCCCCACGCCATCAGACGTGGATTTTCCTTTCACGTCTGACATAGGAAATCCTTAAAATACTTGAATAAAACTTATAAACCCTATTTGCCGCCTTTTGCTTGATTAATCCACTTATTGAGATTATCTACTTGGCTTGCACATTTATCTCGCTCTGCGGTTACCTTAACAAGCTGTATGACTGCATCGCCGTATGTTTCTCCAGTAAATGCTGTTTTGACACAAGGTGCGGTATAGGCTTGAGGCGGGTAAATATATTCTGCTTTAGTCGTGATTTTATTTGTACAAGCGGTCAAGAACAGACTGAGGCAAACGAGTGTGAGCGCAAGGTTGAGTCTTAATGATTGTTTTAACTGATTCAGCATGTTCTATTGCCATCCTTTCTATTTCATTATTACGCTCTTGTTGCTCAATAACGGCATAACGCTCTTGTTGTAGAGCAATGGTCAATGCCTTGTTCGCATTTTCTTGTTGTTGGATGGTTTGGGCTTGTTGCTTTGTGGTTATGTTCAATTCATCTATAACGCTAGACTGGTAACGCAATGCACCAATCAAAACCACTACAACACCCGCTAACGCCATGTAAATGTACTTAGTCATTATCCGTTACCATTAATGCTCGATAGAGCTTGCAACGCTCATCAATGCCATTTAGTCCACCATTAATTCTTCGCGTGACTTTTTCGACAGAATTAAGATCAGCCAATTCATAGCATTTCCAATACCACACAGCAGTTTTAACAGATAAATCTAAATTCCCTGCCACATCTTCTGGCTCAATATCTCTACCTAACCATTTTCTAAATGCGGCATAATTATCCTTACCTGTAATCTGAATCAGTCCACGACCACGATACTTCCAACCATCTCCACTTTTCTCATCGCCATTACCCAAACGATTAGCATAAACACGATTGGCTATTAGCTCAGGTTTGCGCTCATATTTCTTCGCTGTAAGAGGGTCTGGGAAATATTTACGGAAAGTTTTAGAAAGTCCAAGCCAAGAATAATTTAAATTTTCTTTAAATCTTGTAAATCCGCCACTTTCATGTCCACATTGAGCTAAAAACATCGCTTGCTGCATCTTAGTTACACAACCTGCTTTTTCTATCTGCACCGAAATAGCTTGATAAACACCTTTAACTGCGTGTGGAAAAATTTTATTAAATGTCTCTTCGGAAATCATCATTGTCATCTTTTTCAATTCTCCGATTAATGAATTTAAATAAAAACTCGCGAATTTTTTCAGTACCAACAAAACCAATCATCGTGCCAAGAAATGAAGAATATTCTGTATGCCCAAATAAATGCGTACAAATTGGCACCGCAACACCCGCAATAGAGACACACATAGCCGCATCAATTAAAACATAACGAATAGCTGGCTTTTTACGCATAAACCCAAATCTTAAAAGAGAAATAAATAACGCCCAAAAAGCACTCTGTGCTGAGCTAGAGCTAAGATTTGTTTGCAACCAAGACCATATTAACGCCCACACATCAGGCTCTTTAATTGGCATATATTTTCTCCCGCCTGTTCTTTAGGCAATAAAAAAGCCCCGACCGTTTCCGATCAGGGCTGTAAAAATTTATTCGGTGAACATCACTTACACAACGACCACCTTACATCTAAATGATAGGACAAGATGACAAGGTTTGTCAATAAGTAATTTTGATATTTTTTGCATTTTGTCGTCCAGTTTGCAGAATAACGAACCCAATTACAAGAAGTTCGTGAATTATTGCCTTCGCTAATTTTAGCTCTTTTTCAACATTCCGTATCATCGTTTTAAGGCTTGGAATGCGAATATCTGGCTTGCCTGCACACGGCTGCATTTTTATCTCTCCGCAGTTTTCACGGAGTTTAACCGCTATATGATTAATAGTGCCTTTATTAACATAATAGGAAAATACGATATAGTGTAAAGTGCGGTCGTTTTTAAGGAAAAATCTCTCAACAACTTCGCTAATCATCATTCCTGTTGAGTCATCACAAATTGGTTCATTTGGCTCTGCAGGAATGACTGATTGCATTAGTTTTGCAATAATATTTAATTGCAGTTTATCAAGCCTACCGCTGCGCACCCAAGCACCCCATTGATACATATAACGGTCAACAAATTCTTCTTGTTCAATCGTTAGTTCTGATAATTCGCTAAATTTACGCATTTATTCCTCTAACTCTTTAATTTTTGCCTTGTAATGCTTAATCATCGCCTTGCAATCTTCAATGGTGTATTTCTTCGGTTCGTGGTCTTGCCGTTCTAACCACGCTACCTTATCCGCACCGATTTTATTGACGAGATTAATTCGATATTCGATGATGTTTCCGCTCTTGTGATCATTACAAGGGGCGCATTGTTTATGTACGTTGAGCTCACAAAATCTTAATTCAGGGCAAGCCCCCACACTCCGATAATGCCCTGCGTGGTATTGCCCTTGATGATACCGACCGCAACTGATACAGGGTTGGTCTTTATCTCGTAAACGGATAAATTTATTAAATACCGCTTGCGCCTCTTTCAGCCATTCTGAACGACTTTTTAATTTAGCTTTACGTTCCCTTTGCTTTTTCTTCTCTGCTCGTTCTTGCGCTTTTTTCGCATTATCTCGGGCTAATTTAATCGCACATTCAGGCGAGCAAACTTTTTGTGTCGAACTAAAGGTTTTTACAAACGCTTTGCCACAAACTTTGCATTTATACTCTTTCGCCATTAACCAAACACCATATTAAACATTACCCAAACTGCCGCAATCAAAAGTACAATTTTTAACTCCAAAATCTCATCATCGTTTAAGCGTTTCATTTAAATCCCCATCTATCGTTAAATCTCACGCCATTTTGCACGCCCCAACTGGTCACATACTCGATTAGGCTCGCCATTCTGTTCACGCTCATTTGAGCCGAACTCTCACGGATATTCACAAATTCCCCCTCAAGACCTGGCACAACATCTGCTTTTTGATTGGTGGCGATTGCGTGACCCGAAATAAACAAAACTTTCCTCTGCTCCATTGTGAGCTTACGCCCCATAAATTCAGCCTGATTTGCAACATCTTGGCACATAGCGTGGAACTTGGCATTTTGCTCAAGGTTTCGTGTTATTGGTTGGATTTTGACTACTAACGGTTTTTTATCGTCCGTTGGCAGCTCTTTGATTAAATCCAAGCAATTATTTTTAATGCGTTGATCGCGTAAAAAGAAAGGTTTGTATTGGCTCATTCATTCGCCCCAGCCAAATAAAAAGCGATTTGATTTTTTTTCTTCCTGAATCAAAACACAGACTTCATCGCAGAATTTTTCAAATTCTTCACGCGGCCAGCCTTCTAAATCAAACACCATACCGCTAAATTGAATTTGAGCGCGAATTTGCTCTTTTAGTTGAGCTTGCGACATCAACTCTAATTTCATAGGATCTACTTTTTCTTTTGGCGGCTCTGGCGGTGAAACCGTGTCCCATTTATCAGAATCAATTAACCATTCATCAGCGTTAATTATTTTATTCGTGGCACAGTCATACAATTCACGGTATGTCTTGTTATTTGACTTAGTTTTATCAACCACCAAGAAAAGCACTGAAATAGGCGTATCTTCAAAGGCGTTTTGAATCAAATTCAACTCGACTAATTGATTCCCAATAACTTCACGGAGTGTTTTTTCGGTGTTTCGATAGGCAATGCCAGGAAACATAATGAAAAACCCAAAACGATGCGCATTGGCTAATCCTTTCAGCATAAAAACATCATCAAGCACACCTGATTTTTTCCACGGAAAATCCGCTTGAATAGCGGTCTTTTCTTCTTCGGTAAGTTCTTTAAATTTAAGTGAGAATGGCGGGTTCATTACAACACAATCACTTTTTGGTTCACTTTGATACAAGAAAAAACTCGTGTTATGAATTTCTGCATCTGGATAATTATTGGCTAATGCCGCGCATGATTCCGCCTGAATTTCTACTGCAATAAACTTACTTGGTTGAATAAATTGCTCAAGCTGTCCACTGCCTGCTGCACCATCAAAAACACTTGGATTTTTACCTAAGTACTTCTCGACTTTCCCAGCCAAATATCGACGCAAAGATTCTCCCGTGATGTACTCAGCAAATTTGTTCGCTTTCTTTCGATTGTTATGCTCTTCAAAACTCATTCTTTGTACTCCACACCTAAATCTTCTAACCCAAAATAACCGCAAGATTTTGTTCGATTCACTGCGCTGTATTTACTTACCTGCGGAAACGGTATCGGCTCAATTAAGTGACCGTTACAACGAAAACGATCGTCATCCCATTCGCTGCTCGATATAAAATAATCTGGCGTATAAAAATCCTCTAATTCCGCTCCGCACTTTGGGCATTTATAGCTTGTCATTGCAATGCCCATTTCCCTTTGATCATTGCCATCAAGCTATCGCGCGCCTTATCAGCCTTCGCTTTATCGTAAAAACTTGGCTTTGTTGGAATCATTTTAGGAATATCCTCAAAAGGAAAATTCGACCGCACTTTTTCTGCCGCTTCTGTGAGTAATTTCGGAATAGCTTTCAACGTGTCCTCTTCCGATTTTTTCTTGCACTTTTCGTACAGATTTTTAAGCAACCAAAATTCCACTTTTGAACGATATTGAAATTCATCCCGATTGAATCGGGCATAGCCTAAGAAAGTGTTATAACGTTGGTATAATTCCGCTTCATTCGGTAAACCCAATACGTGATAGTCTTCACTGCACCAAGCAATGAATTGCCCTACACTTGGGAAAAATGGGCTAGTCGATTTTGCAGCCAAATCAAGGCCATGTTTTAATTTCATCGGTTCAACTACGCCAGCCTTGAATAATTCCTCGAGCCATACTTGCTTAGTCTCGTTATACTCAACTTCACTAGCAAACGCCTGTTTCCAGGCAGGAAAGATTGATTTTAATCGGATAAACATTCTGTCAATCAAACGAACGGCATTGTCGGGAATATCTGATTTTTTAACCGCACTTTTCACGGCTTGCATCGGAATCACGTTTGTCATCTCAATTCCTCCGGTATCAAATCAGGATCGATATTTAGCTGTCTGCCGATTGCCCAAGAACCATCATCGGCAAAAGTATTCGATGATTGAGGTTGTTTAATGCTTTGCAATTCCTTGTCTTTCAAATACCAAGTAGCCTTGAACCCTTGCCAATTCCGCTCAATGGATATTGCCACCGATTCTGCAACTGATAGCCGTACTTTGTTTGCCTCTCTCAGAAAACCATTCATTGCCGTTTCTGTGATTGGCGCTTTTTTCGCTTTTCGGTGAGTAATGAAATCTTTTGCAAGTTGTCCACTTATCCCGAACCGCTCAAGCAACATTTCGGATTCGCTTTTTTGCGTAGTTTTTTTAGGTTCATTGACTGGTTCTAAAGAGTGACTGGTTATGGGTGAAATATTTTCACTACCCCCTAGTGCAAAATTTTCACTACCTAGTGAAATATTTTCACCACCCAGTGCAAAATTTTCACTACCTTGTTCAAGGTGTAAAAAGTATAAATTTGAGATGGAACCATCTTTATTTTTACGTTCTTTTTTGCTTACTAATCCCATTTTGATTAAATATTCAATGTGACTGATTGCACTACGTCGGGTCATCTCGCATTTATCGGCAATGTATTGATAACTAGGAAAACAAATTCCATCATCATTGGCATTATCAGCTAGTTTTAAAAGCACAAGTTTTCTAGCAGGATTGCCAACCTTACAATTCATTGCTTGAACCATTAATCGCATACTCATAGCATCAACTCCGAAGCATAACGTGACGCGATAAATTCAATGCCTTTGCTTGTTACACGTGTCTGTGTGTAATTGTGACCGTGTTCAGCGGTGCCTGTTTTAACCGTAAAAAGATCTTTGGTGTGGGCCGATTGATAAGGCAAAAGCACACCCGATTGACGATACAAATATTTATCTTCCACCAAGCGATTGACCAATGCACGCTCAGGTATTTTCAAAATCTTCGCCGTCTCACGAAATGATTTACTCGTCCCCACTTCCACATAGTGATCAACAAAAGCGACTTTAGGCGCATTACGCTCTTTTTCTGCTTGTAACTGAGCGGCTAACATCAATGCCTCAGAAAAAGATTGCGGAATAAGTGCGGTTGGTTTTTGTCGATTTTCCAACGCTTGCCAGCGATCGACCACAGCGGCAGTAAATTCAGGCGATAAGCGAGCGACAACAACAAACGTATCCCGCTTGTTTAACTCGTAGTAATCAAACCATTGATTTCTATACTCAAATTTTAGTGGCTCAATTTGAGCGACTAAATTTTGTTCAATTAAATCACGAATAACACGTAATACATTTTTGTGTTCTTTATATGTAATCTCCGCAATTTCCCGACTACTCATCGTCAAAATACTTGCGTTTTCTTTCGTCATCGTTAATAATTGGTTCATCTGTATATTCCTTAATGAATTAGCCACGGTTCCCGCCGTGGTTTTTTTATTTCTTGTGTAACACAATCGCACATTCAATCGAATGTTGCGTCGCTGCTAAATGCTTACTCAATGCTTGACGGATTTTGTCTTCTTCTTTCGAAGTGATTTCACCGTCTTCTAATGCCTTTTCTAATACAGCAAATAACAAGCCACGCGCAGAAAGCTCGCGCAGTTGTAAATTGGCAAGCTCAACCTTGTCTAATTCATCCTCCGCTACATCTGGCACAAAACGTCCACCAGCATTTCGGCAAAGCTCATCGATAAAATCAGTGCATCCATACTCAAGTTGCAGTGCAATCAATTCTTCATTTTTGAATCGTTGGCCCTTTATTTGATAAAGGCGATTCTTTAATTCACTTTCGGTAAAACCTAGGAATCCAGCTACCGCACTTCTCCCCCCAGGAATCCGATCAATCATTTCGATAATAACTTTCTTCATTTCCATAATTTTTGCCTTGTTTTTATGGTTTTCTTTTGGGTAAATTTTGGTAAATTAATCCCACAAATCAGGACGTAATTCGGATTTCTTAACTTTTCCTGCTGTAAGTTCTTCAATCTTTGCGCAACGTTCCGCAGGCACTTTTTCACGCCACTTGGAAACAGCCCAAGGGGTAAGATTGAAATGTCGAGCCATAGCCGAAATACCGCCCACGATTTCATAAGCTTTTTCGATTGGTAGCATTTTAACCTCTTAATTCTATTTAAAGTAGTGTAATTCTACTACTAAAAATAGAATTGAATCAACTGTTTTAATTTTGTATCTTCTACCTTTAGTAGAATAAAGGAGCGTCTATGACAAATTTAGCAAGCCGACTTAATGAATTAATGGCTAAACAAGGCAAAAATATTGTGGATTTACAAAAAGCTATTGGCGTAACTTATGAAATGGCTAGACGTTACACTTTAGGCACTGCAACCCCGAGAGATAAGAAAATTGAAGCTATGGCGAAGTACTTTGGAGTTAGTCCCGCTCATTTGAAATACGGCACAGCCGATTCTTTAGAAAATCAACTAACTTCTAATGTGAAAGACGTTGGCTCATTCGACTTATGGGATCGCAATACCCCACTAAATAGCGATGAATATGCCGTTCCGTTTTATCAAGATATTAGGCTTGCTGCCGGAAACGGCTTTGCTGATGACATAATGGACTATAACAACTTCAAATTACGTTTTTCCAAAGCAACACTACGTAAACAAGGAGTACAGTACGAAAACGCGGTATGTGTGATTGCTGACGGAAATTCAATGGAACCGGTTATTCCGGATGGAACAACGGTTGGTATTGATCTTGGTAATAAAACAATCCGAGATGGGAAAATATACGCAATAAATCACGGTGGGCTATTACGCATAAAGCTACTTTACAATATGCCAAACGAACAAGTGAAAATCCGTAGTTATAACAGCGAAGAACACCCAGACGAAACAGCCGATCTAAAAGATATATCGGTACTTGGGAAAGTTTTTTGGTATTCAGTATTACTATAGAAACTAACACTGGATATTGTTGTTCTGTAATAATTAACCTATAAAAACTAGTTATGTTGTTTTCTTATATAGGAATAAGAAATGTGTAAAGATAAACTACAAATTGAATTAAATAAAGCTCGCCTAAATGTCAAAACCGACTCTTATCCAATGTCAATTGGAGAATTAGTGAGTATGTATGATGATGGTGAGTTAGAAATTCGTCCTGAATTTCAACGCCTTTTCCGTTGGTCTTTAGAACAAAAAAGTAATTTTATTGAATCAGTACTGCTTGGCATTCCAATTCCATCTATTTTCGTGTCTCAACGTGAAGATGGAGTATGGGAATTAGTAGATGGTTTGCAAAGAATATCTACTATTCTCTCATTTATGGGGAAAATGAGAGGCAATAATGGCGAGTTATGTAAACCATTAAAACTGAATGGCACAAAGTATCTACCAAGTCTGCAAGGTAAAGTTTGGGGCGACCCGGATAATGATGATGAAAATATTATAAATCGCAATATTCAACGCATATTTAAGCGCGAAAAGATTGATATCAAGATTGTACAGCGTGAAAGTCAAAACGATACTAAATATGAGATTTTCCAACGCCTAAATACAGGAGGTTCAGAATTAAGTGCTCAAGAAGTACGTAATGCCTTACTTCTAATGGTAAATCCAGCAGCACAACATTGGATTGAACGTTTGGCACAAAGCACCGATTTTATAGAAACTCTACCTATATCTCAAAAACAAAAAGATGAGAGTTATTACAATGAATTGGTAGTGCGTTATTTAGCATTACGCTATATTGAAAAAGATGATTTACTTTCTAGACATAGCGATGTTGCTCCCTATTTAGATCAGATGGTAACTAATATTTTCACTGATTCATTTGATTACAAAAAAGAAGAAGAAATCTTTAATAATACATTTAAATATCTAAATACAAAATTTGGCGAGAAAGCGTTCAAAAAATATAACCAAACCAAACAAGATTATACAGGCGCAATTTCGATGCCTATATTTGAGGTATTAGCAAGCGGGGTATCATTAGCCATTGAAAGAGATCCACAAGCTATGCCTGCCAGCCAAATTGAAGATTTCAAAAAATTTAGAGCCGAATTAATTTCAGAAGATCCAAAAATTGAAAGGAATATGCGGCCATTAGATAGAATGAAAGAAATGGTTATACAAGGTAAAACTCTATTTACAACTAACTACTCTTAAGTTGCGATGAAATACGAAAAACTAGAAGAGGATATCAATAAAGACTTATCATGGCGCAGGCAAGAATTTACTGAATTTCATTTTCTATTACAAGATGGTGAAGTATCATCTTATCGAAAAGAAGTTATGCTAAAAGCAAGTATTGCTCTGCTATATTCACATTGGGAAGGGCATGTTAAATATTCGGCAAGGAAATACATCGAATATATTAGTGAGCAAAAACTGCCTGTAGGGGATCTGACTGAAAATTTTAAGCAAATCTTTTTACCTGCATATTTTTATGATAAGACATTGAATCTTCAAAAGATTCAATCGCAACAAATGCTACATGATTTTTTTAATCAAAATGAGACTTTATTCAAAGTGGATAGCGAAAAGACAATTTCAACAAAATCAAATTTAAATTCCGATGTTACTACTGAAATTTTAATGCAGCTTGGTTTTGACGCTACTCTCTTTGATGCTCATAAAACATTTATTGATGAACAGCTATTGGCTTCAAGAAATGCTATTTCACATGGTGATAAAACATCTATATCTCGTCACAATCTAAATAATATTTATGAGCAAATCAAAAAAAATTTACTTAATATGATTGAAACCTTTGATAATCATATTTTAGATAGCGCATCAAATAAACTCTATCTAAAAGCTAATCAATCGGAATAGATTTTACCGCACCTATCGTTAGATGCCGAGCTCGAATCTGCTCATTTAAGAATTGACTGGTCTGCGCTTTAGCTAACACTTTTAATAATCGCTTACAACTTCTTAATGAACCATCTTTTGGCGTAACTACAATTAAGTGATTTTCAACCGCTATTGGCTCATTTAAGCGAATAAGTGTTGCTGCAGCTCGGAATTTATCAGACGGACTAGATGTGCGTTTAATCAAAATACAAGGCGACTGAAATATTTTACCGCTAAAACGTCGATATTCATCTGCAGTATTTATAACTGCCCAATTCTTGCAATTTTTAGGGTGAAAATAAGGATATTTTTCCCCGATTTGTTTATCACGATATGGCACAACAGCGCCAACTGATACATTAAATTCATCTGCTAAAATTGGTTTGCCTTCATCTGCAGATTTAACCCACTCAATTTTTGAATGAGTAAATTCTTTAATACCTGATAATACAAACACATCCACATCTGCATTCATTGAAAAACGTCCCCAAATAGCACTCTTCCCAACCAAGTTTTCAGATACAAATTGACGAAAACCACTATAACGAGATCCGGAGCGTAGCACATCTGGCAAAATAGCAACAACATCACACCTTACTGGAATTAGCCTTAAATAATAATCAAAGAATACTCCGGCTGAATTTACCTTACCTTTCTTCCAATAATCCCGCGTTGGAGAGTCAACTCTTAAAAAAGGGGGATTCATTAATAAGTGCGTGATGTGCGAAATATCCTCTGCAGTAATATCGAGAGCATTTTTTAATTTGATATTAGTAAGATAGGATTCAGCTTGCTCAATACTGCAATCTAATTTAACGCCACGAGCAAGTGCAGCAAGAATCAATCGAAGCTTAGTAATAACAATAAAATTACATTCAATATCAAAACCATAGAGAATTTCATTCCATATCTTTAACGTAGCGGAAAGAGAAGGTTGGACGCCCAAACCCATTGTAGCTTCAATTAGCAAATTCCCCACACCACAATTCGGATCTAATAATTTTGATTCCGCCGTAATTGCAGTTGAAAATTGGTTCACTGCATTTTTCGCTAGTGCTTGTGGGGTAAAAAATGCTCCTAATGCTCTTAACGATTCAATTCCTATGATATTTTTGATTACATCGTTAATAATGTCTATATTGTTTTCTTTCTGCAGTATTTTAATATCAGATGAGCATACATTTAATTCATGTCTAAGTTGGTTTATATAGTTTTTCATAGTAATTTTCTGCAGTTATTTTTGTCACGTAATATACAGCATTTACTACAAAAAGTCTGCAGGTAAGATTTACAAGATGTCAAAAAATAAACATATTTTTCAAAAAGTGCATTCTCCCCCTACGCCATTTCTATGATCTAGATCACAAATTCAGCAAATAGTCAAAAATAAATTCAATTAAAAATCAAATATTTACTACTGCTAATAGAGAAAACACCTACTTTTATGCAATTTTTAGTTGCAATTAAATCTACTTTAAGTAGAATAACCCGTCAAAACGAGATACACATAACCAACATCTCAACGCTCTTTAACAATTTATCTTACAGAATCACAGTGCATAACGGTATTAAGCGGTCGTTAGATTAAAAGCCCTAACCTACTTAATAACACTGTGGTTTAAAGTCTGCCCATGCAAAGCCAGTGAAAAACGGTGCAGTTGCCGAAAGTGGAGCTCAAGCAGGCGAATATCCCAATGTGGATATTTCAAAACACATTTGCTAGTACAGAGACACAACGGCATGTGAAACCGTTGCGAATGATAGATGAAGTGTGTTTTGAAATGGCAAACAAACGAGGAACGCAACAATGGAAAAATTAGAAATTATCGGTTTACAAGCCAAAAAATTAGATAAATTGGAGAATGTATGAATACAATAATAATCGCTTTTTTTACTGCTCTACTTGTATCATTATCAGTTCATTATTTTTTTATGAGCCAAATAGAAAAATGGTTCGACGCTTTCTTTAATGAAGAATCAAAAGTTTTTGAAAAATACGCAAAAGAGATTACAGAAATTGTGAAGAAAAACTTATAAACAGACCTTGCAAAAATTCTTGCCAAATGCGGTAAGTTGAATAATCCCTTTTACAACCTCAATTTCTTTTTCTTGGACAACTTTTTTTAATTGATTTAAATAATTTTCCTGTACTGAAGCTGGTAAGGGCACATTAGTATCTGCGTCCGTTAATAACCCACCATTAAGGAGATAATTTAATAATGTAGTATTATGCTGTTGAAGTTCTTCTTGTTCGGCTTTAAATTTCAAGAAAAGTTCATTTTCTCGATGTTTATCATAAAGAGAATCATCGCTTTTATATTCACTATATGAAACGTCAACAAGTTTTAGTCGGATTAGATTATCAATTGAAGACTCAATCAAGTTATTATCTTGGCATTCTGGATTCCCTAAAAAGACATGATTAAAATGATCGGTATAATTTCCATTTTCTTTATTCGTCACTCTGAATTTTGAAATAGTTTCATCTCCACCGTGATAGAGAGAATATAAATTTTGAGCATCCAGTGGGCTGAGGACTTTAATTATCTCAACAAAAGAGGGATGAATGTTAATAGATTGTGTTTTATCCATTGATGAAGCAATTAATTTAGCAAACATTCCCCTTATTTCATCTTCTTCTATATAGAATTTAGATGCTTCAAGTGCTGGGCCAACAACACTCATTTTAGGTTCTTGGATATTTTCTTCAGGGATTTTTTCTATTCCCGATTTTACCTCATTAGCGTATTTTTGAAGATTAGCCGCCTGTTTTATTTTATATTTTTGGTAAGCATCATCTGAAAATCTACCTAGAGTTAAAGTCCAAATTTGGGTAAGGCTTTCAATAGGGCCTTTTAAAGCACCAACTGCAGCTAATCCACTTAAAGCACCACTCACAATAGGGTACAATTCGTTCATAATAAAATCCTCTTTATTTATGTGATATATATTAAAGTTTGATCACAATAATGATATCACTAGATAAAGAGGATTTCATTATGATTGACACCGCCCTCACTTCGGATTAAGATACCCACACTTTCAACAGAAAGTCGGGAATTGGCGTTCCTGAATGTTACGAGCGGTGAAAAAGATAGTCGCTCAAAGCGGCTTTTTTTATAGCCGAAAATCAGTAAATCAAACCTTTAAAGGTATTACCAATTTGGTAACCCCTTTCAAAAGTAGTCAATGATGGACTGGTTAAGGGGATCGAAAGATCCGCCGTTTCTCGTAACACGGTACGCCAACCTTGATCAGTTCATCACCAGTAATTGGCGTTGCTTGTGATGAGTTTTTAAAACTTTGTTACGAGGCAAACAATATGACTACATCATTAACCTTTCAAAATACTAAACTTTCGGTTATCAATCAAAACAACCAAATTTGGTTATCTGCTTTAGATGTCGGTAAATCACTTGGTTATTCTCAGCCCGTTGTTGGTGTAACCAAAATCTACGACCGTCACCACGACGAATTTACCGAAAAAATGACCGCACTTATCGACATGCCAACGGCAGGCGGATTACAAAAAGTGCGTATTTTCTCATTGCGTGGCGCACACCTCATAGGCATGTTCAGCCACACCAAAATAGCCAAAGATTTCCGTAAATGGGTGCTTGACGTATTAGAGCAAGTCGCACAACCGCAACAGCTCGCCTTGCCAGAACCTGAGAAATTCACATTTGAATTTACCGAATATGAATTACAACAGCTTGCTTGGTTATGGTTCGCTTTCAAACGTGGCGTCGGCACTTTCCAACATATTGAGAGAGCCTTTAAGGCGCTAGGCTCAAATATGAGCGGAGATATATATGGACAGGCTTACGAATATTTAAGCGTGCTACGCTCAACAAACCAAATCTTAAACCGTATTACACAAGAGTTTAACATCGACCCAATGACAAATTGGCGTGTATTAAAACACTTGCGAGGCTTTAATCCAAAAGCAGTCAAAATCGACTTCTAAAAACACCACAAAATCCACCGCACTTTACCGTGTGGCGGATTTTTACACCCCAAATTCACTAAATCGACTAAAAAGGAAACAAAATGAAACATTCAAAAACCCCATTACGCCAAGAAAAACAAAGCTTCACGCATTTTATGAAAGGCAGTGAAAAATGGCTAACTCGAATCAGCTATTTTCTCGCCGCCTTGGTTATTTCCCTAATTGTGGGCGGGATTAGCCTAGACGCCAATGCCAACCCCACCGACTGGCACGACAACGCCCTCAGCGAACAAATCCAACAAGAAGAACGCGCGAGAGCAAAAGCCCAATGGCGTGAAGAAAACGGCATCTATCAAGCAAATCTTACCCCACAGGTCAATGCTGATATGTATCGTTATGTCGAGCAAAAACAAGCCGAAATTAACCGCACTTTAGGAGAAAAAGAATGAAAATCGAAAGCTACAAAACACAAATCGTCCGCACCAAAAACGGAAGTTATTTTGGCGAATTATGGGTGAACAATAAGCTGTACCAAAAAACTTCCTATTTTGCCAATGAAGCCATTGCAACCTTACGCCTAAATAAACGAATCGAAAATTTTAATGCAATGGAAAACACCAATATTCCGCCTTATCAAAAAGATGCGGAAACTAATCAATTTACTGCCGCACCGAAGAAAAGTGCGGTCGAAAAAGAAGTGGTTTCAACAAAACCACAAGCCCCTAAAACAGAAGCGAAAGCTAAACCGGCTACCCCACGTCGCAAACCCTTCACGCCCTACGGATTAAACGGCTATTTTGTGGATAAACAAGGCAATATCCGCCTACATTTAGACCGAAAAGCACACGCACATACCATTGTGCTAAACCCTGAAATGTTCTCAATGCTTGCGAATATGGTACAAGCCACACAGGAGCAAACTAATGAAACCCTACGCTGATTACTACGCTCAACTCGATGCTGCACACCAACGTAAAGTGGATTGGCAAGCAGGCTATGAAATCGCTTTAGATGAAGTCGCCACTGAAATTGACAATGATTTACAACAAGGCGACCAAACGCATTATCACGAACTCACCGAAATGTTGTGCGATAACGATAATTTCTGGCTTGCCATTGGCAGTGGCGCAAGTTATGAACCCTATCGACAAGAAGCGATTAAGAAAATCGCCGAGCGTGAATTAAACGACAGAATGAATGATTATGACCCAGATTAATGGAGGGGCGAGATGACAAACCAAGTTCAACATCAACAAAATAAACAGACTCCTGCACTTAAAACATTTTTTGAAAGTGCGAATGTGCAAAATAAGATTAAGGAACTTGTTGGCAAAAATGCGGCAACCTTTGCAACAAGTGTTATGCAAATCGCCAATAGCAATGCAATGCTTAAAACAGCAGACCCAATGAGCATTTTTAATGCTGCTTGTATGGCTGCAACACTTAATTTGCCACTACAAAATGGCTTAGGCTTTGCTTACATAGTCCCTTTCAGAAACAACAAAGAAAAGAAAACCGAAGCACAATTCCAAATTGGCTATAAAGGCTTTATCCAATTGGCACAACGTAGCGGGCAATTTAAACGCTTAGTCGCATTGCCTGTGTACAAAAAGCAACTTATCAAAAAAGATTTCATTAATGGTTTTGAGTTCGACTGGGAGCAAGAACCTGAGCAAAACGAAAACCCAATCGGCTATTACGCCTATTTTAAACTGGTAAACGATTTTTCGGCTGAACTCTATATGAGTCACGATGACATCGTCAAACACGCTCAACGCTACAGCCAAACATTCAAAAAAGGCTATGGCGTATGGCACGATAACTTCGAGGCAATGGCATTAAAAACTGTAACTAAGTTATTGCTATCAAAACAAGCTCCACTCTCTGTTGAAATGCAGCAAGCTGTATTAGCCGACCAAGCCGTTGTGAAAGATGTAGAAAATCAAGAGTTCAACTACACCGACAATATTCGAGAAGCGGAATTTTTAGCGGTTGTTGATGAAGCCACATTCGAACAATGTAAACAAAGCATTGCCAACGGCGAAACCACCCTACAAGAACTTTGTGATAGTGGAGCTTATGAGTTTAGTCAAGAGCAAATTACGGAATTAGAGGCGATTGAAAATGGAAATGTACAAACTGAAAGCTAGATGTTCTGGGCTTGCTGATTTAATGGTTAAACCGAAAAGCGGTGGCGGTATATCTGCGACAGCCAAAAGTGCGGTGCGAAAAATCGTTAAATTCGATCTCTTTGGTTATCAAGATTTCGAAGGAAATAAATACACTGAGAAAGGCATCGCATTAGAAGAACAAGCCATTAAGTTAAGCGGTCGTAAACGTGGATTACCGCTTAAAAAGAACACGGAAAGGCGTGAAAACGATTGGATTGCAGGCGAGTGCGATATTTATGTGCCAAGTCGAAAATTAATCATAGATACTAAATGCTCTTGGGATATTGGCTCACACCCTTTCTTTGCTGACGAGGCAGAAGAAAAAGCGAAAAAAGCGGGGTATGACGCACAAATGCAAGGTTATATGTGGCTATGGGATTGTGATGAAGCGCACATTGATTTTATCCTCCTCCCTACCCCTTACGACCAATTATCAAGCTATGACGACCCAAGCCGATACATTGACTTGGTTGAGCAAATTCCACAAGAAAAACGTATTACCACCGTTACAATTAAACGTGATGAGAAAATCATCGAGAAAATCAAAGAGCGAGTAGAAATTGCTCAAGAATATTATCAACAACTTATACAGGAGATGCACTAATGGCACGTAACACCAACACCGTGATATTAGTCGGTCATTTAGGCAGTGACCCAGAAATCCGCCAATTCCAAAATGGCGGGCAAATTGCCACATTTAATCTTGCTATAGGCGATGATTACCGAGATAAACAAGGTAATACAGTTAAACGTACGCATTGGATACCCATTGTGGTACACGGCAACTCTGCTGATGTGGCAAGACAATATCTGCAAAAAGGCTCAAAAATCTGTGTAAAAGGGAAACTGGTACAGGAAAGCTGGCTAGACCAAAACGGCAATAATCGCACCGCACTTAAAGTAGCGACACAATCCTTTGAAATGCTAGACAGCAAGGCAAGCAATGAAACACAACAGCCAAGCAAAGACAAAGAAAAACCCGATCCATTAAGCGCAGCAGCAGAACAAGACGGGTTTGATGATGATATTCCATTTTAGAGGGAAAGATAGCTTGTATAACCCTCTGAAGAAATAAAATCCGTAAGTAAATAGAGGCTTCATTTAGCGCGATTGCTTCCACAATTCAACCGCCTGAATAATCAGTTGGTTTTGTGGAATATCGTGTTGTTTGCTGAGTTGTTCAATTTCAGCAATGGTTGCTAATGGCAACTTGTAAGACTTCGATTTTACGCCGCGTTTTTCATCTGAACGCGCTTTAATTTCGTTGATTGACAATTTCATCTTTATAGCCCATAATTTTGAAGAACTGGGGGAACTGGTACTTCCCCCAGATTATCGTTACCTATTAATAAGCAGGAAAGCTAATTAGTAGTAAGACAACGATAAGGAAAATGCGAACTAACATTTTATTTTCCTTCTTCGTAACGTGGGATTAAGCCACACGCTCACTTTCAAGCTTCCCCTTGAAAGTGAGATTATTATAAATCGGTATACCGATTAGTTCAAGTATTATCTAAGAAAGCCATTGTATTTTACAGTGGCTTTTTTGTTACCCTCAACCCAGCTCGCTTAGGCGAGCTTTTTTATTATCAGGAAAAACCATGAACCTACTAAAATCCCTCGCCCGAATAATCCTCAAGGAGGAACTCGAAAATAATAAATATCACTTTGAAAAATTAGGTAATGAAAATCTTGCCAAATCAAGACGCATTAAAGAACTTGAAAGCGATAATGACCGCCTAAGAATTAAAGTGGAACAAATCCGACAAGACAATTTAAAACTCCGTGAAAATCGACCGCACTTTAAACACCATAAGAAAAAAGGAGGGCGAAAATGAATGAAATTAACATCAAAATACCCTTACATAAATTCCAAACATTAATACACCGTTATGTTAGAGACAGCCTACACGATAACGGCACACCCGTTTTGATCTGCATACACGATGTTAAAGAGTATTGGGCAGTGCTAGATAGCCATACAAGAGAAAAAATTAAGGGCGAAGTGAAATTTTTTATCAAAGAATATCATCATCTACGCAATGATGAATTCTTTAAGAAAGATTTAGCTGCTTGGAGTGAATTAGCCGACTGGATAAATGAAAGTCGTAGCAATACATCAACAACTGGCACAACAGCAAAACCGATAGTGCCTGTGTTGCCTGTGATTAATCCCAAACAGATGGGATGATATTATTATAATTTGACACCGCCATCACTTCGGATTAAGATACCCCCACTTTCAACAGAAAGTCGGGATTAGCCTCCTGAAATTGAGTAGTGCGATAAAAAATAATGGACGCACAAGCGTCTTTTTTTATAACCGGAAATCAGCAAAATCATACCTTTAAAAGGTTATACCAATTTGGTATACCCTTTCAAAAGTTGTCAATGATGAGCTAGGTTGGAGATCTTCGGATCGCCGTTCGGACTGCTCAACGGTAAGGCTAATCCAATCTAGTTCATCACCAACGTTTAGCCTCGTAGTGATGAGTTTTTTTAAAACTTAATTAGAGAGCAGTAAAATGACAACTTTAACATTCAACAATACTTCCCTTTCGGTTATCAACCAAAACAACAAAACTTTCCTTTACAGCAACTGATTTAGGTAATGCATTAGAATATATCCAACCATCAATTGCAGTTATGAAAATCTACGGCCGCAATGCAGACGAATTTACCCCAGAAATGACCGCACTTGTGGAAATGCAAACCGCAGGCGGACTACAAAAAGTGCGTATCTTCTCGCTTCGTGGTGCACACCTGATTGCCATGTTCGCCCGCACCAAAGTTGCCAAAGCGTTTAGAAAATGGGTACTCGATGTTTTAGATGAAGAAGTCAAAAAATCGACCGCACTTTTACCAAACACAATTACACCAGAGCAACAACAAGCAATTCAATCTGCGGTACAACAAGCACACCACAGAACAGGTTTACACTGGCAAGAGATTTACCGCCAATTAAAAGCCATGTTCCACATTGCCAAATACGACCAATTACCACAAGACCAATACGGCAATGCAATGGCGTTCATTATGAACTTACAGCCTATTGTCTTGCCATCAGTCGAAAAGAAATACACCCGTGAATTTACAGAACATGACCTACAACAGCTCGTCTGGGCGTGGTTTGCTTTATTGCGTGGCATGGAACTTTGCCAAGTACTTCACCCAGCATTAAAACAAATTGGTTCGCACTACGCTGCTTCCGTTTATAGCATGGCTTACGAATATCGCAGCACTCTCCGTCATGCCCATAACGTATTGACACGCATTACAGAGCAATTTGAATGCGAGCAAGGTAATAACTGGCGTGTATTAAAATATCTTCGAGCCTATAACCCTAAAGCAACAGGCTTTCAGCTAGACATTCTCTAAAACACCACAAAATCCGACCGCACTTTACCGTGTGGCGGATTATCACACCTAAAATCCGACAAAAGGAACAGAAAATGAACAAATTAATCATTACGCTGGTGTGTGCATTTGTGGTGTATATGGCGCACGCCCTAAATCTTAATCAAGACTGTGACGGCAAAATCTGTCACACCGAACAGACACAACAATATTAACGAACCACCGCTCTTATGGGCGGTTTTTTATTGGAGGAAATATGGAATCTACGACAAGAAAATTACATAATTTGAAAACTGTTTCTGCTTTATTAGATATGAGCGCACCAACAATTTATAGAAGGATAAAAAACGACCCCAATTTTCCAAAGCCTCATCTAGTCGGTGGGAATAATTTTTGGACTGATGCACAAATAAATGACTACATTGAAAGAATTGAATCAGGCTGCTATTCATCTTAGCAGCCCATTAATGCTTTCCCATCAGATGCCTCTTCTACAAAATTCCCCCACCACTGCATATATTCGATCCGTTGTGGCATATACTTTGCTTTATTGTATGTGCCACGAACGGAAGAATATTCAAAAT